>DAIDJN010000062.1:0-49296 GCA_027451365.1 Phycisphaerales bacterium | reverse complement strand
CCAACGGCGGAGTAACGGGCAACATTCCCAACGGCACGACAGATTATATCTGGCAAGGCTGGCAGACGATGGAGGAACGCAATCCATTCGGCGGGTCAGGCAGTACGGATACGCCTACGAAACAGTACATCTGGGGAACATATATTGACGAATGTGTCCAGTTGAACCTGCTGGTGGCCGCCGGGGCACAATCCGTGCCTGCCGGGGCGTATTATTTGTTGCAGGATTTGCTGTACCGCGCGGTGGCGCTGACGAATTCCGGTGGCGACATCATAGAAGCGTATGACACGGACGCGTATGGAAATACGTTGATCTTCACCGGTCCGGGCGCGGATGGCGTTTGGTTCACCGATGATGATGTGCAGTCAGATTACGGTGCCAATGAAATTATCTATTGCGGCTATCGATTTGATCCAGACACGCAGCTTTATTACGTCCGCAATCGGACGTATAACCCCGCACTTGGCCGTTGGATTCAGCGTGATCCGATCGGCTATGACGGCGGCGTGAATTTGTACCAATACGCGGCTGGTGATAGTGTGGCATTCGCCGACATGCTCGGCGCCAGTGTTGTATCGCCCGGATATCCGGGGCCCGTCACCCTGCCACCGGGCGGCGCGGCAGCAGCGGAGGCGCTAGCGGCGGCAATTGAGGCTCTCGCCGACCTTGCGTGGCTTCCTTGGGCGGCCGCCGCCTTGGCGGCGCTCGTGTTGGCCTACGCTGTGTGGCGTGCAGCCTGCGTCGATCTCTATGACACCTACAAGGCAGAATGCGCCCAAGCCGCAAGACTGGGTGGTTGCAAAGCCAAGAGACCCTGTTCTGAATATCCACCGAAAATTGCGGCGTGGCTTAGCTGTGCGAGTGGCCGCCAGAACTATCTCGACGCTGGGTGTGACATCATAATTCCAACCCAGGCTAATCACCCGGCCGCTGCCGAGCAGGCCCGCGAAGCCTATACAAATTGCCTCCGACTTGAGCCTAGCTGCGTACCCGATTGCACTATTCCGTAACCCTAACTGTGGTGAGATACCGATATGCTTATCAGCCCGGCGTTAATTCTCGATAATTTCGGCGGCTTTTCGGAATCCGCGTTTCTGGCGATGTTTCGATCTGTTGACATGCTCGAAGTTCAACGTATTTTCAGGCGGGCCAATGCAACCGAGATCGCAATTGAGGGAGTTCGAGCCCTACCGCTCGATCAGATAACTGCCCCGCTGTCATCCGGGCGGCTTCCTCGCACAGATTTAGACAATGTGGCGACCGCCGCCTACAACGCGATTTTCACCGTTGATAGGATTCCGGATCCGACCACACAGGCGTATTGCGCCGCACTGAGCCTCTACGCCAATATTGTCTCCGATGCTCGCCTGCTCGGGGCGACAGACTGGTCGGCGGCGATGCTGTACGATGCGGTTGGGGAGATGGGCTGGCACCAGGGATTCCATGTTGCCAAGTTCTATCTGTGGTGCGAAATTCTGCACCACGGGCGCAGCGGCGTCGACGGCCCAGAAAACTCCAGGGCCATATGTCTTATTTATGCCTATCTGCTCGTGGCACACATGTTCGGTGACCTAGGAGACACGCTGATTGCGCAGTTATCGACAGTCGGTAATCATCCGCATGGTATTGCCGGACAATCGTGCTCGCCGGAATTGAATAACTATTTGGACCGAGAGCTTAAAAATGTATTGGCGGCCGAGGGCTCACTTGCGGCCGGTGCCAAGGAAGTGCTGAATGCTGCCTTTCAAGGCGTCGCGCATGATTATTTCGTCAATCGGGAGCCGCAGGTTTCTCGCAGACGACGGGAACTTGGCGGCCAAAAATAATGCCAGTAATCATCGGGACATATGTAGCAGCCCAGGTGCGCCGTGCAAAGGCGAAGTGTTCCAGCGAGTGCAAGTCTCGCCCCGGTAAAGGTCGTTGCGACCGGGAAGCTATCCCAGCGGCGGCGAAAGGAAAATCCATCTTCCGCCGCCGGCTGATTACCCCAGTTTGCCGACTGTTGCGTAACTTGGTTTTTTTTGGCGATAGGCGACACATTTTCGGTAACCGGATCGAGAAAATATTTACCGCGAATTTGATCAAAGGTATAATCCAAGTTGGAACAGCTTGAAAAGGGATCGCGCGTTTGGTTGCAACTGACGAAATGCTTTCGGAATGCCTGCTTGCCAGCCAAAGCCCCCGGCGGCAGAATTGTGGTGCAGACATCCTGTCTGCCCGTCGTCCTCCCGATACATCCAATTCCTCCAATACCTCCAATACCTCCTGCGCGAATGAAATAATCGAATGCGGCTACAGCTCTGATCCAGAAATGCAGCTTTATTATGTCCGCAATCGAACATATAGCCCGGTGCCTGGGCGCCTGATGCAGTGTGCCCCAGAACGGTGTGCGACGCGTCGGCACCCGCCGACTTAACCTGACGCCGTTTGGCAGGCGGAGCAAGCTGTGCGATAATCAGACTCTTGGCCAACCCGCCAGCCTGTCGGCGCGTTGGAACGCAAAATTAGAACCTTACGGAAATTAAAAGGCCCGCGGGCCGGGAGTTTCTAACATGATCATTGCAAAAGTTGTGGGTAAAGTTGTGGCCACGATGAAAGATGCCGGCTTCGACGGTAAGAAGCTGGTTGTCACCCATGCCCATGTCATCAAAGATGGCCAGCTTGTTCCGGGCCAGAATATGATCATCGCCAATGACGAATTAGGTGCCGGCGAGGGAGATATCGTCCTGGTGACACAAGGTAGCTCCGCACGGGTTGCGCCCGGCATGAAGGCGTGCGCAACCGACGCGGTGGTGGTGGCGCTGATCGATCGTATCGATGCCGCCGGCCAACCGATTTTCCGGAAAAGCTGACGGGGCGGTCCTGCCGGAAAAGGCGGGATATTTTTAGAATTTTGAGTATCGGATCGCTTATGTTCATGGCCAAGGTTCAAGGAACGCTGACCGCTTCAACGAAGCACCCCACGCTTCGCGGCGCACGTCTGCTGATTATTCAGCCCGTGGATGCGACAAACGGACAACACATGGGAATCCCGCAAATTGCAGTCGACACGCTGGGGGCGGGAGTTGATACACTGGTGCTGGTAACCAGTGATGGACGAGCGGTTCAGGAGATGCTTAAAACCACGGATGATTGTCCCGCCAGGCTTGCGATTGTGGCCATTGTCGATTCAAACCCTGCAGAATCGCGCTAGCAACCGGCGGCGACTGGGCTGGCATAACACGGGTCAGAACCGCGATTTTCGCTTTGCCTGCCGGATTGCGGCGGCATGATTTAAACATTGAATCCATGTGGAGTTGATGCATGTATCTTGGAAAAGTGATTGGTGGAATTGAGGCCCGCATTCGCGTTGCCGGCCTGGATGCACACAGACTGGTGCTTATTCAACCACTCGATTTCAATCAACAGCCGGTGCGCTGGACCATTGTGGCCGCAGACGTAGTGGGGGCCTCGGCGGGTTCACTGGTGGCTTATGAGGAGGGGCGCGAAGCGGCCAATCCTTTTAAGCCGGTGCTGCCGGTGGATGCCTGCATCGTGGCGATTGTGGAAAGCTATCAGTTTCTGGGGCGACAAATCAATGCCTAGGGGTTCTTGACAGGATTTGCTTTTCGGTCCAGCCCCGGCCCACGACGGAAAATGAATTCAGGCGCGCACGTTTATTTCCGGCTGACCGTCGGCCAGGTCACAAGCTTCCGGCATGCTGGTGTTTTGCCTTTTGATGGGCGGCACTCAGGATAAACTGGTGAATTTCCCGTGCGAGTTTCTTCCGCATGTCCGCGGGATGATACAACATGTGGCCGCCCCGGAAAAACACTTCCTTGATATGGCTTTGAAGCCGCCGGCTCAAATTCAGATGATCCATGGAATAAACCGTTCCAAAAAACGGTGTGGCCAGATCAAAATATCCGCTGCACACAAGTACATGCATATATGGATCGCGGATCAGAGCGTTTCGCAGATTGTCGGTCACGAACAGGAATCCGGCCCCGCCGGGACCGAAATTCCAAGGAATTCCCGCCAGGGCTTTATAGGGAAGGTCATTGGAGTAATGCAGGTCCTGGCGGACATATTGGTTAAAGGCACTCGTGAAGGGTGCGATAAATTCGGACATTGCCGGATCCCAGGATGCGCTGCCGCCGGTCGGGTGTGCGTTGTATCCGGTCAGGCGCGTATCCATGCGGCCTATGACGCGCCGCTGGTCACGCAACAGTGCCTGTTCGAACGTACCCGGACCGACCCGCAGATTTGCCAGCAGAATGAATTTTTCCGAAAGGCCGGTCAATTTCGCAAGGGTTGCGGCCACCTTTAATTTTTCCGCCCGCGGCAGGGAACTGCCTTTCGCCAGCGCGGAAATA
This sequence comes from Phycisphaerales bacterium, assembly GCA_027451365.1. GTDB lineage: Bacteria > Planctomycetota > Phycisphaerae > WQYP01 > WQYP01 > JAJYPG01. The sequence goes on along the minus strand of DAIDJN010000062.1, from coordinate 44,941 downwards.
TAGGTGTGAAGCGCAAAGTGCTCCGCGGCGGCCAATGTTTTGTGGAAATGCTTTTCCAGGTCCGGCGCAAGCTTATGGTGATACCAGGCGGCAGCCGTATAGCTTGGCAGGAACAGGGGATAGGGCGTGTCATTTCCCAGGCTCGGCTCAAGAATCTGAAAGTTCAGTGCGCAGGAAATCAGGATCACGCCATTAAGGGCCAATCCGGTATGGGCACTTAAATAGTCAGCCAATCCACATGCCCGCGTGGTGCCATAGCTCTCGCCCGCCAGAAACGTGGGAGAGCCCCAGCGTTTGTACATGGTCACGTACAAGCGGATGAATTTCGCAACGGATTGCACATCCTGACTTACGCCATAAAACTTGCCGCCTGGCACGCCCGGAGCCGGTTGGCTGAAACCGGTTCCCACCGGGTCTACAAACACCAGGTCGGTATCGCGCAGCCAACTCTGCCTGTTGGATTTGAGTCTGAATGGCGGGGGGCCAATGTTGCCGCGGGGAGTCAGGACCAGACGCATGGGGCCTGCGCAACCCAAATTCAGCCAGAGCGAGCCAGCACCAGGACCGCCATTGAAACAAAATGTCAGCGGGCGGTTGGCGCGCTGGTCGGCGGGCATATCTTTGGTATACGCAATGAAAAATATTTTCGCCTGCAATTTTCCCTGCTTACTGGTGACCGGCAGATAACCCGTATGCACGGTGTAGTGCAAGACCTTGCCATTGGCAAGGGTCAATGTGTTGTGCACAACGACAATTGCATCTGGATGTGATGCCGGAATATGCCCTATCATGAACGCTGCGGGTTTCGCCGACTTTGGCGGAGGCGGGGCTTTCACCACGGCCTTTGCAGGCAGTGTGACCGATCGGCCTGCACTGACGGCGGTCAAAATGGAAAGAAACATGACACTAAGGCCCAACAGCTGCAATGCAGCGGCGTGTTTATAATTCAGCGTATGATTCATTCTGTGGGTACCTTTCATGCTGCAAAGAATTTTGGAACCATTTGCCGCGAAGATTTTTCAATACCTTCAGTTATCCTTAGTTGCCGCCCAACGGCGAAACTTACTATTTTTCTTTTAGGAGGTCATTCAGCCTGTTTCTGCAAAGCATCCCGAATGGCGCTGATTAAAGGCTCTGTCGCACGGGAATCAAGCCGTATTGGTTTCCAGGGTACAAAAAAGGAATCGCCATCCTTCCGCGGAATAATATGGTAGTGAAGATGCAAAACCGACTGCATCGCCTCCGGACCGTTGTTTAACAGAATATGGCACGCCGTCGAACCGGTGGCTGCGGCCACGGCATTGGCCAATCGTGGCAGACGGGCGGCGACCTCCGCAATGACCTGGTCCGGAATATCAAAAATATTTTTATAATGGGCTTTGGGAATCACCAGAACATGCCCGGTGACGACCGGACCAATATCCAGGAACGCCAGTACGCAGTCATCCTCATACACGCGGTAGCAGGGAATTTCCCCGGCAATAATGCGACAAAATAAGCAGGATGGATCAGTCAACCGGGTCGCTGGGGGTTGGGTGGACATTTCGTGTGTCACATCAGGCTCCTTTTTCAGGATGGGAATAGTTTGGCCATCGTGTGGACAGACAATAATCGAAAATGGGTTGCCGAGCGATGCGCCGCATGACGTTCACATAAAAGTTGAAAGGAATGACCTTCGCGCACTGTCGCCGCGCAAGATCGTCGAACGCACCCCGGCAGGACGGAACGCGAAAATCGGGACGAAGGTGGCCCGGCAGTTAACGACGGATTGCTTTCAGGCCGATGGCTGATAACCCGCCTGGCCTCAATTCGAGAGTTGCATTTCACGAACGGTGGTTCGCGATTATTTTTTGTAGGCATAGGGCGATTCCGGATAGTTTTGTTTAAGTTTGGCGAAAATCAACAAAGCTCTGTTGCGATGCCCCGCGTTATTGGCCGCCAAACGGGCCTCGTAAAGCAGCCGTGCCGCGTAAAATGATTTGGGTTCAGCCGCCACAAATTGCATAGCCATCCGCACGGTGGCCATGGGATGGCCGGCGTGGCGGAGCAATTTCATGCGCAACAGTCTGGTATAGCCTTTAATGACAGCTTGGGGAAAATCCGCATCCCATTCATTCAGAAGTTGGCGGGCCGTGCGCAAATGATTCGATTGAATATAGCTTTCCACATTGCGAGCCAGCACTCCCTGGCGAATTTCAGCCGCGCTGTAGGCCATGGCCGACCCACCGGAGGCCGCAATATACGATGCGGCAAGTTTTCCATTGCCCGTTCCAACAGCCGCATAGGCCAGCGCGACGGAAATAAGCCGCTTTTCAGCAGCGGGCAAATGATGATGGCCGCTACGCCATGCCTGCAGCACGGCCAGCACTTTGTTGGCGCTGTCTGTATGGTCGCACATCAGCACGGCATAATGCTGCAAAGCGCGGCTCTGGGCCAACACGGATATTCTTTTTTGTGCCACCAGCCGGTAAATAGTCGCGGCCTGAACGAAATTGTTCTTTGCCACAAGGCCGCGGGCAATCAGTCCGGCGGCTTTTTTTACCTGTTTGGCGTTTTGCGGATCTTTCGATTGCGCCCAGGCCAATCCCCACCGCGACAACCCATGGTAGGTGTTATATCGATGAAAAAATTCAATTCCGCGATAAAGCTGTGCGGCATCCAGCCGGTCGGTTCGATAGGTATTCAGAATGTTGGCAACCAGAACTGGCGGGTCGGCTGGCGGAAATGGAAACAGTGCGTACATTTCAGATTTCACTACAAAGCGCAACGACGTGCGAAAGCTGTGGCCCGCCTGATTCACACGCATCGCCACCCGGTAAATTCCAGGCGTCATAAAAATATGATTCACCTGAAGGCCGCTGGCACGCTGCCCGTCGGAAAACCGCCAGGTAACTGACGGGGAAAAGCTTGCGGGAACCAGTGCGGAAAAGCTGTACCGCTGAAAATAATGAGAGGCGGGAACAAAAATCTGGGCCTGTGGGCGAATGGAAAAGTCGGCGGCATAACCTCCGGCGGTTTTCCGGAGCGCTCCAGCGCGTGCCGTCGCTATGGGGGCAAATGCGGCGGGGGGCACCGGCGAAAAATATTTCACACCAGGATAGCGCCAGTCCAGCGCCACACCCGAGGCACCCCATCGGTGAAATTGCCCCACCACCACACGATGCCAACCGGCATTCAAACGGATCGACCGTTTAAACCGGACCCGTCCCTGCATCCATCCAAGCCCCCGCTTTTCCAGAAACTCATGCCCATCCATATCCACATAGCCTGCACCATCCACATCAAAGGCAAACACATATTGTCCCGGCTGCACAATGTGCAGTTCTCCGCTGTACCGGATCAGGTCGTTGTTCATCGGCCCCATCGGGTTATACCGCTGAAATATGGATGAAATAAAATAGGCTCCGATTGGATTGTGATTCTTAAACGCTCGGCGCATTTCCTGGCGCGTGCGCACCGCGCCCCGCCCGCGAGTGTATATCTGCATCAGCACACCGCGGGTTATTTTCAGTGCGGGTCCCGCCACCCCTGGAGATGGATTGCCCCACCAGACCCAGTAACGTCCGGCGGCGGGGGCGTCGAATGCTATTCGCACAAGACTGTCGGAGGGGGATATTCGCATTATCCGCATGGGAAGCAATCGCCCGTCGGCCGAGGTGGCGCGCAAATCCGCTCCGTTCGGCAGTCGGGCCTTGTTGGTATAAAATTCCGCCCAGGCCATGGCGGAACCCGGTGCCGACGAACGCGCGAAATTCACATACAAAGGTCGCCGGTAAGGCCAGCCGGGGCCGATATCTCGTCCTTGGACGATATTCCATGCGGGCAATATTGCAAATAAAAGCAGTGCGGAAATGACCCGGCGTTGCCATCGGCTGATATTTTTTATCATCACGAGATTGCTCCATACGGTCATTGTGTGGACAATGCCCCGGACCGGATGCCATCGGTCAGGGCTTCAAAACGACTGATCCAGCGGTCATGATCTGTATGCCGGGAGGGGGGTAAAAATCCGGGGTTTGCATCCATCCAAGCCACATTGCGGCGGATGCCTTCCTCAAACGGCACACTGTGCGAAAATTGTGGCAGATCGCGGTGCAGCTTCCGGCTGTCATAGACAGCATGGAAGCGGTGGGCTTCGGCCAGCATGGGATAGCGGCCAGGAGCCATTTTCAAAAGCATGTCGGTCGAAATATGATAAAAGCGTGGTGCTGGCGCGCCAATGGCGGACGCCACCTTTTGCGTATACTGATCCCAAGTGAATACATCCGGCCCGGCCAGGTTGTAGATTTCTCCCCAAGTTCGCCGGTGGCCCGCCGCTTGCGCAATTGCCCGCGCTGCATCGTCACAATAAATGGATTGTTTCAATCCGTTGCCATCGCCGCAAACCACTATCGGCAAGCCGCGGCGCAGCCGGTCAATGCAGCCGCCCGCCGGGCCAAGATTATCCAAAAGGACCGCACCCGGTCCGAAGGTCTGTCCAAGGCGAAAAATCGTCACGTTCATGCGACCGCTGCGCTGCGCTTCCATGAATATGCGTTCGCCGGAAAGTTTTTCCTTCGCCGCCGAGCTTATCGGCATCGGAATCTGGCCTTCGGTCGTGGGAAGAACCGTCTGGGTGTTGCCGTAAACAGCGGCTGTGGAACAGAAGATAAAATGTCCGGTCCTGCCGGTGAAAACGCGCTGATCGCATTGCGCCTGAGCGGTGGTGGAGCAGACCATGTCAATCACCACATCGTAATCGCGACCGGACAGCAATTGTTGAAATTCACCCAGATTATTCCGGTCGCCCTTTATGAAATCCACGGGCACTTCCGGGCCGCCAACGGTTTTTCCGCGGTTAAATATGGTGACATGATTGCCCTGCCGCGCCAGCGCGCTGGCCAGCGGTCGGGAAACCAGACCTGTGCCACCGATGACCAGAATTTTCACGCAACGTCCTTATAATAATTGTTCTTATGCTTTCTAATTTCGGACTTCCGAATCAGGTCCCGCTTTACCGCGGCCGGTCAGGACATCCCCGATTTTCACCGCCGCTTCGCTGTTACAACGCCCCAGTCAGCCACCTGATGCACCAACCGGCGAATGAAGTATATCGCACAAGGCAGGTTTTTAGTCGGGTACCGGGAATATCACCCGAATCGCAAACGCTAACGCAGTCGGCGGAAGTCCCGCGTCACGCGGTATTGAGGGCGTATATTCAGTCCTTTTCCGGTCATTCGCATGGCAAAAAACGCCGCTACTGAAAGCACCGCGCACAGGGCAATCAGCATTGCGGCATTTTTTTGGCCGTTGGCCAGCAGCAAAGCCCCGTCATAAAGAAACAAAAAAAACATTCCCGCCAGAATAATGCGCTGTCCCTGCTTTCGGCGGTTGGGGCGGGGTTTGAAATATCGAAAGCCAGCCCAGAGTGTATAGGCCAGCATCACCACGCCAGGTCCCGCGGCCAGCATTACCAGCCAATGGTTCCATAAGCCATTCCACGCCATCCAGATCAGCATGATGCCATTTATAATCAGGAGCGCCGAACCAGCGATTGCCAGGTCATATATTTTTAAACGTGGTCGCTTGGATTCCATGTGATAAGCCAACAGGCTGGCCACTGTTATATGGGTAAACAAAAACATTGCCAGCAGCATAAAATCGCTTTCGGGCCGCGCCACCAGACTGTTGGTTGCGCGTATAAGTCCCAGCGTGATTACTCCAACTGACCCTAAAAATTTAGCCACAGCGTTATAAAAAAGGATCAGTGAAGCGGTCACAATCGCCATTAGCAGTGACAACGGCACCAGAAAGCCCGTCTGATACATCGCGAGCAAAGCGGCGGAAAATAAGGCCCCAAGCAGACAAAACAGGCTTAATACGATTGCCGCCGCGGGCGAAATCCGTCCGCTTGGCAGCGCTCGCCAGGGCGCAAAAAGGCGGTCGCGCCGAATATCCAGGAGGTCATTAAGCGACATTCCAAAGCAGTAAAGAAGAAAAGAGACCGCCGCCGTCAGTAGAAGTTCTCCCACCAGATGCGGCGGTGCCGCCTGCCCCGGAATCCGCAGCAGAAGCAGTGTCCAAGCGTCGGCCACCGCAGTGAAGGCCAGGGCGACCCGCGTCACCTGAAATACGGCCAGTAATCTCGACATTTTGCTCCTGAAGGCATAAAGGGCGTCTTGTTGCGCCAGCGGTGTAACGTTCGTATTCCGGGTTACAACCCGTGAATCGCTGGTCGGTAGCCGGTTGCAAAGCCCGCCGCCTGGCCTCGCCAGCTTTCGGGAAATTGTAACGGCATAAGTTGATTGCAACCAATTTAATTGCAAATTGGACTCTGTTCGCGTTGGCAATGAGAAGTCTTTAATTCCGGTCATATTTTGGCTGCCGGTAACCGATTAATAGCCGCTGCGGAAGCGCCTTCGCAAAAAGACACGCACCTGAGCAATCAGCAGTTGGAGGCACCGCATTCATGCCCCAAATCGCGCCTGCAGACGTATTTTTCGTATTCGCGACGCATTGACCTGACTGTCCTATCGCCTTAAACTCTTTATGGCGTTGGCACGGGTTATAGGATGTCAGGCGCGGACGGCGGCGCGGCGAGCGTCAACCGGCCGGGTTTTGCGGCAAGCCTGTGGTTACCGCGAGGGGTCAGGGGACAGGGTCAGGAAAGGGTTAAGATCGAATGACGGCATTCGTGGGTTTTATGTTCAACACTTTGTATTTGCTCGCGCTCGGCGTGCTGACGGTATATGGGGTTCATCGCTATTGGCAGGTAGTGCTGTATTACAGGAAATCGGGCAACAAGCCGGTGCCTGCGAATCGGTTTGCCGATTGGCCCGCCATAACGGTTCAATTGCCCTTATTTAACGAACGGTTTGTCGCGGCGCGTGTGATTGAAGCCGCATGTAAAATGGATTATCCGCGACACCTTCTCCAGGTACAGGTACTGGATGACTCCACTGACGATTCAGCGGATATTGCTCGCGAAACCTGCCATAAAATGGCCGCCGCCGGTCATAATGTGGAGTACATTCATCGGACCAATCGACAAGGCTATAAGGCCGGTGCACTGGAAAACGGTCTGGCCACGGCCACCGGAGAATACATTGCCATTTTCGATGCGGATTTTGTTCCCCAACCACAGATGCTGAAGAATACCATCCATTATTTCACCGATCCGGCGGTGGGTTGCGTGCAGACCCGTTGGGAACATCTCAACCGGTGGCATTCCTTGCTTACCCGGTGTCAGGCCATCTTTCTGGATGGGCATTTTGTCATTGAACACGCCGCCCGCAGCCGAAGCGGCCGATTTATTAATTTTAATGGCACTGGTGGAATATGGCGTAAAACTTCCATCGCGGCAGCAGGTGGCTGGCAGCATGATACCCTGACCGAAGACATGGACCTTTCCTATCGCGCACAGATGGCCGGATGGCGCATCGTATTTCTATCTGAAGAAACATCCCCGGCGGAACTGCCGCCGGAAATCGCCGCCTTCAAACAGCAACAGCACCGCTGGGCTAAAGGACATGCACAGACCGCCGTTAAGATTCTTCCTCGGCTTCTTGCCTCGTCCCTGCCGTTGAAAGTTAAAATGGAAGCACTTTTTCATTTATCCGCTGGAGCGGCTTATCCGCTGGCGGTGCTGCTTTCAATACTGGTTTTTCCGACATTTTATTTCGGCGGCCCAAGCATTTTGTCACCGCAATCACCGGTGCTCTGGGTTACACTTATGTGCCTGTTTGCGGTTCTAACGCTTTCAGCCAGCACGTTTTATGTGGTGGCGCAGCGGGAAATTGAGCAGCATTGGGTTCGTTGCATTTTTCTGGTACCGCTGCTTATGGCGGTGGGAACGGGCATAAGCCTGGGCAATGCGCTGGCGGTTCTGCAGGGGCTTTTTGGCCATCAAAGCGAATTTGTCCGTACACCAAAATATGGCATTGACGCAGGGGAAAGCCGCGACGCCTGGAAGGTTCGCGCCGTAAAATTCAAGCGAAAGGCCAACTGGCTGGCCTATGTGGAACTTTTGCTGGCGCTGTATCTGTTGATTTGCATTGGCATTTCCATAGCCACACAGCGGGCGATGCTCTGCATTCCATTTCTGATTATTTTCATGTCCGGCTATCTGTATGTCGGGTTTCTTTCGTTCCACAGCCAGTGGCTTGGCGGTCGGCCCGTGCCCGAAAATGTCGCGATGCCGGTCGTGGCCTGAACCTTGAATGCCGCGATCGCGTATGGCTTCTTGCGGACTGCGGGTCTTTTGTGGTTATCAGGTTTAATATCCATCGGTTGGGCTTTTTAAGGAGTCAAGGCTATGCGTAAGAACTCATCCACACAACGCTTTTCCGGATATGCCAGAATCGGCACGGCACTCTCGCTGGCCATGGTGGCGATACTGGTTGTCATAAACCTGGTTGGCGGCGGCTGTGCCAAAGCGCAAACCACTCCTGCGCCCGCCCCGGCGGCCGCGTCCAGTTCGCTACCGCCGGTTTATATACACATGAACGGCTTTAATGCATTTGTTGAATCGGTGGTGGCCGTGCGCCCGGGTCAGCCGGTCATTTTTGTGGATGAAGATACCGGCGCGCATACTATTCAGGGTTACAATCCCGCGACCGGTAAACCGACAAAGCTTTTTGGAATGGTCATGGGAACCAAAGGGCCTGGGCATAAAATTTCCACATTTACCTATGTGCCGAAAACACGGGGTATTCATTTCTATTACTGCACCATGCACGCCATGTTGGAAAAGGTCTATCACCACACGGTTCAGCCGGCTCATCGGCCGACCGCCCATGGTTTTGCCGGCGCAATGGCTGGGGAAATTATCGTCACCAAAGATGCCACTTTGCTGGCACAAAATCCGGCGACTTGCGGCAAAAAGATTCTGTCCGATTATTTCGGAGGATAAATCTTTACGCGGCACAGGGTGGCAGTCCGTGAAAGCCACCGGCCTTCCTGGCAGCAGTCGCCCGGGCGAAACGGGGAGTTTGACGGATGCAGATATTCACACTCGGTCTGAATCCCGCGATTGATCGGATCGTGGGCTGTGAGGTGCTATGTCCTGGTGCTCATCAATCGGTCAGCCTGGAAGCCGAATTTGCTGCCGGAAAAAGTGTAAACGTCAGCAGGGCGCTTGCCCTGCTGGGCATAGATTCCATGGCCACCGGATTCATAGGGCATCATGATGGCGAATTTTTCATTCGCGAGCTGGCATCCCTTACGCCGGGAACAGTGCGTTCCAGTTGGGTCGTGGTGGGGGGCGGCACACGAAATAATCTGACTATTCTTGAATCCCGTTCAGGACGTGAAACCCATTTGCGCCAGTCCGGTTTTTCGGTCAGCCCCCACGATATTCTTGAACTCCGCGATCGCCTTGTTCGATTGCTTGACCCCGGTGATTGGGTGGTGCTGGCCGGCAGCCTGCCGCGGGGAGTTAACGATAGCGATTTTCTGGACATTCTAACCCTTCTGGAAACGCGACAGGTGCGGGTTGCACTTGATACCAGCGGCCCGCCGCTTGGGTTGGGCCTCCGACGTCCCACCTGGCTGGCTAAGCCAAATCTGACTGAGCTTTCAGAGGTCATCGGAGAACCGGTTCGCAACGATCCGCCCGCCATTGTCGCGGCGGTACGAAATGCCGGGCTGACTGTGGAAAATATCCTGGTAAGCCGCGGCGAGCAGGGGGCAATCCTGATTGAACTAAAGGGAGGCGGACGTGCCTGGAACTGCCGCTGTCCTTGTGACTTGCCGGTGATACGAACCGTGAGTTGCGGCGATCATCTGCTGGCCGGATATGTGGCAGGGGTTGTGAGGGGTCTTGATCCCCCATCCGCCCTCGGATTTGCTGTGGCTCTGGCCACCACTCGGGCGGTCTCGAAGGATTACCAATCGTTTGATTCAGGTATTTTTTCACAACTCAGCACGCGTGCAGGCGTTGAACTGATAACGTAATGCCGGGGGCGATCACCGGGCCGTGGCGGCTTTGACCGTTCTCTGTTTCAGCTGGTCATTGGGGCAGGAGCGTCCTCCATGAAGCGCGCCGAGTGGAATTTAAAGAATATCATCATATACGCCGGGGCCGCAGTGGCGCTTTGTGCGGCCAGCCCAACGCCTTGTCGTGCAGTTCCTCGGCGAATCCATGGCGGTGGGCATGGAATGAAAGTGGATAGATCGCAAGCCGTTGAACAGGCGATTCGTCGCGGTGTGGCATATCTATTGCGACATGAACGCAAGGGGCACTGGAGGTACGCCGGCGTGCCATGGAATCCGGTCAGCGAAGGCGGAAAAACGGCGCTGATTCTTGAAGCGCTGTTGCAGGTGGGGCAAAGTGTTCATCTGCCTTCGTTATATATCTTTTCACCGGCCATGCAATCCGCGATAAAATCGGTAGCGGCATTGCGTGTGAATGCGACCTATGTTGCCTCATTTCAAGCCAACGCGATGAACCTGCTTCCCGCAAAACGAGCCTATCGGCAGGCTCTTTTTTGGGACGCCCGATATCTGCTGCACGCCATGAGCCGAAGTGGTGGATACACCTATCGCGGCCCGATTGACGCAATAGGGGGTTACCATGCCCATGGTTGGGACAATTCCAATACGCAATATGGTGTGCTGGGCATGTGGGCCTGCGCTTCGGATGGTCTTGAAATACCGATTCGTTATTGGGTAAAGGCGCGGTCGCATTGGGTTCGCACACAGTTTCTCGATGGCACGTGGGATTACAACCGCGGGCCGCGCGATAATTATTCCGCCACGTCGCGCGATGCCCAAACCATGACGCCGGCGGGCATTGCAAGCCTGTTGATTGCCGAGAGCTTTCTTCATCGTAATGCGGCATTGACTTCGCCGCGCCAGGTGCATGTTATTCGCGGATTGCACTGGCTTAACCGGCATTTCAATCCGAACACGCAAAATTTCTACGCGCTTTATGGCGATGAACGTGTGGCCCTGGCCGCGGGCCTGCAGACTATTGCGGGAATGAACTGGTACAAGGCCGTGGCTGCGAATCTTTTGGCGCGGCAATTGCCCGATGGAAGCTGGAAGTCAGATTTTGTAGGCTCCGATGCACAAATAAGTACCGCTTATGCGCTGCTGATTCTGGCGCGCGGTCTGAATCCAATTCTGATAAGCAAGTTGCAATATTCGACAAATTTCAGTGGTCAGTGGAACGCCCGCCCGTTTGATGCCGCCAATTACACCGCCTGGGTCACGCGCGAATTTGAAAGCCCGATGAACTGGCAGGTGGTGCCGCTGCAATCGTCGGTACGCGGCTGGCTCAGTTCGCCCATTCTGCTGATTTCTGGAAGTCATGATCCACATTTTACAGCAAAAGACCTGCAGAAATTTAACGCATTTACCCAGGCAGGCGGGTTAATATTTGTCAGTTCAGATGGCAATTCCCAGGCTTTCTTTCACGCCATGATTTCCTACGCGAACGAATCTTGTGCCGGTCTTTATACGGCCCGGCCGCTGCCGCCAAAAAGCCAGATATACGACCTGCAACCGTGGTACCGCCCCCGAAGGCCAATGAACTTGTGGGGGCTTTCCAATGGCGTACGATACGAATGGATCATAAGCCCGATCGATTTTGGGGGTGCATGGCAGCGGCAGTCCATTGCAAGTCGCGCTTTTTGGCAGATACCAACCAACATTTATCTGTATGCCACCGGAAAGGAGCCGCTGGCGAACAGACTTCAATCGCTGGCTATTCGCCCGGCGCGTGCGCCGGCCAAGCGGTCTATCACCATGGGACTGCTTAAATACAGCGGAAACTGGAATCCGGAACCGGGGGCGTGGCCAAGGCTAAAAGCGTTTGCCGTCCGCGAATACTCCACTGCGATTCACATGCCTGCCGTTACACCCCGCCAGTTGTCCGTGAAAAAAATGCCCATTGTGCATCTTACCGGCACGGGAAATTTGGACTTTTCTGCCGTGGACATTGCCTTTCTGCGGCATTACGTTCGCACGGGCGGATTGCTGTTTGTAGATGCCGCGGGTGGTAACACCGCATTCACCCATTCTTTCGTCAGACTGGCCGGGGCCATATTTCCGTCGCATCCTTTGCAGCGGATCGATGCAAATTCTGGGTTGTTTGGCGGGACCTATCCCGGTGGCGTGTCCATTGAGCACGTCACCTTTCGCAAATTTGTGAGAGCCACAATTGGAAATATGAAAAGGCCGCATTTAATCGGTGTGCGCTGGCATGGCCGCTGGCGGATTATTTTTTCGCGCTTTGATATTACCGGTGGATTGCTGGGTACCAATACTTGGGGCATTTGGGGATATTCGCCAGCATCTGCCCAAACCATAATGCGAGATGTACTTCTTTTTTCGTTAAATGGTCAGAGGGTGTCGCCGATTACAATTCCAGCCACGGTATCCGCTGGCAGGCCTTCCGTGGGCATGCACCCGGCCGTTGAACCGCGCCGAGTGGTCCACGCAGTCGCTGGACCGGCGGCGGTCGGTCCGAAGTACCCGGCCTATATTGCCAGACCGCTGCCGAAGCCCACGCAAAAGTTAATTCCCGCTCCGATCGCGAATCTGGAAGCACAGCTTAAGGGGTTAAAACAGTAAATTGCACGGTCAGACGTTGTGCGCTCATGGCTTTAATGGACGGATGCTGGCCGCCAAATTGGTCATAAAGCAGGAACATTGTTTGACTTGGCTCAAAAGCATCCCTAGTATCCTCCAACGCGCACGGTGTGGGTATTGAGCTTTTGAAAGAATTGGGGCGGCCAATGGGTAAAGAAGATATATTTGCCGGACGGGTCAAGCAGATTCGTGGTAAGGCTAATCAGGCGGTGGGCAAAGCAACCGACGATAAGCGCCAGCGTGTCAAAGGCAAAATGCAGGTCGCTGCAGGCGAAATTCAAGAATTCATCGGCAAAAATTCGCGTGGCAAAACCGTCCGAAAATAGCCATCACCGAAGACCACACGACTGCGGCACTTTGCATTGCAAATGGCTGGCATTGCCAGCGTCCGGCGGTTGAATCGGTCGAGTATTTTCGGCGTGGCGGATCGCCAGCCGGCGGGTGGGTCAAAAAATCACGCTCCGATTCGGCCGCAAGCGATTAAGTGAGGTATTGATTATGGGTTTGGACCTTCCAGTTGCAGCCGTGGGTTACGCCCTGATTTATATGATTTTTGGCGGTGGAATAGGAGGTGCGATTTTAATATTTATCGTTGCAAAAATGCTGGGAAAGTAGAGAGCCTGACAACTTGCGGGGACGCCTGATGGTGTCCATCGCGCAGCTTGTCCGGATTAGCTTATGTGATCAGGATATTTTTCCCTGTTTACAGAATTTCATTGTTCCAGCTTTTTCAGGAGCCTTTTTATGTCGAACGATCAAAAACATAATCCAAAGTCCAACGAACAAAAAAAGATGGAAAAGGATGCCAACCGTGACCCGCTAAGCGGCCGTGCCGGCGCGCATCCGGTGGGTGCCGGAGTGGGTGCCGCTGGTGGAGTCGTGGCGGGAGTCGTCGCAGGGGCGGCGGTCGGCACGATTGCCGGCCCGGTCGGAACGGCCGTTGGCGCGGCGATCGGCGGTGTGGTGGGCGGTGTCGGCGGCGGATTGACTGGTAAAGCCGTCGCGGAACATGTGGATCCGACGGTCGAGCATGGTTACTGGCGCGAAAATTTTACCAATCGACCTTATATTCAATCAGGCAAGTCGTATGAGGAATATGGCCCTGCCTATCAGTATGGCTGGGAATCGCATGCGCGCCATCATGACAAAACATTTGAAGAGGCCGAACCGACCTTGAAACGCGATTGGACAAATTCGCGTGGTGTTTCAAAATTGGATTGGGATCGCGCCCGTGAGCCAGTCCGTGATTCTTGGAACCGTGTGGCCAGCCAAAGCAAGGGCTCAAAGAAAGCCAAAAAGGACGCTGACGCGAGTATGGCGGCCAGTGCCAGTACTGCTACCGGGCCGCTTATCTAACCCAGGCATTTTAACTTCGGGGGCCAGCCATGGGCAGTTTACGCCATTGCTGGCTCCCCTTTTTTTATTTTCAAAACACCGGGAGCAAGGCCGCGCGGGGCGATCGGCTCGCGTCCAGTGCAACTTTGCCGCGACCCATGGTGCGTCGGCCAGCGGCGGCAACAGGCTTGGGATAGGGGATTGCCGTTAAAAAATCATTAATTTTGACACTGTATTGAGTGAACCGTCCGTCATGCTATAATCACTTGCGACGTTGGTGTGCGTGAATCAGTGCCCGTAACAAACTGGAGACGGCCGCATGACAGGAAATGAGTCTGGTTCCAGTCAAGTAAGTGCTATAAAATCCATTGCGCTGCCTTTGGCGGCAAATGGTGTCCTCCAAGCGAATTCGCATATCTCCTCCGCCTCTGATTTAACTGAATACGAAAAAAAAGAAAAATGTGGAATTTTTGGGGTTGCCGGCCCGGTTGATGCTGTTGAGCGATGCTATTACGGGCTTTATGCGCTTCAGCATCGGGGCCAGGAATCTGCCGGAATCGCCGCGACTGATGGTCGCGAAATAAACTGCCATACCGGTCTGGGGCTGGTGGCGGATGTGTTTAATCGCAATGTGCTAAAGGAATTGCATGGGTCGGCCGCCATTGGCCATGTGCGGTATTCCACGGCCGGCTCCAATCGCAAATGCAACGCCCAGCCGATTCTTGAGGAATATATCGACGGTCAGGTTGCCGTGGCCCACAATGGGAATTTGATAAACGCGGCTAAACTGCGGGCGGAATATCAGAAATATGGCCACATTTTTTATTCCACCAGTGATACGGAAATTGTGATTCATATGCTGGCCAAGCCACGGCATCAGGAAAAACCTGATCCGCTGGCTCATGTCCTGCGGCATTTGCAGGGGGCTTTCAGCTTTTTATTTTTGTTCAAAGATCGCATGGAAGCGGCCCGTGACCCGTGGGGCTTCCGCCCGCTGGTAATCGGAAAGACGAAAGACGGATTCTATTGCGTGGCGTCCGAAACCTGCGCCTTGTCCAGTATTCAGGCGACCTATATTCGGGAAGTGGAACCAGGGGAAATTGTCACCATTTCCATGGATGGCCAGCAATTAACCAGCCGGTTTTTTGTGGAAAAGCGGGAAGCCCCGGCACACTGTGCGTTTGAACATGTCTACTTTGCAAGCCCTTCCAGTACATTGTTTGGTGAT
Organism: Phycisphaerales bacterium; assembly: GCA_027451365.1. Classification (GTDB taxonomy): domain Bacteria; phylum Planctomycetota; class Phycisphaerae; order WQYP01; family WQYP01; genus JAJYPG01. The sequence continues at coordinate 29,805 of DAIDJN010000062.1, read as the reverse complement.
ACCGTGATGATGGTTCGCCAGCGAATGGGGCGACGTCTGGCAATTGAAAACCCGGTTGATGCGGACATTGTTATTCCAATTCCAGATTCCGGCCGATCAGCCGCATTGGGCTACAGCAAGCAAAGCGGTATTCCGTTTGAAGAGGGGATTGTGCCCAACCGTTATGTGGGCCGGTCGTTCATTCAGCCGTCGCAGCAGCTGCGCGATCTGGCGGTGCAGATGAAACTGATCGTGATTCCAGAAATGGTTCGCGGAAAGCGCATTATTGTGGTGGAGGATTCCATTGTGCGAGGCACCACCACACGTGGTAAGATTCTGGCCCTGAGGCGGGCCGGCGCAAAGGAAATTCATATGCGCGTCAGTTGCCCGCCCATACGTTTTCCATGCTTTTACGGGATCGATTTCCCCACCCCAACCGAACTTATTGCCAACGGCCGAACCGTGGAAGAAATTCGTGACTTCATTGAAGTGGATTCCCTGGCGTATCTTTCGCTTGAAGGAATGCTGGATTGCCTTGGCAAGCCGCGGGAAAGCTACTGCACCGCGTGCTGGTCGGGCAACTATCCGATTCCAGTGGATGAAAGCCTGAGTAAATTCGGCTTTGAACGCAACCAAATGAAAATGTTTTAAACAATACCGTGCCGTCCGGGCGATTCGCCAATTTCGGTGAGGGCTTGCGTCCGGGGCCGGGGAGATCAGTCACCCGGTTCCAGAACCGCCATGAACGCCTCCTGCGGAATTTCCACGCGTCCGACCTGTTTCATGCGTTTTTTGCCTTCCTTCTGCTTTTCCAGAAGTTTGCGTTTGCGGCTGATATCTCCACCGTAGCACTTTGCCGTTACGTTTTTGCGCATGGCGCTTATGGTTTCGCGCGCCACGACGCGCGATCCGATGGCCGCCTGAAGGGGAACTTCAAACAGATGTTTTCCGATTTCCTGCTTAAGTTTTCGAATAATGGCGCGACCGCGGGATTCCGCCTTGTCGCGATGCACAATCAGACTTAGGGCATCAACCGCCTCGCCATTGACCAGAATATCCATTCGCACCAGATTGTCCGCATGAAAGCCGATCAGGTCGTAATCCAGCGTGCCATAGCCTCGCGTGGCGGTTTTCAGACGGTCGAAAAAGTCGAAAATGACTTCGGCCAGAGGCATTTCATATTCGATAATCACACGAGACTGGCTCAGAAATTCGGTCTTGCGGTAAATGCCGCGACGGTCCTGGCACAGCTTGGAAATATCGCCGATATTTTCGGCCGGCACAATAATGCTGGCTTTAATCATCGGTTCACGAATTTCCTTGACCTTGCTTAAATCCGGCAGACCGGAGGCGCTGTCAATCATTTTGATGCTGCCATCATTGAGCATGATTTCATATGGAACGGTGGGGGCGGTTTGCACCACCTGCACATTCTGTTCGCGCTCGAGTCGCTCCTGCACAATTTCCATGTGCAGGAGTCCCAGAAACCCGCAACGGAAACCAAAGCCAAGCGCGTCGGAGTTCTCCGGCTCAAACGTGAAGGAGGAGTCATTGAGGCGCAGGCGTTCAAGCGCTTCGCGCAATTGGGTGTATTCGGTATCCGGACCAGGATAAAAATCGCAATAGACCATCTGCTTGGGCGGGCGATAACCCGGCAGCGGTTCAGGTGCCGGATTAAAGGCGTCGGTGACAGTATCGCCGATGGTCACATCGCTGAGCGTTTTAATATTGGCAACCAGAAAGCCGACTTCGCCTGCTTCCAGGGAATCGACATGAATTGGCTTGGGCGAAAATTTTCCAAGGTCGGTGATCTGATGGACGGTCTGCTTGCCCATCAGTCGAATTTTCTGGCCTATGGCCAGCCGGCCGTTCATCATTCGGATATAGACAATCACGCCACGATAATCATCATATTTGCTGTCAAATATCAGGGCCTGAAGCGGCTTGTTCGCTTCGCCGCGGGGACCGGGCAAGCGGGTACAAATGGTGCGGAACAATTCTTCAACACCCAGTCCGCTTTTAGCGGACACTCGAACGCAGCTTAGCGCGTCTATGCCCAGAACCTGCTCCATTTCTTCAGCAACTTCGTCGGGACGGGCGCTGGGCAGATCCACCTTGTTTATGACAGGAATGATTTCCAGACCGGCTTCAATGGCGGCGTAGGCATTGGCCACAGTCTGGGCCTGAACGCCCTGGGTCGCATCCACCAGCAGCAACGCCCCTTCGCAAGCCTGAAGCGCCTTGGCCACTTCATAATGAAAATCGACATGGCCGGGTGTGTCGATCAGGTTCAGCATGTATCGGGTGCCGTCGAGCGTGTAACCGACGGTCACGGCGCTGGCCTTAATAGTTATGCCGCGTTCACGTTCCAGATCCAGGTCGTCCAGAAACTGGGCCTGCATTTCCCGGTCACTGATGGCACCGGACATCTGCAGAAGTCGGTCCGCCAGGGTGGATTTGCCATGATCGATATGGGCCACAATGCAAAAATTACGAATTTCCATCAGCTGAAAAAGCCTCAAAGCCTCGCGGAGATACCCTCGCCGCGCTAGGAGCATTTTAGCGTAAAGCGGCCGGGTTTGCGCGATCGGGGCGAAAACAGTTCCGGCGGGGGCGCATAAAGGCTTCGCCGGGATCATTGATCAATGCGGCACAGAAAAGCGGCTCGGCATTCTGAACTTTCACCACATGTCCAAGACAATGTGCACGCCGCCGAAGTTGCTGGTGCGGGTAAGCTCCATGAACTCCGCGTTGCCACCACGGATACCCGTTGAATCTGGTTTCGCGGTTTGAAAGGCATGGCCGACTGAATCGGCACGTAGCGGCGGCAGCGGGACCGTGTGGTCTGCGGCTTGACAGTGGTTTTGGTGATCTCTAGAATTCGACCGGCAAGATGAGTTTTACGGACGATTGAATCGTCCGCTTCGCCTGCGGTGGCCACCGCCTTCTTGAATTCCCCCGGGCCACCTATGCTGCGGGCACAGAGTCGGGAAACAAGCCCCAACACAAGGAAGCAGAGAAAATATATGTCCGATCCATCCGTGGTCAGTCCTTCCGTACAATCCGGTCCGCATGGGCTGGGTGTCACCGACCGGCGGGACGCCTGGTGGGTTGGTCCGCTTATGGTGTTTCTTGGGCTGGTCGCGTTTGGTGTGTATTCAACGTGGGCTGCCTGGACGGGAACAAACTATCTGCTGACCACCAAGGGGGCGTACTATCTTTCACCGTTTTATTCCCCGGATGTTAAAGACCTGCTGGGAATTGCACCGCCTTTCTCATTTGCATTTTTGATATTGTGGATACCGCTCGGATTTCGCGCCACCTGTTATTACTATCGAAAGTCTTACTATCGGGCTTTTTTTCTGGATCCGGTGGCTTGTGCGGTAGGCGAACCTAAAGGGCGAAAATATCGTGGAGAAACGGCGTTCCCATTTCTTCTACAGAACCTGCACCGGTATTTCTTTTACCTGGCGACAGTTGTGCTTCTGTTCCTGTGGTTTGACGCGTTTCGGGCGTTCTTTTTTTATGGTCCGGACCGCCAACACCTGCATTTTGGCATGGGTCTGGGAAGCCTGGTCATGCTCGTGAATGTTGTGGCACTTTCCGGATTCAGCATGGGCTGCAATTCACTGCGGCACCTGGTGGGCGGTAAGATGGATTGCTTTACCTGTTCTGGCGCAGCGCGTACCCGGTATAAACTGTGGAAGGGTGTCACGATTTTTAATCTGCGTCATCAGGAATGGGCGTGGATCAGTCTGTTTTCTGTGGGGCTGACCGACCTGTACATTCGCCTGTGCTGCATGGGCATTATTCATGATGTGAGGATATTTTAATTAACGCTTTAGAAAAATACGAAACACACGAACATGATGTGGTGATTATCGGCGCGGGTGGCGCTGGCTTGCGCGCGGCCATCGAATGTTCCGCAGCCGGACTGAAAACAGCCTTGGTCTGTAAATCGCTTCTAGGCAAGGCACACACCGTGATGGCCGAAGGCGGAATCGCCGCGGCGCTTGCCAATGTGGATAACCAGGATGGCTGGACCACACACTTTCAGGACACGCTTTTTGGCGGAAAGTATCTAAATAACTGGCGAATGGCGGAATTTCATGCCAAGGAATCGCCCGACCGCGTACGTGAATTGGAACAATGGGGCGCGGTCTTTGATCGCACGCCAGAGGGAAAAATTCTGCAACGCGCCTTCGGCGGGCACACCTATAAACGGCTTGCCCATGTGGGCGACCGCACTGGCCTGGAACTGATTCGCACCCTGCAGGACAAAGGTATTCACCAGGGAATTGATGTGTACATGGAATGCACCATCAGCCAGTTGCTGAAAGACGGCGACCGTGTATGCGGCGCTTTCGGCTACTGGCGGGAAACCGGCAAGTTTGTCATTTTCAAGGCTAAATCCATTATTCTGGCCACGGGCGGCCTGGGCCGTTGTTTTAAAATTACCTCCAATTCCTGGGAAGGCACTGGTGACGGCCACGCATTGGGGTATCAGGCGGGAGCACAACTGCTGGATATGGAATTTGTTCAGTTTCATCCGACCGGAATGGTCTGGCCGCCGGGCGTGATGGGGCTGCTGGTTACCGAAGCGGTGCGAGGCGAAGGCGGCATTCTTCGCAACAGCAGGGGTGAACGATTCATGGAGAAATACGACCCCAAACGTATGGAACTTTCCACACGCGATGTTGTCGCGCGGTCCATTTATACCGAAGTCAAGGAAGGTCGCGGGTCGCCCCATGGCGGATGCTTCCTGGATATTTCCCACCGCGGTGCGGAATATGTCAAAAAGAAACTGCCCAGCATGTACCATCAGTTTAAGGAACTCGCCGATGTGGATATTACCACGGGGCCAATGGAAGTCGGGCCGACATGCCATTACGCGATGGGGGGATTGAAGGTTGATGCGGCCACCGGTGCCACACGGGTTCCGGGACTCTTTGCAGCCGGGGAATGCTCCGGCGGAATGCACGGGGCAAACCGGCTGGGGGGCAATTCACTTTCTGATCTTCTGGTATTCGGTTATCGCGCTGGTGTGGGCGCGGCGGAATATGCCAAATCCGCACCGTCGCCCAGGCTTGATGAGGCACAAATTGCCGCCGCCGCCAATGAAATGACCGGCTATTTTGGCCGCGAAAACGCCGAAAACCCGTACCAGCTTCACCTTGATATTCAAAATACGATGCAAAACCTCGTGGGTATTTTCCGTGAAGACAAAGACCTGGCCACCGCTATCGGCAAGCTGGAGGAATACAAGGAACGCTACCAGCGGGTCGGGATAATGGATGGCAACCGAATGTTTAATCCAGGCTGGCATCTGTGCCGGGACCTGAAAAACATGCTGATATGCTCGGAAGCCATTGCACGGGCGGCGCAGCTTCGCAAGGAAAGCCGCGGCGCTCATAGTCGTCTGGATTACCCGGGCTATGATGATTATTGGAGCGATCATAATCTGCTTTCCGAAGACCAGGGCGGCCGCATGAATGTGCAGCCTTGTGCGGTAGTCAAGGCCCAGGACCTTCTGCCTTTGGTGGATGAGAGAAAGGCCAAGGAGAAAAAATGAGTAAGCGCGAATTCAAAGTTTGGCGCGGCGATGCCCAGGGCGGAAAATTTGTTGACTATCCTGTGGATGTCCAGGAGGGAATGGTGGTGCTCGACGCCATCCATCAGATTCAGAGTCAGCAGGCACCGGACCTCGCCTGCCGTTGGAACTGCAAGGCTGCCAAATGCGGCTCCTGCAGCGCGGAAGTCAATGGCAAACCACGGCTGATGTGTAAAACGCGGCTCGATTCCCTTCCAGAGGATCAACCCGTCACCGTGCATCCGATGCGGGCCTTTCCGATTATGCGCGACCTGGTAACGGATGTTTCCTGGAATTACAAAGTCAATAAAAAGATTCCTCCATTCACACCCAAAAAAGATACCCAATGGCTGATGAAACAGGAGGATGTCGACCGCGTGCAGGAATTCCGCAAATGTATTGAGTGCTTCCTCTGTCAGAATGTATGCCATGTTCTGCGCGAACATGACAAAAAAGAGCAGTTTGCCGGGCCGCGGTTTTTTGTGCGAATTGCCAGTCTGGAAATGCACCCGTTGGACTCACTGGATCGGATTCCACTGCTGAAAAAAGAAGCGGGACTTGGCCTGTGCAACATTACCAAGTGCTGCACCGAGGTCTGTCCGGAGGAAATTCACATCACGGACAATGCCATTATTCCCATGAAAGAGCGAGTGGTGGACCGCTACTATGACCCGGTGCAGATTGTGATCCGCAAACTGACCGGAAAAGACAAAAAGTAACGCTTCACAATCAGGACAGCCTTTGCCCGGCGGAGCGGAAGCGGCGAACGCTTGCCGACGGAAACAAATGTGGCGACATCAGCCTTGCGCTGATATTTTGGCCTGGGCTTGCTTAAGAATCTGGTTCACCCGATGGTACAGCGGGGCCAAAGCTTCCTGATCCACCATCCCGTCGGGCACCATTACCACTTGTTTTATTTTGTTTTTCTTCTGAATGTGCAGTACTAGCGCCGGCTTGTCCGCAGAGCCAGTTTGCGGACGGTCCATGGTCACATCCGTAATGTTTTTCCAAGTATAGCGCCGTCCGCGCACATTAATGCAGTCGGCTCGCACCACGGCGAGGCAGCCCAGGACCGACTTAATAACCAGCATCATCTGCCCCACGGCCAGCAAAAGAATAACGGGTGCGAGCAGATGGGAGGCCTGCGGATTGGTAAAGCGGAACCAATCCGGGCGGAACAGCGCCATAACCGCCAAGGCTCCGCCCAGCATGGCGATCACAACCGAGGAAACCAGCCGCACCTTGGCCCAAAGGCGTATCACCGGTGGATGAACAAAAATTTGCTTGTTTTCAGTGCGCCAGAAAGTTTCTTTTGACGCGGTCCGCGGGCTGTTTGCCATCAATCTGTACCATCCACGATGTCTTATGGCGATGCCCGGTTTCCAGTGGTCGCCGATTCTTCACTCCGCCGGCGAACCCTCGCCCGGCCGGGTATTTCCGGACATTTATGGTATGCTAATCAGCCAAATGCGGCAACAGGATCGCTATTGCTCCGTGTCGGGAAGTGTCGTCAGGTTGCGTGGAAAAATCGCGATTTCAAAAAAACGGGAGAATCCCTTGATTAACTTGCCGTAAAATAACGGATAAGCTATTACATGGAGGTCTAGAAAGAGAGAGAGGCGGGATTTTATTGTCCCGGCTGGCATACTATAATGCATGGACCGGCCACCCGACCAAGCGGATCGATCAACCGGAATTTGAAGAGGTAACTCATGGCGGACCCCAAACCAGGCCCTTCTGGCAATCAACAAACTCCCGGCGGCGCACCAACCCCGCCGGAAAATAAGCCAGGGCGTGACAAAAACAGCTTTCTTATGAGCCGCAGTACCTTGACCTGGCTGGTCATTATTACGGTGGTTTCTGTTCTGCTGCTGCTGCTGAAAACCGGAGCTTCACCCAAGCAGGTGAACTATGATGCCTATCAGAAACAGCTTCAACTCAACAACATCAAATCGGTGGTATTTCATCATGATGGCAGCATTATTTTCACACTTAACAAGCCTCTGCCCGGTGACCCGGTCAACACTGCCTTGAAACTGGCAACCCGCCAGCCACGACGTTTTGTGGCCTGGGGTTGGAATAAAATAAGCCAGCAGATGGCGGCCCATGGCGTGACATTTCACTATCACCCGAGCAATCAGTTGTTGTATGTTTTTCTGGACATGCTGCCTTACCTGATCCTGGCCATTATTGTCTATTTTCTGTTTGTGCGCCAACTTCGGTCCGGTGGCGGCGGAATTGGCATGATCGGTAACTTCGGGCGCAGCCGCCATCGGTTGCTTTCCAAGGAACACACCAACGTTACTTTCAACGATGTGGCAGGCATACAGGAAGCCAAGGAAGAACTTTCAGAAATTGTGGAATTTCTGAAAAATCCGCGGCGGTTTCAGCGGCTGGGCGGACGGATTCCGCGTGGCGTGCTGCTGATTGGCTCTCCCGGTGTCGGTAAAACTCTGCTGGCCAAGGCGATCGCCGGCGAGGCGGACGTGCCATTCTTTTCCATCAGCGGATCAGATTTTGTGGAAATGTTTGTGGGCGTAGGCGCTTCGCGCGTGCGGGATCTGTTCAAGACCGCCAAGGAAAGCTCGCCTTGCATCGTATTTCTGGATGAAATTGACGCTGTCGGTCGTCGCCGGGGCAATGGCTTTTCCAGTGGCGGCCATGACGAACGCGAACAGACCTTGAATGCGATTCTGGTGGAAATGGACGGGTTTGATACCAACGATCAGGTCATTGTGATTGCTGCCACCAATCGGTCGGATGTTCTGGACCCGGCACTGACCCGTCCGGGCCGTTTTGACCGCCAGGTGACGGTGCCGTTGCCGGATATCAAGGGCCGTTATGAAATTCTTCAGGTTCACGCGCGCAAAGTGAAGCTTGGCCCGGATGTGGATATGCTGCGTCTTGCCCGCCAAACACCCATGTTCAGCGGGGCGGACCTTGCGGCGATTATTAATGAATCCGCGCTTATTGCCACCATGCTGAATCGGGAAGCAATTGAAATGACCGATCTGGAGGAAGCACGGGACAAGATACGCTTTGGCAAGGCACGGCGAAGCCGCGTGGTGGACGAAGAAGAACGCGTTCTAACCGCCTGGCACGAAGCTGGCCATGCCGTCATTCAGCATTTTGCGCCTGGTGCCGACCCGCTGCATAAGGTGACCATCATTCCGCGTGGGCCTTACGGCGGAGCCACTTTTTCCCTGCCGGAAAAGGAACGCATGACCCACAGCCGCGGGTATCTGCTGGCGGAGCTTCGGATTCTTTTCGGCGGCCGCGTTGCTGAAGAGCTGTATCTTGGCGAGATTTCTTCCGGAGCCAGCCAGGATATTAAACAAGCCAGCGCTATTGCGCGCGAAATGGTCTGTAAGCTTGGTATGAGCGATGCGCTTGGCCCGATACGCTTCGGCCCAGAGGAAAATGCCAACTGGTTTGAAAGCCCGCGGGAGTACAGCGATAAAACCGCCGAACTTATTGATAGCGAAGTGCACCGGCTTATTACCACCGCTTATACGGAAGCTCGCAACATTCTGGTTGAGCGTAAGCGCGAACTGACCGATTTAAAGGACGCCCTTATCAAATATGAAACCGTCGACGCAGACGATGTCAAACGCCTGATGTCCGGCCAGCCTTTGTCCAAACCGACTGTCGGTGAACTGCTGGCCGCTGAACAGAAGCGTAGCGGTGCCAGCGGCCTGTCCGCGACTGGTGAATCTCCAGTGGCTCCCGGAATGGGCACACTTCCGCAGCCCGGCTGAACTGATGAACTTATGAACGGATGATTTCTGCCATGGCTCGAAATTATCTCGGCCAAGCCCGAAAGGTCAATGGAATAAGTGTAACATATCCGCAGGCAACAAATGGGATAAGCGTGGTCGGCGTCGCAAGGGGATGTTAATATCTATTTCTTTATATCTTTCGCGAAAAATTGACGGATGGGCTTTCGATCGCACCGTGAAATAGAATCGTGACGATATCGCCAAACTTTCACAATACATCATCATACGCATGCGGAATTGGGAAAAACGTTGACTTATTGGCGAACAGGGCTGGCCTGCATAGCAGCGTATTCAGCCAATGCCACAGAGTCAACGCGCCAGCCGCCACGGGTTTGGCCAGTCGCAAAAAATCAGCCGACCTGGCGAATTACTTGTCTTCTTCTTTGATGGCCTTTTGTCCCTTCATACCGAAGATCGTCATCACTCCGCCAAAGAGCAGAAGGATCACGCCCCAGTACAGATCCACATTAATCTGCTGGCTGATATGCGGAATATTATGTGGGGAAAAAAGACCGAAGCCGGTCATGATCAGGCCTACACAAAGAAAAAACAGACCAATCGGGAGTCTAAGATCGATCATTTTGTAAACCTCCGCAAGTTTTTGTAAGGGCGGTGGCATCAGGCCGCCACCCTGAAATCACCAGAAAATCCAGTTCAAAATAAACGTGAAGACAAGGGCCAGAACACCCAGAACAATGGGCTTTTTCCACCATGGAATCAGGCCGTCTTCGGGCGGCTTGGGAGTCATGGAGTACACCAGTCCAACCATTTTATCCGCCGCGGGCTTGGGCGTGAACAGACTGACGATGATCGTAACCAAACCACCGGCGGCAAATGCCCACACCGCACCCCAGAACGCGCCTGTGGTGTTATTGTGGTAATGGTGGTACAAGGGCAAACCCTTTATGGAACGGAAAATCCAAAGCGTCACGGATGTTCCAGTGCCCACCAGCAATCCGGCGAAACCGCCCCAAGGGGTGGTCCGGCTATAGAACATGCCGAGCAGGAACACCGCAATGAGCGGGGCATTTACTACACCAAAAATCGTTTGCGTGTAACCCATAATGCCCGACTGGCCACGCACGACATACGCAAATCCCACGCTAATTAGTACGCCAATCACAGTCATCCAGCGGCCCACCGCCAGATAATGCTTGTCTGAAGCATTGGGTTTGATAAACACGCCGTAAAGGTCATACGTAAAGACTGTGTTAAAGGCGGTCACATTGCCCGCCATGCCAGACATGAACGATGCCATCAATGCAGTCAATCCCAGGCCAAGCAGACCCGCTGGATAATATTTCGCCATAAGCAGCGGCATGACATTGTTAATAGATTCCGTCGCCGGAATCAGATGACCGCCAATTTTGGTGTTGCCTGGGAACAGGTGTGGCAATAGCGGAAGAGCCAACAGGCCGGGCAAAATCACAATGAACGGAAAAAGCATTTTCGGGAATGCCGCCAACAACGGAGTCCGCTGCGCGGAATTCATATCTTTGGCCGCCAAGGCCCGTTGGACAACCAGGAAGTTGGTGCACCAGTAGGAGAATGAAAGCACAAAGCCCAATCCAAGTACGATACCAGGCCACGTGATATGCAGCGTGTTGGTGCTGTTTGACGTGGTGCCTATCCATGTATGTAGCCATTGCTTACCTGGTAACTGCGTGATATGGGTGGCCGCCTGCTGTGTGGCGGCGTTTAATTTGCCCATTGCATGGTTCGCCAGCAAACCCGTTTTCACCGCCATTGTGGCAACCTGGTCTGGCGGTAGGAATGGTAATTGATGGGTATTGAGCCAATGCTTGAAATGTCCCCAGCCATGGTTGGCGATCAGTCCAATAAAGGTAATTGGCGCTATGCCCAGAACAATAAGGAAAAACTGCAATACTTCATTGTAAATACTCGCGGTTAATCCGCCCAATGCGGTATAAACCAATACGACAGCTGCCGATACCCAGACGCTCGGACCAAAATGCCAACCGAGAAAGTCCTGCAAAACTACGGCCATGGCATACATGCTGATGCCTGAAATCGCAGGTGTAAATACGGCAAATGTGAACGCGTTTATAAAGCGGGAGCCTTCGTTATAGCGGCGTTTAAGAAATTCAGGCACGCTGCGCACCTTGCTGCCATAAAAGAACGGCATCATGGCAATACCCATGAAGACCATGGCGGGAATAGCGCCAATCCAATAATAATTGGCCGTCATCATGCCATATTCATAACCCTGCTGGCTCATGCCCATCACTTCCAAGGCGCCTAAGTTTGCGGATATGAATGCCAAGCCGGTGATCCAAGCGGGAATGCCGCGACCGGACAGGAAGAAATCTTCGCTGGTTTTCGTGCCCCGCCCGGTAACAACGCCTATGCCCACCACAAACAGCAGATAGATTACAAGAATGGCGATATCCACTGGTTGAAGATGGATGAGCGCACCAGTGGAATGGCCAATCTTCGCCACAGCGGCATTGACCGCCGGCAAAGTTGTAGTGACAGCGCCAAGCATGTTACTGAACATCATCTCGTTTACTCCAGCCACGGATTTAACAACTAAAACACCGAAACGTCTTCGATTCCGGCCAACTCGCTATAGAAAGGCGTAAACAGCTGGCCGGGCTGTTCGTCGGTTAGCGTGCTATGTTAGCAAACTGCCTGCGGGCGTCAATGCGCTTCAATAATCTCTGCCCCATCAACCTTGGCCTGAAATTCTGGGATGGCGGCCGAACAGGCGTACCGCCGCCGGACGGGCGGGGTGATACAATCGTTTAGATTCAGCAAATAGTGGTTGGTCCCGGTTTATGCGCATGACCAGTGTGCGGACGCACCAAGGCATTGTACGGTACGCCGAACCAACGTCACACCTGCGCATCAGGACATATACGGATGAGATCACCGGACGAACGTGCCTCTGTCAAAGCGGACAAATGACTGCCGGGGCGGTATAAATGTATCTGATTAGTAATTGTGTGAGATGTCATGGGATTATTCGGTTTTAACTCGTCACGAATGGCTGGTGGCCTTTATTTTGGCCCGCCGGCTTGGCGCGTTCAAGCGTGGCCCAGCTTTCCAGATACTCCGCGGGATTCATGCATCCAAGTCCCGCCTGTCCCGGAAGATCGCCCCGCACTGGGCCGATTCCTGGCCACCGTCTGCCCGGATGCAACGTCGCATTGGATGCTTGGCTTGCGTCAGTCGGTTGAACAACTCGCGGACCGGCCTTGCACCCGACTCGTGTTGAACCTGCTGGCTGAACAGCCGGAATCACAATTAAATGCGGGTTTGACGCTTTTTGCCATGAAGGAACTTACCGCCGGGTTGGCGCTTATTGTGGCCTGTCTGGAGCCGCGAGAGGTAATCATTGCGATCAATCGGCATGACAAATCAATGCGGCGAACCTGGCGCGCTGAGGCGGCCGAAAAATCCTATCGTCTGGTGCCGCTGTTGGACCGCTACCCACAGGCGCATCCGCTGCTTTTGCTGCGGACCGTCTGTTCATCACGTTTTTACGCCAATGAATCGCCACTGGATCGCGGTGTGATTTGTCTTGATGCGGTCACCTGTTGGGCCATAGGATGCGCGTTGATTAACGGTTCCGGGCCTGGAGTGCGCCCACTGGAGATTTTTTCCGACGGTGCCGAACCGGGAATCGTCTATGTCAGACCAGGGGAAAACATTGGAAAAATTCTGGATGGTGCCGGTATCGCATGGCGAGGACGCGACTGCATTGCCGGTGGAATGCTGACCGGACAGCAGGTGAATCCGGAAACAGGACAGATCGACTGGGCCACTGGCTCGCTGAGCGTCCGAGACCTGCCGGCAGCGGAATTGGAATGCGATTGCATCCGCTGCGGCTGGTGTGTAAGCGTCTGCCCGGTCGAACTTAATCCGCTTGCCCTGATTGGCCAGTTGCGCCTTGATTATCCGCCAATTGGTGAACAGGAGGCGACCGCGTGCGTGCAATGTGGACTTTGCAGCTATGTGTGTCCGTCACGTCTGCCGCTTTCCAGTGGAATCAAATTGTTAAACGCGCGAACCACTGCTTTGGCCGGCAGGCAGGAGCGGTCCTGATGATTCGGTCAGATACAAGTCCTCCCGCAACGGCCGCGCCAGCCAGGGTATCGGCATGCGCGGCTCCCTATCTTTTCTGGCCGGTCGCCAGACGCGAATTTTACCAGTCCATTGTCTATTCCGCGTTGCTGCCCCTGGCCTGGGGGATGGCGGTTTTTGGATTTCGCGCGACTTGGGTAGTGGCGGCTTATTTTATCAGCGCTTCGCTGACTTATTTGATCCTCCGAAAGCTGTTTCAACAGCGACTGAAACTGACCTTTCATCAGACACTTGCCGGCGCTTTTCTGGCAGCCGCTTTGGCCTACCCGCTATTGCCGTGGTACATCGCGGCCGGTGCGGGCGTATTCATGACCGCGCTGCTCTGGCTGACCGGCCCAGTGCGCCGCGAAGGAATACATTTAAGTATTCTGGCCGCCCTGCTGGTAATGGTTATTTTTCCCGCACCTGGCCATTGGCCGCTCCTTATGCGGAATCGACTTTTTTGGGGCGATGCCGCCCATGCACGGCAGGAACGCGTGTACGCCTGGCCAACCGCATCCAGTTTTGTGCGGGCCGATGCGGTGCGGCTTCGGCCGCCGGCCGTTGCCATCAGCCGCCTTTACAAGCGAATTGCCCCGTATCCGGTGAGTCCTGCATCCAACCGTGCCATGCGGGCAGCCTTTGCCATGAGCCTGCCATCGCCTGCCGCACTGGTGCTGGGAGGAGTCTCAGGATTGACGGGTACTGTGGGCCTGCTGGCGATTATTCTGGCCGGCCTGTACTTGTCTTACAGGCATATATTGCGCCCGGATTCATGGGCGATTTTTCTGGCGGCAGTGTTGATTGGACTGGTTTTTTGCCCGCTTTCGCCCCATGTGTTTCACCATGATTTCTGGCAAAGTCTGGGTGGTATCTGGTATCTTCCTCCGGAGCGGGCCATCGCTTTGCTTACTTATGAATTATGCAGCTCGGATTTTATTTTCGCGTCAGTATTTATTCTCGCTTTGCCCGGCACACTGCCCATCGAACCCGCCGCCCGTCGAATTTTTCTGCTTGTCGCCGGGCTGGCGGCCGCTTTCATTCATCGACTGGATGTCCCGGTGCCCCCCGCCACGACCGTTCTGCTTGTCATGCAATCCTTATCGCCAACCATGGATATGCTGCTGCATAAACGGACCTGGGTGCTGCGGCGGAGAAGCTAAGCGATTATTTCTATGCCTCCTCGGCGGCTGTTGGCAAAAATCAGGGCTTGCCCGCGGTTGCCGCTGATTCTATACTGTTTTCAGAGGATTTATGGTCGAAAATCGAACGCTGCCCTTGATTCAGTCCAACCCCGACGTGCCGCTTTGGGGCCGTGTGCAGGCGGTCTTGGATACGCTGCGACCGTTAATTCAATGGGATGGTGGAGATGTAGACCTTGTCGATGTCAGCGCCGCTGGCGTCGTAAAAGTTCGCTTTCGCGGCGCATGTGTCGGCTGTCCAAGTTCCGATGCCACGCTTCGACTGGGAATTGAAAAGAGCCTCCGGGAAAAAGTTCCCGAAATTACCCAGGTTATACCAGTGGAGGATTCCTGAGATTTCCGAAAAAAGCCATTGGCTGCTGGGCGGCTCACGCGCCGCCTCGTTCCGGCCCCAACCAGAACTAGAATGCCCAGAAATGCCCCCGGCCTTGTGGCGGAATATCAATCCCTTATAGTGTCCAACGGCTTTGTGGTGAAACAATCGGCTCTGTGCATGAGCCATTCACCCAGAGATAAATTTTGCATGGAGTTTCCCCGATGAATCGTATGCGTCTTTTCACCCCCGGTCCTACCAGCGTTCCGGAAGAAGTGCTTCTGGAAATGGCCAAGCCGGTTTTTCATCATCGCACACAGGATTACAAAAACCTGTTTGCCTCTGTGAACAAACTGCTCGGTCAGGTTTTTCTTACCGCCAACCCCGTGGTCACCATCGCCGGCAGCGGCACCGCCGCCTACGAATGCGCCATGATCAACACCATTCCGCAGGGGGGTAAGGTCCTGTGCCTTTCCAATGGAAAATTTGCGGAGCGATGGGTGACCATTGCCAAACGGAACAAGTGCGAAATTGTGGAACTCAAGGCCGAATATGGCCACGCCGTTCCGCCGGAAAAAGTGGCCGATGCGCTGGCCGCGCACAAATTTGACGCCGTGACGCTTTGCCACAGCGAAACCAGTACGTGCACTGTCAACGACCTTCAAGCCATTGCCGCACTCGTCCGGAAGACTGATGCGATTCTGATTGTCGATGGCATCACCAGCGTGGGCGCAATTCCCGTTAAACCCGATGAATGGGGGGTCGACATTCTGGTAACCGGTTCCCAGAAAGCCATGATGCTTCCACCAGGCCTCGGCTTTCTGAGTGTGTCGGAAAAGGCAAAAAAGAAATCTGAAACTGTTCAGCAGCCCAATCTCTATTTAAGCCTTTCGCATTATCTTAAAAGCCTTGCGGAAAACGATGTGCCCTGGACACCCGCTGTTACCCTGGTGCGCGGCTTGAACACCTCCCTTACCATGATTACCCAGGAAGGTATGGAAAACGTCTGGAAGCGAACTGCGGCGTTCGCCCGCGCTACAAGGGCCGCCGCCGTTGCCATGGGGCTTAAAGTGTTTTCCAGCAATCCAGTGGATTCCGTTACCGGTATTCATTACCCCACTGGCTTTGACGACAAAACCTTCCGCGGTGCACTTCGCAAACAGTTCAATATTCATATTGCCGCCGGACAGGGTTCCATGCAAGGTCAGATTTTCCGCCTAAGCCACATGGGATATGTGGACGCATTTGACACCCTTGGAGTCATCAGCGCCCTGGAAATTGTGCTTCAACAGCAGGGGCATAAGTTCACCTTTGGTGCTGGTGTGGCGGCGGCGCATCAGGAACTTGCCAAACTGCATAGTTAATTTTTGCCCAACCCACGGGTCAGTTGCGGCATTATGCCGGACTGATTATTGGAAAATCACGAATAAAGCGGCGGTGAGGCTATTCGCCGCCGCTTTTTTTTGGATGGCCCGTATCCCAGCGATTCAGTCAGAATTGGGGATACGGATTTGGGGTTTAATCGGGCCTGATGCAGTCAATTTTGAACGGGCCGTTTGCCCGTCTGCCCCCTGGCGGGCATAATCAGGCGGCATGGAATCCGCACAGGAAATTTTTCAGACCTTTCTTCGCACACGGCACCACAAATTCACGCCGGAACGGCGCGTGATTCTCGAAGCCGTTCAACAGTTTCGCCGCCCCTTCGAAGCCGAGGAATTGCTTCTGCAGTTACGGCAAAGCGATCACCGCGCCAGCAAAGCCACCGTCTATCGCACACTCAAGCATCTGGTTGAATCAGGCCTTTTGAACCAGGTTTTTTTTGGCGCTGGAAAACAGTCTTATTACGACTTTGCTGGAACGGGTGGTGGCCATGACCATCTGGTCGATATCGAAACCGGATTAATCGTGCCATTTGAAAGTGCCGAGGTTTTGGCGCTTTGCGGAAAACTTGCCCAGCAGCTTGGCTATTCCACGGTTTCGCACCGATTTGTCATCATCGGGCGGCGGAAGAATATCCCATAACTTGCCTTCTTGAAGGATACATGACATGAAATACCGTCTGGCCGCCCAATTAGGTGTGCGCGTTTCGGAAATCGGACTGGGTTGCTGGCAGCTTGGTGGCAGCCAATGGGGTGACATTTCCCAGACCGTCGCATTTGCCATACTTCAAGCCGCTGTTGACCAGGGGGTTACCTTTCTTGATACCGCCGATGTGTACGGCGCAGGCCGCAGCGAAACGCTTATCGGTGATTTTCTCGCCGGCCTGCCCGGAGGCGGTGCCAATATTTTTGTGGCCACCAAGCTGGGCCGCTTGCACGGCTATCCTGATCAATATTCGCTGGATCTGTTCCGCCAATGTGTGACAGATTCATTGGTCCGCCTCAAGCGGTCAAAATTGGACCTTGTTCAATTGCATTGTGTTCCGCCGGAATATCTGCGTTCCGGCGAGGCGTTTGATTGGCTGGCCAAACTCAAAGCCGAGGGCCTGATACACCACGCCGGTGCCAGCGTTGAAACCATGGAAGAGGCCATGTTCTGCCTGCGACATGAGGCCTGCGATTCCCTCCAGATCATTTTCAATATTTTCCGCCAGAAACCACTTGAGCAGGTTCTGGCGGAAGCCCGGAAAAAGGGCGTGGCAATTATTGTGCGGCTTCCGCTTGCCAGCGGCCTTCTGGCGGGGAAAATGACTCCTCTAAGTTCGTTTTCCGCCAACGATCATCGCACATTTAACCGCAACGGTGAGCAATTCAACGTCGGCGAAACATTTGCGGGTCTGCCGTTTGAAAAAGGCCTTGAACTGACCAGCCAACTCAAAATCATGACCGGAGAATCGGAGAATCTTTCCCGTGTGGCCCTGCGCTGGATACTGGATTTTCCCGCCGTAACCACGGTTATTCCCGGTGCCACCCGTCCAGAGCAGGTCATCGGCAATGTGGCTGCATCCGACGCTGCGCCGCTTTCGCCGGCACTTCACGAAAAAATCCGCGTATTTTATGACACCAAGGTGAAAGCCCATATTCGCGGACCATATTAATTCCAGAGCGCCTCATTTCCCCAGGGCGTGTGAGGCTGCCATTGGCCCGCATTCCCGATTATTAATTAGCATAAATAAACATATTGATATGTTGATTAAATCAGAAAATATCGGCAATTCTGCGATACGGATGCCGGAATCAAGCTCCTTCATTTATAATCGATAATTAAGAAGGATTCAGGTTCCAGGTAGGGGCAAGGTCTGATTCGGCAATCAAACGCGCTGTTCGAAATGAATCATTTCAATAGATCGTCAATGGACGGGGCTGTGACTGGAGTTTCCCCACTTTACCTAACCCAACCTTCGCACCAAGCTGTTAAAAGGGGCCTTGGCGCAACGCCAAGGGTAAAAGTTTCCACTGCGCTGGCAACTGGTTTGGGGGCGGCGGCGGCTGTGTGCGCAACGCCCAATTCAGCTTGTCCAGAATGAGTTGCTGGTCCGGTTCAGGTACCGTGTAACGAGACCGCACCAGCGTGCGGCCATCCGTCAGTTGCGTATAGCATTCCCAGAGCCGTTGGGGAGTATTACAGAATAACCGTTCATATTCTACCAATACCCCCGGCATTGCGTCTCGCGCACCCTTCCTCTGGTGGCATATGAATTCTTAATATCTGCTGCGTCTTAATTCGCCTGGCGACAGGCCGGCTTCGGTTTTGAATACGCGTGAAAGATGGCATTCATCTCGAAAACCGGATTTCGTGGCTACCGTGAAAAGCTTAAGCTGCGTTGTGGTCAAAAGCCGCCGTGCCTCATTGATCCGATATCGCAATATTTCGGATTTTATCCCCCGGCCCAGTTTTTGCTCAAATAACCCGTATAAATGTCGGCGTGTGGTTTCGGCAGCCGCGACCACATCCTCCACGGACAAAGGCTCGCGGAAATGCTCGGATATGAAGCGGATTGCGCGGGTCAGTTGCGGGTTATCGACGGCAAAGATGTTGGTGCTTTGCCGGACCACAACGGGGCCCGGGGCGACTAAGATGGGGCTTTTGGGCGGTTTCTCCCCGGAGATTAAACGATCTAGCAGGGCGGCGGCCTCAAAGCCGTGATCGTGTCGTCGCCGATCCACACTGGTCAGGGGGAGGAGTCCTAATTCGCAGGAAATGATGTCGTTGTCCACACCGACTACGGCAATGTCATTGGGAACCATCATAGATGCGAGTTCGGCGGCCTGAATGGCATATTGTGCGTTGCGATCATATTGCGCCATGATTCCAAGCGGTCGTGGAAGTTTGGATATATGTTCGGCCAGCCACACCGTCGGGTCGAGCGTTTGGGCCATGTCCCTCGATAGTTTCGAAAAATTCAGATGGTAAACGTGTTTTCCTGCAGATGCCGCCGCTTGCTGGAAACCATCCATACGTTCGCGTTCCACGCTGGCATCGCCCAACTGAAAAAACGCCAGGTGTTCAAAGCCACAGGACAGCAGATGTTCGGCACCGGTACGGCCAATGGCCCGGTTATCCGCCAGTACCCTGGCAACTTCAATTTCCGAGACTTCATTGACCATATCCACAACGGGCACTTTGGTGTGGCTGACAAATTTTGCCAAACGCCCCCTAGAGTGGTTCAGCAGCGCGATTACGCCATCGCCAATCCAATGGCTGGGGATTCTGCCATCATGGCCGATAATGTCGTTGAGTATCCAGCCGGCGCGGCGAGCGTATTCCGCCACGCCACGGTTGATTTCTTCATCGTAATAGTCCAGCGCCAGAAGAATGTGTCGTCGGCTGTATCTTTTGTAAGCCATGGCCGATAGTGATACCCAACATTAGTTGCCGATGCAAGGTGTTTCGCTGTTTTGCAGAAAAGGCCAAAATATTTGCACAAATTGCCATTGTGGGCAATTGTGGGCGGTCATAAGTTGAAATTCAGATAAATGACAGCGGTCAGGCTCGACAAAGGGTGCAGATGGTTGGCGGATATTATGGTTAAGAAGTGATGAGGCGTTGTCATGGAGGTATTCGGAAATGGGCAAGTCGCCAAATAATTCGTGCGGAATGTCATTCAGCCGCGATACGGGGTGGGTATATCCTCCTTTGGGGATAAAAGTCTGTGGTTAAAGATGGCCGGGTAGTGTTTATTGTCGGCGGACATTGAGGTGGAAATGCTGAGCTTTCAAATCCGATCAGATGCTGGCTGCCCCGGAGTGAAGTGGATGGATATCTGCAATCCTGTTGGTTTGCGACATCGCAGTCCGGCTGCGATTGGCGGGAAGTTCAATTCAAATAGACCCAAGAAGCGTTCAGATGTTCCCTCATACAGTTTCATTAACGGGCAACATGCTCCCGCACGCGGTGGCTGCCTTCGTGATGGTGACGGATACTCTGGATTACGTGAAATTCACTATCCATGACAGCTGGGGCAAGCTATCAGACAGTCGGGCGGAAAATTGGGGGAGGATTGTAGCTGGTGCATGTAAATGCTGGACTACCAGGGAGTTTGATGGTACCGCGAGGGTGCCAACGTTGAGAATATTATGGCGTATGTTGTGATCCAGTATTCGTTTGCTGAGGATATCCGTGATGTTTTCATCACTCCGCGCATGGTTCGGAACGCTTTTCTTGATCCTGATTTTGATGACAAGCGGAGCGGCGTTTTCATCATCAGCCCAGGTTGATTATGGTGCGGCGAGAGCCAACGCGAGCCGTTCACCCGCTGATATGATCAGGAATGGTCGCGATCATTATGATTATCTGGCGCTGCACAATCATCGCGGTCCGAGTGGCGTTCCGCTGGGAGGCATTGGCGAGGGATACTTTGATTTGTCTCCTAACGGCCATTTTGACCGGATTGCGATCAACAACTGGCATGATGTTCAGGGCATTATCCATCATGTCCCTGGAACTTTTCTGGCGGTGTGGCGCAATGGGCACGCTCATCTGCTCGAATTGGCGAAGAAACCCCTGTTTGGTATGGTACCTGCCAAAACCACGGTCTATCGCGGTCTGTTTCCGATAATTCATCTGAAGATTAACCGCAACACCGCCCTCAAGGCATGGTCCGGTCTGGTAGCGCATGATGTAAAAGATTCGAGCCTTCCGGTGGCATTTATTGATGTGACAGTGCATAACCCGAAAGCAACCGCACAAGCTATTAGCGTGGCATTTTCGTGGCAGGATGTAATCGGCAGAAAGTTGCGCGATCTGGCCGGTCCCGATCTGATCGGGAAGATCGGCGTTACATCCTGGAGTTTGGGCGGGATGCCCGGCGGACAATATGGTGCTATGCCCTGCATCCAGCGTGTGCGAACGCAAGCCCAAACGCTGATCGCCAACCACTGGCGCGGCGTTCTACAGCGGAGCAAAGCGTTTGTCCCGCTCAAGGCGACATTTCAAAATTATAACAATCAGATCGCGATCGTGGCACGGACCGTCCCGGGACAAACCATCAGCACGTTGCCCAGTTATCAAGTGGCGCATGGGAGACGTGCGTGGAAGTCATTTTGCACGACAGGCGAATTCCGCGCGGATGCTTCGGCTGCAGCAAAACCCGTTGCGCTGTACAACGGTGCGGCAGCGGCCAGCGCGGTCGCGGTGAAGATGATGGTCGCCGCCGGCGCCAGTGCCACGGCTCGTTTTATTGTTTGCTGGTATGCACCGCCGCTGCGCTGCGGGAAAAAGTCGAACGAAACGAGATCGTTTCTGTCTTATGACAAAAACCGTTATGGGCGCTACTTTCAAAATTACTTTCATTCGCTGCCGCAGATTCTCGACTACGCTGCCGCCAACGGTCACCGCATCTTGCGGCAAAGCCAGGCCTGGCATAAGCCTATTCTACGGAGCAGCTATCCGGACTGGCTGAAGTTCAAACTCATTAATTCCGCGTATACCATGTATACTAATACGATTCTGAACCGTCAGGGTGATTTTGCGGTAATGGAAGGCGGAATGGGAGGCCTGACCGGAACCATGGATCAGCGCCTGATTAACCATGAGTTTTATCTTAAATTTTTTCCCCGCCTCAATCGTCGCGAGCTTTCGCTTTTTGCGGACAATGAGGGAAAGCGAGGCGAAATTCTTCACTTCGACGGGAACTATTACATCGGCCTCGACAGCCCCGATGGCCACACTCCGGTGCCCGGCAACTGGATGCTGGATAACACTGGAGGCTGGCTATATCAGCTTGCCGAGTATTATCTTCAGACCGGCGATCAGACGTATATTGATCGCTACCACAAACAGATCATAGATGCCGTGAACTTTCTGCATAAGCAGATTAAAAGCAAGTTGCAAATACCGCAAGGTCCAGACACATACGACGATTTTTGGCAGCCGCCGATCAATATCTATAACGCCAGCACATATCCGGTATTCATGCGGGCGGCGGCGATACTGGCCGATGCAATGGCGGAACACGCGCTGGCTGTGAAATGGCGTCGGTGGGGCGATCAGGGTACGCATGATCTGATTAAATTCTTGTGGAATGGCCGATATTTTTCGTATGGCTGCAATGCGGATGGCAGCAAGCCTGTAAATAGTCTCATGTCCAGTGCGCAACTTGCGGGGGAATTCTTAAGCCGTTATCTCGGTTTCCGTGATTTGGTTCCTTTGAGTATGGAACGGGCGTCGCTGATTGCGCAGATGAAAACCAGCCTTTCCCATTCACCGGATTACTACGCGCCGAAAGTTTGGAATATTAAGGGCCGGCAAGCGGCGTTGGATCTGGGGACGAAAAATAACCATTCCACCTGCTGGCCATTTCAACTCGAGGCCTTTACAGCCATGCCGCTGATTCAGGCTGGCTATGTTGGCGACGGATTGAATATTATGAAACATATACAATTGATCAATCTGCGCAACGGTTGGACCTGGAGCCAAAACCTGTGGACTCCAGGCGAGCGGGCCTATGTTTCCGCGCCGGTAACTTGGCTGGTTACAGATGTATTGGCATCGGCGGCATTGGATTTGCCGCACCACACGCTGCACGTGGCACCGCTGTTTTTAGCGCGGCACACCAAGGTATCGCTACCGCTTTACTACCCAAGGTTCTGGGCGGTGCTTCGCGCTGATCGCAGCGAAGCGATGATACGACTGAAAATCACAGGTGTGTTTTCCCGGGGCAAGGATGTCATGATGATAAATCGAATCATCGCGGATCCAATTGGCAGGACAAGCTCCGAGGCCGTGAGTTTTGATATTCCACCATTTATGATACGGGCTGGAGCAATAGTGGAATTCAGGGCGTCGAAACGTCGCACTCATTTCACGCGATCGGGGAATAAACTCACTGTCTGGACTCGGCGCATGAGCGATTTCTTCAATCAAAAATTGCGGAAGTCCGTGTTACCAAGGGCGACGACCGTTCCGTTCGTGAGGGTGACAACGGGAAAAGACTGAAGAGAAAAATGAGTGATTGCTGGCACCAGACGGCTTTTGTTATAGGTTTCCGTGGTGGCGCACGGCGGGTGTGGAAGTGTGGAACCTCGTACGGCCAGCCGCAACGTCGGATTCAGCATTTGGGCCAGCCCCCTCGATAGCTTTGGAAAATCCAGATGGAAAATGTGTTATGCGCCGGTTTGCATGGATTATTGGAAACGATCCATACGATCGCGTTCCAAACTGGCATCGCCCAAATGAGAGTTGGTGCTGGTGCAATGGGTTTTCCCGTTCTGCAGAAAAAGCCAATAGATTTGTACAAAGCGCCATTGTGGGCGATGGCCCAATGCATATATATATAGGGTACTTGAAAACAATGCTCACGGTTCGAGGAGATGAAGAATTTGGAAGTTCAAGTCGCTGGCTGGCATTTGGGTGAAAAAGTTCAGGATTCGGTGCGTCGTCGGTATACGACATTCACAATATGAATGAGCCAAAAGTCCACGGCTTTGTTGGCGTGTGGATCCGAAACCCGCCCGGTTTGGTGGGAAGTTCAAAATAGCTCTCTTAGGGAGCAGGAGTTTTCTATGTTTTCCAAACCCCATTCCTTGTTTCTTTCCGCCGGTTTAGCAACGGCACTTGCGTGCGGCGGGCTGGCCTGCTCCGGCAGCGCCAATGCGGAAATGCTTGGTGTGAATTTCGTACAGGCTGGAAGCCCGTCTTATCAAACCGTCACCGGGACGGCCGGTTACTTGCCGCAATCCAATTGGAACAACGAAGCCGGCACCAACCCCACTGGCAGCGGTAGTTACCCTACGAATGTTTCTAATGCGACTGGGCTTGTGCTTGCCGACGGCACTGCTGCGGCGGGAACAACCATTAGTTTTTCGGCACCGGGCACGGGCTATTCATACGCTCAGAACAACAGCGGCGGAACTCAAAATGAGCAACTGCAATACGCGTTTCTCGATTCAGGTTACACTAATTCGTACACTGATCCCAATACCGGTGCCACCGTAAATGAAGGTCCGGATGCTAACGTCACGGTTAACAACCTGCCATCAAGCATTGCCGGCACCGGTTCGACGCCCTATACGGTCATCTTGTATGTCGGAGGGCAGTTGCCAGGGAGGGGGGGCGACTACACCGTGAACGGCGTCACCCAAAACAACATCATAGACGGCTCGGTAAGTGACACGTTCACCCTCGCGACCAGCAGCGCGGGAGGCAACTATATCATGTTCACCGGCGTCACAGGAACGGACCTTTCGATTTCCGAGGTCGCGACTTTGGGGGCACCGGGTTCCACCAATGTCCTTCGGGCGAGCTTAAGCGGGTTTCAAGTGGTATCCACTCCCGAGCCAGTGACACTGGGTCTTATGGCGATGGGAACAATGGGCCTGCTGCTGATCGGACGGCGACGCAAGACCGCGTGAAGCTGACCGGTTAAGCATGAAATGAAACGAGGCGGGCGGAGTGAAAGAATCGCTCTGCCCGCTTATCATTATTTCGGTCGAAATGGTAAATTGATGGTTTTTTATAGTTGGCTACAGCCATTAAATCGGGTATCTATTTGAATCAACCGACCACGACCGGTGGTGAGTTGACAAAGTTCCGATACGTGCGGGTGTCGGCGTGTATGGTTTGTTGAACCAACTGGTAGAACAGCTTTTCGCAGGACACCGACCGGCGGCGGTTGAACCGCAATGTAAACTCTTTCAAATAGGACTCCAAGTGCTTATGGCTAGTCTTCCATTTGCCGCGAACGTTGCAGGTTGTACATAGTTGCGTCATTTGTTTACCCAGTATCGTGCATGAGGCTTACCAGGAGGATATTTCTTGGAATCGGACCAAAAACAAATGCTAACCCGCAAGCAGTTCGTGGCCATGGGAACAGCGGCCCTTACGGCGATTCACGCTCGCAGCAGTGAAGGTTCTCAACCAGAATCGCCCTTAGCGCAGAGTCGCAGAGAGGTTGCCACTGACCGGTCGCCTTCCTACGATGATCCGCACAAAGTAGAATTGCGCCTTAGCGTGACAGAGGTCGCACCCGGGGTATACCGATTACGCGCTGGAAGGCAGGAACTGCTGGTGCCATCCTCTTTGCGTGGCAGCCCGAGGCTTAAAGAGCTTGGGGAAATGCCGAGGGTTGTCGGGCCGCCAAGTCAGGCAATCCGTGTTTGGCGGCTGGCGCGAGGCTGCAGGATCGAGCTGCCGCTGGGAGCCGCAGAGGCAATCTATGGCATGGGGCTGCAGTGCAGACACCTTGAGCAGAATGGCTGGCGTCGCACCATTTACGCCGATGCAGGCGACAACGATGGTTCGGGGATGAGCCATGCCCCCGTACCATTTTACGCAAGCCCGGCGGGGTACGGCGTATTGATAGACAGCGCGCGGTGCGTAACTTTTTCAGTGGGCGAAGCCCGGCAGGTGCGGGATGCCACCACGCTGTCGCATGGAAATCATTCGCAGATTGAATCCACAAATCTCGCAGTGCTTTATGGTCCCCATGAGTCAAAAGCCAAGTTCATTTATGCCGATGTGCCAGCGGTGCGAGGCGTAGACATCTATTGGTTCGGCGGACCTGATATGGGGGACGCTATCGCGCGGTACAATCTTTTCTCCGGCGGCGGGTGCATGCCTCCGATGTCTGGCTTGGGACCGCACTATATCTTTGGAACGATGCTCAACGCGAGTTCAGTTCTGGCAATGAGCGATCAGATTAAAAGCCATGGCATCCCGATTACCACTGTGGGGCTTGAGCCGGGGTGGCAGACGCATGCATACTCAAGCTCCTACCTGTGGGATATTGCCAAATTCCCCGATAACTTCGGTGAGATCATGCATCGGAAGGGATACGACCTTTACCTGTGGTGTCAACTTTATCTCGACCCGTCATGTCCGCTGATCAAACAACTCCATAAGGGCTTTGGCGACTTTGCGGTCTGGCATGGCTTGGTTCCTGATATAATGGATGCGCAGGTTCGGCGTCATTACGCTGATTTCCTGCATAAGAACTTTATCGGCAGGTCAATCGGCGGCTTTAAGCTAGATGAAGTGGACGGTTCCAACAAAACCGCCCCGGCTTATCAAAGTTGGATGTTTCCTGATTTTACAAGCTTTCCAAGTGGAGCCGACGGCGAGCAGACGCGAAACGTTTTCGGTCGCTGCGGCGCACAAGGAATATTACAAGCATTTAGAAAGGGTGATCGGCGGACGTTTGGTCTCGTGCGCGCGAGCCAGGCGTGGGCGGCACCCATTCCTATGGCGGTTTACAGCGACGAATACAGCTTGCACGACTACGTTCGGTATAATTTGAGTGCCGGTGTACAGGGGCTGATCTGGTCGCCAGAGATCCGCGACGCAGGGTCGCCACGTGAGTGGGCATTGCGCGTTGCGACTGCCGCTTTTTCCGCCAAGATGGTCTATAATGGCTGGCAGTTTCCGCATCTGATATGGCAGAACCCGGACCTCTCATCGCCAGGGAAGGTGCTTTCTGAGAGCAACGCCTACACAAAGCTCGCTCGGTACTTCAACCGGCTTCGAATGGCACTTCTGCCCTATATCTATCAGGCCTACAGCCGCTACCACCTGCAGGGTGTGGCCCCCGTGCGGCCGCTGGTGGCGGATTGGCCATCGGATGTCAACACCCAGACTCTTGACGATCAATGGATGTTGGGATCTGATATCCTCGTGGCCCCTCTAACCGACCGGAACGCTTTTTCACACATGCACCGCGTAGTGTTGACTCACGTCGGACAAGTTAATCCGGACCCGGGTGTGAAGGTGCAGTTTGAGGCCGGAGTGCTTTCGCTGGACATCGTTGGCGTGCAGGATGGCTTGCCGGGAGGAGGTATAAATTTGACGTTGCGCAAGGGGCCGTGTGTGGCCCGGATGCTTGCGCGGGGTGATATCCGCGTGATGGATACCCGACTGCGGCAGATTGCTCCCGGAAGCGAAACAGATGTCGGAGCCATGTACCATGACAATATTGCTCTTGACCCCGAAAAATGGCGCCAGTTGGACTGGCATTTCGATGTGCCGGCGGATGGTAACTATCGCCTGATGATTGGCAAAGGTTATTGGCTGCGTCTGAAACACGCGAAAAATCTGCAGATAAAAAACCTGTCATTCGAGCAGCGAAGCGGCGATCCTGCCACTTCGTGGAAGCGCATGGTGTATCTACCGACGGGGATATGGCGCGACTTCTGGACCGGTGCTGCGGTTTCCGGCGGGCATTCAATAGAGGCTACCGCCGCGCCGGAGCAACCACCGGTGTTTGTGCGCGACAATACTCTTTTGCCGCTTGCCGAGCCTATGCTTACATTCAACGTCCGCAATCGTCTGAAAATCCACCTCGCGGCCTATGGTAGCAATCCGGGTACCTGCCAGCTCCGAGAGGACGATGGTGCAACCTTTGCTTATGAAAAGGGTGAATGGGCGACCCTCACGGTGCACCCCGACGGGAAAATTATTCGGCCCAAACAGGGCCAGCCGCGACGGTATCAGATCGTCGCTCCGTCGCGTGAGGCATCTGCAGTGCTGCATGACCTTCTGACGGTGGGGGCATAAATCGGGGCATAATTTACAAAAGTGATGGCGGGTTCGCAAACGCCCCATCGCCAAAATCCAAGGCGATCATAGCGATGATCAAAAAAGGATTCGCAGCAAGTGGCACCCTTGCGATGGCCCAGTAGTTATTTAGTCCAGGCTTTACATGAATCGGAGCAGTCGTATGCAGAGTTCAGGCCAACAACCTTTTAATAGTAGTCCCATGGGTGATAAATTCATGGGAATTGAGATCGAGACTCCAGATAAGAAAAGTATGAGAGTGAAAGAAACGAAAATCAGCATTGGTTCAATTCACGGTTGGTTGTTGCTGGCGGTGGTCATACTAATGCTTTCGAATGCGTCAATGTCCAGCGCTTTGGGCATCATTCGGCCGGGTGCGCGCTGGCTGGATAATCGCGGGCGGATTATTCAGTCGCATGGCGGATGTATTCTTAAGCGGGGTGACAACTTTTACTGGTTCGGCGAAGCGCGCTCGCGACAGAATGATCCGCATAAGCGTTATGTTGACTGTTATCGCTCCAAAGATTTAGTGCATTGGACGTTTTGTAATGAGGTGGTTCAACTTTCCGATCCGGATCACTTCGGCACGGGGTGGATACTCGAACGGCCCAAGGTGTTCTACAACAAGGCTACCCGAACATTTGTCATGTATACCCACGTTGACAACAGGACCTATAGTCTGGCCCGTGTAGCCGTGTTTGTATGCGGAACCATCGACGGTAATTACCGTTATGTTAAGAACTTCCGCCCGCTGGGACATCAGAGCCGGGATATTGGTGAATACGTCGGATCTGCCGGCAACGC
The DNA here is from genome assembly GCA_027451365.1 of Phycisphaerales bacterium. Classification (GTDB taxonomy): domain Bacteria; phylum Planctomycetota; class Phycisphaerae; order WQYP01; family WQYP01; genus JAJYPG01. The sequence goes on along the minus strand of DAIDJN010000062.1, from coordinate 1,125 downwards.
GTATCTGCTGTTTGAAGACCGCCCATTCGGCTTTCGGATTGTGCAATTGTCGCGCGATTATTTGAGCATCAAAAAGCAGGTGTGCTTGATCCCTAAGCATCTGGAGGGGCTTGGTCTGGTGCATTATCACGGATTGTATTATGTCATAGGATCGCATCTCACGAGTTGGGGGCCCAATCCGGATATGTATGCGACCGCAAAATCATTGGCTGGGCCATGGAGTAAGTTTCGCAATGTTGCGCCACCCAAGACCAACACCTATGATTCGCAATCAGGGTTTCTCCTTAAAATCGTCGGGACGAAAGCTACAAAGGTCATTTATATGGGTGACAGATGGACGCCATCGAACCTCTGGGACTCGCGCTATATCTGGATGCCGCTGCAAATTGGCGACGGGCACATGCGCTTGCCCCGGCCAGCGCCATGGACCATCAACGTACGAACCGGAATCGCGCGGATTCTGGGGCGGCGGACTAACGGCAGGTAATCCCCGTTTTCCCGTTATTGATCCGGAAATCGGAGATGGCCCCATCGACGGTTCAACAAAACCATCTCGCCGCGCACCAGACCATAAGCGCTGCGTGATGCCGTAAGGAATCAGTCCCCGAAGTTCGCGATCAATAAAATGATAGGCTGCCGTCACCCCATGGACGCAATGGCCGCAAGTGATCCAGGTGAATATGGGATTCAACGACTCGGACGGCATCCATCGAGAGAAGTCAAGTGTGGTGACCATATTTTTTGTGGCCGCATCGGCGGCAATTGTCTCACATCGAATCAAAGCCCGGGGCATGGGCCTGCGGCGGCGGCGAGGAATATGGACGATCGCGGGGGTATGCCAAGCATCCATTCGGCGTCAATCCGGGTTTGCCGGGATTGCGTCACTTCTTTTATTTCGAGGCTGGCCTCATTCAAGGTGGCGAGGTCGATCAAGTCGCCTTGTGCCTTGCCAGGGGGGCGGCTCTATTGTCCCGTATCAATCGTCCGTGTCCGTATTACGAACTGCGTCTACCCTATTATTTCCGGATTTGGATAATAGGCGTGCATGAGAAGTCCGCCGTTATTTCGGCTCTGTCAGCAGGACGCTTTTGTTTTCCGCCAGTTGCCTGTGTTTCCAGGCGTCCG
>DAIDJN010000061.1:0-5982 GCA_027451365.1 Phycisphaerales bacterium | reverse complement strand
TACGAACAAAGCTAATACAACCCTCGCGAGGCCTCGCGACCAATACAAGCGGTATACCATAGCGCAGCGCAATGCGCAAACTACGTATATGCGAATATTATACATTGTGAAATCAATACTTGTCTATATGATTTTGCCCTGAATTTCCCCCACCGCGCCGCACCCGCCACGCCACAAGCCTCTGCGGTCCTCTTTTACTCCCCCCGCCTTGGTGGTATGGTTACATACCCGGCTTTCGCCGAGGCAACAGAAATCGGCTTCCGGCCCGCGCCCCGACTGTCCGTGCCCGGCTGTACCCAACTGGTTAATGCGGTCGGTGATCCCGGTTGGTTATCGCGGTTGGTTATCCCGATCAAATACCCCCTGCTTTGGGAGTTCTGCATCATGCGTAACACCTCTTTGCGGATTCATCTTTTATCACTTGCCATCCTCGGCTTTTTTCTGACCCTGGCCCGTAGCCCGGCAGCTGCGGCCTTCCCTGCCAATCAACCCTATCCGGGCAAGCCCGTTATCCCGGTCTTCCCGCATTTGCCCGTGCCGCGCAATGCACAAACCGTGGCCAATTACAACTGGCCGACACTTCAAGTGTTTTTGCCCCCTGTGGCGAAGGCCAATGGAACCTCATGCGTCATCTGCGCGGGCGGAGCTTACATTTTTGAATGGCTCCCCGGGGAAGCGTACCCCGAAGCGCTCTGGCTTAACCACCTCGGTGTGACCGCCTTTGTGCTTAAATATCGGCTGCCAAAAGGCCGCCTGCCGCCATCCGGCACACCCTGGCCGTTGCAGGATGTGCGCCGCGCGGTGCAATTGGTTCGGGCCAATGCTAAAAAATGGCATCTTAATCCGCACCGTGTCGGTGTCATGGGCTTCTCGGCGGGTGGCAGTCTTGCATCGCTTGCCGGCACCCATTGGCTGCCCGGAAATTCCGCCGCACCCGATCCACTGAATCACTTTTCCACACGGCCAGATTTTCTGATACTTGGGTACCCCGTAATTTCCATGCGCGCCGGCATTACCCATGTCGGCTCCCGCCGCGCGTTGCTTGGCCGCCACCCACGTCCCAGCCAAGTGCTTTATTTTTCCAGCGAATTGCATGTCAATCCCACCACGCCGCCGACCTTTATCTTTTGCGCCCGCGACGACTCCGCCGTTCCCAACGCCAATTCCATTTTGTTTTATAAAGCCCTGCTGCGCAACCATGTCGCCTGCAAATTCGAACATTTCAAGAAGGGCGGCCACGGCTTTGGCATGGGAAACCCCAAGTTTGATTCCGGCCACTGGACCGCGGATTGCGCCCGCTGGCTGGCCAAAATGGGCTGGCTGAAGCCCGCCCCGGCACGGTAATTGACTTTGTTGACGCAATCAAAAGCACGTCGCTGCGGCGAATGTTCACAGTGGCGGCGAATTGCCGCACCAGGTCAAATGAGCCAGATATTCCATATTCCCGCCATGCCCCGCCATCGGGCTTTGCACCACCGCCCGCACCTTCAGATTCATTTGTGCGATTTGCCCGAGCACACGTCTTAAAACCGCCAGGGATTGCTCTGGTTGGAGCACACCCTTTTGCCGACGCGCGTCGGCGGATTCATAGTGCGGCTTGATCAGCGTAATAATGCACCCATTCGGCTTTAGCAGCCGGACGGCCGCCGGCAGAATTTTATCCTGCGGCGTCCAGCCTGTATCCACCGTAATTGCATCAACTGGTTCGGGCAATTGCACGTGCAGGGCGTTGGTCCGCTCCATCACCACCACGCGCGGGTCGCGTCGCAGTTTCCAGGCCAGCACGCCATAACCAGTGTCCACCGCATAAACGCGCGCCGCGCCCTGCGCCAACAGGCACTGAACAAACCCACCCACATTGCAGCCCAAATCGGCCGCCAGACAATGATGTAATGAAAGTTTCCACGTATGCAGCGCCGCATGCAGCTTCAGCCCCGACCGCGACACAAATTCCGGCGTGGAAAAGCCGACGGGAACCGTCGGCATAAATGATTCAATTTCCGTGAACCGATTCCCTCCGACCAGAGCGTCACCGGGTTTGCGGGAATCGGGTTGAAATTCAACCATACCGGCCCAGTCCTTTTTCCCCGACCCGGGTCACAGGCCGCCGACGCGACCGATGCCGGCCCGTTTCCCAAGGCTAAAAAGGTAGACGCCCAAGCGCTGGCCACAACTGACCGGCGACACCGCCAAACGGGGCGGAATATCAGGCTTTGCCGGCCTTAAGTGAATTCAAACGCTTCATCAGGCGGCTCTTTTTCCGTGCGATGGTGTTTTTGTGCACCGTTCCCTTGGCCCCAATGCGATCCAGTGTGCTGACCGTGGCGGCTACCGCAGCCTGGGCGGCGGTCACATCTTTTTTGTCCAGCAGTGTGGTGAACTTTTTCACTTCCACACGTAAAATCTTCTTGCGGTCACGGTTGCGTAAACGCCGCCGTGCATCCTGCCGGATTCTTTTTTTAGCCGAGAGACTGTGTGCCACGCAAAACTCCTTCGCCGCTGTAATGGCAATTCATTGGTCAATTCACCCGACAACGCGGCTTCCAGTGCATTGTGCAACCGGTATGCCGGATTGTCTTAAGCCCATCATAATCCCATAAAGCCCGGAAAATTGCAATATCCCCCGATTCCCCATGCCCTCGAAGTTGCATTAACTTATCAGCCTATGCCAAACCGCTGCCGAGACGTCCGCCTTTTTGCATCCCAACGGATCGGGGCGGTCCACCGGCAGCGGCCCAAACCGGCCGCCAAAAGCCGCACGGGACAGTGCTTTGTCATACTGCGCGGCGATTTTCATCGGGCAACCCCACCTGCGAATTCACCGCCGACTGCTTAGAACTGCAGCGCAAACAAGCAGCCCAACCAATGAATCAGACTTTATCCCGCCAGAAAATTTCCACCAGATGGGATTGGCGGGACGCTTACACTATTCGCCCCTTCATTTACGCGCGGCCCTGCAGATGCTCTCTGGCTCCCTCCGATTCGGGCGGTGGGGGCGTTTGCGGTTCGTGGACCGCGCATGGGTCGCCGGCCGCATGACCGTGGGTAAAGTGCTCTGATGCCAGCGGGTACCGGAGCACGCCCCACTTATATGACTATAATGATGGAGCAAAACATTGCAATAAGAAATGGCCCGCTTTTTTTTTCACTGACACACGTATGTCAGCGAGGCCGAAACCGGTCGTGAATTCAGACGGTCGAAATCTTTAATTTGGGTGTCTTGCCTACACAGCCCGCCCCTTTTGGCCGGTTCATCCGGCCGCTGGTGGCGTTGCCCCATCAAATCGGAATCTATTTAGATATCAGGCAAAGGTGCAGGTGACTGACCGCTAAAATTCCTCCGCCAACATGGGGCACCTTATTTTGTCGCGATATCCGGGTGCTGCATCCCGTACAACTTTGCGGTCATTGATGAAAGTTCCATAACCCGGTTGATAAGTTCCGGAGGCTGTAAAACCTGGCAATGCGGGCCCATGCCCAATATCCACCAGACGATTTCCTCCAGCCCGTCAACATCGAAAGATATCAGGTTGGATCCATCCGCCTGCGTTTTGACGTCCTGAGTGCCGTGCCATTGCGTTTCGGCAATTCCGGTGGCGAAATCCGGATCAATCCGGATGACGATATGGTGGCGTTTGCCGCCGGGAATCATGCGCCAGCACTGACCAAGATAACGGGCCACCGTGAAGTCGGCCGGAATGGTGAATCGTTTGTCTTGAAGGGATATTTTCGTGAAGCGAATAAGCTTTAAAGATCGGGTGGCCTGGCGGTCTACCCGATATCCAATGACGTACCAGGCGCGGTTGCTGAACAGCAGGTGATAAGGGCGAAAGGAAAACGTCGCGTCCCGGCTGACTTTTTCGGAACTTCGCGCCGCATCGTATTGGCAGAGGACTTCGCGCTGCTCGCCAATGGCCTGCTGCAGTCGGCTGTAGACATCCCGTGCGGCCTCGGCATTGTCTGTGCCGACGGGCCGGACGCTGACGCGCTTTTCTAGCGGAGCAATCTGGTCCTGAAGGACCGGCGGCAGCAGGGAGCGGATCTTAGCCATGGCACGTTTGGCCGCATCTTCCAGCACGGGATCGTCGGGAATGTGCTGGCCCAGCAGCATCAGGGCCAGGGCTTCATCCTGTAAGAAATCCATCGGAGGCAGAAAACCCGCATTGCTGGTGCGATAACGTCCGGTCTTGCGGTCGAATTTAATTTTGCAGCCGGCTTTCTGAAGTATCTCCAGATCGCGATGAATGGTCCGAGTGTTCACGTTGAACGCGATGGCCAGCGATGCCGGCGATTGACCTTCGCCAATGCTTATAAGTCCCCATAACCGGATCAGACGGATTTTCGGGTCCGCGTGTGACGCGGCATTGACCCGCCGCCGGGTAATCTTCGCGGCCGTGACGATGGTCATAAGCTGTTCCCTTCTGGTTGCCAGTCCTGCCGACTTCAAGCGGCCATTCGGGTAATCGTGGTAAAAGTTCCAGCGAGCGGCATGATGCGGGAACTAAATAAATAAACGCCCGATTTCGCGGCCTGGTCATGGATTTACCAATGACTCCATAGGCGTGATGGAGTGCCGTAAAATGACTGGTTCGGAACTCCCCACGCGATTCTGTTAAAAACGCACGGATTTTGCAGTCCGTAAAATAATCGTCGGTTGCCGACGTGTCAAAGCCTGGAATGCCTTAAGCAATGCAATCGCCAAAGGCCTGGGCAGTTGGCGTCAACATGCAAAGGTGCCGCGCGCAATCTCGCACGCGGCCGTTTAAGGCAGTACAATTTCAGCCGTTGCTTAACGCCGTCCGAAGGATGTCCAGCCCGGCGGATTCTGGAGGCACCTTACTGCGGGCGAGCACTGCAACTCAACCGAAAGGCTTTGGATGATCGGACAGATCGTCTCAAAAAAACGGGTCGCGGACCATGGCGAGGTTTTTACCAGGCAGCGCGAGGTCAATGCCATGCTGGATATGGTAAAACATGAGACGCAGCGGATCGACTCGCGCTTCCTTGAGCCTGCCTGCGGCACGGGTAACTTTCTTGCCGAGATACTCGCCCACAAGCTTTGCATCGTGGAAGGCCGCTATCGGCAAAGCCCAGTTGAACTGGAACGCTACACTCTGCTGGCTGTCACATCCATCTACGGAATTGACCTGCTGTTGGACAATGTGGCTGAGTGCCGTCGGCGGCTGCTGGAAATAGTGAAAACAAAATTTCCGGGACAGCTAAGTGAAGCGTTGGCGGCGTCGATTCAATTCGTTCTCCAGCGGATGCAGGACACGGTAATGCGAATGCCACGATCCAATCTGGCGGAGGCGCGGAGGCGACGATCGCCGAAACGGAGAAGCCGTCATGAGCTGGATGCTATTCCTTGATGAAAGTGCCCATGACCACAAGAACGCGCCCTGCGAAGTGCACGGCGGATTCGCTATTCGTGCCGCCAAACTATGGCCGTTTATCCAGGCGGCGCAGACTCTCGAATGCCGTTTTTCGTGGAATCGGACATGGCCTATGGCGTACAGGCTGCTGACCTGTGCGTTTATTGCCTGAACTGGGGCTGGCGATTGCGGGATATTACCGAGCCAGCACGCGAGGAAATTAGGCCAATCTTCAGGCTGATGGAAAAAAGCATCTGCCAGGGCGAAGGCTACCGAGACGGAAAGGTGTTCAAGACTTCGGGGACTGTAATTGTGCCCGACCCTTACGAAGGCCGTCCTCGGGCAGACGAAGTTGGCGCATAAAAAAAGCAGGTAAATTCCTCGGGGCCACCGTGGCAGCCCTTCGGCCGAACCTGCGTCTATAGTCTCGTCTATTAGCGGTTGAAGGTCAAGCGCTTTTGCAGAAAACTTGTTGTACCGAAGTAGAATTGTCACCCCTTAGCCGAAATAGAAGTGTCACCTTCGAGTCTGGGGTATACCAGACAGAATGGAAAACTTACTTATGTCGGCTAACGAACGGGTTCGTCTGGATGCGATGCATCGGGTTGAA
>DAIDJN010000060.1:0-16063 GCA_027451365.1 Phycisphaerales bacterium | reverse complement strand
ATAAAGACAATGTCAAGTTACAACACGACATTTACATGGGTACAAATTTAAGGCAAAATCGACCCGAAAAATCGCTGCAAACCACGATAAATCAAAGGCTTGTAAACGACTCGATAGGCTTAAACTGGGGGGAACTACGGTATAGATATGGGCCGATCATGCGATGGCTGGCTGACCATGCTGACCGATATTATTTCCAAACCTGTACTTGAAGAGTGCACGAACCTGCGCGGCATCAGCAACTACGCGGTTGGTTTTAATAATATTGATATTGCAACATGTACCGCGCGGGGTATTGGCGCCGCCAACACGCCGGACGTCCTGACCGAAGCCACCGCCGAATTGGCCTGGGCGCTTATTCTGGCCTGCTGCCGCCGCGTGGTGGAAGCGGACGCCTGTGTGCGCAGCGGCGCATGGCGCGGCTGGGCACCTCTGGAATTTATGGGGACCGGTGTCACCGGAAAAACACTGGGCATCGTGGGGGCCGGACGCATTGGCACCCGCGTGGCGGAAATGTCACGCGGGTTCACAATGCCGGTTGTGTATTCCGGTCGGCGGCGAAATCAGACACTGGAGGCGTCGGTCGGCGCCAAATATCTGACATTTCATGACCTCCTCACTCAGGCGGATATCATTTCGCTTCATCTGCCGCTGACCGATGACACACGACACCTGATTGGCGCGCAGGAATTCGCCCGCATGAAACCTTCGGCCATTCTGATTAACACCGGCCGCGGACCGCTGATTCATGAAACCGCGCTTGTCGCCGCGTTGCGCCACGGGCAAATCGCGGCCGCCGGCCTGGACGTGTTCGAGCATGAACCGCAAATTGCCTCCGGCCTGACAGAGCTTGCCAATGTGGTTCTGCTGCCGCATATCGGGTCGGCAACCGTCGAAACGCGGACCCGTATGGCGGTGATGGCCAGCGAAAATCTTCTGGCCATGGTCGAAGGCCGATGTCCAGCCCATCCGCTGAACCCGCAAATATATCACCTGCCGGGCCACAGTTAAAAAGGGCATGGCCGGCAAGGGAAGCTGCGACCCCTACCGGCCATGCGAGGGCAAGATGATGTTCAGTGCCACCGCGGACTTCCCCGCGATACAATCGCCCCTGGCAAATCCGCGTGCATGGCACGAATGAATTGAAAGTCATGATCGCAGATTCCGAGGCATCGCCCAATCGGAAAGGCACGCAATATCAGATGGGGAAAATCCTTAATCCATCATCGGATTTCCGCCCAAGCCCGGCTCACCAGACGGTCCGCACCATCGCCAATGCCTTGGGTAACCGACAGTGGACGCGGGCGGCAAAGGGCATTAGTGTCAATTCATTGAAAAAGGTCGGCAGCGGGCCGGCCGGGAGCTCGTGAATTCGCCAGGCTGGATATCGCCGCATGAATGATTCAAAACCTATTCGCATTGGTACTCGCGGCAGCCTGTTGGCCCGCACGCAAGCAGGCATGATTCGCAATCAACTTCTGCCGCTTGCCGGCGGGCGGCCCGTGGAACTGGTCATTATTTCCACCAGTGGCGACCAATTGGCGAATCAGCCGTTGGCGCAAATTGGCGGCAAGGGTCTTTTTGTAAAGGAAATTGAAGCCGCCCTTCTTGCGGGGGAAATTGATCTTGCGGTGCATTCGGCCAAGGATGTGCCAGTGGAAATTCCGGACGGTCTTTCATTGTCCGCCACGCCGCCGCGCGAAGCCCCCAACGATGTCTGGTTCGGTCATGCGGGCCAAAGCATTCTGAAACTGCCGCGCGGCGCGGTGGTGGGCAGTTCTTCCCTGCGACGCCAAAGCCAACTGCTGATGCTGCGTCCGGACATTCAGGTTCAGCCCTTGCGGGGAAATATTGACACGCGTCTGAAAAAAGTTCGTGACGGTGTCATCGCCGGCACGATTTTAGCGCTTTCGGGACTTCGGCGGGCCGAGCTTCTGCCGGCAGAAGCCACTATTTTGTCGGAGGACGAATTTATTCCCGCCGCCGGTCAGGGCACGCTGGTTCTGGAAACCCGCACGGATGACGCAGTCATTCGCTCTGTGTTAAATCTGATTCATGATGTGCAGACCGCCGCGGCGCTGGCCTTTGAACGCGGCATCGTGCGGAGGCTGGCCGGGGACTGCCTGGCACCCATTGGCGTCTGTGCCATGCCGCGAACCGCTGCCGGGCAGAAAGGCTGGATTGTCCGCGCTATTGCCGCCCGACCCGATGGCAAAGCCTGCGCCCGGGCCGCTTTGCTGACCGATGATCCATCGATAAATGGATTAAACGCTTTGTATCAACCGCTGCTCAATGCGCTGGAAAGTCGCGGCGTAAGGGAAATTCTTCGAACCGCCGGACCGGATAGCCGCACCTGATTCCCCCGCATTTCCCGCAATCCGCCGTCATGTTTTCAGGCCGATTTTTTCGGACGCCGGAACAGGCGACGGAAAAAGCCCGCCACGGCAACGCAGCCGGCGGCCAGCAGTTTCCACATGGCGGCAAGCTTGGCTAAAATCACGGCCAATAGTCCGGTTTTCAGCGCCACCGCCGCCGCACCACCCGTAATCAGCGCCGCCAGGCCATATTCGGCAATTTTATCCCCAGTTTTATATGCCGAATAACGCTCGTCCGGATTGTAATGAAACCCGCTTAAAAGACCGTTGAATTTAACCACATCGGCATCCAGATTTTGTGGATCATCCACCAGCAGCGCGCTGGTAACGCCCCGGCGACCCAGAATGCGGGTGTTGTAATTGACAAATTCCTGATTGCCGCTGGACGCAAGTATCGCCCACTCCAGGCGACGCGTCTGGGTGTCGTACCGTGGCGGAAACTTCCAACCGATGATCGTCATCGCGGCCCAACCGTGCTGGGCACGTTCCTCATTTGCCGCCTTTGTGCCCTGTCGCACGGTTTGCAGGACCGCCGCCGCGTCAATTTTCTGATTGTCTTTGACGTAACCGATGGGGTTAAAGGAAAAATCCACAAACCAGTCCATAGATTTGGGCGTCAGAATGTAATGGTGGGTGGACCCGACGGGATTCTGATTAAGTTCCAGAAATTTCTTTGCATCCGCTGGGGAAAGAAATGCATAACCCGCGGGCACCTGCAGGCTCGCGTGTGAACCGATGATCGCGGTGCACGGGCCGATCTGCCAGTGAAGCCGGGCAAATGGATTAGCGGGCCGCGTGGTGGCCGCAACGGCCGGCTGAGTAGAAGTAACGTTCTGCGCCCCGGCCACGCCGGCGCAACACAACATCAAAATACAGGCCGCCTTGCATGCGGTCATTCGAGCGGATGAAAAATGCGTTTGCAACATTGACAGACTCCTTCCGAAGGGCCAGGGTTCCACGACAGTTTTTGCGACCGTTTTAGTGCCTGTATGATAACGCGCACAGGTTCCCGGTCAAACAGGCTGTGTCGCGTCTGACGGCCGAGCGTGCCAGTTTTGTCAGCGAATCAAGGATTTTCCCGGCGCATCATGCTGAATCGTCCAGGCGGGTCGGGATCAGTCGTTTTGACCCGTAAACGCATGTTCGCACATTGATGGTCCGGTATTCTGTCCGACACACAATTATCAGGATCAGACCGCGAACGTCATTCTTCGCATCCTGCTTTTTTTCAATGGGGCTATTGCGCGGACGTGCCGGGAGGGGGACATTGATTTAATGCGTTTCCCAGCAGGCCGCCAGATGATTTGCATCGCCACCTTTGGCCTCCATTGGCGGCATATCCACACGGCACCGGTCTTTAGCGATGGAACAGCGTGGATGAAACGGGCAACCGCCCGGCGGATTGGCCGGGCTTGGAACTTCACCGGCAAGCACCAGACGTCGGTCGGTACGGCGCGGTTCGGGTTTGGGAACGGCGGAAAGCAACGCCTGGGTATAAGGATGTTTGGGAAAACCCACGATTTGGCGCGAAATGCCGGTTTCCACAATGCGCCCAAGATACATCACGGCTATGCGGTCTGAAAAATGTTCCACCACCGCCAGATTATGCGCGATAAACAAAAACGCCAGGCCCATGTCGCGTTGCAATTGATTCAACAGATTCAACACTTGTGCCTGAATTGACACATCCAGCGCCGATACCGGTTCATCGCAGACAATCAGCCGTGGATTCAAGCCCAGCGCCCGGGCGATTCCAATGCGTTGCCGCTGGCCGCCGGAAAATTCATGCGGATACCGGCCGGCGGCGTCCGCGGAAAACCCCACACGTTCCAGGAGTGCCGTGACCCGGTTGGGAATCTGGTCGCGCGGGAGAAGGTTATGGACGGCGATGGGTTCGGCGATCATTGCACCGACCGTCATTCGAGGATTCAGTGATCCGACCGGGTCCTGAAAAATGATTTGCATTTGCCGTCGGAGGGATCGCAGCGGACCGGGCCGCATACGCTCAATATCCTGGCCGTCAAAGCGTACCTGGCCGCTGACAGTGGCGACACCCGGGGGCAAAAGCCGCAGAATCGCCCGGCCGACAGTCGTTTTTCCGCAGCCGGACTCCCCCACAAGGCCCAGGGTTTCCCCTTGGGCAATGCGCAGATTCACACCATCCACCGCCCGCACATGACCGCTGACAGAACTGAAAAACCCGGTCCGGATAGGAAAATAGACGCGCAGGTTATCGACTTCCAGCAAAGGCTGGAGGGCGGCCCCATTGGAGTTTATCGGTTGATTGTTCATGCCGTCCTGGCCAAAAGGCGCGATAGCCATCATGCCCGCGATTTTCCCGGTTAATTTTCCCGGTTATTTGTTCCCGGTTATTTAAGTTCCACGCTCCAGTACGCATGGGCCAGAAAATGGTTCCATGACGAGTATTTATCCGAACCGAGCCGAACATTAATGACCGGATTCCGCTTTGGCTTGACGGGCAGCTTTGCCAACTGCATGTGGGCCTGATGGGGCGTGCGGCCGCCCTTGCGGGCATTGCATTTGACGCAGCAGCAGACCAGATTTTCCCAGACTGTTTTCCCGCCCAAAGATCGCGGAATCACATGGTCCAGCGAAAGTTCGCTGGTGGGCAGCCTTTTGCGGCAATACTGGCAGGTGCTGTTATCACGTGCGTAAATATTCCGCCGGTTCAGTTTGACATCCTGCTTGGGGAGGCGGTCGTAACCAAGCAGCCGGATAATCCGCGGGACCGCTATTTCGTAGCGCACGGTCTGCACAAAGTCGTGGGACTCACGTTCATACTGGGCTTTAAGCTGAGAAATTTCCGTCCAGGATTCAATGGTGTAACAGAAGTGAATTCCGTTTTCAACGGAAATAACTTCCGCAAGATTTTTACAAAGCAGAATAAAGGCGCGGCGCGCATTGACCACGCGGATCGGCATATACAGCCGATTCAGGACTAATACGCTGCATGAAAGGCCCGTTGGCGAGGGTAGTTCCGACACGCAAACTGCTCCCATTCACCAGGAAGGCAATCCCCAGGGAATCGAAAGCCGGTATGCACCGGCGGGGCTTCGCCCCGAATCAGGGAGCCTTCCTTACCCTGTATTCTTAGCGAACGTAGCGATATTGGCAAGCGGCCCTGTTAATAATTTGTCAGGATTGGCCGCCTGGCGCGGCGTTGGCCGGCCATTGCCAACAATTCGTAGAAGTGAATCCTGGCAATATTCAAATAAGTGCTCAAACGGGTTCGCGAACGCCCGCGTGGCGGAATGAGCCGAATTATCCGTTGCCGCTCCGCGACGCTATGGAACATTTCCCACACCACGTTTAACATGCAGGAATATCTTGACCGCCTTGAAAACCGTTAGACCATACCATTGCGGATGGCCGCGCGTTTTGGGTGGCTGGCCGAAAAAAAAGGAGAATCCAATGAAGAATGTAGAGTTAAAAGTTGAAGGCAATATTCTGACGATTAAAGTGGACCTGACCAAGGACTTTGGCCCTTCATCTTCCGGCAAGACTATTATTATCGCGTCCACCGAAGGCAATGTGTCAATTCCCGATCGGGATGAAAAAATCGGATTAAACGTGTACCGCAAAAAGCCCTAAGGCGCGTTTACCAGGGAATGAAGCCTTATGAAGAAGCCCTGACCGGTATCGTGTTCATCAGTCAGCAACCGGCCCAAAGAGTCATAATTGTGAACACGGTTTCAGGAAATATGGCCCCATCTGCATGGCCGCGACAATTCACAGGTCATTATGTATTCATCCTGTTAATTGTATATATTCTGTTCGGCCTCCCCAAGTTTTTGGTGGCAAAAACTCCAGACGCTGCTGATAAATTGCCCCCCGATCAGTTAGCGACCCAAGCCGAATCCGGTAAAAATTCCTCCGCGAAACAGGACGCCCTGCGGCAACTCGAAAAAATGGCACACAGTGGTAATTCGACCGCCGAATGCAGCCTCGGCGCGCTTTACGCCAGCGGAAGGGCGGTGCCGCAGGATTACGCTAAGGCGGCAAATTGGTTCCGTAAGGCGGCGGACCAGGGGGACGCCAAGGCCGAATGCATCCTCGGCTTCGCTTATGGCTTGGGCCACGGCGTCCCGTATGATCTCGTTAAGGCAACAAAATGGTGGCGCAAGGCGGCCGCGCGGGGATATGCCGAAGGCAAATAGCTGTTAGGCCTCCAATATGGCAGTGGCCGCGGCGTCCCAAGAAACTACGTCAGTTCACTAAAGTGGTACATCCTCGCCAAGAACGACGGTGGTTCGCACGCGTGGTCTAAAAATGCTGCCGCCGCAATATCGCTGTTGGAAGATCGGATGACCGCCGCCAAAATTCGGCGGGCGCACGCCATGGCCGCGAAAATTTTAGCCAGAAGAAACAAGCCATAACATGCGGTGCCGGGGAAAACCGCGATTTACCGGGGAACTCGGTGGATTGGAGACGAGGGGAATCGAACCCCCATCTGCGCATTGCGAACGCGCCGCCAAGTACCGCAGAAACACTACAAAACAAGCACAAAACGCATAGCGACGAAAGCTGCATGGCGCGCAATGGGGCGCTTTCGGCGCAAAACGCCGACCCGCGACTGACCGAATTGGCCGACCGCTGGGCGGAATTGCCGGAGAGTATCAAGGCCGCGATTGTTTTGATTGTTGAATCGGCCAAAGGGCCGGTAAAATGACCTTTCGGGAGCGGCTTAGCTGGCCGCGAACTGGCCGGGCATGATGGTTGATTCACCGTCCGCTGTTATGCCCGGCTGGCCCGGACTTTTAAGGACGGTGAACGTGAACCAAACCAAGCAAGTCGAAAACTCCAACACAACCGGGCCAAGCGACACCGATTTAATGGCCACCGAATTTGCCGCGATTCGCGACGCCGCAACCGCGGTTGCCGAAATTGCGACTTTGATTGCCGCGAGTAAGCCGCAAGAGCCTACGCTGCTGGAACTGGTTGGGCAGTTTTGCGCTGACATGGACGCAGCGCGACGGCTTTACCGAACCGCCAGCACGCCGGATGCGTTTTGGGAGCAAGATGGGCGAATTGACGCCACAACCGCGCTGCAGATAGGCCGCGAGGCGAACATTGATACCGCCCGGCGGGTACTGGTATGTGCCGAAAAGCGCGTGGCCGCAATGGCTGAGCGCGGCTTGCCCGAAACGCTGCGCCACCGCTGCGAGCGGGCGCTGCGGTCTTGCGACCAAAGCGATGAAAGTTGGGCTCAAACCGAAAATCTGCTGGAGGCGTGGGCCACCGAAACCGCCAAAGCCGCCAAGGCGTTACCCGTTGCACCGGAAACGCCGGGCAGGCATAGGGCTAAGCGGAGATTGACGCGCAAGCCGCTGACCAAACCGCAAACTGATGCACTGGAGGTATACATAAGATGCAACCGGAATGTTGGAGCCACTGCCGTTGAACTGGGAATATCAAGGCCCGCCACCTATGACCGGATAAACGCCGCACTGAAAAAGACCGGCGGTAAACCATTAGCCAGCCGGGCCGGGAAGTCCGTCCGCGCCCATGCGATGGGATAACCGCGCCGGTACTTTGTCGGTACTCTTGTCGGTACTTAAGGAAATAATTCTAAAATTCTAAAACCGCGTAAAACGTAGTGTTTGCTACGCTTTTTTGGGGCACCGCTGCGCGCAAAGTACCGACACATAGCCGTACTGATATGAAGACCGCGCAAATCCACAATATGACCGCCGCAGAACGCAAAGCCTACCAGCGCTACCGGCGGGCGCTGGCCGCCTTAGCCGCCGCACAACGCCGGGCCTACGCCGCCCGCACTGGCCGGGAGGCGCGGCCATGAGTACGCATACAAATGCACCTGCCGCGCCCGCTGCCCTGGCAGTGGATTCCTTTGGGGCCGCCGCATTGGTTGGCGTGTCGGAAAGTCATTGGAGAATTTTAGTATCTGGTGGCCGATGCCCGCCGGGATTCAGGCTGGGACGGCGGCGATTGTGGAGTGTTGCCGAGCTGCAAAACTGGATAAATGCCGGAGCGCCGACCGCCGACAAATGGCAAAAGATTAGACGCGCATAAATATGGCCGGGCACCCGACGAAAAGCACCCGGCCAAAAAAAGAATAGGATACGCGATGATACTACAAACTAACGAGCCACCACAAGCCGATGGCTGCCCGCTTGATGAAAACCCGCCGCCGTTATCGTGCCTGGAAGATTGCCCGGAGGCCGAAAGTTATTCGCCAGCCGCCGCGACGCCGCCAGCACAATCGCCACCCGCAGAACCACGAGCCGCGGCACAGAAGCCAGAGCCGACGCCAAAGGCCACCGCCGCCGGGCCGCAAGCCGCGCAACCGGGGCCTGCTGACACGCCGATACCGAAAATAGTTGACCGCTGGATTGAATTCGAAAATAAGTTTTTAGCGAGCCTGTTATCACCGCTTTCACAAAACCCAAGCTGGAATGTCAACCGCGTGGTTATCGCACTGGACGCGAACCAACGCACGCTAGCCAAATACCGCTGGGCATTCCCAGAACACCGCGACATTTTTTCCGCAATAATATCGGAATGCGAACAAAACTTTGCACCCTGCGCCGATACCGTGGCCGACGAACTGACCCGGCGTGGCAACCCGGGCGCGGCCTTGAAAGCCCGCGAACTGGGGCGACTGCTACCAAGCGACGGCATGGCCGATCCTTATTTGTCGCAAATGGTCGAGTGTGGCCGGGCCGCCGCCATGTATTCCAAAGCCAACCGCGTCCAGCAAGCGATTGAAGCTGGCCAAGCCGTGGCTGATCAACTACCGACAATCGAAGAACTGCGGGCGCTGGCGGAGCCAGCGAATAAGCCCGCCGAAAATTTGCCTGATGTTAATGTTTCCGACCTGTTTGAATCCGATGATCCGCCACAAGATTGGATTTTGCAAGGCTGGGTAGCGCGACGCGTTGTCAATGGCCTTGGCGGTCACGGCGGATCGGGCAAAACGCTTTTAGCTTTAGAATTAGCGGCCTGCGTGGCCGTGGGGCGCGATTTTCACGGAATTGAGACAACGCAATGCCGCGTTATTTACGTTTCATTGGAAGACCCGCCGCACATGTGCCGAATGCGGTTGAGAAACATTTGCAGGGCCCGGAACATTGATCCGGCGGCACTGGCCGAGAATTTTCTGCTGGTTGACGGCACCGAGAATCCGACACTGTTTGAATGTGATGGCCGAGGTATCGCCGCCGGCACGACGCCGACCTATGACAGTCTGGTATGCCGCATTAGAAGTTACCAACCCGGCTTTATTCTGATCGACAACGCCAGCGACGCATTCGGCGCGGATGAAAATAAGCGGGCGCACGTCCGGCAGTTTATCACCGCGTTGCGAAAAGCCGCCGGCGACGCCGGTTTACTGCTGCAAACGCACGTTTCCGCCGCCCGATTGAAAGATTCAAGGGAAAGTTATTCGGGAAGTACCGCCTGGCATAATTCGATGCGTTCGCGCATGGCAATTATCCGCAGCGAAGATTACCCGGACCAGATTGAGTTGCGGCACGAAAAATGCAATCTTGGACGCCTGCAAGAACCGATCACGTTGCAATTCAGCGAATTACACCACCTTTGGGATCGCGTGGGCGAATTCAACACGCCGAGAGAGCATCCGCTAGCCGGGGCTGTTTTGCGGCTGATACACGAGGCTATACAGGCGGGCGAAGTCTTGTTTGCCGCACCATCCGCACCGCAAGGCGTTTACGGCATTTTGTCTAGCTTGCGGGGTTGGCCGCGGGGCCTGACCAAGCCGGTTATGACCACAATCTTGAACGGGCTTAAAGCTAGTGGGCTGGTCGAGGTTTGGGAGACTTCCACCGGGCGAAGCAAGGCTGTTAAGGCGTGGCGGATTACCGCAGCCGGGAATAAGCGGATTGTATTCAGCGCGGACCCAGCGCAGACCTTCCATGAGGTCTGTAATTCCGACGCGCCGCCCTAACCCCGAAAACCCACACACACACCTGTGTGGGGTTGTAGGGGTGTGTGTGCGACTGAATTTAAGGCGTGTAAAGGTGTGCAAAAATTAGGTGTAAAAATGAGCAGTCCGCAACGACAATTCCGCTTCCCAAAACCAGCCACCGAGGCCAAGCCGCCGGAGCCGCCGGATAACCCAGATTGTTCACACTTTTTTAAGGAAAATCCCTATGCAAACCCAAAACCAAAATTATCAACCACAGATTGACCGATGGGAGCAAATTTACTCGCTTTTTTTGCTCCTTTTTTTGCAAAAGGTACTTTTTCACGTAAAAAAGGCTTAACGCTGTCGTGTCGCAAAATTCGAGTAAATGTTGAAAAACCAAACAAGGCATACTTATGGCCAAAGCGTTGGGAATCAATCGCCATCGGTAGCATACGCACCGGCGAGCCTACGGGTGACCGTTGACGCCAAAGCCGCCGGCGTGTCTGGGCAAAGCCGAACCGTAATAGACTTGACGCGAGTATCAAGGCTGGATAGAATGCGGCAATGGATGTTCGATTCACGGATGAAGCGGCGGCAACAATGGATCGGCTGCCAGTGGCCATAAATGCCCGCGTACAGAGCGTTATCCGCCGCCTGGGCCGCTGGCCCGAAGTAAGCGGAGCCAAGCCATTGACCGGGCCGCTGGCTGGGCGCTTCCGAATACGCACCGGAGATTACCGCGTGCAATTTTACATGCGGCATAACATTCTTTGGATCGAGAAAATTGGACACCGCGACGGATTTTACGAGGATTGAATTATGAACGTACAGGCGATTGAACTGGATGGGCGGCGGCGCGTGATTATGGACGAACGGGATTACCTGAAACTGCTGGAGCGTGCGGGCGTGCCGAAGCAGGAATTTAACACGCCGAAACTGCCGGGCAAACTACCGGGCGGCGGATACCCGGCGTTGGAATATGCCAAAGCGAGCCTGGCGCGAGACATTCTCCGAACCCGCCGACGGCTGGGCTTGTCACAAGCTGACCTGGCACGCCGGGCCGCAATACCGCCAGAAACGCTTTGCCGCATTGAAAAAGCCCGGCACAACACAACTATTGCGATGGCCGAAAGAATCGACCAAGCGCTAAAGGCGGCGGAAATAGAATTTAACAACCAAACCGCAAAGACCGCAACGCGACAACGGCCAGTCTTGAGCAAAGGAAAGTGAACCATGCGAATTTACAAGCCAACACGCCGAACCGCTGACGGTAAAAGCCTGCCTTATGACAAGTTTTACTGCGAACTTCGCACCGCGGCCGGGCGGATCATGCGGCTGCCGGGCTTTGAAAATGAACGCCTGACGGGGGCCCTTGGCCGCAACGTGCAACGCCTGATTAACCTGCGGGCAAGTGGCGAAACCCTGCCGGAGGATACCACGAAGTGGATTGAAACCCTGCCGCACCAAACCGCGAAAGTCTTGGCCCGCTGGGGCTTGTTGCAAGGCCATACGCTGGCCGCCGGCGAACCCTTGAGCAAGCACGCCGCCGACTGGATTGAATACTTGCGGGCCAAAGGCGTAACCGTCAAGCGGTTGTCCCTGCTGGAATATCGTATGCAAAAGCTGACCGACGTTTGCGGCATTACATTCTGGGCGCAATTAACGCCGATTGCGCTTCAGCAATTCTTTTCCGCAATGCGTGATGGGCCGGATGGTGTCAATATCCGCACGCGCAACGCTTACGTTCAAACCGTGAAGCAATTCTGCGGCTGGATGGTACGCGATGGCCGGGCCACACAATCGCCTGCGCTGGGCTTTGCCGGGATGAACGCCAAAGGCGATAGGCGGCATGTACGCCGGGCGTTTGCCGTGGATGAAGTCCGGCGACTGCTGGCCGCCGCTGAAACGGCCAAGCCGTGGCGTGGCGTGCCTGGCCAAGAGCGGGCGATGATTTACAGGCTGGCCGTGGAAACCGGCTTGCGGGCGGGCGAGATAAGCGCCTTGACCGCCGGCTGCTTCAAGCCGGATGGCAATCCGCCGACCGTGGAACTTGATGGGCAATTCACCAAGAACCGACAATATGCCAGCCTTGAGCTGCGCCCGGATACCGCCGCGATACTCAAGTCTTTCCTGACCGGCAAACTGCCGATGGCCAAAGCATTCAATATGCCGTCAACCGGCGTCACGGCGAAAATGATTCAAGCCGACCTTGCCGCCGCCAATATCCCATACGCCGACGACTTGGGCCGCGTGGGCGACTTTCATAGCCTACGCCATACATGCGGAAGCTGGCTGGCCGCATCGGGAGCGCATCCGAAAGTGATTCAATCCATTATGCGGCATAGCACGATTACCCTGACCATGGACACTTACGGGCATCGGCTTGTGGAACAGGAAAGCCAAGCCCTGGCCAAACTGCCAGACTTGAGCCTGCCGCCTGAAAGCCAGAGCCTGCGGGCAACCGGCACGGATAACCTGCCAGTCAATGCCGAACAGGCACCGGGAGCGATTCGCGAAAGCGTGACCAGTATGGCGCGCAATGGGGCGCTTTTGTGTGCGGAAACTAAGCACCCGGTAGCGCCTGGTAGCGCCGTAGTCGATAACGCGGCACAACCAGAAAACACGATAAACACCGGGGAAAACCGCGATTTACCGGGGAACTCGGTGGATTGGAGACGAGGGGAATCGAACCCCCATCTGCGCATTGCGAACGCGCCGTCCTCCCATTGAACGACGTCCCCTGCACCGGTTTGGTTAATCTACCCCATGCGCAGTGCGACTGCAAGCTAAAACCGCTTATTTATCGGGTTCCAGTAAAATTTCAGCCTATCCATTGACATAGTCGAATAAAAACGCTAGAAATGAGGCCATGAATACCGTGACCGGCAACCCCATTCAAACCAACCTGACCCTGCTACTGCTGGGCCTGGCAGGCTTTGCACTATAGTTGCTCACGGGGTCTTATTTCAAAAAACTGTAAAAACCCTGCGGGCAATGCCTGCGGGGTTTTTTTTATTATGTTCACAAAACTGGATTCACGGCGAACGGAGATTTTTATCATGACACACCAGACCAATCAAACCGCAGCCACTGAAAAGACACGCATCCTGATTTTTGACACCACTTTGCGGGATGGCGAACAATCACCCGGGGCGTCGTTGAATTTGCCCGAAAAACTGGAAATTGCCCATGCCCTTGAAGCCTTGGGTGTGGACATTATTGAGGCGGG
This sequence comes from Phycisphaerales bacterium, assembly GCA_027451365.1. GTDB lineage: Bacteria > Planctomycetota > Phycisphaerae > WQYP01 > WQYP01 > JAJYPG01. The sequence goes on along the minus strand of DAIDJN010000060.1, from coordinate 2,553 downwards.
ATTCCCCATCACCAGCCCCGGCGACTTTGATGCGGTAAAAACCATCGCCACGCAGATAAAACGGGCCACCGTGGCCGGTCTTGCCCGCTGCACGGAACGCGATGTGCGCCGCGCTGGCGAGGCGGTGGAAAATGCCGCCCATGGCCGCATTCATATTTTTCTTGCCACCAGCAAAATTCACCGTGAATTCAAACTTAAGAAGGCCAAGGATGAAATTATCCGGCTTGCGGTGGAAAATATCCGCCTGGCCCGTAACTTTGTAAAGGACATTGAATTTTCGCCTGAAGACGCCAGCCGAACGGAATTGGAATTCCTGGGTGAAGTTGTGGCCGCCGCCATTGACGCCGGCGCGACCACGATTAATTGTCCGGATACCGTAGGGTATGCGTCGCCGGAGGAATACCGCGCGATGTTTGAATATTTAATTGCCCATGTTTCCGGTGGTAAGAATGTGATTTTCAGTTCCCACTGCCATGATGACCTTGGCCTTGCGGCTGCCAATTCACTTGCCGCGATACAGGGCGGTGCCCGGCAGATTGAATGCACCATTAACGGCATCGGCGAACGCGCCGGCAATGCCGCCCTTGAAGAAATTGTGATGGCCATGCATACCCGGCCCGATGTATTCCCGTTCAGCACCGGCATTGTCACGCGGCGGTTGGTGCCCACGTCGCGTCTGGTAAGTTCCCTTACTGGTTTGCATGTCCAGCGAAACAAGGCAATTGTGGGCGAAAATGCATTCGCGCATGAATCGGGAATTCATCAGGATGGCGTGCTGAAGGAACGAAGCACGTATGAAATTATGTCGCCGGAGGATGTCGGACTGGTTCAGAATAAACTTGTGCTGGGCAAACACAGCGGCCGCCACGCGTTGCGCGAACGGCTGGATGTGCTTGGGCACCGCCTGGATGAAGCTCAGTTAGACAAGGCCTTTGCGCAATTCAAAGTGCTCTGCGACAAAAAGAAGGAAATTTATGATGAAGACCTGGACACGCTGGTCGAGCAGCAACTTGAAACGCATGAATCGTTGTTTCAGATAAAGAACCTTCAGGTAATGGCCAGTACAGGCGGCGTGGCCACCGCCACCGTCACCCTGATTGATTCCGCAGGCCAGGAAATTACCGATGCAGCCACCGGCGATGGGCCGGTAGACGCACTTTTTTCCGCCATTCAGCGGCTCACACGCATCAGCGCCCGCCTGGAGTCTTATCAGGTCCGCAGTGTCACTGCAGGCCGTGAGGCGCAGGGCGAAGTCACTGTGGAATTAACGCATTCAGACCGCAAAGTCCGCGGGCGCGGGTTCAGCACAGATATTCTGGAAGCTTCCGCCAGGGCGTATCTTGCGGCCATCAACCGCGTGCGAACGCTGACGCGGCGCACGATCGGACAGGCCACGCCGCTGGAACAATAAACGGACGAACGGGAAATGCGGCCAAGGGCCACTTTCGGAACGGTTCTCCTTAAACGCGATCCGCCACACCGCCCGGCGGTGCGGACTTGTGTATTATAAATATATTAACTTATATTTATCAATATATGAACAGACATGGCGCGGGAATCCGGAGGCCAATTCCGGACGCCCGAAAAGGGTCAATGCTCTGTGAACGCTGGACAGTTGGATGCCCCACTATCCAATGGGTTTACTGCTGATGATGACGAGCCTTCCATTTGGCGTGACGCTTTTTGCTACCGATCTTGCGGCGGCGACGTGGTTTGGGCATGGCAGTTCTCCTGTCGATTCTCAAATACAAACGCCTGAAATCAGGCGAGCCATGTAGCTTAGGGTTTCGGAGGTAGCGCGTCAAACAGAAAAAATGCGGATTGGCATTATTATTACACACTAGCGAAAATGTAGAGGCCTGGGTGAGAAATGAAACAGATCGGCTGTCTTGCGTGCCGATGGCGATGTCTGTTGTCAACCGCCGCGTGTGAGCCTGTGCGGCTTCCTTGGCAGCTTATTGGGCGGGTGTGCCAGTTTTTACCGGCAAAGCCGCTAAGCGGCGATTCAGCAACATTTTTGCGCCCTTCAGGCACCCCTTTGGCCTGCTTATATCATCAGGGACCGACAGCGTGGCCTTCTCAATTTTGGGGCACGATGACCGCCACCATAAAAGATCGGGCAGCGGCCATCGGCTCTGCGCTGCCGCTGCAATGCCGGGGGCGGCGTCTAGCCATCATCGTCGTCGCAGGAACGCGAATGATTTGTAGAAAAGTTCCTCCGTCGGCACCCTCGGCTATTTAAGTAATCATTTCCCTTCCGGATAAAAAAGGCGGGGAAGCTCAATTGGGCATGTGGATTTCAGCAGGCTGGCAGCGGTGAGATAATTCCGGTAGACTGTTTGCAGCTTTATCGGGGCGTAGCGCAGCCAGGCTAGCGCACTTGACTGGGGGTCAAGGGGTCGCAGGTTCAAATCCTGTCGCCCCGATTTTGGCCGGAGGCCAAAATAGAGCAGGAGTTTTGAGAGAGTAGATAGTAGAGCAAAATTCGGCTGGGGCAAAAGACTTGCTGACGCACGCAAAGACAACGCCTCCTGCGGTCTATTTTCAACTTTC
>DAIDJN010000059.1:0-107316 GCA_027451365.1 Phycisphaerales bacterium | reverse complement strand
AGAAACGGCTTCCTCCCACCGGCCACGTTCATACAGGTCATGTGCGCGTTCAACACGCTGCTCCGCTTCCTGCCAGTCGCTCATGGATGGTTGCTCCAGTACACCTGCTCCATGCTAACAAACCGGCTGCCACAATCCAAGGAAGCGGGATGGGATAAATGCTGCCGCCAGCAAAGGAACGGTCGATGGTGCCAACTTTTGGCAGGGCAATGCAACCGAAAAAAGGAGAAAGATTGACACCACCCCCCCATTTTCTGTATACCTAACATATACCGAACAAAAACTCTGGATGATCCAGAGATATGGCCGGAATAGCGAGAATCGCCCTATGAGTCGTTTCGTCTGTCTTTATTTTCCTGACTGGGATATTCAATGCGCCCGCTGCCGCCAGTTCGGCCGGTTTGATCCGGCCGCCATGCGTTACGCCCGGCCACTTCTGCTGGTAAAAAAAGGCGGCGGTCAGGACCAGATCATACGTTGCTGTCCGCAAGCTCGCAGCCAAGGCGTGATACCTGGAATGGCATTGGCGCAAGCCCGTTCGGCGTTGCCCACGGCACAGGTAGTGCCCTTTGAAAGTTCGCTTGGCGAGCGCCAGTTGCGGCGTATTGCCGCGTGGGCTGTACGTTTTACGCCGCTGGTAGAATTGCGGTTTATCGCATCGGAAGAACCATTCCCATCTGCCCCGCCGGTAGTGCTTATGGATATTCAAGGCGCAGCGCCCCTATTTGGCGGAAGCCTGAGTCTGCTGAAGCGGATTCATGGTGCCTTGCGGCGCAGCGGACTTATTTGTCGTGCTGCCGCAGCCCCCACGACGGGTGCGGCTTACGCACTGGCTGTATTTTCTCCGCGGGAAATCTGCCATGTGGAACAATCTGATCTGATAGCGGCTTTAGGTCCGTTGCCGCTGGAGTCTTTACGTCTGGATACAGCTTCGGCTGATATACTGGCGGAAATTGGCCTGCAAACCATTCAAGAACTTCTGGTCATTCCCCGCTCAGGAATTATCAGCCGATTTTCCCCCCAGGTGCTTGAACGGCTGGACCAGGCTCTGGGTACCAAGCCGGAAGTATTTGTACCGCTTCGGGAAAATCCGCCGATACAGGTGGAATTCCGTGCGGATGGCCCGATGACAGATTTCGGGGCACTCCTGATTGTCGGACAGGACCTTGCCACGCATTTAAGCCTTGAATTGCAACATCGCGGACTGGGTGCCGGAGCGCTGATCTGCCAGGGATTTGGACCGGATATCCCGCCATGGACCATGCGTATTGAACTTGCCGCCCTTACCCGTGACAGCGCCCATTTTCGGGCCGCCCTGCGGCCACGGGTGGAAACATTGCGGCTTTCCGGCGGTGTGGAAATAGTGCGCTTGACCGCCTGCCGTACCGCGCCGCTGCATGCCGGGCAGGAAACATTTGCGGAATTTACGGCCGCCTCGAACCAGAGACACGTGCGACAGCGGGAACTGCTTGGGCGGACCATCAGCATTCTTCTGGGCAGGCTTTCACGTGGACAGATTCATCAGCCGTCTGTTCTGGAATCTCATGCGCCGGAATTGACCAGTGGCATCCAACCGTGGTGCGGGGAAAATGCCGTCGCATATTTGTCTAACAATCTGAACATGACGGCCACAGAAAGACCCTCCCTTATGCTGGCCGAACCGGAAGACGCGGAAAGTCCGCCGAATTCAGTGGCGCATGTTCCCTCTGCTGTGCAATGGCGACAAAGGGTACATCAGATGCAACAGAGCCTTGGCCCGGAACGCATCACCACACCCTGGTGGCGGCGGAACACTGTGGAAACCCGTGATTATTTCGCGGCGCGGACTCAGGCCGGGCAATGGATGTGGCTGTTTCATGAACGCGATCGGCGACGCTGGTTTGTGCAGGGTTTATGGCTTTGACCGGCATCCCCGCGCGGCGCGGTCAAAGCGGCATCACGCGATTTGCGGCACGATCCGGCGCGTGGCCGGATCGTGATGGCACAACCAGCCATTTGGATAAATTGTGTGGATTCACCATGCCTGAACAACCGGAAAAACGTCTTCGTCCATCCGTGCATCGCAGCACCGGCGTCTGCGCCGCCGGGCCGGATTATGCGGAACTTCAGGTCACCAGCAATTTCACTTTTCTGCGCGGTGCCAGCCATCCGGAGGAACTGGTGCAACGGTCCGCGGAAATCGGCCATCGCGCTATCGCCCTTACCGATATGGCCAGCATGGCCGGCGTGGTTCGCGCCCATGTGGCAGCCCGGCAGGCGGGCATTCAACTTATCATCGGATCCCGAATTGATTTTGACATGCCGCGCCCTGAAGGCGGTACGACACAGGTTTCCCTGCTGTTGTATCCAACGGATACCGCATCTTACGGACGATTATGCAGCCTGATTACCACCGGTCGCCGGTGCCGCCCCAAAGGAACGTATCATCTGGAATGGCGCGATATAACCGCAGCAAATGAAGGGCTGCTGGCCATTGTGCTGCCACCGGCTTTTTCGCCTGCGGCCGCAACGCATGGGGCCGGGTTGCCGCGGAACCCGGGTCACCCGCTGGATCAACAGAATATTCTGGCGGAAATTCGCGATCTGTTTCATGACGACCGGCTTTCTCTGGCCGTCTGTCCGCAGTATACCGGCCATGATTCCGCCGAACTTTCCGCGCGGGCCGGGTTATCCGTCCGTATGGGCATTCCGCTGGTAGCGGTGCATGATGTGCTGTATCACATTCCGGACCGCCAACCACTGCATGATGTCATTTCATGTATATATTACCATTGCACATTGGAAGAACTGGGGCTGCGGCGAATGGCCCACGCGGAAAGGCATTTGAAATCTCCAGGTGAAATGGCGAATCTGTTTTCCAGTTGTCCGGGGGCCATCACCCGCACCATGGAAGTGGCGCGGCGGGCCGGCGGATTTTCGCTGGATCAGTTGACTTACCGGTATCCGCGGGAAGTCTGTCCGCCGGAAAAATCTCCCATGGCCCATCTGGAGGAATTGACCCGGCAAGGTGCCGCCCAGCGTTATCCGAATGGCGTTCCGCCGGAAGTGACCCGGCGTTTGAATCATGAATTTGAACTGATTCGCGATTTGAATTATCCGGCCTATTTTTTAACCGTGTACGATATTGTTCAATTCGCCCGTGGACGCAATATTTTGTGCCAGGGACGCGGAGCGGCGGCCAATTCCGCGGTCTGCTACTGCCTGGGCATCACCGCAGTGGATCCGCAGCGCGTGGACCTGCTGGTGGAGCGATTCATCAGTCGCCAGCGCAATGAACCACCGGATATTGACATTGATTTTGAACACCAGCGCCGCGAAGAGGTGATTCAATATATCTATCAGCGGTTCGGACGCCACCGGGCCGCGCTGACCGCCGCACTGATCACCTATCGCCGGCGCAGCGCCATCCGCGATGTGGGCAAGGCGTTTGGGTTTTCCGCGGATGGCGCAGCCCGCCTGGCCGGTGCCGCCGACTGGTGGGACAAAGGCATTTTGACCGACAGTCAGATTCTCTCCATGGGTTTAAATCCACGGAATACCACGCTCAAGCTGCTGATCAGGCTGGCGGGAGAACTGATCGGATTTCCCCGCCATTTATCCCAGCATGTGGGTGGCTTTGTCATCAGTGATGGGCCGTTGTGCGAACTGGTGCCGATAGAAAATGCGGCCATGGCCGACCGCACCATTATTCAATGGGACAAGGACGATATTGAAGCACTGGGAATTCTGAAAATTGATATTCTGGCCCTGGGCATGCTGACCTGCATTCGCCGATCGCTTGATCTGATCAACCACAGGAAGACCGAGGCACCATCGGCAAAGCTGGACCTGCACACCGTTCCTCCGGAAGTTCCGCAGGTGTATGACATGCTTTGTCGCGGAGATTCCATAGGCGTGTTTCAGGTTGAATCACGCGCCCAGACCGCCATGCTGCCGCGCATGATGCCCCGCTGCTATTACGATCTGGTGGTACAGGTGGCCATTGTGCGACCAGGCCCGATTCAGGGCGGCATGGTGCATCCCTATCTGCGCCGCAGAAATGGAGAAGAACCGATTGACTACCCCTCGCCGGAGGTCAAAAAGGTGCTGGAGCGGACGCTTGGTGTGCCACTGTTTCAGGAGCAGGTCATGCGGCTGGCCATGGTCGCCGCCGGTTTCACGGGTGGTCAGGCCGACGCGCTGCGCCGCTCCATGGCGGCGTGGAAACGCAAGGGAAATCAGTTGGAAAAATTCGGTCAGCAGATTATCGCCGGAATGCTGACCAACGGATACAGTCTGGAATTTGCCCAGCGGTGCTTCAATCAGATCAAAGGCTTTGGCGAATATGGCTTTCCTGAATCCCATGCCGCGTCGTTTGCCTTGCTCGTGTATGTATCGGCCTGGATCAAATGTTTTCACCCCGCCGCCTTCGCGGCCGGACTGCTCAACAGCCAGCCGATGGGATTTTATCCACCGGCACAAATTATCCGCTGCGCCCGTGACCATGGCGTTACGGTGCGTCCGGTGGATGTCAACCGGTCCCAATGGGAATGCACCCTTGAATCGTCCGATGGAGCGATTCACGACCAACAAAAAGAGCAACCGATCCTGCGGCTGGGAATGCGTCTGGTACGCGGGTTATCCCGCCAAACCGCCGACCAGTTGGCCGCCTGCATACATCGCTTCGGTCCGTTTTCCGATATTCATGCCCTGTGGCGGAAAAGCGGTATCCACCGGTCAGATTTAAGAAAACTGGCCCGTGCGGATGCGTTCGGTTCTTTTCATTTAACCCGCCAACAGGCTCTTTGGAGTATCGCGAAGCTATCTGAAACCATTTTGCCTTTATTTGATGTCACATTAAAAAAGGCATTAATATTAAATGAAAATATGCCGGAAAATGCGGAATTTGTGGCACTCCCCCGCATTTCGGCCGCAGCAGATGTGGTGCGGGATTATCAGAGTACCGGTCTTTCCTTGAAGGCTCATCCCGTTAGCTTCGTTCGCGACCGGCTAAAATCGTTAGGCGTTTTGCCCGCTATCGATTTTTCCGATCCGGCCAAAGCACCCGATGGCTCCCCCGCCGCTACCGCAGGATTGGTTCTGGTGCGGCAACGCCCCCAAACCGCGGCCGGTATTCTTTTTGTCACACTGGAAGATGAAACCGGCATAACCAATCTGATTGTCAAACCAGCCATTTACCGCCGATGGCGAAAAGCCTTGCGCAGCGCAGCGGGGCTGCTGGTATGGGGAACTATTCAACGCCACGGTCAGGTTGTTCACCTGCTGGTGGAACGAGCGGCGGATATGGCCGGGGCCATTTCACCCAAAGACAACCCTTCCGCCATCGGGCCGGTTTCCCGTGATTTTCATTAACGCCTTGCTCGTCACCCCCCGCCGGACGAATGCCAAGCGAAAATTTTCCTGCATCAACACCGCCCCGCGCTGCCCGCCTTGACCCGCCTTGTGATCCGACTACCATAGACAATTGAAAACGCCCGATCGGGAAGACTGCGGGAAATCAGGAAGCGATTGGATGGCGGCGGCGAAAAATCTCCGCAACACCACGATCGCGATCAATCCCGTTGCGGACCGCAATTGTCTTGAACCATCCAACAATCAATCAGCAGGAGCCGGCATTTTGAATCACAGGCAAAAACCGACCGACCAACCGCGTCATTCCATATCATTAGCCGCTAGCGTCACTCTGCCGGTCATCGGTCTGCTGGCCCTGATGGCCGGATCGTGGCTGGCGCATTGCCCCCCGGCCAGGGCGGTTGGGGCTGCACCGGCCACCGCGACCAGCCCGCCGCGGCCACCCGCTGGAAAGCAGTCCGACGAAAAGCTGGCCAGATTTACGCTCAGTGCCAGCGGCCATTCCTTTACCATGCCGGCCGCATTCTGGAATGAACATCTGGCGAACTGGCTGGATGTCGCCCTGTGCGGCCGCCCCAGTAATTTTCTACACGAAACCGTGCTTTCAATCGTCGCCACCCGCAGCATGCTGATGCGCAATATGCAGAAGATCGGCTTTCATCCCGCCATGCAATGGGCACCGAACCTGAAGGATTTTACAATCAATCGAGGTGAACCGGTCCTGATTCTGGTTCGCTTCAAACTTCATGGAAAAATACAAACCTGGCCACTGGAAGAACTTATCAGCTTGCGCGGCTGGCATGTAGCCATCGGTCCTTTCGGCTGGCTGTATCTGGGAAACCCCAGTCCGTTTAAGCTGCCAGCGAGCGTGCGTGCTGTCCATGGCGGCCAGAGCGTGTCGGCGGACACTATTCTCATGGACGATCCGCAGATTGCCATGCAGTTTCGCGGCTTGCGGCATGAATCGCAATCGCTTCTGAATTTTCCACTGTCTGCGGATAACTGGATATATCCCAACATCCGCTATCACCGGAATATGTCGCGGGTTCCGCAGACAGTTTTCGACAGCAACGGTCGGGTAAAAGTGACTCTTGAATTCAAGCGGGTATCGGAAGTGGAGTACCTGCGGGCTGTGGGGGCGGTCTGGAAAAACCGCGCCTTTGCCCGGTACATTCACCACTATCTGCCTTTGGCTAAGCGCATTGACCGATGTCGTGAATCGCTGTGGAAGGCATGGCATGTGCTGCACGAAAACTGGCAAACATCAGGCACCATCATGCTGGACCAGGCCGAAATTGCCCGCTGTTATACAGCCTTGGATGCCGCCTGGATTGACTGGGACGTGAAACATGCCCATTTTGCCGCCAGTTCCGGCAAATCCGCCAAACAGATCCAGCAACAGGCCATGCTGTTTGATTCACATCTTGACCAGAAAAGATCGCAATATCATCAGCTATGGCTGGCCGCCCAATGTCATGCGTTGCTGAACAAAATAAAGAGTTCACCCCTGAACGACAATGCAAAAGCTTCGGCCGCTCGTACCAAACAAATCCACATGCTTGAGTCCCGTGAACTGGCTGCCCAATCCCGCGCTCTTCTGGACGGCAACCTGCAGCATCTGAATTTCTGGCAACAGAAGCAGCATCACATCAAACCGACAGATCCGCGAAAAAACTGGCTGGCGGATATTGCCGCAAATCTGGCGCTGGCCCAGGCTCGCCGGGCGCTTGGGCAGATCGGCCTCCAATATGCCGATGCTCTGGCGCACAATCATGGTACGATTAAATTACAAAAGGCTTATATTGCGGCAATTTTGACCGTATCTCTGCGGCAGCAGCAGGTGGCACTTGTGCAAGTGGATTTTAGAATTGCTGAAGATAAGGGTTTTGTCTCGGCGGCCCATATGGCGCGCCTGACACAACACAAAGCCCGAATCAAGAAAAGCATTCATGCCATCCAAGACCAGATTAAACTTCTGACAAAACCTTAGGTTCGCATTCATTGCCGCACCATAGAAAAAGGTTTAGCGGCCAGACCGAAAAGGCGGTATCTACGGACAATACATTGATGGCGCAACCAGACGATACAATTTTTCTCGCCGCCGACATTTCCGACGTTCCATTGCAACGTTCACCATCCATTCGCACAGAGCCACTATTTCCCGCCGCGGTGCTGCTGATTTCGGGCATTATTTGCGGCCATCTGCTGCCCGGTCTGCCCGCGCGACTCTTGTTGATCATCGGTTTTGTTTGTCTGGTCCTGTGTGCCATAGCGGGCCTGTGGTCAGCGGTTCGGCATGAATCTGTGTCGTCGCATAGAAGATTGACTCCAACCGCCAGCGTCCTGGGGCAAATATTCCTGGCAATCAGCATTCTGATCACCGGCGCTATACTGGAAAATACTCAGCAATCAGCCCTGAACTCATATGATATCGCCCGCGCATTGCCTCCCCATGGCCGAATTCTTGCCGCCCTGAGACTGGAGGTGATCAGCGCGCCAAAGTGTCCGCCGCCACCGGCACGCGGCGCACTTTTCCGACTGGCCAGTCCGGTGACCACCTTTTGCGGGAAAGTCCTCGCAAGCCGGGCGAACGGCAAATGGCATTCGGCGAATGGCCGGGTGCAAGTTCGCGCGGCAGGGCAATTTCCCGCACTAGCTACCAACCAGGTGGTGGAAATAGAGGGGTGGCTGTCGCGTCCGCCGCAGGCCGAAAATCCGGGCGGATTTGATGACCGCGCGTATTTGGCACGGCAGCGCATGTTTGCAGTGCTGTCCACCGCACATGCGTCGCAATTGCGGTTGACCAGTCCAACGCAGCGATTCTGGCCATTAACTGGTTGGTTGGACGCATATCGGCAGCATTTACGACATCTGATTCTGGCCAGCCAGCCGAAGGGCAGTGAGTCAGGCCATGCGCTGGTCGCCCTGTTGCTCGGCTACCGCGACCGTTCTGTGCGCAGCGTGGCACGCGCATTTTCCATGGCTGGCGCGGCCCACCTGCTGGCACTTTCCGGTATGCACGTGGTGATTATTGCGGGCGCAATCTGGTTCCTATTGCGACTTCTGATTCGCCGGCCACGCCGCCGGGCGACCATCACGCTTCTGGTGGTACTCATGTACATGCTGTTAACGCCCTGCGGGCCGCCTGTTGTGCGCGCTGCGCTGGGCACAGTGCTGGTCCTGATTTCCATGTTGCGGTCCCGACCGCCACGGATACTGAATATTCTGGCGATCACCGCCATTGTGGTGGTGATCTGGTCGCCAATGGAAGTGTTTGAGGCTCCATTCCAATTAAGCTTTTTAACCACGCTTGGGCTGATAGGTCTTGCCCCTCGCGTGTACTGCGGCCTGTTCGGCGGTTACCTGAGAAGGCAGGCTGAATTGGCCCGCGGAACAGCGACTATCAGCGCCGCAATTCGCCTGCACGTCTTGACATTTTTTCTAGGTGCATTCACCGCCAATTTGATCGGTTCGCTTATCGCGTTCCCGCTGGTTGCGCTGCATTACCATCAAATCAATTCTCTGGCTGTTATCAACGGCCTGCTGCTTCTGCCGCTGGTCACACTGGTTCTGGTTTTTGGGATGGTGGAGTTACTGGCAGGCCTTATCTTTCCCCCGCTGGCCCATTTTCTTGCAATTTTGGGTGACCCGTCGGTCCGCCTGTTGGCTTGGCTGGTAAAACATCTGGCCCATTTACCCGGCAGCAATATTGCGGTTCGGTCGCCACCGGGTCTGCTGGTCTGGCTATTTTTTATTCTGCTCATTATCTGGATTTTCCGTCGCCGGGTTCGCTTGTGCCGCGCGGATATTGCCGTTCTTTTTACCGCTTGGCTGGTCCTGCTTGTCGGCTGGTATGCGTGGTCACAGCCGCACCGTGCGATGCGGATTTTGGCACTTTCCGCCGGCAGCGGAAACGCATTGCTGGCCGAAACGCCAGGCGGGCGGGTAATTGTTCTTGCCGCCGGGACCCTTGGCTCGCCAAGCCGGTTGACCGGCGAGATCAATACCGCTCTGCGTTTGCGTGGTCTATCCAGCATTACGGCGGTCATCGCGCCGCAAATTGATTCTGCACACGCCGCCGCCCTGCCAAATATCCTGGCCCGCAACCGTATCGCACAGGCTTTTACCGATCGGCCGGATATGACCAGCTACCGGAACGCTTCGGGGACCGCCGGGGTCATTGAACTTGTGCAAAAATCTGGCCGTACACTGCGGCCATTATCCGCCGGAGATACGCTGAAAACAGCAGATGGTTGCACGATAGACATCCTGTTTCCGACCCGCAAGGTTCCGCCACGAAAATTGCGTGGCCTGGTCCTGCTGATTTCGTTTCATGGCCAGCATGTTCTGATTATCAGTCGCGCCCAGGGGCACGGTGCGGTTCTTGAGCATCTGCACATACGCAAGCATATTTGCGCGGTCATTATGACCGGTTCAGGCAATTTGAACGCGGGCACCGCCTACTGGCTGCGAACTCTTGCGCCGCAACTGGTAATAACCTGCGGCGAAAATCGCCGGGCCATCCGCCATGATCGCCACCTGCTGCGTCAAACCGGAATACGGTTTTTGCAAACCGGCAAATGCGGCGCGGTAGATATTGCGATGACCGATAACGGTTTGCGCGTACCACCCTGCCGATAAATCATTACCTCACCCATATCATGGCTAATTGGCTTTACTTGGTCGTTCTTAATCACGCGCGCGTGCATTGCTGCGGATACCCCGCTTTTGGGGTGCGGTTAGTCACCGGCACCGACATACTATTTTCGCGAAAGCGGTAACAAGTATCTATTTTTCTTTTTCGCGAACGCTGGGCGGGTTGGCCGCACGTCGGATGCTGGTATTCTAATTTATCAAGCCTCTGGCCGGCAGTGCCTTCGCCGTCGTTCCGCCCTGTGTACATGAGGTGTCTGAATCCCTATAATAAAATGAGTAAAGTACGGTGTGGGACCCGGGGTTCCGCGCCGAATTTAGCCCAAACGCGAGTGAAATTCATCGCGAAACGGTTTTATGGGGACACTTAGCTAAAGTCACATGCTTTGAATGTCCGAATATGCTTGTGTAATCGGCCGTGTGGCACCAAATTGCCGGGGCTGCGGGGTCAGGTTTGACCATGGAAAAGTTGGCTTTGACAGAAAAAATGGCGTACTGTGATTGAATCCTTATCAAATCCTGAACTTCACCAGGCAACCGCGGGGCCGATTAGCCACGATGCCAAATGGTTCGTTCTGCACACAAAAAGCCGGCAGGAAAAGATGGTTTCTGAATTTCTTGCCGAAAACGAGATTCACCACGTATTGCCGCTGGTTTCCAAGACCACTTACTGCGGACGGCGCAAGTTAAAAAGCGAACTGCCCCTGTTTCCTGGCTATGTATTTTTGAAAGGCACCGCCAACGACGCTTTTTCAGTTGATCGTACGCGGCGGATAGTTCGGATTATTACAGTCTTCGATCAGCTTCGCCTGGACAGTGAACTGCGAAGCCTGACATTGGCACTTGCGGCCGATAAAACCTTTGATCCCCATCCGTTCCTTGTAGTTGGAACGCGGGTTATGGTAAAATCAGGTCCAATGCGGGGCGTCCACGGTATAATTGAAAGCCGAGGGAACCTGCACCGTCTGGTGCTTCAGGTGGAAATACTTGGTCAGGCGGTAAGCATGGAAATTGAGGCAGGCCTTGTAGAGCTGGCCGAAGTTGCGGAGCAGGAAACCAAGGCGATGAAAATCCGGGCGGCGTAATCCGTCCGGTTGGGAGCAAGGGAGTCAGAAAAGCCACTCGCCGCGCCGAGCTGGGACTTTCTGCGCAAAATTTAGCGCAGTTGAGAATAGCGGAGCTTTTGCAAAAATCGGCTGACAAGCTGCCGAATTCGCTAAAAGTCAGGGTGCAATCAACCGCCGTCTTTTAGATTTTCATTCTTTTCAACCACTAATTAATTAAAACACGCTCATAGAACCGGTGCGAGCTGCGGAAATTACCGCCAAACGGATTGCCATAGACGTACTATATTTGTGTGACCATGACAAACACAATGACCGTTCCAGATGCCAAGACAAAATCTTGGCCTCTCGCCAGAGCGACCCGCATCGCACCTCGGGACAGGCTGGGCTGGTGGAATCTGCTGGCGGCAGCCGGCATGATTACCGTAGCGGTATTTGTGCAATTGCCCGCCTGGAAAGACATTTACCATATTGCTATGAATGACCAGGATTCCAGCCACATCCTGCTGGTACCGCTGTTTTTTATTTGGCTAACATGGGTTCGGCGGCTTCGCTGGCGCGATTGCCGTCTGACCGGGCGCTGGTGGGGACCGCTGGTGATTGCTTGCGGGTTTCTTGTGAGCCATTTTGGCGTCAGGCACGGCATGGCGGTTTTCTGGCAATTTGGTTCATTACTTATGGCGTTTGGGGCGGGAATGGCGGCCTTGGGCACTGATGTTGTGAAGAAGTTCTTCCCGGCCATTCTGGTATTGCTTTTTCTGGTGCCCGTACCGGCAACGGTGCGGCAGGAAATCTCCGTTCCGCTGGAGCAGCTTTCCAGCCGCATCAGCCAGCAGGTGCTGGAAATTATTGGCGTACCGGTGGCGCGGGCCGGTAATGTGCTGATTGTCAATCATATTAAAGTGGAAGTCGCGGAAGCCTGTGATGGCCTGCGAATGGCGATCGCCCTTATGATTCTGGTGGCGACGTATGCCCTGGCGACACCCATGAATCGCGTGGCGCGGGCTATTTTTATCATCAGCAGTCCGTTTGTGGCACTTTTCTGCAATATTGTGCGTCTGGTCCCCTCTGTGTGGGTTTTTGGCAACTATCCGCATGCGACTGCCGAATTATTTCACGATACCGCCGGCTGGTTGATGCTTCCGGTCGCATTTCTGCTATTCTGGAGCACATTGAAACTGCTGCGGTGGGCGGCAGTACCGGTTACGCCTTATGGGTTGGGATATGAGTAAACGTTCCGCAGAAAATGCGTCGGGCAGGTGCCGCGCCGTTTCCGGACGGGATCGCCTCTGGCGGGCCGCACCACTGATTCTGGCGCTGCTGCTGCTGTTGGCGATCAATGTTCGCGGCTATTTCCGGCCCGTTCCGCATGGGGCACGAAAATACCGGGCGCATGTCATGGCGATCGCCGCAAGCCTGCCGCATCATTTCGGCAATTGGCACGGCCGTGATGTTCCGTTGCCGCGATCTGCCGTTTCGCTGTTGCAGCCCACTGTTGATTTCTGCAGGGAGTTTACCAACAATCGGACCGGGCAAGCTGCAACCCTGATGATAATTGACTGTTCCGACACACGTAACCTGACGGGGCATTATCCCCCCAATTGCTATCCAGGCAATGGGTGGATTCTGGAAAAATCAACCAAGCGAATTTGGAAAATTGCCGGATACCGCATACCGGGAATGGAATACAAATTTCGTCGGGGAAGTTTTGATACAGAAACGCAAATTTATGTTGAGGACTTTTTCGTAATGCCGGATGGACGATTCCTGCCCACGGAACAGGAATTTATCCGTCATGCCGGTACTTTTAATGATCGATTTTTCGGTGCCGCGCAGTTGGAACTGACACTGCCCGGCAACATGCTTCCGACGGATCGGATGAAGGTTTTTTATCAGCTTCTAAAACCGAACTGGAAGCTGATTGATGCGATCCTACACGGAGTTTCCAATGATCACGCAAAATGATAATTCTCCAGCCTTGTGGCAGGGCGAACCAATGGTTGATTCATATGCCGCGACCTCCGGAATGACCAATGAACCGGCCGCCAATCCATTGCTGGTGGCGCACCAGTTACTGCGCGGCAGATATGTGAAGGCTTTAATCATCGGCCTGGTGCTGGCGGTGGTGGGCATAGTGGTGGGACTCAAGGCAATCAAGCCGATTTACACCAGCACGGCGGAAATCCGCATTCTGCCCTACCTGCCCAGAATTTTGTACACGACATCGGAAAACCAGGCGATGCCGATGTTCAGTGCCTATGTCGCCTCACAAACCGCGCTGATTCAAAGCCGCGACACCATTGACCTGGCCATGCAGGACCCGAAATGGGCGGCGCTTAAGCGAGGCCTTACCCCGGAGGCAAAAGAGGCCTTCGCCAAAAGCCTGAAAGTGGTACGTGTTCCGGGAAGTGAAATTATTACGATTGATTTTTCCGCCCTGAATCCGCAAGTCGCGGTGATTGGTGCCCACGCCATTGTGGAAGCCTATAACAAACTTTACGGCCAGGGCGATTACGTGACTCAGAACCTGCAGATGCGGGCCTTGCGCGACCGGCAAACGGTCCTGGAAAATGATCTTCAAAGCACCCTGACCCAGATCAGTGCGTTGTCCAGCCAGTATGGCGTCAATGGTTTGGGAGTGGTGTACAACTACAAACTGAATCTGATGACCAAAATTGACAGCCAATGGCAGCAGTCGCGCATCGCCCTGGCGAAGGTGGGCGCGGCGGCGGCAAGTGAAAAAGCCAATAAAAAGAAAGGCGTTAAGGCACCGCCGCCCGCCGAACTGACCGATTCCACCCTGCAGCAAATGCATCTGCAGGCCATGGGCATTGCCCAGCACATTCATGCACTGAAACTGGAAGGGCTGGGAAAATACAATCACGAGGTTCTGACCGAGCAGGCGAAACTTGACTCGGTTCGGCAGGAAGAGGCTCTTTACCGTGAAAGTCTTAAGGGAAAAGTACCGGTTAATTTGTCCGGACCCACCACTGACGTTTCCGGAATGCCGGTTTCACTGGCTATGCTTAAGGCCAGCGAACATCAACTCGGTAAGCTGTATCAGACCGTCAAAGCTCAAACTCTGGAACTGGGCACCCGCTATTCCAAAGTCCTTAGTCTGCAGCAACATGCGGATTATGTGCGCCAGCAGCTTCAGCACATTAAACAGCGCGTTGAAGCAATTAATATGGAGGCAGCCACCGGCGGGCGCGTGCGGATCATCAGTACGGGCAGCGAGCCGGGATCACCTTCCAAAGACATGCGCAAACCTATAGCCGCAGCGCTGGGACTGCTGGGCATTCTCCTGGGATTCGGGGTGATGGCCCTGGTCGGATTTATTGGCGGAAACATGCGTGATTCGGGGGATGTGAATATTACGACGCTTGGTTCCCGGCGCATGCTGGGAATTGTTCCCCAATTGCCGGCCAACGGAGCGGCCATGCCATTGGACCTGGCCTTGGGCGCCAGTGTGATTCACCGAATCCGCGGATTGCTGCAGGTTCAGGCCAGCGCGCCCGGGCCACGGGCATTGGCATTCACCAGCCCGACGGCTGGAGCCGGCAAAACAAGTCTGGCCATTGCCCTGGCGATGTCGTATGCGGCATCCGGTGCCCGCACACTGTTGATAGATGCGGACCTTGTGACCGGCACGCTGACCGACCGCATGGGTATTCCCCGAAGCCGACGGCTCGGGGAAATCATGGTGGAAGAAAAAATGATCAGCCCCGAACAACTCCAGGATGCCATCGCCGCGGCCAGGGAATCGCGAAGGCCGATCGGGTGGGAACTGCTGCAGCGCGGGCTTATCACCCCGGAAAATCTGGACAAAGTGCTGGCATCGCAAAGACGGTCGCGCCGTGGATTGCTGGATGCCGCGCTGGGCAAACCGCTGGATAACTGCGTCAGCAAAACCAAGATTAAAAACCTGGATGTGCTGGCACTGGGGCGGGCGAGGCCGCATCACGCCAATCATCTTTCGCCGGCGGCAATTCGCCTGATGATTCAGAATGCCAAATCGACCTATGACATGATTCTGCTGGATTCCGGACCAGTGCTGGGTTCCCTTGAATCCGCACTCATCGCCGGACAGGTGGATGGCGTGGTACTGGTGGTGGCGCGCGGTGAAACCCGCGGCCTGATTGAACGCACCACCAGCTACCTGACTTCCGTCGGCGCGCGACTGGAAGGTGTGATTTTCAACAGGGCCAGCGAAAAAGATGTCTCGCGTCATGAATATTCATATAACAGCAGTTACCGCGCGCAGGACAGCTCATCTGTGCCGGTAACCGATCCGGACCCCGCGGCGTTGGAATCGCTGCGAAAGCTTGGGCCTTTGGCATGCGCAGTGGGCGTTTCCGTGCAGTCTTCTGATGAAGATATAAAACACGAATCCGGACATACAGGAACTGCCAGTGACAAATCCGCCAATGAATAACCAGCCACTGCAGCTTTGGGGGCTTTCGGTCGTTGACCTTCACGACCGATACTGGATGGCTCGCGAAGTGGCCGTGGTGCGTCGCGGAGGCCACTTGCCCGCGGCGGGCGCGACAAGGGTCTATCTGCTTACGGAAGGTTCCGCACTGGTGCGACTGCATTTGCACGCGGTTCTGGAACGGCATTACTGGGTGCATCATTCGCTTTATCTGATCGGGTTAAAGCCGCAGGCCGGATATGACAAACCCCTGCGACTGGCCATGACCGTATTGCCAACTGTGGCGGAATTCTGGGCGGGTATGGCGGCAAAATCACGTCCTTGGATGGCTTTGCGAGCCGCTTTTCCGGATAATGCAGCCATCCGAATTCCTGGTCGTGTCTATGGTCCGGAACAAGCTGAGGAATATGTCGGATCACTGGCGCGCGACTGGAACGATCCGGAACTGACCATAGAGGGCGTCACCAAGCTGGGCCGCAAGATCCGCGGTCCGGCCAATGCCGATGCTCGATTGATGCAATCGCCGGCACGCCCGCTCTGGATCGGTCTTGGTCACGAACAATGGAATGGCACAGCATTGCCCCGTCAAACCGCCATTTTTGACCGCTGAACAAACTGCCGAACACATTTGGCATGGCAGGTATTTTCTGGAGAACCATATGGCTCCTCCCCGCAGCAGAATGAAACGCCGTCTTTTAATACTGGCGACGTCGTTTTTGATTCTGGTTTTCGTGCTTGGGTCACTTTATATCTACCGGAAACACCGGATTGCGGAGCATTTCCTGCATTTACGCGCCGCCGGGCTGGCCGCGGTAAAAGCCGGTAATTATCCGACCGGTGTCAATGACCTGGGCGCCTATCTCGGGCAGAACCCTTCGGATCTGGCAAGCCTGAAGGCTTATGCAAAAGCCAGTTTGAAAGTACCGCAGCCGCGGGGACGCAATCTGTTCCAGGCGATCGGCGTGCTCCACCAGATTCTGTATCAGGTTCCGGGCGATCTGAAATATCAGACGATGCTTCTGAAACTGCTGATTCAGACCAACGCCAACGTGGAAGCGGTCACCCTGGCCCATACCATTTTGCAAAAAGACCCGCGGAATCTGACCGCGCTTAGCGCATTGGCCCAGGCGCTCACACGGCTTCGCAAGCTTTCAGAGGCTTTTACTTACGCATCTAGATGTGTAGAACTTTCTCCAGATCGGCTCAGGGAAGGCCTCCTGGCAATAGAACTGATGCGCCAGCAACAGCTCCCCAACCGCCAGATTACGATCTGGGCGCAAAATCTTGTGAAGAAAAACCCCTCCGCGCCCGCGTATCAATTCCTGCAGGCCGTGGCGAATCTGGTGTCCGGCCATGTGTCCCGCGCCACCACCATTATTCTGCGGCTGTCACGGCTGCGACACCTGCCGCAAGTCCTGATTCTGCCCCTGGTCAATCAACTGGATCGGTTAAACCTCTCGAAACGCGCCACCGTGGTGTTGCGCAATGCGGTGGCCGACGGCGCGCAAAAAGATATTTTGCGGGCGCTTTGCGAGCGTCTTTACCAGCATGGCCACAACCATCAGGTGCTGGCCATCACCAAAACCGTCAACCCGATGGAGAACGAAGTTCTGGCGGCCTACAAGGCCCGTTCGCTGCTGGCCCTGCATGAAAAATCCGCCGCCCGGAAGATCATCGCGGCACTCAAAAAGATATCCACGCCGGCCGCCCAGAACTGGGCCGCGGTATTGGCCCTGCGACTGAATAAACAGGTGACGGACGCAACCCGAATTTCCGTTTTAAAAACAGCCCAGGCCACGTTTCCCGATCAGCCATATTTTCTATATCGCCTGGGCAACGCCTATCAGCGGGCCGGCGAGCCTGAAGTTGCCCGGCAATACTGGCTGGTGGCCGCCAGCGCCGCACTTACCTGGCCGAAGCCCCTGGAACGCCTGGCCATGGAATCTGTCAGGGGCGGCGACGCCGCCTTTGCGCGGGCCATTATGCACAAGGCTGTAAAACTGGCACCGGATTCGCCTCGGCTTCAGGCCGCCCAGGCAATTGTACGGGTGGCCAGCACACCACTTAATCCAAAGCACCCTCCCGTTGCCCTGCTGACAGATCTGGCCAAGCTGGCCCACCAGCAGCCGGTTGACAGCGATCTGGTGATTACGCGTATACGGGTTTATCTGCAACTGGGCCAGACCGCCAAGGCAAAACAACTGCTGATTCAAGCACTGCGGCAAAAGCCGCCGCTGCCCCAGACGGCCTTTTTAGCCCTGTATAGTATCAGCCATAATGCCAAATTAGGCCTTGGCACCACCGTTCTGGCGCAGGCCGAACATGCGTATGGAAAAACGCCCGCCATCGTGCTGGCC
Source organism: Phycisphaerales bacterium (assembly GCA_027451365.1). Classification (GTDB taxonomy): domain Bacteria; phylum Planctomycetota; class Phycisphaerae; order WQYP01; family WQYP01; genus JAJYPG01. The sequence goes on along the minus strand of DAIDJN010000059.1, from coordinate 89,458 downwards.
CGTGCGCTGCTGTTGGCCCAGGCTAAACATCCCAACCAGGGGTTCACTCTGCTGCGGCAGAACAGCCAGAGAACCGGACCCGATGCGGCACAATGGCGGCTTGCACTGGCGGAATATCTGTCGATACAGAAAAATCCGGCGGCCGCAAAAGCATGGAAAAAAGCGGTCGCCGCCAGTCCGGACAACACACGGGCCCAATGGCTGGCGATTGAATCCCCCATCATGCAGAATGACCGGAAGTTTGTACTCGGTGCTTTTAACCGCTTGGAAAAAATTATCGGCAATCGCGGTTTCGCATGGAAGCTAAGCAAGGCTGGCTGGCTGCTAAGCCACAAGCCGACACCGGCGGATCTCAAACTTGTGGTGAAACTGCTTCATGAAGATATTCAGGAATCTAACGGCGTGCTGGGGCCGCATTTGCTGCTTGCTTCCGTATACCAGAAACAGGGAAAAATTACCCAGGCGATCAATCAGCTTCAAGTGGCATATGCACTTACTCCGCGAAATCCCGGTCTGGCACTCACGCTGGCACAACTGTATCAAAAACAGGGGCGCACGAGCCATGCTCAACAGTACCTGGCCGATGTGGCTGATTCCAGTTATGCCACACCCGCACAACAGAAACAAGCCGCGACGCTTTTTGCCATAGACGGACATAACAGTCAGGCCATTACCCTGCTGGAAAAGCAGGCCCAAAGCCACAAACTGGGACTCGCCCGGTCGCTGCTGCTGGCACAACTCTATCAACGTGCGGGAAATACCGCGGCGGCCGCAACACTGTTTGACCAACTCCTGAAAAAACCCGATGCGGCGGTGCTGGCCGCGGCCGCCAACTTTTACGGAGATCAGGGAAATTTGAAGCGCGCCCAGGCGCTGCTTGATCGGCTGGCCACAATAAAACTTCCCGCTGGAGAGGCCGATCTTATTGCCGGCGACTTTTATATGAATCACAATTTGGGTGCGCAAGCCAGAGACGCGTACAATGCCGCCGTGCAGGCGGCTCCCAAGCGTTCGTCGCCATGGCTTTCCCTCCTGAATTTTGAACTTGCCCTGAACGACACTTCGGCGGTGAAAGCAACGCTTGCGGCGGCAACAGCCGAATTGCCGCACAACACCACGCTGCGGTTCCTGAACAACAATCTGGCAGCCGTGCTGAAAGTAAACAAATTAGTCCTTTTTCGGCGGCTAGTGTCCGCTCTGCTGCAAACCCCCGCCCCCGATGGCACCCAGCCGGTGGTGCTGGCACTTGCCGACGCACTTACCGGCAAGCCGAGCAATACAGCCATAAGCGCACGGCTTCAATCGCTGGTGGTGGAATATCCGCATGACCTTGATCTGCGAAACGCCACCGCAAAAGTTCTGCTGGCCACCGGACAGGCCGCGGATGCGGCATCCCTGGCGATTCGCACAATGGCAAAATTTCCAGCGGACCCTTCCAGTGCGCGTATCGCCGCGCTGGCCTATTTACAGTTGCGACAATGGGCAAGCTGCCTTAACGCGGCACAACAGTGGCGGAAACGCATGAGCGGCAACCGTGTGGCGGCGGATGTGGTGATGGCAACCGCCGATATTAATCTGGAAGACCCCGCCAGCGCGATCAGCCGGATAAAGCCGTATCTGGCCCAGGCAAAACAAAATCCCGATCAGTTGCACCAGCTTTTAATTCTTGCGGCGCAAGCCGACATTTTGAACGCAGACCCCATCGCGGCGCGCCAGCTGTTATGGCCCCTGGCGAAAATATCCGCAAGTGTCCGCATAGGAGCCATGCCGCTGGCCGCCGAAACCCTGCCGTTGCGGTCCGCCACGAACTGGATTAATTATATATCTAAATACATAACTACTGGACCAAAAGGCAATCGTGAACAACTGGCTCTGGCCCAGGGCTGGTGGGCGATTGGGCAGCGGTTTCACAACGCCGCCGCCACGGCACGCGCCGAATCGCTGATCCGCTCTTTGCTGGCCAGCGGTCAGAATTTCAACAAGGCCCAGAAAATCAATCTGCTATCAGACCTGGCCACCATTGAACTGGTCAGCGGACAAAATGCCCCGGCCATCGGAATTTATAACCAGGTGTTGACCCTGGATCCCAAACAGACCATCGCTTTGAACAATCTGGCCATTCTTCTGCTGCGGCAATCCCCCCTGTCGCCGGCCGACATTGAACGGGCCGCGACCCTGGCCCATCAGGCGATCAATCTTGCGCCCCAAAGCCCCACACTGTGGGATACCCTGGCGCGGGTACAAGCCGCCGAAGGAAAATATCCGCAGGCACTGACATCTATGGCCAAGGCCAAGGCGCTGGACCCGAACAACCCGCTATGGCCGGTGGATACGGCGGCAATTCTTCTGGCCTCCGGCAATACAGCCCAGGCGCGTTCGGTTCTGGCAGGTTTCCGCCCCGATGCCACACAGTTGCAGGAACTTTCCGTGAACGCCCGCAAACATTACCGGCAATTGCAAGCCCAATTGCGAATTCAATAAGCCGCCCGGCGGAAGATGATCAACTTTTTCCGGCCAGCGCGCGGTATTCAGACTTGACTGGCCAAATCATGCTGTTACCGCTGATTGCACTATAAGGCCGCGGCTTTTCGGCGCTATGCCACGGGTAACCAATCCTATGATTTCCAACGGATAATTTATGGATCATTCATCATGGTACGGCATTTCCTACGTGGGTGGGATCTGCGCCGGCGTGCTGCTGCTGCCGCCCGTTATTATCATGGCCAAGCACCTTGGCCTGGTGGATGTACCCGATGCGCGCAAAGTGCATCAGCGACCCATTCCCCGCGTCGGCGGGCTGGCCATCGCACTGGCCGCCATGGCCGTCGCCATTCCGGTGCTGATTGTCTATCGCAGTTCCGAAATGGTTGGCCACCTTATTCGCACTCCCATGGCCGCCCTGATAGCCGCTTCCCTTATGCTGCTGGCGCTGGGCGTGGTGGATGATCTGATTAATATTCCGGCCAAACTCAAGCTTATTGGGCTGCTGGTTATCGCATGGCTTTTTACCGCCTACGGCGCGCAGATACCGATTCCGAATCTGATCCTGCCGGCCGCCTGGAACGCGCCCGCCTGGCTGACGCACCTTTCCTGGCTTGCGTGGCCAGTAACCATGTTCTGGCTTATAACCGTGCCCATCAGCCTGAATTTTACCGACGGGCTTGATGGCCTGGCCGGCGGTATTTCCGGCGTTGCGGCACTCGTTGTCGCCATTACCGCCGCGGCGCTTGGTGAAGTAAGCATTGCCATTCTTATGCTGGCCATGGCCGGGTCCATTACCGCGTTTCTGCTGTTTAATTTTAATCCGGCACGGGTGTTCATGGGCGATGGCGGCAGCCTGTTTATTGGCTTTGTTATTGCCGCCGGCACGGTGGCTCTGGCCGGCAAAACCGGAAATCTGGAAGGCGTCCTGGTGCCCGCCATTGCCCTTTGCGTCCCCCTGCTGGATACCGTGGCCACTCTTTTACGCCGCGGCATTCTGCACCGCCGATCCCTTTTTGCGGCTGAACGCGGCCATATTCATCACCGGTTGCTTGACCTTGGCCTGAGTCATAAACATGCGGTCTATTTCCTGTATGTTTTCAGCGCAGCCTCCGGCCTGCTGGCGATATTAATCCTGAATTGCGGCCGCAATCTGCGGGTCTTGTACCTGTTGATTCTGGCGTTTCTGCTGCTGGTACTGTTCCGTTCCGCCGGGTCCACGCGATTCTTCGACCTTATTCACGCCATTCGGCGCAATCGGCAACTGGCCCGCGAAAGCAAACAATACCGGCAGGCGTTTGAAATGCTGCAGCTTCGTTTAAGCCGCGCCGGCACGTTTGATGCCTGGTGGGAAAGCGTATGCCAAGGCGCGCAAATGCTGCACTTCAGCCGGGTGGCCATGACCATTACCCGGCGAGATGGCACCACGGAACCGCGCTTCTGGACCGCCCCGGAGGAAGATTTCGCCGGTGCCCCGCTGCTGCAGGCTTCTTTGCCCATTCGCCATCGGCGCATCGGCCCGCACATGACACTTGAACTCACCATTCCCAGCACCACGTTTCTGGAATCCGCCGGGCATCGGCTGGCGCTGTTTGCGCGGCTGATGGAAGAAAATTCTCTGGCCAGCCTGCCAGACCAGAACCCCGGTCCGTTCCGAATACGTATTTTTGGTTCCGGCAAGCCCAATCCACCCGGAAAAGGACAGAAAAATACCGGCTCGGGCATTTTCAAGGCCATAAACTTCGGCGAACAAAGAACGCGGAATAAAGAAGAATTCAAGGACACCGGTAAGAACATGGATGCAAAAAGTCAGAAAGCCGAAGACCCGGTCCCGGCACTTTCCCCCCCGCCGGGATTGATCGCTGAAATTCCCCCACCCATCGCCGGCCGCATTACGCCGCCACTGGAAAATATCGACCCATTGCGCCACCGCTATACCCGTCCGGTCGGTGATCTTAAAATCGCCATTGTTCACGATTTCCTGTACACCTGTGGCGGAGCCGAAAGGGTGCTGGAACAGATGCTGGAGGTTTTCCCCAGTGCGGACCTTTTCAGCCTGTTTGATTTCCTTCCACCGGAAAACCGGGCGTTCATAAAGAACAAACCCGTCACCACCAGCTTTCTGCAGAAAATGCCGCTGGCCCGCCGCAAACACCGCGCCTATCTGCCGCTGATGCCCATGGCGATTGAACAAATTAACGTATCGCAATACGACATTGTGTTATCCAGTTCGTATCTGGTGGCCAAAGGAATTCTGACACGGCCCGACCAGCTTCACATCTGCTACTGCCACAGCCCGGTGCGTTTCGCCTGGGACCTGCAGCACCAGTACCTTAAGGAAGCCTCCTTAACGGCGGGAATAAAAAGCCTGGCCGCGCGGGCCATTCTTCATTACCTGCGACTATGGGATGTCCGCACCAGCCATGGCGTGGATGCGTTTATAGCCAATTCCGATTTTGTCGGCCGCCGCATTAACAAGGTATATGGTCGATCGGCCACCACGCTATATCCGCCCGTGGATACAGATACATTTTCGCTGGACAGCCAGAAAGCGGATTATTATTTAACCGCGTCCCGCATGGTGCCCTACAAACGCATGGACCTGATTGTGGAAGCGTTTTCCCGCAGGCCCAACCGCCGCCTGGTGGTGGTTGGCGAAGGCCCGGAATTCAACAAAATTCAAGCTCTGGCCGGTCCGAATGTGAAATTGGTCGGCCGATTGCCCGAAGCCGAACTCCGCCATTACATGCAGCACGCCAGGGCCTTCATTTTCGCCGCCGAAGAAGACTTCGGCATTGTGCCGGTGGAGGCCCAGGCCTGCGGCACGCCCGTTATCGCCTTCGGCCATGGCGGGGCCACGGAAACGGTTGTGGATGGTGCCACGGGAATGTTCTTTATGGAACATACCGCGGAAAGCTTAAACGAAGCGGTAGATCGGTTTGAACGCTTAAAATGGGACCCGCACGCCATTCGCGCCAACGCCATGCGGTTCAGCCGCCCGGTGTTTCGCGAAAAGCTGCGGGAATTTGTGGAAGTCCGCTGGCGGGAATTCGGCCAAAGCCGCATCGCCACCGTGGATACCACACGCCTGGCCCAGGCAGCTTCTGAAAAGCAGATTCCGCCCACCGCGGCCATCCCGATTCCGGGACCCGCTGCGGCAAGCAACGAATCCGCTTAGCCTCGCCAGGGAAATCTAATGGAAAGCCGTTTCGCGAGGACAACAAAGAGACGGTTTGATCCACAGATGGACACAGATTTTCACAGATTAACGACGACTAAATTTAGCGCAAAGAAAGACGATGCTGTCCACAGATTTACACAGATTTTCATAGATTAACCACGACCATAATTAATATTTTACAGGCTATAGCCCCGTGAGAATCTGTGGCTAATCGCCTCGTTGTCGTCTCTGTGTCAATCTGTGTAAATCTGTGGATTAAATGTGTTGTTCTCTGTGTCCTTAGTTTCCTTGGTGGTCTTATTGGTCAATACCCCCTGCGTTCGTCGTCTCTGTGTTCATCTGTGTTAATCTGTGGATAATCGTTCGCCAAATTCGTATCCCTGATTGTCTGGCTGGTTAATTAAATCTGTGTAAATCTGTGTAAATCTGTGTCAATCTGTGGATTATTCGTGTAATTCTCTGTGCCCTCTTTGGCCTTGGTGCCATTCGTACCTTCGTGGTAAATCCGTCGTTGCCGTTAATCTGTGTAAATCTGTGTTAATCTGTGGATTCTCCGTGCCCTCTGTGGCTAAATCGTTATCTTCTGTCTCGTTCTTCGTGTCTTCGTGCCTTCGTGGTAAAAATCGTCGCCTTCTGCCTTCTGTCTTCCGCCTTCTGTTTTCTGTCTTCTGCCTTCTGTCTTCTGTTTTCCGTCTTCTGCCTTCTATCACCCTAACCTCTTTGGATAACCATGACTGAACTTCCGAATTCACTTACCAACGATCCCGCCCAATCGTCGCCATCGGCAGTCGCCGTGGTCGCGGCGCCTTCCCCCGCTGCGCCCGCGCGCCGCGCGCACCTTACCATTCGGCCCAGCAAGCCCTGGAAATTTGTAGACCTTATTGAAGTCTGGGAATTCCGCGACCTGCTTTTTTCCCTCGCCGGCCGCGACCTGAAACTCCGCTACAAGCAAACGATTCTTGGCGTCGCCTGGGTCGTGTTGCAGCCCCTGCTGGGCGCGTTAATTTTCACGTTCGTGTTCGGCGTTCTGGGCCACATGAAAAGCTCCGGAACCCCCTACTTCGTCCTTTCCTTCGCCGGCCTGCTGGGCTGGAACCTGTTCGCCAACACCATCAGCCGGTCCAGCACCTGCATGGTCGCAAATTCCAACCTGGTTTCCAAGGTCTTTTTCCCACGGGTTATTCTTCCGGTCGCCAGCAGTCTTTCCGTTATTGTGGACTTCTGCTGTGCCTTTTCCGTATTGCTTATCCTGCTGCTGATTTACCGTGTGAACCCCGGCGTCGGCATTCTGCTGCTCCCGATCTGGATCGCAATTATGCTTATGGCCGCGCTGGGCATCGGCATGGTCACCAGCGCGTTGGCCGTCAGCTATCGCGATATTCAATACATTCTGCCGGTATTCATGCAGATGCTTATGTATGCCAGCCCGGTTGGCTATTCGCTGGCCTCGGTTCACGCCAAGCTCCTTAAAGACCACAAACTTTGGGTTTATCCCTGGTACTGTGCCAACCCCCTTACGGGCATGTTGTCCGCCATTCGCTGGTCGCTGTTGGGCCGTGGGCATCTTCTGGTCGGCCCCACCGTCTGGAGCGCCGCGTGCGCCATTATCCTGTTCGCCAGCGGGCTGATGCTGTTTAAGAAAATGGAACGCCGTTTCGCGGACGTTATTTAACGAAGAAGCCAGAAAAGAGAAAACAGAAGGCAGAAGTCAGAAAACAGAAGCTAGAAAACAGAAAACAGAAGACGACGATTCACCATCCCGATGCGTCGGGATAAACTCCGACGCGAAGTCACGAAGAACCCGGTGACGAAGAAGCCAGAAAAGAGAAAACAGAAGGCAGAAGTCAGAAAACAGAAAACAGAAGATGACGATTCACCACGAAGGCACCAAGGCACGAAGAACCCGGCGACGAAGAAGCCAGAAAACAGAAGACAGAAGACAGAAGGCAGAAGGCGACGGATTTCACCACAACGGCACGACGACGCAACGATACGACCGAGTTCACCACGAAGACACGAAGAACCCGGCGACGAAGAAGCCAGAAAAGAGAAGAAAACGGAAGCGAAGCGCTTCAAAACTCTTCTGCCTTCTGTCTTCCGTCTTCTGCCTCCTGTCTTCTGCCTCCTGTCTTCTGCCTTCTGTTTTCTGTCTTCTGCCTTCTGTCTTCTTTTAGAAAGGTCCCCCATGCCGCCGCCCGCTTCTTCCTTTCAAGATCTAATTGTCTGGCAAAAAGCACACGCGTTCACGCTTCAAGTATATATTGCCACCAGAAAATTCCCCAAGGATGAACTCTACGGCCTTGTATCACAATTTCGCCGTGCCGCGGTGTCAATTTCCGCCAATATTGCTGAAGGCTTCGGCAAGCAAACCAGACCCGACAAGGCCAAATTCCTTAATACCGCAGAAGGATCACTTGAAGAATGTCGCTATTATTTAATCCTTTCCCACGACCTGGGCCATCTGAATAAAGAAGCCCTATGGCAAAACTGTCAGGAAGTTGCCCGATTGTTGCACAGCTACCGTGCCGCCATCCTTGCGAATGTATCAAAAATAGGTGAATAAGAAATCAGGAACCAAAACACAAGCCCGGCGCCTCAAACTGTCTTCCGTCTTCTGTTTTCTGCCTTCTGTCTTCCGTCTTCTGTCTTCTGCCTTCTGTCTTCTGTTTTCTGTCTTCTGTCTTCTGTCTTCTGCCTTCTGCCTTCTGTTTTCTGTCTTCTGCCTTCTGTTTTCCGTCTTCCGTCTTCTGCCTCCTGTCTTCTGCCTTCTGTCTTCTGTTTTCTGTCTTCTGTTTTCTGGACCCCCACTATGTCTATCGCCATCAGCGTCCAAGGTTTAGCCAAATCCTACACCATTCGCCACAACGCCCCCGACCACGTCACCCTGGCCGAGGCCGCGTTGGCGCGCCTTAAAAACCCATTCCGCCGCCCCACCCGCGAAACCTTCTGGGCGTTAAACGATATCTCCTTTGACGTTCAGGAAGGCGATGTCGTGGGCGTTATTGGCCGCAACGGGGCGGGCAAAAGCACACTCCTTAAAATCTTAAGCCGCATCACCGAACCAACCCGTGGCCAGATCGACCTTTTCGGCCGCGTCGGCAGTCTGCTGGAGGTAGGCACGGGCTTTCACCCGGAACTTACCGGCCGGGAAAATATTTTCCTTAACGGCGCCATTCTGGGCATGCGAAAGTCTGAAATACGAAAACAGTTCGACGCCATAGTGGATTTCGCGGGCGTGGAAAAATTTCTGGACACTCCGGTAAAGCGTTATTCCAGCGGCATGTATGTGCGATTGGCCTTTGCGGTAGCCGCCCATTTAAGTTCCGAAATTTTAATTGTGGATGAAGTTCTGTCCGTGGGCGATAGCGAATTCCAGAACAAATGCCTTGGCAAAATGCAGGATGTAAGCAAAAGTGGCCGGACCGTATTGTTTGTCAGCCACAACATGGCCTCGGTGGCCGGTCTCTGCAACAAGGCTATTTTTCTGGAGCGAGGCAACGTCGCAGGCTCGGGCCCAGTCAGGACCGCAATCGACTCCTACCTGCGGGCCGCCAATCCACAAGCCGCCGACCGCATAACTATCAGAAAGGACGTCGCCCGCAGCGGAACGGGGGCCTTGCGAATCACTGAATTCCGGCTCGAGAACGATCACGGCAAGACAATCCGCTCCGCCCTTTCCGGCATGGCCCTCCAATTCGTCTTCAACTGCGAAAATCCAGATTCGCGTCCGGTGCCCAAGGTCGACATCGGCATGTCCTTTACCTCCTACACCGGGCAACTGCTCTCGGTCTTTTACGGATCGTACCAGTCGCGCACGTTTACGGCCGGCGCCGGTGTCAGCGAGTTCCGGTGCTCCGTCGGGCGTTTGCCGTTGGCAGCCGGTCGATACGCCGTGCATGCGCGAATCGTCGTTGCCGGCACCGAGGCGGACTTCCCGAGGGACCCTGTCGCGCAGCTCGATGTCGAGGCCGGAGATTTCTACGGAACTGGCTCACGCGGATTCGAGGGCGACGCACCTCTGCTTTTGGAGGCCCAGTGGAGTCAGACACAACCCAACACCGGTTCAGCAATCTAGGAGTTTCCAAATGTTGAGAAGTTCGCCCCTTGTGCGAGCCGCAAAAAGTTTCGTCCCAGGTTGGATGAAACGCTCGCTGCGTGAGGCCTATATCAGCCCGCATGCGGCGCTCAGCTACGCGCAAGAAGGGGAAGATCTTATTTTAGGGGCGCTCCTCGGGTCCGTGCTTCATCGCCGCGCTGGCTTTTACGTCGACGTCGGCGCACACGACCCATGGCGATTTTCAAACACCTGCTATTTCTACCAGCGCGGATGGCACGGAATAAACATCGATCCGCGCCCGGGAATGAAGGCTCTTTTCGACCCCGAACGACCGCGCGACATTAACCTTGAAATGGCGATTGCTCGCAGCCCCGGATCGCTCACCTACCATTGCTTCGACGAGCCGCTGCTCAACGGCTTCGACCGCGAACTCTGTGAGAGCCGGGATTTTTCTGGTAAGCATCGAATCATTGGAAAGCGCGAAATACCGGCCATGCCGCTCGCAATAATCCTAAAGGAACACCTGCCTGAATCGCAACGGATTGATTTTCTCTCCGTGGATGTGGAAGGCATGGACCTTGAGGCACTGCAATCGAACGACTGGGAACAATTCCACCCCACTTTTGTATTGGCCGAGGAAATTGGCCTTAAATCGCTCTCCGAGCCGGGAAGTTCAGAGATATCGTCTTTCCTCCGGCAACGGGGCTACATCCTCGTCGCGCGAACCCGCCTCACGGCGATCTACGCCGACGAGTCACAGCTTTGCGACGGCCCGTTGGGAATCCACCTGCGGGAAGAAGCCAAATGGAACAACGCCTGAACTTGGCAAGCCAGGAGGCCTGAAACTTGCGAAACGATAGAGGTTGCCGTTAATTGTCTCATACAATATCAATCTTAATCTGCACACGGGACCGCGCCACGCATCTCCAGGCAACATTGGAAGCGCTGGCGGATATCGAAATCCCCGCCGGGATGTCGGCCGAACTGATCGTTATTGACAACGGATCGCGTGACCAGACCGCCGACGTGCTCAAGGCATTCGGCAACTCGTGCGGCAGGCTGACGCTTCGTCATTTATTCGTGGGCACCCCCGGAAAATCCGTAGCCCTCAACAAGGGCCTTTCGACCGCGACCGGCGACGTCCTTATGTTTACGGACGACGATGTGCACGTCCCCGCAGATTGGATTGAAAAATTAACCCGGCCGATTCTGGATGGAAGCGCCGATGCCGTCGCCGGTGGCATCAGATTAGCCTCATCATTACGCAGGCCCTGGCTGACCGCCGCACAGCGCGGCTGGCTCGCCAGCACCGAGGACTTGCCGAAAAACACCAATATGCCGCTCATCGGCGCGAACATGGCGGTTAGCCGCCGCGTCTTAACCGCCGTGCCCGGCTTCGATCCCGAAGTAGGCCCAGGCGCACTGGGACACGCGGAGGACACCTTATTCTGGCTGCAGGTTCGCCAGGCCGGCTTTCGCATCGTCACCCACCTGGACATAGAGGTTGAACACCACCTGGAACCCGGGCGGCTTTCGCGGCAATCATTCGCACGCCAGGCGTATAAACGCGGGGAATTCGCGGCCTACGTCGAACACCATTGGGAACACCAGCGTCGCCGGTGGCCTCGCCTGGCGTTTTACCGCGCCGCGTGCAAACTGGGTTGGGAACGGCTGCGGCATCTCCCGGGCTGGATCACAGCCCCAACGATGCCCGCCTGGGAACTCGAACCCTTGGAAAAGTTCCACGCCCGCCGATGTCTATTGCGCGAGCTGCGCCGCGAGCCAAATTACGAACACCACGGCCTCGTCCGCCGCGACTGGAGCAGTCCACTTAGCGGAACTCGTCCCGGAGATTCCGCGCCGGCACGGCTGCCCCCACTCGCCCCTTCGACCAGCCCGGCCTCGCGAGGCGGATAGACCGGTGCCTGGCGGTATAACTAACTCAAGGATACTGAAGCGATGAGGGTATTGCTGATCAGCCCATTACGCGATCTGGATCCCCCCTGCGGGGACATTACCTACACCGAAACCTTGCTGCGGCACCCGCCGCCCGGTGTCGAATACGAAACACATGCCTCCGCATTGGCCGCGGGGCGGCTTGTCGAAAACGCCAAACGCAACCGCTTCTGGCGCGAGCCCGTCACAACGGCCGCCAATAAACTTATTAACATCGCGCGATCAAAGCGATGGCTATTCTGGGAACCGTTTCGCTATTTTTCCCTCGCCCCCGGCGCCTACGATGCTGTGCATCTCCATGTCTTCAGCGCTGGCTTCTGGCGCATAGACTGCCCCCTGGTCGTCACCAGCGGGGCTCCCCAGACCGACCTTTACATCGATAGAAGGGTCCGCTCGCGCGCGGGAGTGTCACGGATGCTTCGTACGGATACGCTCCTGGCGCGTATGCTGGGGGTCAATAGCTGTGCGGCCGCGCTGCCCCAGGCGGCGCGCGTTGCCGTCTACACGGAATATTACCGCGACTGGCTGGTGTCGCACCATGTAATCGGCCCAGAAAAAATTGACGTAATCCCGATCATGCATGAGCCAGACCTGCGGCCAATTGAACCGCGCCTGCCCACCCGCATCGGCTTCGTGGCTAACGACTTCGATGCAAAGGGCGGCCGCGTCCTGCTTAAGGCCTTCCAGGCGGTAAAAGCCGCCGTGCCACGAGCGGAACTCTGGATCGTGGGTGGAGGCCGACCAGCTGACCTCGGCGAAATCGCGGGTGTTACCTGGCTGGGCCAGATTGATCGCGACCGCCTGTTGCGAGATATAATGCCCAGCTTCGATGTTTTCGCCTATCCAACCCCGTGCGATTGCTTCTCTTACGTAACGCTTGAAGCCATGGCCGCTGGCTGCGCCATCGCCACCAGCGACTATGTGTCCATGCCCGAAGCCGTTGACTACGGCAAAGCGGGGATGGTTTCGCCCGTAGGCAATCACGCAAAGCTGGCCGAAAACATCATCGCGCTATTGGACCCCGACACGAACATGCGTTTCCGCCAGGCCGCGCGCAGCCGATTCGATGAACATTTCAGCTGCAAGGCCGTCGCACCGCGGCTGTTGGAGACTTACAAAAAGGCAATAGCTGAGCACCAATATCCATGAAATTCACCTTTATAAATTATTCAGACGAGCCATTTTCACCAACCTCCGCCGGAGCGGCCATCAGCATGTGGTTGTGGGAAATGTGCCAGGCTGCGCAAAAAGCCGGGGTAGAACCGCTGGTAATAGCGAAAGCAAGCCCCGCCGAGCCCTATCCTTGGCGGCGCATCTCATTCGTCCCATTCCCGCCGCCACCGGAAAACGCCCTGCTAAAATTTGCGTTTCGCGCGGAGCGAAAGGTCACCGGATGGCGTTATTTGCGCCAGCGCACCTATGTTCGCCGCGTTGCCGCAGCAGTCAGGGACGCCGGCATGGAAAACGGCCGCCTAATACTGCATAACGATCCCGAGATGGCCATTTACCTCCGACGCATCCTGCCGGCGGCACGAATCCTGCTCCTGTTCCATAACGCAAACCACTACATGCGGGACGCCTTCCGCGGCAGCCTCAGCCAATCCGCCGACCTGGTGATGGCGGTGAGCGCCGCAGCCGCGCGGGAAGTTGAGACAGCCTACAAGCTCAAGCCCAATACCGTGCGGCCCCTTTACAATGGCGTGGACCTGGAACATTTCAAGCCCGCTCCGACCCCGCCCAATGAATTGCCGATTATTAATTACGTTGGCCGAATCCGCTGCGACAAGGCGCCGGACATCCTTCTCAAAGCGGCGCTTATTCTAAGCGAATCCACGAACGCCTTCTCGATCCAGCTCCTCGGCACCAGTCAACTTCCCCAAGGTTGCGTAGATGCCTACGAGCAGGAGATATTAGACTTGGTCGCAAAGCTGGAACTCCGCGGCGTCCAGGTTCGACGGCCGGGTCATGTTGACCGACGCCAGATCGCGGCGGAGGTCCGCAAGGCTAGTATCCACGTTACGCCCTCCCGCAAGCGTGAAGAGTTTGGGCTCGCCACGATCGAAGCCATGGCCTCGGGCCTTGCCACCATCGCATCCCGGACGGGCGGCAGCCCAGAGGTAGTGGGCGACGCCGGATTCCTCTTTAACCCCAACGCACCCGCGGAATTGGCCGCACAACTGAAAAATCTAATCTTGGACCAGAATTTGCGTGCGTCCTACGGCCAAAAAGCGCGGCGCCGGGCGGAGCAATTCACCTGGGACCGAACCTGGGCCCGCCTTGTAGAGCTTTCCGCATCCGGCAAGCCGTGAAAGCCGAGAGCAAAGACCCCAAAATATTCGCCACCCAGGACGCCGACTAAGCATGCGACGCCCCCCCAGAAAATACCTGGCACCCAACAAAGAACAATTGGCAATAGGCAAGACTTAATGAACGAAACAGATAATAAGAATACAGAAGGCAGAACCCAGGGGACGGAAAAGAAGTTAGAAGTTGGAAGTCAGAAGTTAGAAGAAAAAGGAAGCGAAGCGCTTCAAAGCTCTCCTAAATCCCAACTCCTAACCCCTAACTCCTCCGCAGAGCCACGATCTGCGGATCCCTTCTTTAGCGGCCGCAAACATTTTCCCGCCCTCGACGGCCTCCGCGGCATCGCTGTGTTATTGGTATTAGTTTGCCACTACGGTTTTTGGCTGGCCCCGCCGAACCGTACGGTGGCCGTCGTCAAACTTGCAAGCTTCCAGGGATGGATTGGCGTCAATTTATTCTTTGTCCTTTCCGGCTTCCTGATCACCGGGATACTCTTGGATAGCAAAGGGCAGCTAAACTATTACCGCAATTTCTACGCGCGGCGATTTCTGCGTATCTTCCCGCTCTATTACGGCGTATTGTTTGCCGTGCTTTTCATCATCACCGCGCTGCGTGCGGCGCTTCCCGGATTCTACAGCCGTGACCATAACGCCCACGCGATACTTTCCGCTATGCCGTGGCTCTGGTCCTACACAACCAATATCGGGATCGCTTTTTTTTTCCCTCAACCCCAGTTGGCTCACACATTTCTGGTCGCTGGCGGTGGAGGAGCAGTTCTACCTCCTCTGGCCGGTCGCAGTATTCTTGCTTTCACCGCGGCGGCTTGTCCTATTTTGTCTAGCGTTGGCCGTGTTCGCCCTGGGGTGCCGCCTCGGACTGACGCTGGCAGCTACCCCAAACGAAGCTAATTATTTTTTTACGCCCTGCCAGCTTGACTCCCTAGCAATGGGGGCGGTCGCCGCAGCGGTGGCCCGCGACCCCGTGCTGCTTGCCCCGCTGCAGAGGAACATCGCATGGATTTCAGTCACCATTCTGCTGTTGATTGGAGCAATTCTGCTTGCTGGGCCGCTCTTTGGGTCGGTCATTGGCCCGATTCCGCCTCAGGTGATCGCCTATGGGGCCGCGTCATCGCACAAAGCAATAAGAGCCTTATCCAGTCCGTGGGGCTTGGATGCCCTTCCCACCCTCCTCTCGCCTGGGTTCGCGGCCACGGTGCTCTATTCATCCCTCCCGGGGACGGGAATGCTTAAGCGGGCCATTTCGTGGAGGCCGTTTAGAATTGCCGGCGGCTACGCGTACGGCATATATGTCTACCATCTGATTATATTGGGATTAACGGGAGCTGTATGTTTCAGAGTCCCGCGGATGAGCACCGCAATCCAGAACAACCTTTGGTGCTCGGTGTTTTTTATTCTGGCTAATGCGTTGCTAACATTTGGAGTCGCGATCGCCAGTTACCACCTTTACGAGAAACACTTCCTGAAGCTGA
This sequence comes from Phycisphaerales bacterium, assembly GCA_027451365.1. Classification (GTDB taxonomy): domain Bacteria; phylum Planctomycetota; class Phycisphaerae; order WQYP01; family WQYP01; genus JAJYPG01. The sequence continues at coordinate 73,990 of DAIDJN010000059.1, read as the reverse complement.
AAAAATATTTCCCGGAGAAGACGGCGGCGGCCGGCGTGCCGCCCCAATGAACACAGAGCAATGAACATCGATCAATGCTAGAATTCACAAACGGGGAGCCGCGGGCTAAAAATGAGCAGTTGGGATGCGCTCGGAACTGCGCAAGGCATCGGCGGAATCGCCGGACCAAGTCGAAAGCATTATCCGGCGTTTTACAGATTAGCTGGCGCTTCGATCTCAGTCGCGACCCTCGGCTAACTGCGAACAATGATAATGCCCTGAAATTTCACTACCGGTGTCAATTATGCGTATCCTTATTTCGGTCCCCTATGACCCGACATTTGAGCCACCCACCGGCGTATTCGGTGACCACTCCGTCGCCGTACGCCGTCGCGCCTCCGATTGGGGTTTACGCGGAGCACGAAAGCACTTCCATCACGTACTCCAGTCGTTGCAGATATTGCGGGCTGCACGTTCCTACGACTCCCTGGTACTCTGCACGGTTGGGACCGAAGCCTTTATTATCGCCAAATTCAAACGGTGGTTTGGTGCGAGGCACCTGCGGCTGGTCGTATTTGACCTTCTGATCCCAAAAGAGAATCGACTGGCGCATTTTGTCCGAACCTGGATTGCGAGTGTGGACACCGTAGCCGTCATCAGACGCGGCGATGCCCCCATGCTTAACCGCCGATTTGGGTATCCGCTGGGAAGGTGCGTCTTTCTTCCCTTTCCGGCCCCTTCTTTGTCCGCCGAGGCGACCTGCCCCGAAGACGATTACATCTATTCCGCTGGCTACGCCCACCGCGACTGGCCAACCCTGATCCAAGCGTTGTCTAATTTGCCATATCGGGCCATTATCTGCCCGGGTCGTCCTGTAGAGATTCCCGCTGATGCGCAAGATCGAATCAAGGTCCGCCCGATGCCCCCCCCCGGACAAGGCCGACGATTGATGGCGTCCGCTAAGCTTGTGGTCCTACCATTCCTGGAAACCGAATTGCCTAGCGGCCCCCTGATCTTGCTTGACGCGATGGCCTTCGGTAAGCCTATCGTGGCCAGCGACGTGAACGGCACCCGCGACTATGCCGAGGATGGCGTCGACGCGCTGCTGGTCGCACCGCGAGACGCCGAGCAGTTGCGTGAGCGCATTCGGCAGGCGATGGAGAATGAAGGGCTTCGCCGGAAGTTGGCTGAAGGAGCCAAGGCAAAGGCGGCTTCGTTGTCGTTCAAGGGCACATTTTGTGCGTTGCTTTCGCTCTGCGGCGAGAAAAATGTCCAGGCAGCCACCAAAAAAATATGCAGTTTCCCAGACGGCGCTTAACCAATTCGTAAAGAATGACCTATTGCACTTGGACGGTAGGAAATCGTTCCTCTTCCCGTCTTGGGGTATGTTCTGGGAGCCGCGGGGGCTTGCGATGATACGGAATTAATCGAGGTGGCCAAGCAGGCTGCGGCGACCGTCCCGGCCTGTTTTTAAATTTCGAGGAACCTTAACGATCAGAGCCTGGAAAAGAAACAGAAAACTGGTGCCTCGAACGCAAGGGAAATTAGGGCAGCAAAGTCTCAAAAATATTCTAAGTTCCAGGTCCTCGTTTCCACGCTCTAGTGCTCTGTCACATCAGGATGTTAGGATTGGCAAGGAATCCCGATGTTTTGCGGTTTGTCTTTCGCGAGTCAGTCTCCCTAAAATTTTACTGTGACGGAACATTAGCTTCTGTTCGGAATTGAAAATGAATATCGCGCTTTTCGCTTCCGCGTTCCACCCCTCCCTCGGCGGTGTGGAAGAACTCTGCCGCCAACTGGCAATGGAACTTATTCGCCAGGGCCACCATGTCATCATCTTGACCAATCGCTGGCCACGGGATTTGCCGGCGACGGAAACAATTGATGGCATCCCGATCTATCGCCTTGCCTTCCGCCTGCCCGAAGGCTCGGCCAAGGCCGCCATTAACTACCATTTGTCGCATTACCTGATTACCCAACGCATGTTGCTGATTCTGCATGAAAATAAAATTGATATGCTGCATGTCCAATGCGTCAGCAGTAATGCACATTACGCCATGATCGCCCAGGACCGTCTGCAACTGCCTTTGGTGGTTACGCTGCAGGGCGAATTGACCATGGATGCCAATCAGATTTTCCAGAAATCGGCCCAGGCGCAAGATATCCTGCGGCGGGCATTGGACAACGCGCAGGTTGTAACCGCCTGCTCCCGGCAGACCCTGGAAGAGGCGCAAGCTTTTTTCGGCAAGCCATTTGGCGATAAAGGCCGGGTCATCTATAACGGGATAAACTTGGGCGATTTTCATCCACAGATTGACACAGATGCGCACAGATTAACGACGACGACTGATTTACCACGAAGGCACGAAGACACGAAGGAGAACGGACTACGAAGGATTCACAAGGAGGTAACAGAGGAAAACGGAGGAATGTTTAAACAGGACGACGGTTCCGCCAAGGCTGAATCAGCGGCCAAAGATGTCCGTTTAGCGGACCAGCTCGCTGGCCATGAAATAAATAACGAATCCTTTAAAACATTAAGCGACGCACCGCATCGCGTCTCATTAAGCGAGGCGCAGCCGAGCGTCTCATCAAAGCCGCCGCAGGCGGCTGTCTCATTGAGCGGCCGCGCCCCGCGCCGCTACGTGTTCGCAATGGGCAGATTTGTTAAGGAAAAGGGGTTTGATATTCTGCTAAGGGCCTTTGCCCAGGGCACCTGCAAAACGCACGATCTGGTGCTTGGCGGAGCCGGCGCCGAAGGAGAAAATCTGAAGGCGCTGGCCGCGGAACTCGGCATTTCAGCCAATACGCGTTTCACCGGGCGACTTGATCGGAACCAGGTGGCTGAATTCATGGCCGGGAGTGAATTCTTCGTCCTTCCGTCCCGCCACGAACCGCTTGGTATCGTCAACCTGGAAGCAATGGCATCCGGCAAGGCGGTGATTGCAAGCCGGGTCGGCGGCGTACCGGAAATTATCGCCGATGGAACAAATGGCGTGTTAGTTGAAGGAAGCAACGTTCCTGAATTGGCCACGGCCATGCAGAAACTAGCGGCAGATAGGTTGCTATGTGCAAGACTTGGCGAAAATGGTAAAGCCCGCGCCGCCCAATTCGCGTGGCCGGTAATTGCAAAGCAATATCTGGAGGCCTACGGGGCGGCAATAGAACACTCCACGAGCAAGGAATAATGAACCACATGGACGATCAGAAGACAGAAGGCGGAAGACAGGGGACGGAAAAGAAGCCAGAAGTTAGAAGACAAAAGTTAGAAGGAAAAGGAAGCGAAGTGCTTCAAAGCCCTCCTAACCCCCAACTCCTAATTTCTGACTCCTCCGCAGAGCTGCGCTCGGCGGATCCGTTATACAGCGGCCGCAAGCATTACCCCGAATTGGACGGCCTGCGAGCCTTTGCGATTCTGGGCGTTATCGGCCTGCATTTTTGTGCCTGCATACCCGCCTCCCAAATCGCCGCGGGCGGCCGCCCCGTGGAATTTATTACCAGAATGTTCTCACACGGAGCATGGGGTGTGGATTTATTCTTCGTGCTTTCCGGCTATCTTATTACGGGAATATTGCTTTCATCCAAGGGGCAGGCACATTATTTTCGCAATTTTTATGCCCGCCGCACGCTGCGTATATTCCCACTATATTACGGCACATTGCTGGCAATTCTGGTTATTTTACCGCTGGTGCTAGGCCGCGTACCGCAAATGATTTCCGCCGCCTACCACCATCAGATTTGGCTTTGGACCTATACCACCAATATTTACAGCGCCAGCCAAGGTGGCAGCCCGTTTGGCAATTTTTTTCACTTCTGGACCCTGGCCATTGAAGAGCAATTTTATCTGGTCTGGCCGCTGATTGTATTCCTGTTGCCGCCGCGCTGGTTGCTGCGGCTGGCCGTGGCTGGGATAGTGGCGATTAACCTGAGTAGATTAGGCTTCATTGCCGTTCAATGGATGCCCGGAACCGGCTGGAACCCGTTTGTCATCTACAACGGTTTGGCAAGCTTCACGCTGTTTCGGGCGGATTCATTGCTTATCGGTGGGGCATTGGCGGTTTTGCAGGCCAATGGCCAATTGATGGAATGGCGGATTTGTTTTGGCGGGGCTTTCGTGGTTACCGTGGCTATCATTGCGGCCTATCTGGCCTTCGTTCCCAGCTACATTTATGGACTGCCCACGGCAGTAATTGGCCATGTCACGCTGGCGCCGCTGCTGTTTGGCGCCGCCCTGGGATACGTCCTGACTTGCAAGCCTGCATCCATCCTGTCGCGGTTCCTGTCCATTCAATTTCTCCGGTCCATTGGCAAATACAGTTACGCCATGTACGTGTTCCATTATATTTACCTTTCGCTAGAAATCCGTTGGCTGCCCTACTCTCTGTTTTCAAAAATACTGCACAGCGCACTGCTGGGCTTGTTAGCCTACTACGCCAGCGCCGTGGCTATCGCATTTGGGTTGGCGTTTATCAGCTACCACGTTTATGAAAAGCATTTCCTTAAGCTTAAGAACTTTTTCCCGGAAAAATCACGCGACCCAATTATCGCCAGCGGACAAGCGATAGGAGCACCCACGAATTGACAGCCATGCCCAATAACATTTTACGCCGGACACCGGCCAAGGGGACATCCCTTGGCCAGGTTGCTATCTGGGGGCTGCCCGTAGCGGTTGTACTCGCGGTCTTGGCCCATTTTTCACCGCTGGTGGCCGGCGCGGGCTTTATTGTCATTTTTATTGCCCTTAGCGCAAGTCAGCCGCGAATTGGTTTATTGCTTACTTTTGCAACAGTTCCTCTGCTGCAAGCCGTGCCACTGCATATCCCCTTGCGCCTTTCAATTTCAGAATTGTGTATGGCAATTCTGCTGCCCATTGTGCTGGTGAAATCTGCCCAAATGGGAAAGCCATTGCGCATTGGCCCCACGCTGTGGCCTAGCGTTATTTATCTTTTCCTTTGCTTGGTTTCCAGCGCCCTTTATCCGCATTGGCATCTGGAGGCCATTAAGGCCTTCGTGGAAATGTTCGTATTCATCATAATTGCCCCGATGCTCTGCGCTTCATTTCCTGGCGGAACGGATGACCTGCATTTTGCCTTGGAAGGGGCAGTCGGTGCACTAGCGATTCTTGCGATTCTGGTGCTGGCTACCCATTTTCACTACCCACCAGGTAACAACAAAAACGCCGCATGGGGATCTTCCTTTGGTGCTGGCTTCGCCATTACATTTGAGTTGTGGCTGGGTGCCAAAATTGTCGGCCGCAAACGGGCGATCCGTTGGCTGGGCTTGGCCTTGCTGCTTATCGGCGCGGCGCTATTCATGAGCTTGTCACGCGGCGGCTGGCTGGAAGCCATCACCGGATGCATGGTAATTCTGCTGCTGCGCCGGCGCTTTATTTTAATGGCCCGCATGGCTGCGGTCATGTTGCCGTTATTGGTTTTGCTTTATTTGTTTTTGCCGCACAAGCAGCAGCATTATGCGTTTGATTTTAATCCAAATAAGGGAAGCATCCAGCCGCGAATCCAACTGATTCACCACGCGATTAATGAATTTGAAAACCATCCGGTGCTGGGCGTGGGCGTTGGGCTGCGCAAGCAAGTGGACCCAACCAATGTATTTCTGATTACCCTTGCCGAAACCGGCGTGCAGGGGCTTGCCGCATTTCTGGCAATATATGCCGTGGCCCTTTTAACCGCCTGGAATACGCACAAAAAGCTTTCGCCGGCCGACCCACGCTTTACACTGGTGGCCTTGGGAGCCGCGCTTATCTTTGGCCGCTTTGCGCACGGCATGGTGGACGAATATTGGCTGCGCGGCAGCATAGAATGGGCTTGGTGCGCTGTCGGCATGTTGGCGGCGGTGCATTTTGAAGTCACCCGCCAGCGAGCACCGGCGATCAAATTCAACACTAAGACAACAAGTGCACCAAGACCACAAAGAAACGAAAACACCGGGAATTGATTCACACAGAGGTAACAGAGGGGACCGGAGGACCGATGAACGACCGAGTTCACCATCCCGATTCGTCGAGATAGACTCCGCCAACAAGTGCACTAGGACCACAAAGAAACGAAAACACCGGGAATTGATTCACACAGAGGTAACAGAGGGGACCGGAGGACCGATGAACGAAAATGAGGCCGCGCACAAGGAACTGACTGAACAAATAATAGGTGCCGCCATGCGGATACACAGCACCTTGGGGCCGGGACTTCTGGAAAGCGCTTACGAAGCGTGCCTGGTCCACGAACTGCGAACGAGCGGCCATTCAGTGCGGAGCCAGGTGGAACTTCCTGTGGTGTACGACGGCACCACGCTGGATGTTGGCTATCGCATTGACGTGCTGGTTGAGGAGCTGGTTGTCGTGGAACTGAAAGCAGTTGACGCGCTCCTGCCAATCCACAAGGCGCAAATCATCTCGTACCTGAAGCTCAGTGGCAAAGCCGTTGGATTATTAATTAACTTCAATGTGGTACACCTGCGCGATGGCATATCCCGCTTCCACCGCCCCGGTAGTCGCCCCACCGTTTCCCCTTTGTGACGCCTCACCCGTCGTAATAATATTCAGGCCTCGGCCATCCTCCGTTCCCGCCCGTAAATCGGTAGTAATACCGTGGTGCCTAATCCTCTTTTTCCCTCTGTTGCCTCCTGTGAATTCCCGTTCGTCGTCCTTGTCATAATTATTTATTTAATCCTCGCTTATCCTCTGTTACCTCCTGTGAATCCCCGTTCATCGTCATAATATTTTTAAATCTCCGTTCCCTCTTGTGAAACCCCGTGTCTGTGGATACCTGAAATGCACGTGATAGAATTCCTGGACACCCTTCCGTTCGCCGGCACTGAATCGCACGTTTTCGACCTTTCCGCCGCTCTGCTTGCCGAGGGCGTTTCCGTTACCATCGCGTGCCCCCGCCAATCTGCCTTGTGGTCGCGTGCCACAGACGCGCGCATTCCGGTGACCCACATAGCCGCCGAAAAATTTCCCGGACTGACAACCATCACAACGCTGGCCGCTGAACTTCGCGCCGGTCGGGTGGACATTATTCACGCACACAACGGCCGCACCCATCTGCTGGCCGTGGCCGCCATGAAACGCGCCGGCCGCGGCAGCGTTGTGGCCACGCAGCATTTCCTTGCCCCCAACCGCACCGGCCGCCGCGGCCCGAAGGCCTGGCTGGCCACACGTTTGCACCGCTGGGCGGAACATAACACCGCCGCGTTTATCGCCATTTCGCAGGCCGTGCGCGACGCGATGCTGACCCGGCACGATGCGCCCCAAGATAAAATAACCGTCGTGCATAACGGAATTCGCGATGCGGATCCCGTTGTGAAGAAAACAGAAGAAAACGGAAGCCAAACGCGTCCGCATTCTTCTGCATCCAGTCTTCTGCCTTCTGACTTTTCATTGACCAGTGATCAGCGATTATTGGTCAATGAAAAACGCCGCAACGTTTTTTGCGCGGCCCGCCTGCAAAAAGAAAAAGATATTCCCACGCTGATCAAAGCGTTTGCGCTGCTGCAGCAGCAGCAGAAGAAGACAGAAGCCAGAAGTCAGAAAACAGATGCCGGCTTGGCCGCAGAGAATGCGACGAATAATCCACAGATTTACACAGATGAACACAGATCGACGAGGGCGACGGATGAGACAAAAGAAAAGCCGGCAAGCGCCGCGCTTCAAAGCTTTTTTAGCTCCTCGCGACGCCAAACGGTTGGTTGCGACGCTGTGGCGTTGCCCGCGTTGCTTATCGCCGGTGAAGGCGACCAACGGCCCGAAATCGAAAAACTCATCGAATTACTGTTCGCGGGAATGAAGAAAGCAGAAGACGATTTAGCCACAGAGAATGCGACGAATAATCCACAGATTAACACAGATGATCACAGATTGACGACGGCGAACGAGAAAAAAGCCAGAGGGCAAAAAACAGAAATTGGCTTAGACACAGAGAATACGGCGAATAATCCACAGATTAACACAGATTTGCACAGATTAACGGGGGCGAACGAGAAAAAAGCCAAGGGGCAAAAAACAGAAGATGGTTTAGCCACAGAGAATGCGACGAATAATCCACAGATTGACACAGATGAACACAGATTGACGACGGCGAACGAGAAAAAAGCCAGAGGGCAAAAAACAGAAATTGGCTTAGACACAGAGAATACGGCGAATAATCCACAGATTGACACAGATTCGCACAGATTAACCAAAAGTCAGCCGGAAAAGAATCTAGCACCCAGCACCTTGCATCTAGAAGAAAACGGAAGCGAAGCGCTTCAAAAACATTTGACAATTGATCATTGCTCTTTGCCCATTAAAAAGCCGCCCGTGCGGCTTTTAGGCTTCCGTCGCGACATTCCGGCCCTTATGTCTGCTTGCGATATTTTTGTACTGCCCGCGCCCGCCGAGCCTTTCGGTCTGGTGCTGCTGGAGGCAATGGCCATGGGCAAACCGGTTATCGCCGCCAACGCCGGCGGCCCGTGCGAAATAGTGGTTCACGGCCAAACTGGCTTGCTGTTTGAGCCGGGCAATCCCCAAAGTTTGGCCGCCGCAATTGCGGACCTCTTGAACAATCCTGAAAAAGCCCGCGCCATGGGTGCGGCGGGCCGCCAGCGGTTTGAAGAGCACTTCACCGCCAGCAGAATGGCCGCACAAGTCGCGGCCATATATGCCGCCGTGGCGACACGGAAGCATAAAGAACCTGGCATCTAAAATCTGAAAAAGAGCGATTCACCACGAAGAAAGACGACGTCATCCACAGATTTACACAGATTTGCACAGATTAACGACGACGACTGATTTACCACGAAGGCACGAAGACACGAAGGACGCGGCGAAGGATTTAGAAGTTAGAAGTCAGAAGTTAGAAGAGGACGATTCACCACAAAGAGACGGTTTGATCCACAGATGGACACAGATTAACGACGACTAAATTTAACACAAAAAAAAAGACGATGCCATCCACAGATTGACACAGATTTTCACAGATTAACGACGAGAACGGATTTACCACGAAGAGACGGTTTGATCCACAGATGAACACAGATTTGCACAGATTAAGGGCGACCATAATTAATATTTTACAGGCTAAAGCCCTGTGTAGATCTGTGGATAATCGTTCGCCAAATTCGTATCCCTAATCCTCTCGCGGTTTATTTAAATCTGTGTCAATCTGTGCGAATCTGTGGATAATCATCCGCCAACTTTTTTTATCCCTGATTCTCTAGCTGTTTATTTAAATCTGTGTGAATCTGTGAAAATCTGTGGATTATCCGTCACATGCTCTTCGCCCCCTGTTTGCTTTATGAATCGCAGCGCACATCATGATATCCATATTAATTATATCTTTTAACACCCGCGACCTGACGCTCCGTTGCCTAGAATCCGTCTTTGCGTGCGCCGACGGTTTCGAACTGGAAGTTATCGTGGTGGACAACGCCTCGGCCGACGGTTCACCCCAGGCTATTGAACAGCAGTTTCCGCAGGTAAAGCTGATTCGTAATCCGACCAACGCCGGATTTGGCGCGGCGAACAATATTGCCATGGCCGCCGCCCATCCCTCCGCCGATTTTTTCCTGCTTCTTAACAGCGACGCGTTCCTTTCACCCGGTGCGCTGAAAGCCATGATGTCCATCCTGGAAGCCCAGCCGGCGGTTGGCCTTGTTGGCCCGCGGCTGGAATATGCGCCCGGAAAACTTCAGCAGTCCGTTTATTACTTCCCATCACCGGGGCGGGCCTGGCTGGAAAGCCTGTGGATTACCGCCATCGCCCCCGTTCGCTGTGGCTGGGATGACCTGCGGCACTGGCCGCACGATTCGGATTGGCTTTGCCCATGGGTTATCGGCGCCTGCATGCTGGTGCGGCGAAAAGTCTATACCCAGGTTGGCGGCTTTGACGAAGCCATGTTCATGTATGCCGAAGAAACCGATTGGCAGAAAAGAATCGCCAACGCCGGCTGGAAAATTGCCTTTACGCACCGGGCGGTTGTCACCCATTTGGGTGGGGCCAGCAGCGCCAACTCTAAACCCAAAATAAGCCGCATGGCACTGGAAAGCCACAATTACTTTATTCGCAAGCACCACGGCTGGGCGGGTCTTTTCAGTTTCCGGATTGCCAACATTTGCGGGGCCATTGCCCGCATTTTATTCTGGACACTGATTCGCGTGGCAAAATCCGCACGCCGCCAACAGGCCGCCGGAAAAATCAGCCTGTACAAATATATCGCGCTTCAGCAATCGCGATCGTTGCTGTGCAAAACTCATGGGAACACCCCCGTCAATAAATAAAGAATATAAGAATCACCCCCCCACCGGATTCAAATGAAGCGGTTTGCTTAAGGCGGTCGCGGGCATGGCGAAAACGAACCGCTCGCCCCCGCCGCTGAAACGAAGCGGCCGTTCCGCCGCACTGTCGGCCTTCATGGACCGGACGCTGAAATTCCTTTCGTTAAAAACAACAGGCGGAGTTTTTTTGCTTTTTCTTTCGCTCGAAAATTGGGATGACATCTGGCGAAGGAATCAGTTTATCTGCGCCGAACTCGCCCGCCGCTTTCCTGACATGCACATTCTTTTCGTTGCGCCCCCACGCGACGTTTCCAACGCCATCCGCACCCGCAATTTTGCCAGCCTGCGTGGCGGCAAACCGTGGCACCCGGATGGCCTGCCCAACATCACCATTTTCCGCCCGCTTAAATTTCTGCCCAATTCACTCTCGGTCGCCCGTGTTTTTAACGAATGGCTGATTCGCCTTCAAATTCGCCGTGCCACCGCATCTATCAGGCGGCTGCGCATGAATGAAACCGCTTTGCCGGAAGCAGTAAATAAAGGTGATGCGCCTGTTGCCTCAGTTAGCGGGGCGCAGCCGGGCGACGCATTAAAGCCGCCGCAGACGGCTGTCGCATTGGAAGGCAGCGACTCGGCGTTGCTCTGGATCAACGCCCACGACGCGGTGCATCTTGTTGGCCGCATGGGGGAATCTAAAGTTATTTATGACATTACAGATGACTGGACCAAATTCAGTCATTTTACCGACCGCCCCGCCCTGCGGCGGTTAACCATTGCGCAGGACGCCCGCCTGTGCCAATTGGCCGATGATGTGATTGTATGTTCCCAGGCATTATACGATTCAAAAAAAGAACTTGCCCGCCGCCTTCATTTAATTCCCAATGGTGTGGATGCCGCCCATTACGCCGCCGTGCTCAAAGGCACCGGTCCCCTGCCGCCGGATGCCGACCCGGCCGCCTGGCCACGGCCGGTGTATGGCTACACCGGTTCCATTCATGCCGACCGCGTGGATGTTGACATGGTTGCGGCCATTGCCCGCCTGCTTATCGCCCGAAATTTGCCCGGCACACTGGTGCTGCTGGGTCCAAATATGTTAAGCACCGCCGATTCGCAACGGCTTCTGGCCACCGGCCGGGTGGCGCTGCCCGGACCGCGTCCTTATCATGATCTGCCGCAATTTATGCGCGCGTTTGATGTCTGCATGACACCGCACTGCATGACCGAATTTGTGGAAAGTCTTAATCCCATCAAACTGTGGGAATATCTGGCGGCAGGCAAGCCGATTGTTTCCACCGATGTGGCCGGCTTTCGCGACTTTCCCGATCTGGTACGCATTGCCCGAACCCCTGAAGAATTCCTGGCGCAGTTGCAGGCCGCCCTGGCCGAAGGCACCAGCAAAGCCGCCCATCGCCAGGCCACCGCGGCCAGCCACACCTGGCAGGCCCGTGTAGATCAGATCGTTCCGTTGTTGTCCAGCCGCAAATAAATTCGGCGCAACCGCATTCCAAAGGACCCGATGCTTCGAATTTTACTTATATCTCATACCTGTCAGTCTCCCGCCGAAGGCCAGCCGAAGTCTGAACTGCTTCATGCCCGTGGCGATTTAACTCTGAAAATTCTTATTCCGGACCGTTGGAAACACTACGGCAAATGGCGGCCCGTGGCATTTCTTCCCGATGCCAAAGCTGATTATGAAATCGGTAAAGTGCGCTGGCCGTCCATGGGACCGGCCCTGTTTTTTCTGCATTATTACCCGAACCTCCGGCAAATACTGTTGGATTTCAAACCGGATGTCATTGACCTGTGGGAAGAACCCTGGAGCATGGTCAGTGCCCAAACCTGTTATTTGCGGAACAAATACCTGCCCGACGCTAAAATTATTTCAGAAACAGAACAGAACATTTTCCGCAAGCTTCCGTTTCCATTTGATTCCTTCCGCCGTTTTACCATTGCTAACGCCGATTTCCTGATTGGCCGAAGCAGCGAAGCCATTGAAGTCATGCGCCGCCACGGCTACGGCGGCCCCGCCTGCACCGTGCCCAATGGCGTAGATGCCGATATGTTCACCCCATCAATAAATTCAGACGGAAAAGCAAATGCCACTTCCCCCCACCGGTCAAGCGAAGCCGGTCGTTCTTTTCTGGTCGGCTATGCCGGCCGTCTGGTGGAAGAAAAAGGCCTTGGCGATCTTGTGGATGCCATCGCATTATGTCCTGCCAACGTTCAGCTTACCCTTATTGGTGATGGACCATTTAAATCGGAACTTCAGCGGCGCATCGTAAAAGCAAAACTCGCCGACCGTGTCCGCATTTCGCCCGGCGTACCGTTGGCGCGGCTTCCGGACTGGATGCGCAGCCTGAACGTGTTTGCCCTGCCATCGCGCACCACACGTACCTGGAAAGAACAATTCGGCCGCGTCATTATTGAAGCCCACGCCTGTGGAATACCCGTCATTGGCTCCGATTCTGGTGCCATTCCCGAAGTCATCGGCAACGCCGGCCTGGTCGCACGGGAAGCCGATCCACAATCGCTTGCCGCAGCCATAACCAAACTGGCCGAAAACCCGGACTTGGCCGCGGATATGGGCCGCCTTGGCCGACAACGCGTGGAATCCTGGTGTTCCTGGCAGCAAATCGCCAACCAGATGGCTGACATTTACGCCGCCGTAAACCGGGGCGACAAAAACCACTGATGGCTGATCAATATGGAAAGCAAATTGCGCTGCAATCATAATTATTGTATTCCTTGTGTTTCAGCCGGTTGAGCCGATATACGAAATCCTGCTATGCCAAATGACTCGGCATTTCGGGACTGTTCAACGGTTGAATGCACAACTGACATCAGTTGCCATGGGCTCGGCCGCGGCGATTTTTGGTATTCCACCGCGCTAACTATCCGGCTTTTGCAATGAAACTTCTTTATATAAATCACACAGCTCAGTTAAGCGGCGGCGAACTTGCCCTGCTTAATCTACTGCAACATCTTGATCGCACAAAGTTCGACCCGCATGTGCTGCTTTTTGCTGATGGGCCATTAGCCGAGGCGCTTCGGAAGGAGCACATTCCTGTTCACGTGCTTGAACTGAATGCCGCCATCAACAAGGCCACCCGCATTGCCGCCGGAAAAGCCAGCGCTTTTAGCCCCGGTAGGGTTCTTCAAATCGCGGCTTTTATCTGGCGTTTACGCGGCGCTATTCGCCACCATCGCCCCGATATTGTCCACACCAATTCACTAAAGGCCGATCTGCTTGGTGGTCTGGCGGCACGCCTTGCGGGCATACCCGTCATCTGGCATATCCACGATCGAATTGCCTCGGATTACCTTCCCGGCCGCATGGTCTGGCTGCTTCGCAGATTAAGCCGTCACGTGCCCAAGGCTGTTATAGCCAATTCGCAATCCACGCTTGAGACACTGTATCTGCCCACGTCTAAGCCCAAAATTATTGCGTATCCTGGTATTCCCGATCCCATGGCGGGTCGCTTGCCTTTCCCTGAACAGCCTTCGGCCCGGCAGCCCCGGACCGTTTCCGGAGCCACAGTTATTTTGGTAGGGCGCATAAGTCCATGGAAAGGGCAGGACGTATTTATTCGGGCCGCGGCCATCGTGAACCGGACCCGACCTGATGTACATTTTAATATCGTCGGTTCAGTTCTCTTTGGCGAAGAAGCGTATGAAACGGAAATCAGACAGCTTGTTCAAAAGCTTGGCCTGGAAAAGGTCATCTCTTTTCTTGGATTTCGCAAAGATGTGCCTGATTTAATCTCCAAGGCGGATCTGCTGGTTCATGCCTCCACCAGTCCCGAACCCTTCGGGCAGGTTGTGGTGCAGGCGATGGCCGCAGGCAAGCCCGTTGTGGCCACGCGTGGCGGCGGAGTTGTGGAAATTGTGGCGGAATATGAAACCGGATTGCTGGTGCCAATGGGAGATGCCGATGCCATGGCCGCCGCTATTTTGACAATTCTGGCCAACCCAGGGCAGGCCGCCGCGATGGGAACAGCAGGCCGCCAGCGATATCTGAAACATTTCACCATAGACACCACCGTGAGTGAAATAAAAAAAGTTTATCAACGCATGAGGGACGACAGAAACGGCCCCGGCATACGGCGGGGAACCGGGCGGTTGCATCTATTGTTTTTAAATCATACTGCGGCATTAGGCGGTGGCGAATACGCCCTGTTGAATCTTGCCCGCCGGCTGGATCAAAACCTGTATCAGATAACGATCATATTATTCAGCGACGGTCCGCTGGCCGATGAACTGCGCAAAGCAGGTTTGAAAGTCCGAATCGTGACCTTAATTCCGGCCATCAATAAGCTCAACCGGTACGAATTAGGCAAATTCTCTCTTGAGTTGCGGAAAATTGTGGAGTTGGCCCGATTTGTGCGGTTTTTAACGCGGACTATTCGCGAAATTCAGCCCGACATCGTGCACACCAACTCGCTGAAATCTGATATTTTAGGTGGTGCCGCGGCCCGTCTGGCCGGTCATAAATTGGTATGGCATATACGTGACAGAATCGAAGCGGGCTATCTTCCGAAAAAGGCCGCCGGAGCGTTCAGCAAGCTGGCGAAGCGTGCTCCACATTTTGTGATTGCCAATTCCCACTCCACACTGGCAACATTGAACCTGCCGAAATCAAAACCGTCCGCCGTCGTTTATTCCGGACTGCCCGATCCCCAGTTAGCCCCGTGGTCACCGGCTCCAGTCCCGGCAGTTGCGGAACAGCCAGCAGGAACCGGCGGAAAAGTCGTGATGGTAGGCCGCATAAGTCCATGGAAAGGGCAGGAAGTATTTATTCGCGCGGCCTCCTTAGTGCATCAAGCCAGACCCGAGGCCCGATTTGAAATTATCGGTTCAGCACTTTTTGATGAAGATGCCTACGCCGCCCACATTCGCGGATTGGTTGACAGCCTGGGCTTGCGGGAAGTTGTCTCATTCCTGGGTTTCCGTAACGACGTACCTGAATTGATTGATGCCGCAGACCTTCTGGTTCATGCCTCCACCACGCCGGAACCTTTTGGCCAAGTCGTGGTTCAAGCCATGGCCGCCGGCAAGCCCGTTGTGGCCACGCGTGGCGGCGGAGTTGTGGAAATTGTGGCGGAATATGAAACCGGATTGCTGGTGCCAATGGGAGATGCCGATGCCATGGCCGCCGCTATTTTGATGATTCTGGCCAACCCTGGGCAGGCCGCCGCGATGGGAACAGCAGGCCGCCGGCGATATCTGGAACATTTCACCATTCAAACAACCATTGATTCAATTCAGCCGTTATACGAATCCATAGCAGCGCATTAAGCTGTCCTCATCCGGCGGGTTTGCCGGAACATCCATCCCATTTGAACGTATTCTGACATCTCCTGAAAAAAGCCGGCCAATGTGCCGGCTTTTTCCGTTCTGTTCTCAATTTTTTTTTATGCCATTTGGTGAAAGCCCTTGCCGCGGCTATCGGGCCGGTCGGTTGCCGGGCAAAGTAATGGGCGGCGTGTTGAGACCAATTAGCGCCGGTTTGCCACCCCCCCGCCCCGCCAGTAACATAAAATGGATTTTGCAGACCGGAAGGGACCGGAAATCTGCCATGGGTCCGCAAGAGGATAGGCATGTCACAAGATGAATCATTGGCCCCGCTTCGCCGGCAGATCGACGAACTGGACGAAAAACTTGTTGAACTCTTGAATGCCCGTGCGCGCATAGTGGTACAAATCGGGAAAGTCAAACATCTGTCCAATGCGCCCATTTACGCGCCAGACCGGGAAAAAATCGTTCTGGAAAAAATACGCCGTTCAAACAAGGCCGTCGGCGGTCCTCTGCCGGATTCATGTCTGGAGGCTATTTACCGCGAATTAATGTCGGGCAGCTTCGCCTTGGAAAAGCCATTGCGAATTGCCTTCCTTGGGCCGCCGGGAAGTTTTTCTCATCTGGCGTCAGTAAAAAAATTCGGCTCATCAGTCACACACGTTCCAGTCACCGATATTACCACGGTATTCGATGAAATTTCGCGATCCCACGCGGATTTAGGGCTGGCACCAATCGAAAATTCCATTATAGGCGGCATTATGGAAACCATGGATGCGTTCATCGACCATCCACAGGTTACCGTCGTGGCGGAAGTGGTAATAGCGGTTCATCACCACTTGCTGGCAATGTGCCCGCCAGAACAGGTGAAAATTATTTATTCCAAGCCCGAAGTGTTGGACCAATGCCGCAAATGGCTGAATGCCACCATGCCCGAATCGCGGCGGATTCCGGTCGGGTCCAGCAGCAAGGCGGCTGAACTCGCTGCGCAAGAATCGGGCGCTGCGGCCATCGGCTCATCCCTGGCGGCGGAAGTTTATTCACTTAAGACGCTGTTTGCCAACATTGAAGATAACCCGAATAACGCCACACGTTTCATGGTCATTGGCCGACAGCCGGCGCGGCGCACCGGGGATGATAAAACCTCAATCATTTTCACGACCGCTCATAAGAGCGGCGCTCTGGTCGATGTGCTGGATGTTTTTCGGCGGCATGATATCAATCTGACGAATATTGACACCCGGCCGAGCCAGAAACGAAATTTTGAGTATTATTTTTTCACGGACCTGCTTGGACATGTGGAGGATACCAAGGTGCAGGCCGCGCTGACAGAAGCCAAACAGCATTGCCTGCAACTGGCGGTGCTCGGCAGTTTCCCGCGGGCGGCGGAAACACTTTAACGAGCAGTGCGTTGATTGGTCTAAATATTCGCATAAAGATTCCGGATAACGGGCGACATAACAACAAGAAATTTGAGTGATGACACAACCCACAGCACCATCTGATTCCACCGGCGCTTTTGACCCGCTCGGCAAGCTCGAACGCCTTGGCCTGATCGCGCTTCTGATCGGAGTCATTGCATTCGGCACGGTAACGGAAATCCGGTCCGCATTTCTGAAACGACGAATGACGGACGTGGACACCTATTTTCGCGCGGCATGGGCGGTGCGCGTGCACCAGAATCCGTATGATATTACCGATACGAATCACTGGCATTATAATTATCCGCCGCTACTGGCGATTGGTCTATATCCTTTGGCTGATGCGCCGGCCGGACAAAGCCGGGCAGGCCTGCTGCCTTATGCGGTGTCGGTGGCTATATGGTATGTGGTCGGTATTCTAGCTGTCTGGCTGGGAGCCTGCAGTTTGGCGGCCGCGCTGGAAAAAGCCAGCCAGGACCCGCAGGTGCGGAACCAGCCGCGATTATGTCGGCGGTGGTGGGCTTTGCGCATTATTCCGATTCTTGTCTGCCTGCCGGCGCTGGGCCGAGCGCTGGTGCGCGGACAGGTGAATTCCATTCTGTTAATGCTGTTCTGCATGGCCGGAGCGGCTCTGGCTTGTCGCAAGGAAGTGCGGGCCGGCTTTGCACTGGGACTTGCAGCGGCGATTAAAATATTTCCCGCGTTTCTGGTGCTTTATGGAATCTGGCGGCTGCGCTGGAAGGTTTTACTGGGCGCGACGGCGGGAGTGATATTGGGCGTGGCAATCATTCCACTGGCGGTCATGGGACCGCGGCCGATGATGGCCGCGTATAAAACGCTCAATCAAGTGGTGCTTGAGCCGGCATTGGGGCTGAACCATAACCAGAGCCGTGGGCGCGAACTGCTGGATGTAAACAAAACCGATTCCACATCCTTTCTGGCGATGATTGATCATACCATGCACTTAGGTGAAAAAACGCCCGCGCCGGATAAAGGCGAAAAACTGGCGCACTGGATTATTTCTTTTGTGCTGGTGGCTGTGACGCTTCTTGTGGAGCGGCTGCGACGAAAGGACGATGCGATATTTCGGAATCTGTTCCTGGGCACCTTGATCGTGATTATGCTGCCGATTATTCCAATATGCCATCCACATTATTTTTGCATGGTGCTGCCCCTGGTGCTTACATTGCTGGCGGCAAAATGGGAATACGATCAGAAACTTCCTATCGGCCGGGGATTGGGCTTTGTTCTGATATTTTTTGCATTGTCACATATTTTTACGGTTTTACCGCCGCCATTTTATATTCTGCGGAACCTGGGCCTGGTGACGTACGGAGCGCTGGTGCTGTGGGGCGCCGGACTGATGGCAATGTGGAACTGGCAACCACAACCGGTATTGCCAGCGGCATAAGGGACCACTGAATGGCTTTGGAATTTTGTGTATTGGCCAGTGGGTCAGCGGGCAACGCAACACTGCTGCGGGCCGATGGCCAGTGTGCGCTAATTGACGCGGGCATTGGCCCGCGCGCGACGGATAAACGCATGACCGGCACGGGAATTGCGGTTGCGGACATTCGCGCGATCTGCCTGACACACCTGGATTCAGATCATTTCAGCCCCGCCTGGCTAAGCAGCATTTGTCGGCAGGAAATAAAGGTGTATTGTCCGGAAAGACACGCCAAAGACCTGCGACGGCTGGCGCGTCAGCAGAAGCTGCTTAAGCCATTGCAGCCACTGATCACATTATTCGGAACTGAACCATTTAACATATTTCCAGAAGTGCATTGCCGCACATTGCGACTGCCACATGATAAGCAGGGAAGTCAGGGGTTTGTATTTGAATACAGGGGCAGCCGACTTGGATTTGCGACAGACCTGGGCCGGGTGCCTGTTGAACTGATCGATTTGTTCGCCGGTGTGGACCTGCTGGCGATGGAAAGCAATTATGATCCGGACATGCAGCTTGCCAGCCGCCGGTCGGATCGGGTGAAAAAGCGAATCATGGGCGGCCGCGGGCATTTGTCCAATGAGGAAGCATTTGAAGCGGTGCAGGATATCCTGGATTTAACTGAAGCGCGGCTCGGCGCAGGTAGATGGCCGCGGCATCTGGTGCTTTTGCATAGAAGCAGGCAATGCAATTCGCCGGCCATTGTCCAGAGGCTGTTCAGGCAGGACCCGCGCCTTGCGCCCATTCTGACACTGGCACATCAAAACCAGCGAACCGAATGGCTTTCCAGCGAGCGCCGACAGGCGCTGCCCGGTGAACAGCTTGGCTTGTTTGAACTTCCGCCCGCAATTGGATAGCCATGGATTATTTCCGGTCATGGCGGAAACCCGAAAGGTGGCACATCGGACTCCAAAAAGAATCACCTGTGGACTCGCCGGACGGATATAAAGCCTCTACAATTAAATTGGGTCGCATGGCATGGGCGGAATTCGTCATTCTTCATGACACGTTGCGACGCAAGCACAGGAGTCTGCCATGTTTGGCGCCATAAGAAATGGATCTATCCGCCTGTTCCGCGCATTCGGAATTGACGTTTATTTGAACTGGTTGTGGCTGCTGGCGGCCTATTATCTGGTCACGACAGGCCTGATCAGCCGGCACAATACCGCATTAAATATCGCGGGGCTTCTGGGCCTGTTTGGTATTGTCCTGATGCACGAATTCGGACATGCGCTGGCTTGTCGGAGTGTGGGCGGCAAAGCGGATACCATTGTGCTCTGGCCGCTGGGCGGCGTGGCGTATGTGGATACCCCGCGTCGGCCAGGAGCAACGCTTTGGACTATTGCGGCGGGGCCATTGGTGAATGTAGCACTGCTGCCGATCCTGTATCTTGCGGCACATTCACCGATGGCGGCTCATATTGGGATCTCGTACAGCGTGCAAAGATTCATGGCCGCCATGTTCAACATTGATCTGGTCATTTTGGTCTTCAACGTCATGCCGGTCTATCCGCTGGATGGCGGGCAGATTCTTATGAGTTGTCTATGGTTTGTAATAGGTGAGGCAAACGCTCTTAGAATCGCGGCAATTATCGGGATCATTGGCGCCGCTGCCTTTTTATTCTGGGCGATTCAATACCATCAAAGCTGGAGCATCTTCATGGCGGTGTTTCTGATGTTCACCGCATGGCAGGGATTCCGCATCAGCGGGGCAATGAAGACCATCCAGAAAATCGCGCGTCGCCAGGGACCAACCTGTCCTAATTGCCATGCAAACCCACCGCTAGGTCCGTGCTGGACGTGCGCCCATTGCCAGCAACCAGTGGACCTGTTTGAAAACCATGGCCGGTGCGGCCATTGCGGTACGGACCTGAGCCAAGGCGGCATTCCCTGTCTGGACTGCCGAAAGCAATCGCGTGTGGCAGACTGGTATACTGTCGCGACGGTGGATCCGATAGAGGCCAAACCGTAAAACATCCTGCGGCAACGGGCGGCGTTTCGCCGCAGCCAGCGGAATGCGCGGACAACAGAGGCTTAAATTGAATTTCATGATATTGGCGGCGTTATGACAGATGACCAGACGACAGTGGCTCAATTGCGGATCATGATGAAGGAATTTGTAGCCGAGAGGCAATGGGAAAAATTTCACACGCCGCGGAATCTGGCGGTCAGCGCGGCGGTAGAGGCGGGCGAACTGCTGGAATTGTTTCAATGGCTGGGCGAAGATGAGTCGACCGCTCGCTTGGGCGACTGGGCATTCCGGCAGGCTGTGGCCGACGAAATGTCAGATGTTCTAATGTATATTATTTCATTGGCAAACAGGCTGGACATTGATCTTTCCGCAGCCGCGGAAGCCAAAATGATACGGAACCGCGTTAAATATCCGGTGGAGAAATTCCGGGGGCATTACGCACGGCCAATCGAGAACCGGCCTCCTGTGGACCGGGCGAACCAGGATTAAAAGACGGATACAACGGCATGACAGACACACAACCTGAGTCGGGCATCGCGGCGGATTCATTTTGGGGCCAGAAGGTGCGGCCAACGATCCGGCGGCCATGGGCATTCCGCACAGCACTGGGAATTCTGGCATTCGGCCTGTTTTCCAATCTGATGTTTTTATATCATCACTGCCCGTTTGATCTGACCGAGGATGAAAGCCATTACTGGCTCTGGTCGAAACACCTGGCGTGGGGCTACTATTCCAAAGGGCCGGGCATAGCCGCCATTATTCATGCGGCCATTGTGGTCGGCCGCTGGTTTGGCGCGACTCATGCCACGATGCCGGTCATTCGCACGCCGGCGGTCATATTTGCATGTATAAGCGGATTGGCAAGTCTGGTACTGGCGAGGCGGATGTTCCGCGACGACCGCACCTGCCTGATGCTGATGGTGCTGTCAGCGGGTATGCCGGTATTTGCGATTGGATCCCTTCTCATGACAATTGATTCGCCAATGTATTTAAGTTGGGCGCTGGCAAGCCTGTGTGTGTGGCTGGCGGTAGAACCCAACCGCGACAAGGAAGGGAACGTGGTGGAACAGCCGGGTAAGCACGCCTCGGCGTGGTGGCTTTATCTGGCTGGATTACTGGCCGGTCTGGGAATTTTGTGCAAGCCGATCCCGCTTTTTCTGGTGCCTTCGCTGGTCCTGGCGGCAATATTTAACAGCTATTTAAGACAGAAGCTGGCAACATGGCACAGCCTGGGCGCGGTTCTCCTGATGCTGGCCATACAGATTCCGACACTCGTATGGAATGCAGCCCATAACTGGGTCATGTTCCGCCACATAGGAGGAGAGGGCGGCCTGGAAGGCCATTTCAATATGATTAAACATCTGGAACATATTCCCGCCCAGGTCGGGCTATATCTCGGGTCACAGGCGGGTATTTGTGCCGGCATTGTATTTGTGCTGCTGATTCTGGCGTTTGTGGATGCGGTCAAAATTTGCCGCAGGCAGCCTGCGGCGGTGGAAACGGCACATTGGGCGCTTTTGCTGAGCCTGGCTCTGCCGCTGTTTGGCTTCTATTTTGTTCTAAGTTTATGGACGAAAGTTCAACCGAATTGGCCGGCGGCAGGATATTTTTCAGCTATGATTCTATTGGCCGGTGTGGCGACGTTGCGTTGGAATAGGCCGCGGGAAAACAAGCTTTACCGCCGATGGCTGATTACGGCGGTGGTATTCGGATTCTGCCTTTATGTGCTGGCGGAAAATACACAGCGATTCTATCCGCTGGCAGCCCGCCTTGATCCGACAGGAACAAAGTTTCCCGCGGTGCGGTGGGACCCGGCGTTTCGCCTCCACGATCTACGCATTCGGGGGCTGGCGGTGAATAAAGTCCGAATGTCCATGCGGACCAGAAACGGACAACTTCCACTGGTAATAGCCGACCGTTGGGATGAGGCGAGTTCCATCAGCTTCTATCTACCGGGCCACCCGTTTGTGTATTGCATTCAAAGCCTGACGGGCGGGCGCGAAAGTCAATTTAACCTCTGGCCGGGCATTGATCAGATCAACCCATCGACCGGAAAATTGCGCTTCGCGGGCCGGAACGCGGTCCTCATTGGCTGGTTTTCACCCAGTGTATTTCATCACCTGATTCTCCCCGCATTTACAAGGGTGGGAAAAATGCGAATGATTCATCTGTACTACCATGGCGTTTTCATGAAAGGGCTGGCCCTGTGGAAATGCTACGGCTTTAAGGGCTTTCCGCATAGCGCCGGCAAGGCTTGGTATTAAGCCGATGTCCCGCAGACTGTCGGTCTGCGGGCTACAATGGCCATCTGCCCGCCGCGGGCGGAATAAATCAGAATAGTACATGATTCACGTGCGGCACCAGACCACTCCCGCTGTAGACGATCTGTATCCAGACCGAGGCCGCCTCGGGTTTTTACTTCCACTACGGGCGCAGATGTCATGGCACCGGGCGGCTGACTTTTGAGCCAGCGGACAATTCGTTGCGGGCTATAAGGTATCACGGTGAGAACCCTAAACTCAGCCAGAGCGGCATGCGGCGATGGCGCAATCCCAGTGGCGTAGCCGCCATCTACGGTCAATGGCATAAGACCTGTCTGGATGATAAATGTGGCCGCAAGACCAGAACGTGTCAGTGCGCCATCTAATTCATAAACGCATTCCGCCGGCTCATGCAGAGTGGTCGGAAAACCGGGCGATCCTGAAAAAGACCAGATATTTCCGTCTCGGGTAATTCCGGTCGCAGTGCGCAGATTGCAACCGAGCGATTCGCCAGCCGCGCGCGTCCAGAGCACCGCCTGCACGACGCTGCGCTCGTGGCTGATAATTTCCAGATGTCCGGGCGGGAGAGTGGAAAAATCAATAGCGGGGCTAAGTTTGACCATTCCTCCGGTGCAGAAATTCAGCCTCTGAATGACTCGCCACGGATCGGGAACCATGGATGAATTTACATTCAGTCTTCGACCGCCGGAGCGACGAGCCGGGTCCAAGTGGTAGGCGCAATGTGGAAGCACTGGAATATCCGCCTCAAGGATGTCGCGCTGATGCACAATCACTGGAAAAAGCCCATTCCGGCGGACATTTCTGCGGGCCATCCAGGCTCGCTGAGGATTGATTTCCCAAGCCTCCACGGGCGCATAACGGGCCAGAGAAAGGGTGTCACCGCCGATGCCGCAGCATATGTCAAAAATGGTGGTGGTTGCGGGCAAAAGGGAAAGCAGTTTTTGTGCTTTGTAATCGGCCACTGCGGCTGAAGTGGCCTGTTCCAGTGCTTCGGGAACCGCCCAGAACAGAAGGTCAGGAGGCGTATGAGGAAATTTTCCGCGCTGGCCTCCGGCCGCGTTTGCCGCCCGAGCGACAACCAATGCGGTATGCACCAATTCCGGTGAAAATTCCCGACGCCAGCGTTCAATTTGAGCGATGGAGGGCTGTTCGTTCTGGCAATCGGCCATATGAGCGCGCGCGGCCTCAAGCAGGCGCTGTCCGTCAGGCGTCAGCAGCATTTCGAGCGTGGGAACAGTGCAGCCGTTGTTTTCCGGCTGGTAGGCGTCAGGTTTTGCGGATGGCAATCGCATCGTGACTATGGTGCAGGCACAGGAGGCCATCCGTCAAGGCCAGCACCCGTGCGAACAGCATTCATATTTACGCTGCGCAGCGAATTAAACGCGACATATCAAAAGGCGAATGAAATGCGTTCACCCTGCGCAATGCCGATGCCCGCCCCGGAAAAATCCAGGGCGGGCGAAGCATTTGCTAAAATGGCGGTAGTTAACCCGAACCGCATGCGTTTCAAATGGAGAAGATCGTGAGAGGACGATTCCACTGACGCGGCTTAGTTCAGATCAAGGGAAACGGAATAAGGGGCGACTGCAAATTTCAGGCCGCTTTTGACGCTTTTTGCCTGTGCCCCAAGTGAATAAATCACCTGCTTACCATTGCGCTTGTTGATGATCAGACGGTTCATCCGCAGCAGCCCCAGATGGTGACTGACCGTTGGCTGAGGAAGCTTAAGGTCCTTGCAAAGTCCGGTCACTGTGCATTCGCTCTGTGCCAGATGCAGAACTATCTGAAGGCGGGTCTTGTCCGACAGAAGTTTGAACAACGAGCACGCAGATGCAAGCCCCTGCTCAGATGAGTTGGATTTAGCCATGGGTAGATACTCCTTAAAATAGACTCGGGCCGTTGTACAACCGGCGCTCGAAAAACTAAACTTTACACCTTTTTTGCAGTACAGTGCACGGTAAAAAAGCCGTCATGCAAACGACCGGACGCGACAACACACTTCCATAATGCCAGTGGGTTGTACTAGTGGTTTCACAAGAACCCGCAAAATCATCCGCCCGCATTCTTATTTGATGATAGGAACATTGTTACACTTGTCAACAGCAAATACGAAACTTTTTTCATATTTTATTCGAGTCCCTTTCAGTTAGATACATACGCTCGTCGGAGTCCGGAAGTTCGCCGAAGAAAATAATTCCTGAAAAAGGCCGTTTATTGCGGTGAAAAATCGCCAAATTCAGCCTGACCCGGAAATAGTACGGGGCCATACCATTTGGCTGAAATTGTGACTCCACAAATTGCGGCGTAAATGCCATTTGAAGAAATGCGGTCTGGCCTGTCGCCATCAGGTTACAATTTGCAGTTGTCAAAATCCTGATATTTGTGTAAAACGCCGAATATGGTTTGATCAGTCGTGTTTTGATAAATAAGCTGGTCTCTTTTTCAGGAATTATAAGCCATGAAATTCTGTCTGGTCGACCGCATTGAGGAATTTACATCAGCCAAAAACATTACCACCGCCAAAAATGTGAGCCTCGCCGAAGAGTATCTGGCGGACCATTTTCCGGGATTTCCTGTGTTGCCGGGAGTGCTGATGCTGGAGGCGGCGGTGCAGGCGTCAGCCTGGCTGGTACGGGAATGGAGTGGCTTTCGGCCGTCGCTGGTGGTACTGAAAGAGGCCCGCGGAATCCGGTATGGTTCGTTTGTTGAACCGGGTCGGACGCTCATCATGCGGTCCGAAGTGGTATCTCTGGATATGAACCAGAGTGAATTTAAAATACGCGGCAGCGTGGGCAACGATGCGGCCATTACCGGTCGGATTGAACTTGCCCACCTGAAATTAGGCCATCTCGAAAGTTCACTGGAAAATCTGGACAACTCAGTGAATGAGGCTATGGCCAGACAATGGCGGCAATTACGGCGGTCCAACGATCCGACGGTGTAATGGGACAAACGGGTACCTTCCGATGGTCCGCAAGGTTGCTTAAATGACGATTTTACCGGAAACTAGTCAGGGTACAGCCTGATTGTGTGGCGAATGCGGCCACGGGCACATTTTAGAATTCCGGAGTTGCAGAAGGATAAGATCAATGACAATAGCCACAGATGACCCAGTATTTATTAAGGTGCGCGACGTTTTAACACAGGCGCTGGCAGTGGATGAGGATGAGGTTACGCCAGAAGCCCGGCTGAATAAAGACTTGGGTGCCGAATCGATAGATTACTTGGATATTACCTTTCAATTGGAAAAGGCGTTCGGAATCAAAATACCGACCGGTGAAATGATTCCGGATTCAGTGTTCTCCAATCAGGAATATGTGAATTCCGAAGGAAAGGTAACCGAATCCGGTATCGCAGAACTGAAGAAACGAATGCCGTTTGCGGACCTTTCCGCATTTGAGAAGGATCCCAATATCAATAATTTTCGAGATGTTTTCACTGTTGAAACAATTTGCAATTACGTAAAGACTAAACTGGTGAAAACACCCTAAACCAGATCGCCAATGGCGACATATTGGCGTTCGTTATTACAGGGTGAAAGGTTCGCGGATTGGTCGGTTATTGTTAAATAAAATGCGCCTGGCATTTTTATCGAACACGGCAGGTGCGCATTGTTATGGGACGTTATTTCGCATAGACGTAAACATTAATCTACTATGCGTAATTTTATTTATACGTATGCGAATAAATAGGGTTGAATTGTAAACCGCTTACCAGTCTGATACAATCTATGGTATGGTAACGGTTGGAAAGTCTAAAAATCGTCCCAAAGCACGGAAGAAGTCCGCGACCAGTAACGGGAAGAAGACTGGCCGGACAACACTTTCCCTGAAGCCACACGCAAATCGGCGAGGGTTAAGGGTTGAATCGCGACGGATAACCCTTCAGGGTGCGATAAAAGCCCGGGCTACCGTGGCGGCCAAGCTGGTTCCGTCTAGTGAGGTCCGTTCATTCCATAAAGTTATCGAATTCTTGAATGCGCAAACTGACTATGAACGTATGCGCATAGTACGGTATAACACCACCACGTTTAACCTGGACCGCATGCGGCGTCTGTTGAAATTGCTTGACGATCCGCACACCAAATTCAAATCCGCTCATGTAGCTGGCACGAAGGGCAAGGGCAGCACCTGTGCAATGCTGGCGGCCATGCTCCAACACGGTGGCCTGAAGGTGGGGCTATACACCAGTCCGCATTTAATTGACATCCGGGAACGGATTTCCATCAACGACCGCATGATTTCACACGGCGATTTTGTAAAGCTGGTGCGGCGCGCAGAGGCGGCCATTCGCAAAATGGGCAGCGATCGACCGACTTTTTTTGAAATAATGACCGCGGTTGGCTTCTGTTATTTTGCCGACCAGCAGGTGGATATCGCAGTCATTGAAACTGGTATGGGCGGCAGACTGGATTCCACCAATGTCATCACTCCTGAAGTGACCGGCATCTGCTCAATCAGTTATGACCATATGGCGGTTTTGGGATCCACACTGGCCAAAATAGCCGAGGAAAAGGCCGGAATTTTCAAAAAAGACGTGCCGGCGGTCGCTTCGCTTCAGCCGCCGGAGGTGATGGCGGTCCTTAACCGGGTGGCACAACAGGTGCACGCACCGCTGGCATTTGTCGGATCAGATATTGAATTTTCGCACCGTTTTGAAAATACCCGTCCCATCGGCCCGCATGTTCGGGTAACGCTGATGACGCCCACATCCAGATTCGAACATTTAACCGTACCTCTTATCGGCGAACATCAGGCGGTGAATTGCGGTCTAGCTCTGGCGATGCTGGACAAACTCAAGACACGCGGAATAGCCATTCACGATGCCAAAGCGGCCGAGGGTCTGGCCCGCGTGGCCATTTCCGGCCGGATGGAATTGATATGGCGCGACCCGCGCGTCGTGATTGACGGTGCCCACAATGCGGCCTCGGTCCAGGCGCTATTCAAAGGCATCAGCCAGTACATTCCGTATGACAGCATGGTGGTTATTTTCGGCTGTAACTGCGACAAAGATATCGACGGAATGCTCGAACAGATTTCACTTGGTGCGGATAAAGTGATTTTTACGCGCAGTGCCAACAATCCCAAGAGTGCGGCACCCGAGGAACTTTCGGCTGCCTATGTGGAACGGTTCGGTAAAATGGCACAGGTTGCAGGCTCGTTTCGTGAAGCAATGGAAATTGCCTCGCGAGCGATTACGCGCGAAGACCTGGTAACGGTAACCGGTTCGTTCTACCTTATTGGTGAGGCGAAACAGCACTTTCTGCAACGGGGCGAACAGGCTGCCGTCGCCGAAAACTGAAATCCCCGGGCACACCGAAAACGCCAGCGACGCTTCGTCAAGCCAAAGACACTGTGGGGCGTCCGATATAAATCTTGAAAATCTCTTAAAATACGCCTACTTGGCAAAAAACAAACCCTTGAAAAATATAATCGCATGCCGTTCACGTTAGCTCCGTAAAACGCCGATAAATACTTTGAAATCCATCGGGGCAACGCCGGTCAAAAGCCGGGTGTCGGAACCGGGATCGGGCCTGCTGTAAGAGGTCTGGTAACTGTTGACCGGGGCGTGCACGATGGATGGAGAGCACTGAAGGCGGGTCAATGGAATTGATCCGGTGTTTTTTGGCGATGACAGCAGCATCGGCCCAGCCATTCGTGGACGTCTGGCGGGCAGTGCGCGGTCGAAAGGTTCAGTGCATTATGGAAAACCAGGTTCCCCAGCCACAGCGTATTCAGGACTTCCTGAATTATCTGCAATTCGAGAGGCATTTTTCGACCTATACGAGTAAATGCTACGGGGCCGATCTTAAGCAGTTCGGCCGTTTCCTTGCCGGTCTGCCAGATTCATTCGGACCGACCTCTAATCATGCGCCAGGTTCCAAACCGCAGACGGCGGAAACGGATCCGGTGCCCGAAGAATTTGACCGACTGCTGCTTTCGGCCGGTCCAGACAACGTGCGAGCGTACCTTCAGCACATGCGCGAGCACAACTATTCCAAGGCGACAGTGGCGCGGAAACTGGCCACTCTGCGAAGCTTTTTCAAGTTCCTGAACAAGCGAGGTTTGACCGGCAACAACCCGATGCTGACAATCCGCACGCCGAAGCTGGAAAAGCGCCTGCCCAAGTTCATGACCGAGGAACAGGTTACAAAACTGCTGCAGACACCCAAAGACACGGATCTGCTGGGCTGCCGCGACAAGGCGATGCTGGAAGTTATTTACAGCACTGGAATGCGCGTCAGCGAACTGGTGGGGCTTAATATTGAAGACATTGACTTTGCGGGCGGCGTGCTGAAAGTGCGGGGCAAAGGTCGCAAAGAACGCCTGAGCCCCATCGGCGAGACCGCGGTAGCCGCAATGCGAAAATATATTGAGATGCGTAATCACATTGTGCCGCCCAGCCAGTTGGCCACAGCGCTGTTCATCAACAAGCATGGCCAGCGGCTAAGCACGCGATCAGTGCGGCGCAAGCTGGATAAATACCTGATTGAAGCCCATCTGGATCCGGATATCAGTCCGCACACGCTGCGGCACAGCTTTGCGACGCACATGCTCAACCATGGAGCCGATTTGCGGTCGGTTCAGGAAATGCTGGGGCACCAGAGTCTAAGCACCACCCAGATTTATACCCACCTGACGACGAAACGCATTCAGGATGCCTATGATTCAGCGCATCCGCGGGCACATGAAGTGACCTGACCCGCGATCCGATCCGCTGCGAAAAATCTGGTGAAAACGGAATTCCTCACGAGCCGGAGCGACAAGTTCCGGCTTTTTCTATTTTGCGCAGGCATTTACAAAAAAGGCATGATGCCGCGATGCGTTTATCGCACTTTCCCAAGCCGCGGTTAAGCCGGTTTTATGGCGGCGATGGAATAGGCGGCACGATTTTCGGCCTGATATTTACGTTCAAAATTAGTGCCCACGATCAGCCCATCCGGTGTTTGCACCGGGGAATCAAACGCAGCCGGAACAAGGCCTGAAAAGCCCGCCAAGACCTGCTGAATATGCTCAAAATAGCCGGCGTGATCGGTGACCAGACGGAATTTTCCGCCAGGGATAAGGATGCGCGCCACCTCCGCCATAAAGCCAGGCGCGATGAGCCGCCGCTTATGGTGGCGGGCCTTTGGCCAAGGATCCGGAAAATAGACATGCAGGGCGGAAATGGAATCCGCCGGAACATGGCAGCGAATCCACCAGACGGCATCGGCTCGCACGATGCGGCAATTCAGCAGCGCGTGGCGACGAAGGCGGTCAGCGGAGAAATCTGCATAGGCTTTGGCCCATTCGATGCCAATAAAGTTTGTCTGCGGAGACTTTTCAGCAACGGACACCAGAAAGGTTCCTTTACCCGAGCCAATCTCAAGTTCCACCGGGTTATTGTTGCCGAAAATTCCGGGCCAATCAAGGATTCCCAAGTCATCAGAAACATCCAGAAGAACGGGTTCAACCACCAGATTCGGACGAAGGGCCACAAAATACCTCGTAACAGACTCAATCACGCATTTAATAACCAGATGGCCATGATAACAGAAGCGGCGGGGCTGCGCCGAGAGGAATTTCGGACCATGGGACAATAGCCGATGGCGGAACGCCGGTATTACCGGATGGAGAAATTGGATAAATCCGATTGAAAAGGATAGGCAAAATGAAATATCCGGAAAATAATCGGGTGCATGTTGACTCAAAAAAGGGTCGGCATTAGTATCTTAAAAACTTTGTGCAATCTTTCACAACCTGCCTGCGGGGCGGTTGGAAAGTTTTGTGGTTGGTGTATGAACGACTTGGGATAGCGGCCACAGCAATGAGCGACAAACCATCTTTCGTATTTCCCCGATGGTCGGATACGGCCACAAAAGTGATACTGGCATGTGGGGTTCTTGTGCCCGTGTACTTGGTAATACTGCTCGGTTATGGGGCGAATGCGCGAACATTAAACGTTAATTACCAACCCGTGCAGCCCGTTGCCTACAGCCACGCCTTTCATGCCGGAAAATTGGGCATTAACTGCCAGTACTGCCACACCGATGTAAAGCGTGCGGCTTTTGCCGCTCTGCCCCCTACCCAAACCTGCATGAACTGCCACACCGCAATTGCCCCGCATAGCGCAGCGCTGGCTTGGATACGCAAAAGCTACAAAACGGGCATGCCGGTACCGTGGAAAAAAGTCAATGACCTGCCGGACTATGTGTACTTCAATCATGCTGCACATGTGAATGCGGGTGTAAGTTGCCTGATATGCCATGGCCAGGTGAATGAAATGACCCATGTATATCAGGCTAAGCCGTTGAACATGGCCTGGTGTTTGCAGTGCCATCGGAATCCGGCCCCCTACTTGCGGCCGCGGAATGAAGTTACAAACATGAACTGGAGTCCGACCGACAAAACCAAACTGGCTTCGGACCTGGGCCTTACGGTGGCCACGTTGCCCAAAAATCTGGGCAAATATCTTGTGAAGCGGTACCACGTTCCCAACAGCAAGCTTTTAACGGATTGCGAGTTATGTCATCACTGAGCGATCAGAATTTGACCGGTAAAGAATATTGGCGCAGTTTGGACGAACTTGCGGATACGCCGGAATTCCGGCAGTTCGTACAGCGCGAGTTCCCAAACCGCGCTTCGGAATGGCTTAATGGCGACCGCCGGCGCTTTTTAAAAATTATGGGCGCGTCGTTCGCGCTGGCCGGTCTGGCCGGCTGCCGTAGATGGCCTGCCGAAACGCTGGCTCCTTATGCGCATCGGCCGGCAAACCGTGATCCGGGCACTCCGGTGTATTATGCCACGGGCATGGACCTTGGGGGGATTGGCCAGGGAATGCTGGTAACCAGCGTGGATGGTCGGCCGATCAAAGTCGATGGCAATCCGACGCATCCGCTGAATGGCGGTGCCAGCGACATATATGGCCAGGCCAGCGTTCTAGGTGTGTACGACCCGGACCGCAGCCGCACCGTGATGCGTAAGGGCAAAAGCGGCTTGGAACCAGGCAATTGGGACGATTTTTCCACCGCATGGCGAAAAATTGGTGGAGATTTGCAGAAAAGTCAGGGGCAGGGTCTGGCGTTTCTGACGGGTGCCTCATCTTCGCCAAGTGTGCAAGATATGCTGAAGCGGACCGCCAAGGCGTTTCCTTCCGCCCGGTTTTTTGAATATGAACCAATTTCCTCTGATAATGCCCGCGCCGGCACATTGATGGCGTTTGGTGAACCAATGCGCGTGGTGCCGCAACTTGCCAAAGCAAGGGTAATTGTTTCGCTGGATTTTGATTTTGTGGTTGGGGACCCGCTGTCCGTCAAATTATCACGGGATTTCTCCGCCGGACGACGTCTGACGGATCCGGCCACGGGCGACGCGGCAACGGACATGAATCGGCTCTATGTCATAGAATCGACATTTTCCGCCACTGGCTCGCTTGCGGAAAATGCACTCCATCGGATTCCCTTGCCGGGCCAGGACGTTGTAATTGCGACGGTGGCGATTGCGGCGGGATTAAAAAAACGTGGAATTAACATACCGGAGTTGCCATCGCTGGGCGGCACACTGCCCGAGCCGATGCGGCAGGATGTCATTGACGCAATTGTGGCCGATCTTCTGACCCATAAGGGCGAATGCGTGGTGGTCGCGGGCAGCCAGCAACCGGCAGCGGTACATGCACTGGCCGCCGCCATGAACAGCGCCTTGGGCAACACAGGCAAAACGGTTGAATACTACAAAGATCCATCCGCTGACCGGACCGCTCATGACCAGTCGATTACCAACCTGACCGCAGCAATGCGAAACAAAGAAATCAGGACCCTGGTCATGCTGGATGTAAACCCGGCCTATAACGCCCCAGCGGACCTGGATTTTGCTTCCGCACTGGCCAACGTAACGGAAAGTATACAACTCTCAAATTATGTGGATGAGACCGCACGTTTGTGCACCTGGCACTTGCCGGCGGCGCATTACCTCGAAAGCTGGGGTGACATCCGCACGTTTGATGGAACGATCAGCATAGTACAGCCCATGATTGAGCCGATTTTTGGAGGCAAAAGCGTCATCGAAACGCTGGCGATGCTTTTACCAAGCGGGTCAAAAACCGCCGTCGTATCAGGTTATGAAATTGTTCAGCGTACACTTGGTCTGAAAGCTGGCGAGTGGAAATGGAAAAAGGCCCTGTTTGACGGCTACATTAAAGACACCGGCTGGTCAGCCCTGACGCCGACTCTGAATGCGAGTATTTCCAAAGACTTGACACAGGCAATCGACGCCCGGCCGCGGGCCGCATTAGGTGCCGGGAACATTGAAATTGTGTTCCGGCCAGACAGTAAAATCTACGACGGACGCTTCGCCAACAACGGATGGCTGCAGGAACTGCCGGACCCGATGACGCGGCTGACATGGGATAACGCCGCAGTGATCAGTCCGAAACTCGCCAAGACGATCGGGCTTAGCTTCCATAAAACGCAAATGCTGGCGATTACGGTGGGTGGCAAAACATTGAAAATGCCGGCATATATCATGCCCGGGCAACCGGAGTTTTCCATTTCTCTTGCACTGGGTTACGGGCGGGAAGGTGTGGGATCGGTGGCGGACGGCGCCGGGTTTAATGTGTATTGCCTGCGAAGTGTTGCGGCGATGAATTTTCAGACTGGTGCGACGGTCAAAGTGACCGCTGAAAGCTATGAACTGGCCAACACACAGGACCACTTCGCGATCAGCACCTTAAGTCAAGAGGCGGTGGCGGCCCGCATTCCGGACCTTATTCACCAGGCTACCTTCGCGGAGTTTCAGAAAGATCCATCGCTTGGCCACAAAAAAGCCAAAGCTGTCTCGCTTTGGGAAATGCACCGTTATGATACGGGTTATCAATGGGCCATGGCAGTGGACCTGACCACCTGCACAAGCTGTTCGGCGTGTGTGGTGGCATGCCAGGCGGAAAATAATATTCCGATTGTAGGCAAACAGCAGGTCATGAACGGGCGGGAAATGCAATGGATACGCATTGACCGGTATTTCCGTGGGCCAAATGCGGATTCCCCCGAAGCGGTGCATGAGCCGATTTTGTGCATGCAATGCGAAAACGCGCCATGTGAAGCTGTTTGTCCGGTGGGCGCCACGAGCCACAGCGCCGATGGATTGAACATGATGACTTACAACCGCTGCATCGGCACTCGGTACTGTGCCAACAATTGCCCGTACAAAGTCCGCCGTTTTAACTTCTTTGATTACAACAGCGGCACGCTTAAGGACCTGTATAAGCCGAACATTCTAAGATCGAACATGAACGATCTTGCGGCCATGCAGAAGAACCCTCAGGTATCGATCCGGATGCGCGGCGTCATAGAAAAATGCACGTACTGCGTGCAGCGAATTGACGATGCCCGCGTGACCGCGGAACGACAGAACCGCCGGATAAGGGACGGCGAAATTACTCCGGCATGCGCACAGGCATGTCCGACGCAGGCGTTGATTTTCGGCGACATGCGCGACAAGGCATCCCGCGTGGCCAAGCTGTTCAAACAGCCGCGGATGTATGGAATATTGAATGATGAACTGAACACGCGTCCACGGACGCGTTTTATGCCGAAGATCAGCAATCCGAATCCATCGCTTGTGGCGGTGGAAACGTCGCCGCTGGGGACACAATAAGTCCGCAGCCAAGCGATGGTGTGCGGCCGCTAGATTGCGGCCATGCAATTGTGAATGAGAAAGTTTTAGAAAAGACCGGGAATTCGACCCATGACGCTAGCAGTGAACGAAGTTTCAGTGCCTGTCGATTTTGACAACACCGGGGAAACCGACATGAAGCCGCCGGTGCTGATGACCGGCGAGGCGAGTTACAAGCGAGTGACATCGCTGGTCAGTCGGATTATTGAAGCGCCGCGAGCGCCGGCCATCTGGTATCCGTGCTTTTTCCTTTCAGCGAGTCTGGCCGGGCTGTTATTTGCGCTCATTGGTTATGAAGTATTCACAGGTGTGGGCGTATGGGGTAATAATTCGCCACAGGGGTGGGGCTTCCCAATCGTCAACTTTGTATTTTGGGTCGGCATTGCACATGCCGGCACTCTTATATCCGCAATTCTGCTGCTGTTCCGTCAGAAGTGGCGAACCGGCATTAACCGATTTGCCGAGGCGACCACGGTTTTTGCAGTGATTTGTGCCGGTGTGTTCCCTGCCATTCACGTTGGTCGTCCGTGGCTGGCGTACTGGCTGGCACCGTATCCGAACATTATGGGTGACTGGCCGAACTTTTACAGTCCGCTGTTATGGGATGCCATCGCCGTGGGAACCTATACCACAGTCAGTGTTCTGTTCTGGTATTTGGGAATGGTGCCGGACCTTGCAACATTGCGTGATCGTGCGACCACGCGTTTGCGGCATACGGTGTTTGGCATTTTGGCCATGGGTTGGCGCGGTTCGGCAAAACACTGGAAAATTTACGACCGCGCATTATTGGTCATAGCCGGTCTGGCCACCTGCCTGGTGCTTGGTGTCAGCTCGACGGTCAGTACGGACTTCGCGGTTTCCCTTATTCCAGGCTGGCACGAGACAATTTTCCCGCCCCTGTTCACGGTGGGCGCAATTTTCAGCGGCTTTGCCACGATTATGTTTCTGGCGTACCCGGTCCGGGCTATCTTCGGTCTTAAGAGCCTGATCACCGACCGACATCTGGACAATATCGCGAAAATCACCCTGTTTTTCGCGTCTATCATGCTATATATATATCTAATTGAATTTTTTATCGCCTATTACAGTGGCAACCCTTATGAACGTTACGTTTATATGAACTGGATGTTCGGCCCCTACTGGTGGGCCGGGTGGGCCATGCTGTTTTTCAATGGCGTTCTCCCGCAAGTTCTCTGGTTCAAATATGCCCGCACGAAGTGGTGGATTGCAGCGCCAATCGGACTGTTCTGTCTGACCGGTATGTGGTGCGAACGATTTACGATCATCATTGGATCCATGACGCACGATTTTCTTCCTTCCGCGTGGCACCATTTTGTGCCGACTTGGGTTGATTACGGCATGCTGGCGGGAAGTTTTGGCCTGTTCTTCACACTATTCCTGCTATTCTGCCGGTTTGTGCCGGTCGTCGCCATGTATGAGGTAAAAAGCATTCTGCCGCAGTCGCATGTGCACCTACCGAAAATGGCGGGGGTTAAAATTTAAACCCGGCACGAACGGCCGCGATGTGTTGAAATTCGGATGGAATCAATAATGACAACCATTTATACAAACCCTTCAAGCGCCCACCCGGACAAAGCGAAGCTGTTCGGTGTTCTGGCCGAATTCGCCAGTCCGCAGGCCCTGGTGGACGCGGCCGCGGATATCCGTAAGGCTGGCTACCGCCGATGGGACTGCTATACACCCTTCCCGATACATGGGCTTGACCGGGTGATGGCGATTCCCAAATCGATTCTGCCGATGGTGGTGGGCGGCGCAGCGGCATCCGGCGCTCTGGGGGCGCTGGCGCTGGCGTGGTTTTGCAATGCGTATGATTATCCGATGATTTTTTCCGGCAAACCATATTGGGGCCTGCCCGCGCACACCGTTGTCGGATTTATGGCCCTGATACTTTCCGGTGTGGTTACGGCGTTCATGTGTGTATGGGTATTTTGCGGATTACCGCGGTTTCACCACCCGCTGTTTGAAATGCCGCAGTTCCGCCGGGTTACAGACGACGGATTTTTCCTGGCCATTGAGGCAACGGACCCCTGTTTCAGCCCGGTGAATACCGCCGAACTGCTGAAAGGTCTGGGCGCGGTGGACGTGGAACTGGTGAAGGACTAAGTATGAATCCCAAAGCAATGCTGTTTTTCCTGATAGGCAGTATCGTGATGGCGGCGCTGATACCGCTGGCCGTCATCGCCGATCGTCGCTATGAACGCACGGATATACCGCGCATCGCGATTATTCAGGATATGGACAAAATGGCTTATTTGAAGCCGCAGCGCAGCAGTGATCTGTTTGCCGATCATCGGGGCATGCGGCCACATATTCCCGGTACGCTGGCATGGCAGGATTTTGTGTTTGACAACATGGCCGAGCAGAGAGCCCACCCGCGGGACTGGGCCCAAGACCACGTGGTCTTGGGGAACGGAATCCAGTATCAGCGCGTCATGTATGGTGAGGTTCTGAACAAAGGACAGGCGAACTTTATCAACCACATTCCGATTCCGGTCACACGGCGACTGATTGCCCGCGGTAAAGAGCAATTCGACATATTCTGTGCCCCCTGCCACGGCTATAACGGTGAGGGTAACGGCACGGTGAATATTTATGACAAGGAACTTCGCCAGGGCGGCGACAGCAGCGATGCGGGCACATGGGTTCAACCCAGTAACCTGACGCTGATAGGTGTACAGGCCCTGCCGGATGGCGGCATCTACAATGTCATCACAAACGGCATTGCGGCGATGGCGGCGTATAAGGATCAAATACCCGTGGTCGACCGCTGGGCGATTGTGTCCTACGTCCGTGTGTTGGGAATGTCACAAAAAGTGGTCGCCCCCGCGCGGTTGCCTGCCGGAACCAGAACTGAATTAAAGGATATGCCCGCCCGAGGCGGCCAATAACGGAGCATGAGTGACCATGAGTGAATCATCAGAACAGGTCATCAGACTGGGAACTCGTGAAGAGTTATACCTGGAAAGCGCCGGCACCCGGTGGATGGGCATTTTTGGTGCCTTAGGGGTGATTTCGCTGGGCATTGCTTTCGGTCTTGGCATGGCGATGCACGACCATCTGCGCCAATTCTTTTTCAGCTACCTGACGGCGTGGGTATTCTGTTTTGCCATCGGTGCGAGCGCATTGTTGTTTGTAATCGGGCATCATTTATTCCGGTCAACCTGGAGTGTGGTGGTTCGCCGACTGGCCGAAGGACTGGCGGGAAATTTTGTGCCCCTGCTGGTGCTGTTTATCCCGATCATTTTCGGAATGCGGCAGTTGTATCCTTGGATGAGCGCCACGTACATGAATTCCACGCCGGACCTGCACAACAAGATCGGCTATCTGAATCCGCAGTTTTTCTACATCCGGATGGCGCTTTACGCCGTTGCCCTTATCGGAATCAGCGTGTACATGCGATTTGCTTCGCTCAAACAGGATCAGGATGGCAAGGTCAGGCGTCTGCTGACCCTGCAATGGAATTCCGCCTGGTGCTACCTGACTATATTCTGGGTGATAAACATGGCGGGTGCCGACCTGCTTATGACACTGGAACCAACATGGATTACGTATATTGATCCTGGGTTCTTCTTCGCCGCCACCGCGATGATGATTTATGCGGTTCTTCCTCTTCTGACGATGATCCTGCAGGCGGGCGGAAGGCTCAAGAACGCGGTAAGTGCGGAGCATTACGAGGATATGGGCCGCTGGCTTTTCGCCTGGGCCATGTTCTGGACCTATCTGGGATTTGCCCAGTACATGCTTATCTGGTACGCCAACAAGCCGGATGAAACTCTCAACTATCTTGTTCGCGACATGGGCCCATGGCTGGTGCTGACGATTGCATTGTTCCTTGGGCACTTTATTATTCCGCTTTTCGGAATGCTGCCACGACAGTCCAAGCGAAAAAAGCCATTGCTGGCGTTCTGGTGTATATGGCTGCTATTCTTTGCCTATCTGGACTTTTTTGAGCAAATCCAGCCTCAGGTATGGTCGGCGACAAAAATCGGACAAAAAGCGATGGCGGGTATTCACAAATTTAATCCGTATGTGCTGCCACACGATTTGGCGAAAATTGCCTGGCTGCCGCTGCACCCGATGGCGTTGGCAACAAGTTTGCTGTGCCTGATGGGAATTGGTTCATTGTTTATGGCGCATACTTGCTATTTACTGCAACGCGGATCACTGCTTCCGCTTAAGGATCCAAAGCTTCCGGAATCCCTTGCGTTTGAAAATTTTTGAGGTGACCTATGTCTGAATCAAACCAACCACACCATGACCCGATTGCGAAGGCACATCCGAATTCTGTTTCCAATGACGGAACAGATGCCAAAAGTATCATCCTTATTGGCACATTTCTGGTGTTGTTTGTCGCATTTCTGATTATTGCGGTTTCCGCCTATTTCCACCATTACCGTCATGAGGTTCAACGGGAACGAATGGCGTCGGTTGGCGATTGGGCCGCGAAAATTGAGGCCCGACAATTGGCTGATTTGCAGCCGCACTGGACGAGCTTTTCACATAAAAAGGCGACGGTTGGCGTAGCCCTGGCAACCGATATGGAATTAGCAGAATACAACACCGCATTGCCGCCGGTATTATTGGCCACAAAGCCGGAAAAAATGTTGACCGGTGCCCCCGCTCCGAAAGTTGCCTTGCACATTCTAGGAGCCAAACTTTATGTTTCCATGGGCTGCAATGCGTGCCACACGGTAAATGGCAAGGCCTTGGTTGGTCCCACCTGGAAGAACCTGGCGGGTTATCCGCAAGCGCTTACGAATGGCAAGACGGTAGTCGCGGATTATAAGTTTATGCGGTATATGATTCTGCATCCGAATAAACTTGTGGTCAAAGGGGTTCCTCCCATAATGCCCGCGATGTATGCGGCACAACTTTCCGGTCCAAAACATCCGCATGAAACCAAGCTGAATGCCATTATCTGGTACATTAATACTTTGAGTAATAAATCCAGTAAAGCCACGCAGCCACCAGTTCCAGATGGCCCGGCAAAATGATAAAATAGGAACAAATGGGAAGCGGCACCGCTGCCGCACAGGCCAGTTGCCTGTGGCTGACGAAAAAGGAGTCCTGATCCGTTTTTGAAGATTCTGGCGGCTATAATCAGAGGCGTTGCGGTAATGACCGGCCAATAGAGCAATCCGGGTTTTAAACAGCCGGTTTCAGATTGCGCCGGGCCAAAAAGACAAAGGAACATTTAACGATATGGTACAGAAAAGGGTGCAGAATGAACTGATACCCAAGCGGCGAGGTCGCTTTGGAATCGGTGCTGCGCTTTGGCTGGCCATCGGGGGATTGACGATTGGCGTCTTTGGTGCAAGCCCCGCCAAAGCGGATTTTAACTCGATTCAGAATGCGGTTCAAACCGCGCGAGATAGCGTCCATGCGGGCATATCCCCACATCCTGGTGGAAAGTTACCACTGAGCCTTGAATTCACGAACAGCCACGGCCAGCAGGTCCGGCTTGGTGATTATTTTCACAAAGGCCGTCCGGTCATTCTGGATTTTGTATATTTTCGCTGCCCTGGCGTATGCAATTTTGTTCAGATGGGTCTGGTTCACACTCTTAACAAAATTTCGGCCCGCATCGGGTCAGATTATGATGTCATAACCATAAGCTTCGACCCCACGGATACACCCCACGCCGCCCGGCTGAAAAAAGCCAGCTACATGGCGGCGTCGTCCGATGCGGCCGGTTTGGAAAAACACTGGCATTTTCTGGTGGGAAATCAGGCTGCGATTGCAAAGATAACCAAAGCGGTCGGATTTCACTATGTGTATTATCCAGCACTGGGGCAATACAACCATGCAGCGTGCATATATATTTGCACCCCTGGTGGACGACTTTCCAATTATTTTTTTGGCATTAAATACAACCCCGCCAATGTGAATCTGGCATTGGTGCAAGCGGGCGACAATCGAATTACCAATATTTTTGATCAGATACTGCTTTTATGCTGTCAATTTAATCCGAATACCGGCAAATACACGCCGATTGCCCTTCGCGTGATGACGCTGGCGGGGGTAGCCGTTGTGGTGGGCCTGGGAGCCATGTTCGGGTCACTGTTTTATTGGGAACATAAGCATCGCGGTCCGTCTGCCACGGGAGCAAAACCTTGAATCTGTTAAATTCAATCCACGCACTGTCCCCATCGCTTCAATCGCTGTCGCGCATCGCGGGCGACTGGTGGCTGCCCAAAGGTGCATCCACCTTCAGCCCGGAGGTGCGATTCCTGTGGATATTGTTCTTTGTAATAACGATCTTCTTCACCGCATTAATTACGGTATTGACGGTCTATTTTTGCATTCGCTACCGGCGGACGCCGTCGCGCCAGCACGCCGATCCATCCCCCGACCACAACATGCCGTTGGAAATAACCTGGACAATTATTCCGCTGATTATTGTCATGGTTATTTTTGCGCTTGGTTTCAAGTATTACATGAACATGAACGTCCCTCCGACAAACGCGTATAACATTGGCGTTAAAGCGCAGAAATGGGCTTGGACCTTCACCTATCCGAACCATGCCGTATCAAGCACGCTGTATCTTCCGGTGAATCGGGCGGTGAAGCTTTCGATGACTTCATCGGATGTGCTGCACGGCTTCTGGATTCCGAGCCTTTCGATTCAGAAGGATGTGGTACCCGGCCGCGTGATGACGATCTGGGTCAAGCCGACACGCGTGGGGCATTATGAACTGCAATGTGCGGAATATTGCGGCAATGGCCATTCGCTGATGCGGTCGCCGGTAATCGTCGCCGCGCCGGAAGAGTTCAACGAATATCTCAAGGCCGCCGCTAATATTTGGGTGAAGAACGGAAAAGCTGTACCACTTTCCGAAGTTGGCGAAGACCTTTACAGCACCTACGGCTGCAACGGCTGCCATACGGTAGACGGAAGCGCAGGCACCGGGCCGACATGGAAAGACCTCGCTGGCAGCCAGGTGCTGCTGGCCAACGGGCAAACAGTGATAGCGGATTATGCATATCTTAAACAGGCGATTTTGTATCCCGGTCGCAAGCTGGTGAAGAACTACGGCAATATTATGCCAGATTTCTACAATGATTTCGCCGGACCAGCTCATACCCGACAGCGGCGACTGAATGCGATGATCTGGTATATCAATACGCTTAGCGCCCATGCCAACGCGGCGTCGCGTCCGAAGGTGCCGAATATACCGGGGGCCGCGCCCCAAGCGTCGCCCGCCGGTGGCCAAGGCACCACCACAACCAAGACTTCGGCAGCGGCCAATTCCCCCCCCCTGCCAGCGGCGATGGTGGCCATGGGAAAAAAGCTGTATTTTTCAATGGGTTGTAATTCCTGCCATACCGTAAATGGAACGCATCTGGTTGGTCCCTCCTGGAAAAACCTTGCCGGCTACCCGCAGGCGCTGACCAACGGCAAAACCGAAATTGCGAATTATGGATTCCTTCGCGATATGATCATCAACCCCGACCAACTGATAGTGAAAACTTATTCCCCTATTATGCCCGCCATGTATGCGGCGCAATTGGCCGGCGGAGCGAAACAAACGAAAAAACTGGATGCGATCATCTGGTATATTAATTCATTAAGCGACAGGCGCAGCGCGGCAACGGAACCGCCTGCGGCTAAATGATAAGAAATTGGCGCATCGTTTGCACCACGATGCCGATAAGAACGGAGTTGCCAAATGACTACCATGAGCATTCGCGAAGCGGACCTCGCGGTCGGCAAAAAGAAGAATTACCTGAATCAAACCAACACGATCTGGTCGTGGCTGTTCACACTTGATCATAAGCGGATCGGCCTGATGTATCTGACGGCCGGCCTGACGCTGTTTTTTATCGGCGGCATGCTGGCGGAAGTGGTACGAACGCAGTTGCTGGTGCCGACGGGTTTGATATTTCACGGCACAGGGACCATTCAATCCAGTTACACCGCATACAAGCATTACAACCAGGTGTTTACGCTGCACGGCATCATTATGGTGTTCATGGTGCTGGTGCCGATGATTCCCGGTGCCTTGGGCAATTTTGCCCTTCCGTTAATGCTGGGTGCCAAGGATGTGGCCTTTCCGCGGCTGAACCTGTTCAGCTTCTGGCTTTACATTTTCGGTGCGCTGCTGGCTATTGCATCCACCATTATGGGTGCCGTAGACACGGGATGGACTTTTTACACTCCTTATAGCATTGATACATCCACCTATGTCGTGCTGATGGTATCGGGCATATTTCTCCTCGGTTTCAGCTCGATTTTCACGGGATTGAATTTCATCGTGACAATTCACAAACTTCGCCCGCATGGCATGACCTGGTTCCGCATGCCGCTGTTCCTGTGGGCCACGTATGCCACC
Source organism: Phycisphaerales bacterium (assembly GCA_027451365.1). Lineage (GTDB taxonomy): Bacteria > Planctomycetota > Phycisphaerae > WQYP01 > WQYP01 > JAJYPG01. The sequence goes on along the minus strand of DAIDJN010000059.1, from coordinate 31,324 downwards.
GCTGTAATTCAGGTGGCGGCAACGCCGGTGCTGGGAGTCACGCTGCTGCTGCTGATCGTAGAACGGGTTATGGGCATCGGCATTTTTAATCCGGCACTCGGGGGAAATCCAGTGCTTTTCCAGCACTTTTTCTGGTTCTATTCGCATCCGGCGGTGTATATCATGATTTTGCCGGCCATGGGCATTATTTCGGAAATCGTGCCAACCTTCAGCCGCAAGCACATTTTCGGTTATGAGTTTATTGCGTTCAGTTCGCTGGCCATTGCGCTGATCGGATTTATGGTCTGGGGCCATCATTTGTTTGTCAATGGTCAGTCCGCTGAGCTTGATGCAATTTTCAGCTTCCTTACCTTCCTGGTTGCGGTTCCGTCGGCGGTCAAGGTCTGGAACTGGCTGGCGACGATGTACAAAGGCGCTATCCAGCTTGATACGCCGATGCTGTATGCCCTTTCATTTATTATCCTGTTTACCATCGGTGGATTCACCGGCGTGGTGTTGGGGGCGCTGGCGGAAGATGTGGTGCTGCATGATACCTATTTCGTGGTGGGCCATTTCCATTACGTGATGTTTGGCGGCACGATTATTGCGTTGCTGGGCGGCATTCATTACTGGTGGCCAAAAATGTTTGGCAAAATGTACAATGAATTCTGGGCAAGAATCGCCTGTGTGATGCTGTTTGTCGGCGTGAACCTCACGTTTTTCCCGCAATTGATGGTCGGTGCCTATGGCATGCCGCGGCGTTACGCAAGCTACCTGCCGAAGTATCAGCCTTACATGGTTGCTTCGACGATAGGAGCGTATATTCAACTTGTTGCGTTTTTGATTATGGCGGCCTACCTGCTGCATTCCCTGTTCCGCGGCAAGAAGGCCCCGGTCAACCCATGGGGCAGCGGCTCATTGGAATGGACCACTTCATCCCCCCCGCCGACGGACAACTTTGATACGATTCCCGTGATTGGAGATCATTACGATCCATATGATTATTCGCATCTGCAATTCGATCCGGCGATTGGTGGATATGTGCAGACCGAAGAACATGTAGGTCCGCACCATGTGGACCACTAAACAATCGGCCGCTGATGGATCAGCGAAAAACGATTGCGGCAATGAACACCGCGTCCGCGTACGGGCGTGCGGCAAACAGACCCAGGAAAGCAGTGAGTGACCATGAGTGAAGCAATCAGTCCGACAGCAGCGCCCGCAGTGGACCAAGCGGTGGTGCGGAAGCATCTGGCGCATCATTTTGATACACCTCAGCAGCAGTTTGATTCCGGCAAACTCGGCATGTGGCTGTTTTTAACAACGGAACTTCTGCTGTTCAGCGGTTTGTTCTGCGCGTATGCCGTGTACCGAGCGTTGCATCCGGAAATTTTCCAGTTTGCATCGCAATATCTGGACCCGACCAGCGGGCTGATTAACACGCTTGTCCTGCTGACCAGCGGATTGACGATGGCGCTGGGAGTTCGTTTCGCACAAACCGGGAAAACCGCGCTTCTGGCGATATGTCTGGTGCTGACCATGCTGGGCGGGCTGACATTCATTGCTATTCACGCGGATGAATATTTCGAAAAATATCAGCAGAAGCTTCTTTGGGGAACAAATTACGCTCCCAAGATCGAAAAGCCGGCACCGACCGCAACGGCCGGCGCACCCGGTTCCTATGCCAATCTGCGACTCTTGGCGGCGCAAGGCTATATCACGGCTCATTCAGCGATTATGCCCGCAAGCATCGGACCCGCGGGTGTAGCGGCCAAACATGCGGCAACCCCCACCGTGCCGCTGATTCCTGAACCGCATAATGTGCAGATTTTCTTTGGAATATATTTTCTCATGACAGGCCTCCACTCCATTCACGTGATAATCGGAGTGATTTTGATGGGCTGGCTGCTGGTGCGCAGCCTTCGGGGAGATTTTGGTCCGGGCTACTACAACCCGGTTGATTTTGTCGGTATGTATTGGGGCATTGTGGACATGGTATGGATGTTCCTGTTCCCTCTGCTTTACCTGATTCGCTGATTCAATACGCAAACAACGGGAGTTTCCCATGACCCACGATGCACATAGTTCCCTGGATCCTCATTCGTTGCCGCTAACGCCGGCCAAATCGCACATTGTGCCGATTCCGATGCTGTTTGCCGTATGGGTTTTGTTGTGCGGCATGGCGGTTGTCAGCATGGTCATTGCATCGGTGAATATTGGTTCACTTAATGTGCTGGTGGAAATGGTTATTGCGTCGATCATGGCCATTGTGGCGGCGCTGTATTTTATGCACCTTCGGTATGACAACCCGTTTAATATTGCCGCCATGCTGCTGACGGTGATCTTCATTACGCTGTTTATCAGCTTTTCACTGACCGACACAACTGACTACCGTTCTGAATTGATTCCCGGCTATGCTCCGGCCATGCAAAAGGCGGCAGCCGCGGCTCCTGCGGCCGCTACAACAGCGAAGACGGCTGTCGCCCCAGCGGCCGTGAAATAAAACGTTCATTGGCATTCTACCGTTTGGCCCGGCACGATATCTTGTGTCGTGACGGATAATTATTATTTTTTTTGCACTGCTGGTCACCGGCAATTGTGTCCGGTTATGCTTTACACTGTATGACAATGGATGTAGAGCGGTTTTTATCTTCTGACGGACCGGTGGCGCGGCGGCTGGGCAATTATCAACTGCGACCGCAGCAGGTGGAAATGGCGGCTGCGGTCAACCGCGCCATGAATGCCGGTGAACATCTTGTCGTAGAGGCGGGAACGGGCGTTGGAAAATCGTTTGCATATTTGATTCCGGCAATAAGTCAGGTTGTGAATCACCGTCAGCGGGTGGTTATTTCCACTCACACAATCAGTCTTCAGGAACAACTTGTAAACAAGGATGTTCCGTTTCTGCAATCTGTTAGCGGCGAGGAATTTTCCGCGGTTTTGTGCAAGGGTCGGGGCAACTATATCTGCCAGCGGCGGCTGGAAATGGCCCAGCAGAAAGCCGCCCATCTGTTCGCGGCCAATGCCCAGCATGACGACCTGGAAATGATCCGCCACTGGTCGAAAAAAACCACCGACGGTTCGTTGACCGACCTGCCCCGCCAGCCGCAGTGGTCAGTCTGGGATAAGGTGTGTGCCGAGCATGGGAACTGCCTTGGCCGACGCTGCAAATTTTATGATGGCTGCTTTTATCAGGCCAGCCGCAAAAGGATCGCCAACGGTCAATTGCTGATCTGCAACCATGCAATATTGTTTGCCGATCTGGCGCTTCGGCGGATCGGCGCGTCCATGCTGCCAAAGTATGACCTGGCGGTTCTGGATGAAGCCCACACCCTGGAAGCGGTGGCAGCGGAGCATATGGGACTGTCCTGCGGGGAATTCAGTGTCATGAGGCTGCTGGGCGGATTGTATCAGCCGCGAACGGGCCGGGGATTTCTGACCGGCGTAAAATTTTGCGATTCGCAAGAGTCTCTGGAAGCGGCCCGCACGGCGGAGCTTGAGGCGCAGAAATTTTTTGACACCCTGCAAAACTGGAAGCGCCAGCACGCGCCACCCAACGGCCGGCTTCGCGAAAAGGAGGTGGTGGAAAACAGTCTTTCTCCCGCACTGGATTCCGTAGAAAAGGCACTGCGCCAAATGGTTCGCCAGCTTGCCGCTTCAGCTGACAAAGCGCTTCCGGATGTGGAAGACGACCCGGCGGAAGGAAACAGCGAGGGCGGCATGGCCTTTGAAATTGAAAAAGAGCGCTTCGAGCTTTCCAGTCTGGCCGATCAATGCCATGCACAAAGCGTATCGCTTGAGGCCTTATTAAATCAGCAACTGGAAGATTCAGTTTACTGGATTGAAGAAGGCGGCCTGACCCGGCGGAAATTAACCTTGAAAAGCTCGCCGATTAATGTCGCCGCACATTTGCGGGAAAACCTGTTCAAGGAAATTAAATCGGTCATTCTTACCAGCGCCACTCTGGCAACCAACCGGGGCGGAACGGTCGGCAAGACCAGTCGCGCTAAAAAGTCGGCCTCTCGGTCGGGTTTGGAAATCGAACCAGCGGGTGGAACGGCGACCCGCGCGCCGGCAAATGGGGCAGGGCAATCTCATACCAGTCAATCTTCAGAAATCCAGTATTCCGAAACGGCGGCCAGCGAAGGTCCATTTGCCTATCTACGCCAGCGATTGGGCGTGAGCACCGGGCGGGATCTGGTACTCGGTTCGCCATTTGACTATACGCGTCAGGTCACGCTGTATCTGGAGGCCAATTTGCCCTCTCCAAACGAGCCGGATTTCATTCCGGCGGCGATGGCCCGTGCGATTCATTACATTAAGCAGACACAGGGGCGCGCCTTTGTACTTTTTACCAGTTATTCGAATCTGACCGAGGCGGCGAATATTCTCCGACCGGAACTCGATCGGCTGGGCTATCCATTGCTGATACAGGGCGGCGATGAGGGACGCAGCCAACTGTTAAAGAAGTTCCGGGACACCGATCACAGCGTACTGCTGGGTGTGGATTCATTCTGGCAGGGAGTGGACGTACAGGGAGAAGCGCTTTCCAATGTCATTATCACGCGCTTGCCATTTGCGGTACCCGATAAACCACTGGTGCAGGCCCGCATGGAGGCGATTGAGGCCAGCGGCGGAAATTCATTCCGCGAATATTCACTGCCCGAAGCGCTGATTAAATTCAAACAGGGCTTCGGTCGGCTGATCCGCACGCGGGAGGACGCCGGAATTGTGGTGGTACTGGATTCCCGCATTGTGACAAAATATTACGGAAAACATTTTATAACCGCCCTGCCAGACTGCAAAATTGTTCGCGTGGGCGGCAAAACCGAGTGAACATTGCCCGGTTCGGACTGGATATGTGGAAATCAGACGGTAAAGCCCAATATCCGCCGAGACACAAATTGTCTGATTTTCAGATGCGCCAGCGCCGGTGGGCGGGTTACTGGCTGGTTTTGATTCCCGATCCCCAAAAACCGCCTCCGACCCGACGGGCAGGTTGGTGGCCGGTTTTGCCCGCCCGCTGACAGTCAACTACACCACCGGTGCCACCGTTTCCGGTGATCTGACGGTTATTCTGGGCGAAGACCTGCAGGCCACCCCCACCACAACAGCGGGCATCTTTGAACAATCCAGCCTGTTTAACCCGACATTGACGGCCACAACGACTCCCGAACCCGCTTCGCTGGCGTTCCTTGCAATTGGCTTGCTGGGCGTTATGGCGATTAAGCGTCGCAAGTGCCAAGCCTGAAACCTCCCATAGAGTATGCCCCTGCCGAGACCAAGCTCGCAGAACCATTAAAGAGCGTTAAACTCTTCACCCTCTGTAGAAACTATGATTCTGCGGAGGGTTTTCTTTTTTGCCTGTTCCACAACTTTGAACGTTCCGTTGCAAACCACCTGGGCACTGGCACGAGCAAAAAAAAACGCCGTCCCGAAAACGGGGACGGCGTCTGTTTTCAACCATTTAAAATTGAAAGGATCAGGCGTTGGCGACCGGAGCTGCCGCGGCGGGTGCCGGGGTTGCTTCAGTCACAACAGCCTGCGGCTTTTCGGCCTCGGCCTCATCGGCGGCTTGCTGGGATGTGGTGCGACGGCGGCCAGATTTTTCCTGGCGTGCGGAGCGCTGCTGGGCCTTGTCCTGCTCTTCCTTGGCAATGCGGCCGGCTTTTCCTTCCAGAATAGAGGCCAAAACTTCTTTCATAATCAGGTCAATGCCGCGAAGTGCATCGTCGTTGGCCGGAATGGCGATATCCACCAAGTCTGGATCGCTGTCGGTATCAATAATGGCAACTACAGGAATTCCGAGCTTGCGGGCTTCGGCGATTGCGATAACTTCGCGCCGCACGTCCACCACAAACAGTGCACCAGGCAGCCGTTCCATATTGCGGATGCCGGCAAGATTACGAAGGATCTTGCGGTATTCCCGCTTCAGGCTCGATTCCATTTTCTTGGAGTAGCTTTTGTTTACATCCGGTGAGTTGAGTACGCGTTCGAGTTCCTCCAGCCGCTGAAGGCGGGAACGGATCGTGCGGAAATTGGTGAGCGTGCCGCCGAGCCACCGCTCGGTTACAACCGGCATTCCAGCCTGCTTGCCGATATCGTCAATGACCGCCCGGGCCTGCCGCTTGGTGCCCACAAACAGAACATCGCGGCCGCTGGCAACCAGCCGACCGAGGAAACGCTGTGCCGCCAGAACACCCTTCAGGGTTTCGCGCACGTCAATAATATGAATCAAATTCCGCTTGCCGTAAATGTACGGCTTCATTTTTGGATTCCACCGGCTGGTCCGGTGGCCGAAATGAATACCCGCGTCCACAAGGTCGCGCACCAATTGGGGATTGGCCATGAAAAAGGCTCCGAATTGTATCAGCGACTTCAGAAACCACGCCGCGGAGATTTCCTACCATCGCTTATGAACGGCACACCGGCCGCCAAAACAAACCATTGGCAACTCCGGCAACACACCGGGGCAAGCCAACGAACGCGGCGTAAGCCACCAGCCTACGGGAAATTGGATGGGGAGTCAATGGTTTTTTAGCGCAATTCTGAATCGCGAAATCGCAACCAGAATTGACTTGCGGGCCCCGCCGCACTCACCCCAATTTAAGAATATGAGCGCCCGCCCGGGCAATTTCTCGATCGACAAATGCAAAGAGATGACCGGAAAGCCGCCAACAAGACAGATGGAATTGCCACGTAAAAGACTATGCCAAACCCCATGTTGCCAGAACAATGAAAAACAGAGAATCTGGACAAAGGGCGAAAGCTGATGAGCACCTCCGCCGCCAAATTTATTTTTTTTAAAATAATTAAGGCGGATGGCAAAATAGATTGTGCAATATTTCACATGCCTAATTGATTGGCAGAACGTTGTAAACGTGCAGGCCATTTTCGGCCATGGTTTGAATATGGCCGTCCACGAAAGCGACATTTGCAACGCCCTGACCCGCTTCATTCATATCATGACGATAGCGCAATCCCTGATGGTTCACGATGGATGTGGTTGCATCATTATTACCAGGATTAGGCGGAATAACGGTTTGGTTGGTATAAGCACCATATTGCCAAGTCAATTGCCCCGGCAACCAGGAAAACAGAAACGCCGCACAATTGCCAGTTCCGGGCCAACTCTGGTTGGTATCACCGATGGAAATGAGGCTTGCGGGATTGGGTATGGAGCTTAAACGCATGCTCTGATTAGCCGCCAGGGAATTAACCGAATTGGTATACGGTGTAAGAAATACGTTCGGATTGGCTGCATAGTTAACCCCCCAGCCTCCCACCATGGGAACCTGCCGGTCCGGGCACCAGAAATAATCGCTCCATTTTCCCGCCATATTGGCGGGAATATTTTTTCCAATAATTCCGTTATTGCCAATACTGACGGGCGGGCCAACTAGAAAATAGAATTCCAAATTAGCCCATTCACCAAAATAGGAGTTATACACACTGGTCGCAAACTTGGGGTTTGAGTACGTACCGTATGGCAACATTCCCTGATAATTGCTTGCATATTCCAGCGTAACCTGACCAAGACTGCGAAGGTTCGAACCACACAATGCCGTACGCGCTGTGGCGCGAGCCGCCGCCAACGCGGGCAGCAGCAAAGATATCAGCAAAGCAATGATTGTCATCACAACGATCATTTCCACCAAGGTAAAAGCTTTGCGGCCGGATGACGTACCTGGCCTTCCCGCGTCAGAAAGCGGGACGGTGAGAATCATAGACGTATTGCATAAAACCGGTGTTTCCATGTGAAGGTCCTTGCGATAGCCCCCTTTGATCCGGCGACTAAATTTGCCGGGTTGCCGCGCAATGCGCGGCCTGTTTCCGGGTTCTAATAGGCGTATCGGCAAGTTAATTAAGACCGAATAACAGAAGCTCGTGTTTACCTGATATAGGACGCAAGGTGGGGTTATCAGACGCCAGGAGCGCGAATTTATGCCAAGGCTGGCTGACCGGGCAGATCCGCCGCCAACCATGAAATGGATCGTATTTTGAGACAAAAAAATACCCTGTCCCGTTTCGTTTGGGCAGGGTATTTCTTCTGGAAATCAGTTGACTAACAGCGTAATCAAAACACTTGGTAACCCAGGGCGGGAATTACGAACCAGTCTGACCGACATTCGCCGAAATTGCGCTCGCAGCCGTGCCGCCGGCAGCGGTGGCTTTTAACGGCATGGCGCTATCCATTGTGCCGGAAGAGACATTTGCCGGCCCAATAAAACTGGCCGGTTTAGCCGCATGGTGCAGCGGACTATCCGACGCCATGAATGACTGCATGATGATCATCAACCCAAGAAGTGCCGGCAACGCAATTAAAATCCGGCCCATGAACGTGAGTAACTTACGCGGCCCCGCCTCATTCCAAAGTGCGGGATGCTTGGGAAAGCGAACTTTTTTCGGGAGCGGAAAGGATTTCGTCCAATCGGCACGCAGAGGAATAGGAGATTTCATCATTGCACCTCACCCAAAAAAGGGCCATGGAAGATAGCTGTCGGCCGGTGCGGACTTGGCATGAATTTCGCAATAGCATGTCCGAACCCGTCGGGTTGATCACGCAATCAACTCTGGCGAGTCGCCCAGTCAATCGTGCCAAAGGCACAGATGCCGATAATCAGGGCAGACCCGCCTGACGAAATAGGTATCAAGCAAATTCCGTGCCAAATAAGCTCGACACGCCGGTCTATGACCTCTCCTGATAAAGGTGCGGACACTTTACGCGTCCCGGCGATTCCGCCCGATGACGCGATTGGTCTTATGAGGTACCGCGGATTGTTCATATTGAATGAATAGTCCGCGCGATCGGTGGCTGATCGGACCGGATGGACGTCAATTATTTGTTAATCGCCGCTTGCAAAACCTACGGCATGCGGGCCGAGGCCTGCTGTTATGATTTGGGTGAACGGGTTGCCAAATTTACCCTCCCCACGTTACGCTTTGGGCATGTTCGGATCTCATTTATCAATCGCTGGCGGCATGACCAACGCACTGGCGGAAGCCCGTGAGCTTCATTTGCAAACAGTGCAGGTCTTTACCCGAAATCAACAGCAATGGGCCGCCCCGCCCCTGGCCCCGGAAACCACTGCGGCCTTTCGTAGCCAATTGGCTGACCTGGGCTTTGACCAAGTGGTCGCGCATGATTCTTATCTGATCAATCTGGCCACGACGGATGCGGAATTGCGACAGAAAAGCATTGCCGCATTCACACACGAACTGGAACGCTGCGAACAACTGGCTATAAAATATCTGGTCACGCACATGGGAGCGCACGGCGGCAACGGCGAAACCGTCGGCATTTCCAATATCATCACCGCATTGCGACAGATTCTATTTCGTGCGTCCGGCAACACTGTTATATGCCTGGAGACCACGGCCGGACAGGGAACCTGCCTGGGCTATAAATTTGAGCATCTGGCGGATGTCATGGCCGGCGTCGGAGAAAATTCACGGCTGGCGGTCTGCTTGGATACCTGCCATGTACTGGCGGCGGGTTACGATATTACCACCGAAGCGGGCACAGAAAAGATGCTTGCGGAATTTGACCGCGTCATCGGCCTGAAATATCTGCGGGTTATGCATCTCAACGACAGCAAAAAGCCGCTGGGCAGCCGCGTGGACCGCCATACACACATTGGCCACGGCCACGTGGGCCTGTCGGCCTTCGCGGCCATTTGCCGGAACCCGCAATTTATGCAGATACCAAAAATTCTAGAAACACCCAAAGAAATGGCCCCCAATGGCCTGCCATGGGACCGTAATAATCTTGATGTATTAATAGCATTAACGAATGGCGAAACTCCGGTACTTGTACCGCTAGAGGCTGATTCCCGACCGGCGAAAAAATCAGCGAAACCCGCAGGGCGTTTAAAAGCGATTTCAGCGGTTGGCCTGAACTCACGCAAGCGAAGCAAGGTCCTGGCGACCGCGATTTCACCGCCTGGAAAAAAGAGCACCGCATCCACCAGCATCCGGAAAAGACCCGTTGCCGCCTCAACTTCAAAACGCAAACGAGCCTCACCATGAGGCCGCCCGTGGGAAACATGTTTTCATCAACGTGGATCGTAACACCCCTTTTTGTGACCGACCTTTCCACAGCCCGGACCTTTGCGGTAAAAGCCCGTGACGCCGGAGCGGACGCCATTGAATTGCGCTGCGACCGCACCGAAGCAACTGTGATTGAAGCGGTACTGCGGGACCCGGAAATCCGGCGATTAAAAACCATTCTGACCATTCGACCGGCTTGGGAAGGTGGCGGGTTTACCGGTTCAGAAGCACAACGACTGGAATTGTTGAGATTGGCCTGCCGATATCAACCCGATTTGATTGATGTGGAGTGGAAAGCGTGGCAAAATTCAGCCGGATTCGCCGACGTTTTAGCCCCCTGCCTGATGATGCCGGAAACCTGGCGTGCCAGTGCCGCAACGCAGCGGCGGGCACCCGGACTTATTATTTCCAATCATGATTTTGTCCAGCGGCCAGCAGATTTACATCAGCGTGTGGCCGCAATGGCTGCCATACCGGAGGCGACAGTGCTGAAGGTGGCCTTCGCGGCCGCCGACATAAACGATGCGGTGGCGGCATTAACCTTATATAACCAGCGGTCAGATTTTAATGATCTGCCGCTGGTGGCCATTGCCATGGGCGAAGCGGGGCAAATTTCAAGACTTCTGGCGGCAAAATTCGGAGCGGCGTTTACTTTTGCGCAACTGGACGCGGAGGCCCATTCCGCACCCGGACAGCCGCCTATATTGACGCTGATGCAACGATTCCGTTTTAAGGAGCAACGCGCGGACTGGCGGGTATTTGGCCTAGTGGGATCGCCGGTATCGCACTCCGTCAGTCCAATGATTCATAATGCCGGATTTGCCCAAACCGGTTATGCCGGTGTATACGTTCCCCTGCTCACGGCACCCGGATATGACAATTTCATCCGTGCCATCAATGGCCTGCGAAGATTACCCGGCATGAACCTTGGCGGTGTAAGCGTGACGATTCCGCACAAATCAAGCGCACTGGCGTACGCATCAGAAGAGAGCGGAACGATTGATCCGGTCGCGCGGCATATTGGTGCGGTGAATACACTTTTCTTCCCACCTGGTGGCGGCATTCGGGCAATGAATTCCGATGCCGCCGGTGCAGTGGCCGCACTGACTTCCGGCATGGGCATTAAAGCAGAAATGCTGCGCGATAGCGATGTGGCCATTCTGGGCGCAGGCGGAGCCGCCCGCGCGATAGTTGCGGCGCTTTGCGAACTTGGTGCCCGAATTGCGATTTACAATCGCACCCCGGCCAGGGCAGTTGAGTTGGCGCAGCAATTTGCCACCGGCCCGGGACGAATACAGGCTCGCGATATCCATGATTTTTCAAGCTCGCACCACAAAATTGTGATCAACTGCACAGCCGCGGGAATGACACCGCATGTGAATGATCTGCCGTTTCCGAGTGACGCAAAACTTTATACGGACCAGATTGTGTTTGACACGGTTTATAATCCGCGGCGAACACGGCTTCTACAAATGGCTCAACACAGCGGAGCGACCTGCGTGGAAGGATTGGAAATGCTGCTAAGTCAGGCGGCTGCGCAATTTGAAGGTTTCACGGGTCAGCCGGTTCCGAGTGAAGCAATGCGTGCCGCCGCACTGGACGCACTGGGTCGATAACCGGGCATCCGCCGACAAATGATTAGGACCGAAAAGGTATCATTTGCGTCCATTCAACGTGTCGGAACCGCGCGGACTTCAAAAATATTCTCTGTTGCCGCGCCGGATTATCTCGACGGCGATTAAGTAAGCCCGCGCTTGCCGGGGCAATCGGACGCTCTTGATTCAAGATGAATTTTGAATCAAATATCGGATTCAGAAATTTCACGAAAAGAGCCGCCGGAATGACATTCCGGCGGCCCGATGGTGAATTCAAAGTTAAGGAATCAGCAGTTCGTGGATGGACTGCCAAGGACAACTCAGCCAACTTTTTTCCACATGCCGTGAACCCAGACCTTGATGGAAGTCGGGATCACGATACTGTCTTTGGCGTCGGCCTGACCGGTTACCTTGATCTTCAGTCCGACATAGTTGGCCAGCTTCTTGCTGTTGGTGGCCAAAGTCCATGCCTTGCCGTGAACCAAAATACCAGCTGGAAGGCCTTCGCTAAGGCAGGTTTTGCCGCAGCCCATTCCATGCTTGCGTGAAGTGACACCAGCGGCACTGAAGCACTTCATATCCAGCAGAGTTCCTTTGACCGTGACGGTCGGAAGTTTTGCGGCAAAGGCGCTACCGGTAAGTGCGGTTACGGCCACAGCCGCGGCCAGAAACGATGTGAGGTACTTGTTCATATGAGAACTCCAAAAAGGGAACATAACGAACTTGCGTCCAACGAACGTCGGCGGACGCGGTAACTTTCGCCGTTCATTCGGGCCCGAAACGAACGGAAAAGGTTGATGGGCAGTGACGCCTGCCACACCCTCTATCTCGGCCTATTGGTCGAGGTAAGGTTGCGGCCCTTACAACAATTTTCTTTTTCCCCAAAAGTTTATTCTCGCTCGAGCGCCCGGTTGGCAGCCTAAGGGCGTGAAACAGGGCTTTCCCGTTCATTTGAGTATAGCCGATCGGACCTGAGTTTCCTAATAGCCGACAAGCTGACACCCGGAGGATGAAGGCCCGGCGGAAGGTCAACCGTCAGTGGAATGGGCCGGGCTTGGTTAATGATGATAACCGGAAGGCCAATGTGGATCAGTGTAAACAGCCGCACTGCGTCCCAGTTGGTCATGCGAAAGCATCCATGAGATCCGGTAATTCCAATGTATTGCGGCTCCGGATTGCCGTGCATTCCGACATTTGGAATGCTCAATCCCATCCATACCACACCCACCGGATTGCGCGGTCCGGGCGGAATTAGAAGCGGTCGATGAATATCATGTACGGAATGGAATACTGAAGGCAGAAAAGTATAATCCGGATTCAAGGCAAAATTTTTAATGACCGCGTCGGTCAGGGGATAATCGGCCTTATGCGCAGGAATTGAGCAGTGAAACAGAGCGACTTCCCGATTATGAGCGGTGTAGGCCCGAATCGCCTTCTGCTCAAGATTGATGGTTAAATAGGCCACGTTCGGCATGGACATGGTGGTTTTGTCCAACTTAATAACGGTTGAAAGGCCGCCAGGAAGACCGAAATCGTTATGCGTTGGAAACGGGCGAATATTGGGCACGAAAAGAGTTTGTCCAACGGCCAGCTTTTTTAAGTCCACACCAGGATTCAGACGGGAAAGCAATCGACGAGTGGTGTGAAATTTTTCGCATAGACAATCGGCTAGACTGCTGTACGGCATTCGCGCCGCGGCCGCCATGGCCCGCCAGTGATAATGCAGATGGCCGACCGCCTGGGCATCGCGATTGGAAATGGTGTACTGGGCAATAACGTGCCGCACATCGACTCCCAAGGCATTATATATAGTGGGGTCGTGGGGATTGAAAGGGTTGTGGCCAGGAAAAAAGGCTCGTGAATATTCCCGCAAAGCGATGCGTGAATTAGGGCCGAACACACCGTCAATAATGCCGGGCGAGAAGTTATTCGCCGCCAGGGCAATTTGCCAGGCCAGATTTATCTGCATCTTTCTCGGAAGCCGCGGGGGCTTTGCCGGTGGTTGCGCGGATGAATCAGCGAGGCGCGAATTGTCGGATGGACGGGCGTCATGTGACGCGTGCCAAGGTTCGGGCTGACCGACGGAATTTGACAAACGGCGTAAATGCGCAGGCGAGCCGCGATCAACAGGTGCGGCCCAGCCGCACGGTGCCGCGGGCAGAAGCAATGCAACAAGAAAAAGAATCGGTACCAATATGCACAAAGAACCAACACGGCCGCGAACGCAAACCACGGCCAGCCGCTCTGCACGGAATGAATGCATAAATGATTTCATAAATGTCTCGCCGCTTGAATCCTTCAGCGTGTGAAGCGTTCCACGCCACACGAGCCACCGTTCAATCACTCCCTGGCCTTGCCCTAATCGGTATGCCGGACCTGCGTATATTGTACGCCGGATGGGGCCGGTGCGGTCCAATCCAGCATATTAAGAAACCTAACGGCGATGCTATAGATCGATTGCCGTACCTGGATTGCCCCCCAGGCTAGCCCACGGAACTGGCGGAATCAGCCGCCGGGCCGTTCAGTCGGATTGCCGGGCAGAGTCTGAGGGTGCATCGTCCGCCTTTGACTGGCTGGCGACCGGATTTGAGGGGGTCGATGCGGGCAGCGAAATGTGCCGATCAGCTTCGGCCTTTTCCAAAGGGGACTTCTGGCCGGGATGCATTCGCCGCCAGATTTCGTCGCGGTCGATGGCGACATCGCGTGGGGCCTGAATGGCCAGGCGCACGCTGCTTCGCGACCATTTGACGACTTTTACCTCAATTGTGCCGTTAATAATGATGCTTTGTCCTTCACTTCGGCTCAATGCCAACATACGCGCCCTTTCCGTGTCGCGAAAACTCAATCAGGCCTGGCGGCCACTAAAATCCGTCCGGCAGTCAGATTCCCGCCATGCGGTCATGAAGCCTGGCGTCTGCCGTTTTACGCCCCGCCGCAACCGGCAATCTTAGCAATAAGACGGATTATACACCAATTTGGGCCGGGTGGCCCAGATGCGAGCTAATTCTGTGTGCGTTCGCGCGTTTTTTGAATCGGGGCCATGGGCGGTATACAGTTGACGGCCTGCGCGGCCGCTTATGCCGCTGCGGCAAACAGAGCAATCCGGAATTGCGACAATCGCATTCCGGCGCGGCTCAGGCAATTGCGGTCCGCTTGGAGGCGGCAGGCGCAGGATGGCTTTCGGCGGGGTCGTCGTGAAAACTGACCGCTGTTTTGTTGGAAGCATCCACCTCGCGTCCATTCAAGACATCTTCGCGCACCTTATGCAGGCCCTGCAGAATTTCTTGAGCGTTTCGGTAAGGAACGGCGTTGGCATCCACCGGGCGGAGAATTTCATCGGAAAGGCGCTTGATGTGCTGGGCTTCCAGACTTTTGGCATTCATGTGAACAAGGCCTTTGAAATCCGGGTTGGAATGGGGTTTGTTCATCTGCACAGCCAGATAAAACATATCCACGGCTTTGTCCATGCGATGCACTCCGCTGCGAAGAACGTCGGAAGTGACCAGGCCGGTTTCAGTCATATGGTACAACATGCGCTGAATCTGACTCGTGCGCATCATTTCCTCAAAAAGGGTTGAAAGCAGGGAATTGTCGGCAAATTTTTCACCCACGCGGACCGCCGATCCAAAATCGATGAATCCAACGCCTTTTTCAGTGATAACGAAATTATCAAGTCGCAAGTCCAGGTGAATAACACCGACTTTATCGTGCAGGGCGGAAAGCAACTCGGTGGCCTGAATAGCGAAATCCAGTTGGGAAATACCATCGCCCCCATTGCGTAGCCAATTCATGTACATAACCCGTACAAACCCCTTGGAATCATGTTCCACCCCCAGACATCGCGGCACGCGTTCGTTATACGGTGCGGGCAAGTCGCGTTCCAGAATCTGGAGCATGGCGGCCTCGCGGGTCAGAAAGACGGGAAATATCTTTTCCGTGAATTTCATGGCCCGACGGCGAATATCATCCAGCGGAGCATCGGGAAATTTGGCGCGCAAACGCGATATGACTCGGTCCACGGTCGGTACCTGTTTGACGACGACATATTCGGAATCTGTGGCAGCGCGTTTGGTCAGACGAACCTGGTACGTAAACCGGTCTGTGGATTCACCGGGCTTCAGCAGGTCCACCTTACGCGCGATAAAATAATGCAGCGGTTTGCCGAACCAGGGCAGGTGCATTCCCAGTACCGGTTGTCGCATGGCGGTGGGCTGCTTTTCAATGACAAAGCCGTCCCAGCGGACAAACTTTTGAGCAAGTTCACTAATGAGCATGGAATTTTCGCTTACCATAACCGCTCGCCCGCCCCAGCGCAGGTTAGGAAACACATCTTCCGGCGAGAGGGCCATTTCGGCGGGCAGGAAAAGGTGATAGGGCAAACCGTCCGCAAGTTTGGGATTGGTGCAGCGCTGGCAAGTTTGAAATTCGGGATCGGTTAAAAAGGCGCGTTTCTCAACAAGCTTCAGAAGTTCTGAGCCGGTGGTCAGGCTGGCGAGCTTTTTAGCCATCTGTTGACGGGCCGCCTTGGCCGCAGCACGAGCATCCGAGCGCTTGTCCCCGGCGTGGCCGGTCGTACCGTGTGGTTGGTGTTGATGGGGCGTACTCATGGAAAATCACCTTCTGAAAAATAGACGCCTCAGGCCCTCCCATGCGTCTGGCAAATCCGAGCTGCGGCGAATCGCCGATATCATAGGTCGGATCGCGGCAGGCAAGTCTCCGGGGCCTGTAACCTATCTTTCATCGGAGGCGGCAAGGCAAATCCATGAGAGTTTTAAGCTCGCAAATTGCCGTGGTCAGGGAAGCCCCAGATACGCCTGATAATGATGAATTTTATCGGATGCAGATTGCAAAATCCAACCGGGCTGGAACCCGCGCTCGCCAATCGGCCTGCCGATTCGAAGATGCGCAGCGATAGCGTGCTGACTTAATCAGCATATTTTAAAATCGAAAATGACGCGGCGAAGCATTTGTCTTTAATTAAAGATCAGGTGCCGAAACGTCCTGTAACAGCGGCTTGGCGGTGGTATTGACTCGGAAGAGCCAGGTGAGGGCACCACCAATTGCGGACAGGGCACCGAGCAGGAAAAAGAAATGCTGTTGCGTTATTCGCACCTGAATGATCGGCAAAAAGAAGGTGCTGGCCACGGCTCCGAGCCGCGAAAAGGCAGTGGCAAAACCGTGGCCGGTGGCGCGCACGTCGGTCGGATAAACTTCAGATGCGAGTATATAGGTGGTATTGCCAGGTCCGAAGCTATTGGTAATTTGCGACAGGAGCATTCCGATAAAAATGACCGCCAGCGTACCTGCGCTCGCCTGCATGATAAAGGCGGTGTGGCCGGCGAAGACATGAGCGACGCGATGGACGTGAACCGACGCCATGCCGACAAGCCACAATGCGACAGCACTGCCGAGAAATCCGATGATCTGTGGCCAGATTCTGCCAATTTTGTCAATGAACAGGGCGAGCGGAATATAGCCGAGCAGAAATGACATGTTCAGAATTGCGCCGCCAAGCACGCGATCGCCTGCGGAACCGAAACCAAGCTGGCCGAGAATAAGGGGCGTGTAAATTGTCAGGTAATAGCCGACGAGATCCATGACGAACCATGGGAGGCACACCAGCAGCGTGGAACGAAGCAGTGGTGGACGGAAAAGTCGTAGCGGGCTGACGCGGGCGGATGAAGTTAACGGCAACTCCCGCAGCATCCGCTGAATTTCGGCTGGATGAATGACCGGGTTCAGGCGGGCTATAACCTGCGCGGCTTTTTCGGGCTGATTATTGCGCAAGTACCAGCGGGGAGATTCGGGAAGGCTGCCTCGCAGGTACACGACGAAAGTGGCCGGCAGCGCCCCAAAAATAAACATCCACCGCCAGCCATTGGCCGGGTCCCGCAGACAGATAAAGCCAATCAGTCCAGCTGCGATGGCACCAAAAACCCACAGCCCGAAGGTCCAGGACAAAATGGACCCGCGCCGCTTCGCCGGCATGAATTCAGCCAGATAGGTGGCACTGATCGGATAATCCGCTCCCACGCCGACACCCAGAATAAAGCGAAAGATTGCCAGCGAATAAAGATTCCAGGAAAGGCCGCAAAGAACCGCTGCCACGAGAAATGTAAGAAGATCAATAATGTAAACGGCTTTGCGGCCGTAGCGATCGGCAATTCGTCCGCCGGCAAGAGCACCGACAAAGGCACCGGCCAAAGCGGCGCTGCCCAAAATTCCAATCTGGTGAGGCGACAGGTGCCACTGTGCCTTAAGCTGCACGAGCACAACTCCGATGATGACCAGGTCGTAACCGTCCAGAAAAATGCCCAGTCCGGCGGCCCAGGCGAGCCGTCGATGAAGGCTGGTCATTGGAGCACGATCCATCTGATCGAGAAGTTCGCTCACAGAATGTTCGTCCTTTATAAATACCGCCGCGCGAGGCAGGATTCAACGCAAGGCACTTGAAACGGCAGAGAGTTTCAATCGCCGTCGTCGGCATCAGTGGTGGCGACAAATGCTGATAATGGGCGATGTTCACGCGCTGCGAGCTGATGAATATAGGCCATCACATTCTGATAACTGACGCGCCCCCTGGAAATAATCCATTCCTGCCGCATTTGTTCAGGACCGGGGATTTTCCCAAGCGCCGTAGGCGTAAAAGCCGGAAGTGAATGGCCAAGTCGCGAGCCAATTCCATGTGCTTTGAGCCATTCTGGTGAAAGCCACTGGCCATCGCTGCCGGCCTTGAAACGAAGGCGCCGCATGGCCGGTACATGGCCGGGATTCAACTGTTTGGGCACGCCAATGGCCAGAGCCAGAATCGGTGCCAGATGAGGCCTGTGTGTCCAGATGCCGGAAATCAACCGTCCATTCGCATCCCATTGAGACATTGCGGGCAGGTGGCAGACGCACTCAATGATGCGGGTCAGATCGATCTGCGAGTAACGGTGTGTAACCAGACAAGCCGGCTTTATCCAAGGGCTAACCAACAAAGCAAGACTACGGTGGGCGTCGATATGGTCGGCACCGGAC
The DNA here is from genome assembly GCA_027451365.1 of Phycisphaerales bacterium. Classification (GTDB taxonomy): domain Bacteria; phylum Planctomycetota; class Phycisphaerae; order WQYP01; family WQYP01; genus JAJYPG01. The sequence continues at coordinate 12,680 of DAIDJN010000059.1, read as the reverse complement.
TGCGCGTCGTCTTCGGTGATGATGACGAGGGTATGACGCCAGGCGGGCAGACGACTTAAAGCCGCGATAATCTGGCCGGTTGCCCGGTCGTTGTTGGCGACGTAATAATCCGGAGTGTAATAACCCGGCGTGCCGCCAGCGGTGTGATCATCCGGAAGCCAAATATACATGCAATCTGGAAGATGGCTCTGATGCGTGGCGATATAGCGCGTTACAACCGCGGCGCGATTGGTGTCCAGAATAAACAGGTCCCAAGCGGCGGATTTCGCGGACATGTGCCGGCGCATGGCGGCGGAAATATCACCGGCCTGATTACGCGCGGCAAATTCGCCGAAGTCCATAAAACTTTTATGATGGGTTAACAGGTTATTGAAAAGAAACATTCCCTGTGGATAAGTTATCCATGGATTTGCCCAGTGGCCCAGTACCGAAAGATTTTCTGATGCGCTGAACGGGTTATCCCCGTCGCCAAAGCCGTTGCCGCTTTTACCCGCATTGCCTCCGAGGCTCTGGGTCCAGCCAGGACCGGGCACCATTCCGCGACCGGAATAATACATTGGCCAGGTGCGCTGCACAAAATCAGAATCCTCGGCACTGGTCGTCCACTGATGCCCCTGTGCGGTGACTTCGCCATCGACATAAAAATTAACACAGAGCGCGGATCGGTGGGCCAAGTTGTAAAGATTGGGCAGTTCATGACCGTTGTACAGGTCTAATTTCGGGTCAGCCCATTTGCCGGCGGGGCGATAGGCGCCGAAGTCTTCATCAAAAGTTTTATTTTCCCGCAGAATAAAGACGACATGACGGATATGCTTGTGAATAAATAGTGCCACGCGGGAATTGTGCCGGCGGCGCGCGGCCCGCTGAAGGCTAGTAAACCCGTTATCAGCCAGCGCGGTATGTGTCCAGGCCGCCAGGTCGATTGACAGATTCCGCAGCGGAATTTTCTCCAGTGAGCCGCTCATCGAGTCGCCTATCCAGTGCTGGTATGTCCCCGGACCGCTGCCCAAACCTTTGGCACAGGCAACAAAAAGATTGCCACCCTTTACGGCCAGACTGGTGGGGTACCAAGCGGTGGGAATAAGGCCAAGCGATTTTCCAGAGGCTGCGTCAAATACGGCAACATCATTGTTTCCACTGTTGGCGGCAAAGAGATATTTGCCGTGAATTGCCAGGGCGTCGGGAAAAGTTCCGGGCGGTGCGCCGGCGTACGGAAGGTCCACCGCCAGTCCGATGGTTTTAAGCTTTACGGCGTCGACTTTCACCAGCACATCGGTGTTGGCGCAGGCAACCCACAGTTGCGAGGAGTTTCCGACGGGTACTATGGCGGTGGGATGAACGCCCGGCAACTGATTTTGCGGCCCGGTGCGCGGTCCGAGGGAAATGCGGCCAAGCGGTTTGAGATTTTGCGCGTTCAGTACCGAAAGACTGTTGCCTCCCCAGTTGCTCACAACCAGCAGGTGGCCATGGTTGGCAACGGCAACCTGAAAAGGAAATGGACCGCTATTGGCATATTGCACCCGGCCGCTGGTCAGGTTGATTCGCGCCACGGCGTTGCTCAGTAAACCTGTGGTGAAAATGTGGTGGCCAGTGGCACCAACTGCGACGGAATCAGGATAAAAGAGCCGGGTTCCACCATGCGGCCCCTGGTATTCATAGGGATATTGCGTGGCGGGGAATGGTTGGCCATGAAGGGCAAATCGCCGGATAAGCCGAAACTTTTCAGCGACTGCATGGAGAACGAGAATATCATCACTGCAGCCGCCAGCGACGTAAATATTCCCCCCCGGACCTGCGACCATGCCTTGAAACAGGCTTTGATGGTTAATCCCATGAATCACTTTACTCCACCAGGGCTTTTGCCGAAACAATAAAAGCTGTGCGACCGGCTTAAGCGATGCAGCGTCAAACAGACTCACGGAATGCGTCTGCGACGCACCGGAGGCCGCAACCACGACCTTTCCCGCGGACACCACGACATTCACTGCGAAGTTGGGGGTGGCAACCAAACGGCCGGCCGGGGCAAGTGCCCGCCCACTGGGCAGCAGAACCTTGGAACCACTGCGCCCGCCGGGGATGGACGCGCGGACAGAAAGTAAAGGCAAGCCGAATGCCGCCATTAGAATAATTCCAGCAAAAGCGGTGGCGGTGGAGGTTTGGCAGGCAAAGAATCGAACTTTCATCGGAACTCCTTGGTTCAAGGGGATATTTTTTAATCAGGTCCGGGACGGCCCTGGCGCGAAAATAATGCCAGCGGGCCTTCAACTATGTATCCGAACGTATTCGGGCCACCCATTTCTATGCGGCCTGGCGGTCATTCTGATGAGCAATTGTTAAAATTGAGTAAATCCAACCTCCGTCATTGGGAATGGCATTATCCCAGCATGGCCAGCCAACCCGCAGTGGCAAGACCCCAGAGCAGATTCAGCACCACTACAAAAAGCGGCGTGGTATAACCAAAATTCAACCCCATGACCCGCTGGTGAAGAAGGAGCGGAAAAACCACAAACAATTGGAACAGCGACGGAAGCAATCCAAACAGGAGGCCGCGCCTAACGGTTTTTCCTGACCAGATGGGCAGTACGAAAAACAGACCAAAGATTCCGCCCCAGACCAGGCGCGAATATATCCATTCGCGGCCTATCGGAAGTGATATGGTGCAATGCAGCAGGGAAAAGATGTGCATTTTAACCAACAGCCATGCAGCACCGCACAGCACCAGCGCGCCGACGACGCCTGCGGCAAATGCGGAGGAAAGCTGCGAAGGAACCGAACCGGAGGGGGAAGCTGCCATGAATAAACTCCTAAATACCACCGGCCGACGAACAACGTGATTGCCAGACCGTATATGGCTGCATGATACGCATTATCCGATGAAATTAAACCACGGAGGGGTTGGCACCTTTGACGCAACCGGCTGCGCTGGCATAAACTTTCGAAGATGGAAGATCAACTGTTGGACAGCGTGCGGTTACGAAGAAACAAAGCGACTGGTCCGTGGCGCATGATTGTATGCGATCTGGACGGAACGCTGATATCCCGCGCCCACAAGATTTCGACGGAGGATCAACAGGCGATAGCGGAAGCCCGACGAATGGGCCTGGAGGTGACAGTATGCACCGGCCGGAGTACACGCGAAAGTCTGGATATTATCGCGCCGCTGGAACTGACCGGCGAAGGCGTGTTTGTAACGGGCGCTGCCATCAGCAGCCTTGCGGATGGTCATACGCGTGTGGCCCGCGGACTGGCACCGGAACTGGTGGCTGAACTGGTGGATTTTTTCGCCCAATTCGGGCACGCCGTGCTGCTGCTGGTGGATACACCTGCGCCGGGTAATATTCATTATGTGATCACCAGCCACGGTCCCATTCATGCGGCAACCGAAGAATGGCTGTTGCGAAACAAAATGCAGGCCACATTGCTTAATGAAAAAGAAGCCTGCCAGACGGGCGTCATATTACGCGCTGGCATTGTGGTGAATCTTCCCCAAAGCCCGCGCATCGTTCAGGAATTAGATGCCAAATTTGCGGAACGCGCCAGTTTTCTAGCCTTGCGGGCACCCCTTTTTGATTGCCATGTCATTGAAGTATTCGCCGCGGACGTAAATAAATGGACCGGTGTGAAATGTCTGTGCCAGCGCATGGGTATTGCCCCCGAAAGTGTGGTGACCATTGGGGATGATGTCAACGATATGTCGATGCTGCGCGGCGCAGCGCTAAGCTTCGCCATGGACAATGCCGCGGCGGAAGTAAAAGCCGCCGCAAAACGAACCACGCTTAAGCAATCGGAAAGCGGCGTCGCGGCCGCGATTGCCGCGGTGCTCAAAGAATGCGACGCCGGTCGCGGTTAAGCTTCAGGCGGGTTGTGCATTATGTCCTGTGAGGGTTTGGTGGAACGACTGGTGGATCGGACGAGACGGGGATGATTGGCTTGATTCCCCGGACGCGCCGGTCGAGTGTCGCGATTGCCTCGCGAATACGGGTGCTTACAGAAATAGAAACATCCTGACCGCCATAACGAATATCGTAAAAAATCCGAACCAGTTCGTCAGCCTCGGGCAGTTCGCTGCCAGCGGCGACAGCTGCGGCGCAGACGAATTCTCTGGGAGTCTGGGTATCGGTGCGCTGGATGCCAATTCTTTCAAGAATTTCCACAAGCCGGTCGAAAAACGCGAGATCCCGCGTTAATTGGCGCTGCATTCTGCGCTCCATTCCCTTGACCATCTGCACCACCAGGCTTCGTCGCTGTTTGCGCCACAGGTGCAGAAAAAACAATCCCAGGGCGACCGCGCCCAGTGTGCCGATAAGAAACAGAATCCGTTCGCTTGCGCCAATATGCCGATCTGTAAAAAGAACTCGCATCATTAATTCAAGGTGATGGATCGACTGCATAACGGTATGACCGACAGCTTTGCCGAGCATTTCAATTTTTAAAATAATATTGCGGCGCATGGATTCATTGAATGCGATAATGCTTTGGAGCCACTGGAGGCGGACCCATTGAAAAAAATCAGCGATTTCCGTGAACCAGGTCAGCTTCTGCTGAATGCTGGTCAGGGAAGACGCGGGCGACGGATCATAATTTAACCATCCTTTTCCCGGGATAAATACCTGGACCCAGGCGTGGGCGAATTTCTGGCGGATAATGTAATAACCGGCAATCGGGTTATAGTCGCCGCCATGATAGCCGGTCGCCATGCGGGCCGGAATGTGCATACTGCGACAGAACATGACCATGGCAGAGGCGAAAAATTCGCAATAGCCGCCAATTTTCCGTTTATTGAAGAGAAAGTCTTCGGTAGGGTCCATGTTTGAATCGACGGGGGTCATATCAAAGGAATAGGGGTAATTGGCGCGAAGCCAGGTACAGAAACGATCCGCCAGAAGCGTATCCACGCGGGCTTCGGTTGCGGGCGTGCGTTTAAGTTTTAACAGTGGCCCGGCCACCTTTCTGGCCAAGGTGATGATCCGCTGCGGAATTGGCGCAGAATGAATGCGCGACATGGAGTTTAGATCAAAAGGCTGATACCGCATGGCGGAGGGAAAAAGCGAGGGCCGCTGCGGACCAATAATTTTCGGGTTGTATTTCAACGCTGTGGCTACGGAATAGGTGATTGCTCCGGAATGAACTGGCGAGCAGATCATAGACCCGTCGCTCAACCGAAGCACCCGCCCGAGGCCCCTGCCGGACAATTTCACCGCTGGTCCGATGGCGAAAAGCGTATTGGCCTGGGGATGATCAAAGGTGAAATTCTCGGTAATTACGTCTTGCGTATTGTAAAGCGATGGTGAAACCAGGTTCACGGGCACGCCGCCCATCAGGTGAACGCGCTGATTAGAACGCATAGAATTGTACGACCGAATCCATTCATGAGTGGCCCCATCATATACATTCAAGGTTCCTCCAATAAAATATGGCTGATACCCTTCACTTCCGATATTTTTGCCATTTTTTGTAATCGCAACTTCGGCTACGCGGGCATTGCTCTGTTGCAGCGTTCCGAGTTGGCCCATCGTAACGTGCCGCGAAAATCCAGTTTTCACCGGACCGCCATTGAGTTGCCAGTTGGCAAAGAGTTGATTGACGCTGGAACGCGGAAACAGAACAAACACAAGGCAGGCAAATAGAAACAGAAACAGGCCGATACCCACACTTAACCGGCGCAGATCTCGAGCAATCACGTTCTGCTGTCCGGCCGCGGTCATCATCAGGTCTGCGCCCGCGTGCCGGGCCATGGCCCGCTGAGTTTCGCACTGCAAATGAAAAATCAGACTTACGTAAAGTCCCGCGGCAAGATAAAGCAGCAACACCATGGCGAAAACCGGCGATGTACTGAGAATCGCGCCGGACAGCACCAGCAGGAGACTTAGAATCATGATCTGGCCATAGTCCCGGTTGGTCTTGGTTTCAAAAAGTTTGCAGATGACCAGGCCGAAAATAAAATGGCCCAGCCCCAAAAGCAGATTGGGCTGGCGATAAATAACCAGTTCCCAAAACAACATCACCGCGATCGTTAAGACGGATAGATTGATGATCCATCGGGGGACGGGCGGAGCGGCTCCCTTTTCCACAAGCCACCAGCTTATGCCCACCGCGGCGACGGCCATGGCCATCAAGCCGTAATTCGCAGAAGCGTAAGTAAATCCAACCAAGCTAAGAAGCACCAGAATGTAGACAAGTGCTTTAAATCGGCGAAGGAAATTCATGTATTAACCGCCTGATTGGCGCGCGGCGATAAACTAAGCATTTTCCGCCACACGCATAAATCTGTGCCACAGCAGGTAACCGTTACCGAAAACGGCTTTACCGCAACGGACTGTGCGATTATGCCCACGATTCACCGAGGGAAAACAACGAACAGTCGTGCCATGTATTATCGGCCAGCGGTGGTCCGTGGGTGAAGTCCAATTTTCGCCGGGTGGTACCGTACTTTCGCAAGTGGTACCACCTGAGCAATCGCCGGAAAGCGTGCATCTACACCGTTTGAGCATGCTGTTTTTCCAGACGGCGTAGCGATACGGGCAATTCGAAGTGCATGTCTTCATCAGTAACATGGCGGGATTCAACCGTGGCACCGTAACGCGCCTTAAGGAGATTGACGATTTCCTGGACGAGGTCTTCCGGAGCCGACGCGCCAGCGGTCAGCAGTACCGTACCGACATTTTCAAACCAGGAGTAATCGAGATGCGAGACATCATCCACCAGATAAGCCCGGGTGCCGCGATTCACGGACATTTCCACCAGTCGTTTTGAATTGGAACTGTTCTGGCTGCCTACAACCAGAACCAAATCGCATTCGGGTGCAAGTTTCTGCACCGCGGTCTGCCGGTTGGTGGTGGCGTAGCAGATGTCTTCTTTAGGGGGAGCCTGAATCCGCGGGAATTTCGCCTTCAGGGCGGCAATTATTTTGGCGGCATCATCCAGACTAAGAGTAGTCTGTGTGAGATAGGCCACCCGGTGGTCATCGGGGATGCTTAATTTTTCAACGTCGGCAACGCATTCCACTATGCTGATGGCGGCAGGGGCTTCGCCCAGAGTACCCACGACCTCATCGTGGTCGGCGTGTCCGATGAGAACAATCGTGAATTTTTGACGAGCATAGCGAATGGCTTCGTTATGGACTTTTGTTACGAGCGGACAAGTTGCATCCACTTGAACCAGCCCACGGGCATTGGACCTGGCGCGTACTTCGGGCGACACACCATGCGCGGAATAGACCACAGTGCCGCCGTTGGGAACCTCATCGACGGAATCCACAAACACGACACCCTGGCGGGTGAACCTTTCCACTACATGCCGGTTATGAACAATTTCATGGTACACATAAACCGGTGCCCCCTTTAGCTCCAGTACACGATCCACACATTCGATGGCCATATTGACGCCTGCACAGAAGCCACGCGGATTGGCCAGTAGAATCTTCATTTTGTTTTCTCCGAAAAAGGTGTCCTGACCCGCCGACAGTCGCGTTAAACGGCCGATCCACCGGCGAGATCATCCGCAGTGGCTGATTATACCCCGTTCATTCCGCCAGCCCTATTTGCAAGCCAGCCGGAATTCGGGACAATAAGAAGCCCTGCCTCCATTATCTTACCCGATCTGGTGGCGGCTGACCAAGCCCTTAGACCGGGTATTTGGTCTGGTTTTCATGGCAGACAGGAATCGCGTACCGAGCAACTGAATGGACCCCAATATTCTTACCCAAACACCCGCAGGCCCGCCGCCGACGGTTGCAATGGCCATGGCACCGATGACGGATACGGTCGCCGCGGCGCGATACACCTGGAAACTGGCCCACGAACATTACGAAAATTTCACGGTTGTCTCGTGGCTGGTTCCCAAAGCCCTGCGGCAGGATTTTTGTAATATTTACGCATTTTGCCGCACCGCGGACGACCTGGGCGACGAAGTGGCGGACCGGACGACCGCACTGAAATATCTGGATGATTTTCGCAGCCAAACAGTGGCCTGTTATGCCGGCGATACGCGAACGGCAATATTTACCGCGTTGCGCGGGACGATTGACAGGCACAAAATTCCAATTCAACCCTTTTTGGATTTAATTGACGCCTTTGTGCAAGATCAGCGCGTCCAGCGATATGAAACATTTGATCAAGTCCTGGATTACTGCCGCCGCAGCGCGGATCCGGTCGGGCGTCTGGTGCTGTATCTGGGGGGTTACAGTGATCCGGAAAGACAAAGCTATTCTGACAAAATCTGTTCCGCCCTGCAGCTTGCCAATTTCTGGCAGGATGTGCGGTCCGATATTCTGCGCCGCAATCGCATTTATATTCCAGCCGAATCGATGGCACGCTTCGGGGTTACGCAAGAACAGATAATCGCGGGCCGCTGCGATCAGAATTACCGCAATCTTCTTCATTTTGAAGTGGATCGCGCAGCGGACATGTTCAGGCAGGGGCGCCCGCTGCTGCCGCTGATTCGTGCTTCCATGCGGACACAGATATCGTTGTTCAGCCGGGGCGGCTTGGCGATACTCGAGTCGATTCGGCGATTAAATTACGACACACTTACGACCCGTCCGAGACTTTCCCAAACACAAAAGCTCGGACTAATGGGGCGGGCGGTAATGGCAATGGCGATCAAAACCGTGATGCCCGGAGGACGGAAATGACATCGGTCATAAGCCCTTCAACGGACCCGAATCTGGCAAGATCGCAGGCCTTTTGTGAAGAAGTGACGCGCGTACAGGCCCGCAATTTTTATTATGGGCTTAAACTGCTGCCTCCGGCAAAGCGCCGGGGAATGTTTGCGCTTTATGCATGGATGCGCCTGGCGGATGATCTGGCGGATGATTCGGCGGACCAGTCACCGGCCAGCCGAATCGCTGTATTGGAAGCGTTCCGCCGCAACACACACGAAGGTGCGAAGGAGCGGCGCGTACCTTTAAATGATTCTTGGCCGGGCTGGCACGCGTTTATTCACTGTGTGGAATCTTTCGGTTTGAAAATTGATCTGCTGGACGACATGATTGATGGCCAGGTAGGGGATATTCTGTTCACTCAACCGCAAACCTTTGCCCAGTTACGCGAATATTGCTATCGCGTGGCCAGCGTGGTGGGCCTGGCAAGCATTCAAATCTGGGGGTTTACGGGCGGTGAACAAACGCGCGCCATGGCAGTGGATCGGGGAATCGCATTTCAACTGACCAACATATTACGCGATGTGCGCGAAGATGCCGCGCGCGGCCGTTATTACTTACCACTGGAAGATATGCGCCGGTTTTCAATTGATCCGGGCGAACTTCTTTCTGAGTCCAGTCGTGCGGGCATGGAGGCCTTGCTGCGTTTTGAAATCCAGCGGGCCAAGGATTTTTTTGCCAGCAGCGACGGTCTGGAATCGTGCATTTCCGCCGACAGTCGCAGTTCGTTGTGGGCCATGACAGCAATTTATTCCGGTATTTTGAGCAAAATTTCACATGATCCGCTGCGTGTGCTGAATGGCCGCGTAAGGCTGAATTCCATGAGTAAATCCTGGATCGCCTTGCGCGCATGGATTTCCCGCTAGCGGTCGTCGCTCGGGAAGGAAAACCGGCACAATCTGAAAAAAGCTGGCAGGCCGGCAGCGGTGCGGCAGCCATACCCTCTGTTACGCGCGGCGCAAACCATTTAGCCATGGGCTATCGGAAGGGTTCATTTGTCTTTTCGCCACCCTTGGCGACTTGCGCCTGTTGCCATAATATGAACGCGGCAGGAATCAGGTATCTGCAACCGTGAAAGGAACTCAGCTTCATGCGTGACCAAAGACTCGATCGTCTGGCCTCTGTGCTCGTTGGATATTCCGCCGCCGTTAAACCCGGTGAGCTTTGCCGAATTTCCGGGGAAACCGTTGGTCTACCGCTCATCGAAGCTATTTACGAGCAGGTTCTGCGCGCAGGCGGCCATTGTTTTATCAGCATGACTTCCGACGCAATGGACGAAGCGTTTTACCGCCTGGCACAAAAGCCGCAACTTGAATTCGTTTCCCCGATCAGCAAATTTATTGTGGAAAACATGGATGTGTCCATAGGGCTTTGGGCCGAAGAAAACACGAAAAGCATGACGAATGTGGACCCCAAAAAGCAGGCCGCCGCGGCCCAGGCTCGCCGGGGCATTTCCAAACGTTTTCTGGAGCGCGCGGCGGAAGGCAAACTCAAATGGGTTGGCACTCAATATCCCACGCAGGCCAGCGCCCAGGATGCGGAAATGTCCTTGCATGAATATGAGGATTTTGTTTTCCGGGCCGGATTGCTGCACCTTCCTGACCCGGTGGCGGCGTGGAAAGCCATCAGCGAAAAGCAGCAGCGTCTGGTGGATTACCTGAACAAAACCAGTGAAGTACGCATTATCGGCAAAGATACGGACCTTCGCCTGGGGGTGAAGGGCCGTACGTGGATCAACTGTTGCGGCCATGAAAATTTTCCGGATGGCGAAGTATTTACCGGCCCGATCGAAGATGCGGTCAATGGAACCATTCGCTATTCATTCCCGGCCGTTCACCATGGCCATGAATGCCATGACATTGTGTTGACGTTCAAGGACGGGAAAGTGACGGATGCCCGCGCCGGTAAGGGAGAAGACTTCCTGCACGCGATGCTGGCACAGGACGCCGGAGCTAAAACACTGGGTGAAATTGCCATTGGTACAAATTTTTCCATTACCCAATATACAAAAAATACACTCTTTGATGAAAAAATTGGTGGAACCTGCCACGCCGCGCTTGGTGCGGCCTATCCGGAAACAGGCGGCATAAACGAAAGTGGCCTGCATTGGGATATGGTCTGCGATCTGCGTGAGCCGGGCCGCCGTATAGAAGTGGATGGCAAAACCATTCTGGAAGCCGGCCGGTTTCTAAACAGTGACTGGCCCAACCCCGGCTGATGGTATGCATCTGGTTTTAGCGGACACAGCTCAAAAGTGTGGGCCGACTTTGAATTATACACCTTTTTTTTCGGAGCTAACATGAAAAGTCATCCGGGCAAGACCACCATTTATTTGCTGGCCACTGCGGCGTTTTTGTTCATGCAGGCCGGTTGCCAGCACCATAGCGATGCGAATGCCGCCACCGGTACAAATACTTCGGAACCGGCCGCCGTTCAACCGGCCGCAACGAACGCGACTCTGAAACCTGCCACGCATTTTGTGCATGTCAAAAAGCTTGCCAATGGCATGATTCTGGAAGATATAAAGCTTGGCACTGGCCCTAAGCCCAAAGAAGGTGCCAAGGTAACGGTCAATTACACCGGCTGGCTGAAAAATGGCACCATTTTTGATTCATCCCATCTACCCGGCCGCACACCTTTCCAGTTTAATCTTGGCCAGCACCAGGTTATTTCCGGCTGGGACATTGGCGTGGCCACCATGCGGCAAGGCGGCATTCGCCAACTGGTCATTCCTGCGGCAGAGGCCTATGGAGCCGATGGCATGCCCCCCACCATTCCGCCGGATGCGACGCTGACTTTTCGCGTGCATCTTTTGAATGCCGGCGGGATACAAGCCGTGCCGACCGATACCATCAGCCCCAGTTCCGCGGCCAAAGCTCCGGCAACCGCGCCAGTCAAACCACTGACGCTGAAACCTTCCAGCAAATTTGTGGATACCAAAAAACTTGCGGATGGTCTGATTATTGAAGATGTCCAAATTGGGAAAGGCCCTATGCCGCAATTGGGCGATAATGTAACGGTAAACTATACGGGCTGGCTGGCCAATGGGAAAATTTTTGACTCCTCCCATCTGCCAGGTCACACACCGTTTCAGTTTGATCTAGGCCAACAACAGGTGATTCCCGGCTGGGATATTGGCGTGGCCACCATGCATCAAGGAGGCATACGCCAGTTGGTGATCCCGGCGAATCTGGCCTATGGAGCCGATGGCATGCCGCCGGTCATTCCCCCCAATGCCACACTGACCTTCCGCATTCATCTGCTGGTGATTCAGCCAAAAATGCCCACTCCGTAAGGGTTATGGCAAAAACCATCCGGGTTTGCTAATATGATCGCTCCATGCGGGCGTAGCTCAATGGCAGAGCGCCAGCCTTCCAAGCTGGCTGTTGTCGGTTCGACTCCGATCGCCCGCTTTCAACACACCATTATGAACCGTCGTGCAGACTCCTGCATTTATAGATATTTGTTCGCTATCGGCATTCCCATTTTCAAGATCGCCGGGTGTGCATCCAAGCGCACCAGAATGACCTGGAAAGAGTGCAGTTTTGTGCGCCATTTTGGTTGGCCGCTTGGTGCGATGGCAAATCGTCTGTCCGAGTCTTGCGGGCCGCCACGCCACCGGAGTATCGATGTCAGGGCGACATTTCTACTTCTGGACGACGGGCCTGTGACAGTTTCTGTCCAGGGTATCGCTTGGTAAAATATGGGAAGACTGATCCACAGGATGTGGTTCGGCAGTTGTGACTTTATTCAAGGAGGAACAAACATGTCAGCAGCGACCAGTCGTCAGGAAGCGTTGGAGAGGATAACCAAGACATTCCGCGATGCCTTGGAACGGATGATTCCTGCGGATGAGGGCCAGCGGTTGCGGGGAACCACGTTTCGGGATTTTGAGTTGCTGGGGCAGGAATTCAAGGCCGCGTTGATGCCAACGCTGCTGGAGGAATACGCTCGGCTGACAGATTCAGCGTCCTTAAAAGAAGCGGGTTGCTGCCCGCAGTGTGGATCACTGCGGACACAT
>DAIDJN010000058.1:0-169484 GCA_027451365.1 Phycisphaerales bacterium | reverse complement strand
GCCTTCCTCCGGTTTAACACCGGCAGTCTCGTTAGAGTGCCCAGCATAACCTGGTGGCAACTAACGATAAGGGTTTCGCTCGTTATGGGACTTAACCCGACACTTCACAGCACGAGCTGACGACAGCCATGCAGCACCTGTACCAGCTCCGGATTGGATACCGGTCGTTCATATTTCTATGTTCTACATCTGGCATGTCAAGCCCAGGATAAGGTTCTTCGCGTTGCTTCGAATTGAGCCACATGCTCCACCGCTTGTGTGAGCCCCCGTCAATTCCTTTGAGTTTTAGCCTTGCGACCGTACTTCCCAGGTGGCAGACTTATCAATTTCTCTTCGACCGCAACGGGGTCAGACCCGCTGCAATCTAGTCTGCATTGTTTAGGGCGTGGACTACCGGGGTATCTAATCCCGTTCGCTCCCCACGCTTTCGTGCCTCAGTGTCAGAATCGGTCCAGCTACCCGTCTTCACCACTGGCGTTCCAGACGATATCTACGCATTTCACCGCTCCACCGTCCGTTCCAGTAGCCTATACCGACCTCAAGCGCGCCAGTATCAGAAGCTTTTCCCGGGTTGAGCCCGGGGATTTCACAACTGACTTAACGCGCCACCTACGCACCCTTTAAACCCAGTGAATCTCAGTAACGCTTGGGACCTCTGTATTACCGCGGCTGCTGGCACAGAGTTAGCCGTCCCTTTCTCTGGGCTAGATCAACTCTGGAAGGTATTAGCCTCCAGCGCTTTCATAACCCTAACAGTGGTTTACATCCCGAAAGACTTCATCCCACACGCGGCGTCGCTCCGTCAGGCTTTCGCCCATTGCGGAAGATTCGTTGCTGCAGCCCCCCGTAGGAGTCTGGCCAGTGTCTCAGTGCCAATGTGGCTGGTCGTCCTCTCAGACCAGCTATCCGTCATAGCCTTGGTGCGCCATTACCACACCAACTAGCTGATGGAAGATAACCCGCTCTTAAACCGATAAGCCTTGCGGTCCTCATCTTTGGTTGTCTCGCGATGCCGCGAAACAGCGTTACCAGGAATTACCCAATCTTTCGACTGGCTATGCCTGTGTTCAAGGTACGTTAGCTATCCATTACTCACCCTTTCGCCACTGGGTATTGCTACCCCGTGCGACTTGCATGCCTTAGCCACGCCGCCAGCGTTCACTGTGAGCCAGGATCAAACTCTTCAATTAAATGCTGTTGCTTCGACTACTCGCGCCTTGCGACGCTTTCCTCGATTAATCTGCACTATGAAGGTTTGCCTCTTGGCAAAGCCATCGGGCCGACACACTTTTTCTTGCGAATACATGAATCGGACCGACCCATCATACAGTTTCTCCACGCTGGCTAAAGCGGAAGACTGCTGATGGTTCTCAGATTTCTCAAAGTGACTTGGCTCTAGCTTCAAAAGGGGGAAACCTTTTGAAGTAGAATTAAATCGACTTGCACACGAGAGTGTCTGAATATGCGACTGTTATATCGCATCAAACTTGACGCAGGCCTTGACTGCCAATCAGACATTCATCTTTCAATGAAAACCTGTTTGTGTGCTGCAGTTATAGCCTGCCACATTCTCGTGGCGTCTTAACCATGTTTACTTGTCAAAGAGCAATAAAAACTCGGCGGCTTCAGCCAATCCTGATTTTGGCGAATACGCCACTTCAGGCACAGGCATCAAGCCTTCGCCATCTACGCCCATTTGCTTTTATTGGAAGCCCTTGGTGCGTTGATCCGGTTGCATCAATCAACCGGGTCTTAAAGGATAGCGTCTATTTAATTTTCGTCAAGGGGTCTGCAAAATTTTCATTTTGCCGTTCGACCCGTTGCTTCGGTGTCCGCCAGAACACCCATTAAACCTTCGCGGTGTAGTTTACCACCGCTACGGCTTAACTGCAAACAGACACCTGATTTCGGCTAATTTACCGACCACGTAAGGTTCTTATGAGAACGTCTTACCGCACCATCAATCTAATGCCGACCAAGTGACTTATTCGCGTCACGAGGGGTATATTAGCAGCCCATTAAATAATTGCAAGTGACAAGCAAATTTTTCGTAAAATTTTCTTATTAAATCGCTTTTATAAATACAAATGCCGTCTTTTTCGAAATTTACTTCCTCCAATGAATTTAGGTAACGATATTTTCCCATCGCGTAAAGGGTGGAGGGTCTTTATCATGCAAAGCCGACACGCTATCAGCGTTTCCCCGCGACCTTTTTCGGTCGATTTCACCCTCTTTTAGCCCCCAAAGTCGGCGTGAAACGATCCGGGGCATTTTCACGACCAAGCAACCGGCTGCCGCTACAGCGGTCGCCATTTGTTGGGGCAGAAAATGCCGAGTTCTGGCCGAAAGCAGGGACGTTTGCACTATCGTCATGAATCAAATTAAGTTGATTCGCTGGCCGCGAATTTTCATGCACGGTATTATTTCGCTTGTTGACCATTAAATTGCGGAAGGACGCCATGGCTGAAAAACAGTATATCGCAGTGGACTTAGGAGCGGAATCCGGACGGGTGATGCTTGGCTCGCTTGGCGATTCCGGCATTCAATTAAAGGAAATACACCGGTTTGCGAATGGCGCTGTGCGTGCGGGCAAAACGCTTTATTGGGACATTCTGCGACTCTGGAGTGAAATCCAGGCCGGCATCGCCCGCACCATGGACGAAATCCCCGCCATTCAGGGCATCGGCATTGATACTTGGGGGGTCGATTTCGGCCTTGTGGATAAACATGGAGATTTACTGGGAAATCCAGTGCATTACCGCGACAGCCGAACCGAAGGCATGGTCGACGAATTTTACCGTCGCATTAATCCAGAGAAAGTATTTGCTATCACCGGCAGCCAGACGATGCCAATTAACACCTTGTTTCAACTGGTGTCGCTGGGAATTAAAAATCCGGGGCTGCTGGCCCAGGCCGACCGATTGCTGTTCATTCCCGACCTTCTGGGGTACTGGATGACCGGCGAAATGCGAACGGAATACACCATTGCAAGTACATCGCAGATGCTGGATGCCCGATTGCGGCAATTTTCACCGGAAATTCTGGCCGCCGCGGGCCTGCGCGAATCGCTCTTTGCGCCAATGGTTCAGCCGGGGCAAAAAATTGCCGCGGTCAATTCTCCCAGCGCCGCGTTTGCCAAAGTCACAGGCGTGCCGTTACTGGCCGTCGGTTCGCATGACACGGCCAGTGCCGTGGCGGCGGTTCCCGCACAAGGAGACAACTGGCTGTTTCTTTCCAGCGGCACCTGGAGCCTGCTGGGCGTGGAAGTGCAGCGACCGGTGCTTTCGCCGCGTGCGCGCGAGTTTAATTTAACCAATGAAGGCGGTCTGGACGGCACCATCCGTCTGCTGAAAAACATCGCGGGATTGTGGCCCCTGCAGGAATGCAGGCGGGCATGGGCTAGAGCCGGCAAGGATTTTGAATACCGCACTCTGGTGCAGCTTGCCCGCGAGGAACCGCCTAATACCGCTCTTTTGGACCTCAACGATCCGCTGATGCAATCTGCCGGAGAAATGCCCCAGAAAATCGCGGACCATTGCCGCCGCCGCGGCCAGAAGGCACCGGAAACGCCCGGTCAATTTACGCGGGTCATTCTGGAAAGTCTGGCGGCGAGCTACGCTCAAGTTCGGCACATGCTTGAGGAAGTAACCGGCCGGAAATTTACACATCTACATATTGTGGGCGGTGGGTCACAGAACGAATTGCTTAACCAGCTTGCCGCCAACGCCACCGGAATGGAAGTGCACGCCGGACCGGTGGAAGCGACCGCCATGGGAAATATCATGGCCCAGGCATTGGCCACAGGCGGCATCTCTTCCCTGGCGGCGGGCCGGGAACTGGTGGCCAAAACCGCGCATGTCAGAATATACCGCCCGGAAAATAGCTGATTCAAAATAAAGGACCGAGATTTTGCGACGATTCCGAGGCACTCTCGGTAACGGTGCGCGGTGGCCGACGCGAACGCTGGCGCGAGTTTCTACCCCCCCTGCGGTTTTACACGCTCAATAATTGCATTCCGAAGCTTCTCCATCGACTCTCGCGAATGCAGCGCGAAGAAATATTCCCGCCAATGGGTAACCGCCTTTTGTTCCTGTTGGCGAAGGGAACGGGCAAGCTCTTCGCTTAGATGTTGCAACGATGCCGGATACAACCGGTGGCATTCAGCCAGAATTTCGTGAAGCCGCCGAAACAGTTCACGACGCAACTGGCTATCCGCAGTGCGACCCGATTTCCGCCCGGCCTGCCGGGCGTTACGCAGGGAATCGGCGATGCGTGCGATCAGGCGCAGCCGTTCATCGGCCAATGCCGCAAGCATCTCCCGCGTATGAACCGGCAGAGATGTATCGGTGCAGGCTGTGGCGAAATCCGGATTGTGCCGAAGATGATGCCGCCGCGCCCGAATGATTGATGGAGTGGCGGGAACATCCGCCAATTGCGGAAACGGAAGCAACCAGCCAGCGGAAACGCATGCATAAGGTGGCTGGCAGGCAAACAATCGCCGCATCATAGTATCGGTAATTCGGTCGTAGAGCGCCCCGCCAATGCCGTGAATAAACAGATTTGCCAGAAAGCCGCGCACGAACATGGTGAGCGTCAGTGCCCTGGGGCGGATGTGCATGCCTTTGGATGTCAGCAGGGCCTTGAATCGCATGCCCTGTCCGGCGAGGTTTCCATGCTGGAGTTCCTTGAGGCCGATCGCGCCGCCGTCAATTAAAATGGACTGGGAATCAGGATCGAATATCAGGCGGCCGCGCGGTTCACCGCTTTTAAAAATCCAGAATGGCAGTTCGACCTGATGTGGTCCGATCTGCAACGACGGCATGGGCTGTGCGGCATTGGTGATTGCGTTAGCGGTGCGGTATTCCTGAAGCGCCGTGTTATAAATGTCGGCCCATTGGCGGGCATTGGCCAGCCAAGCCAGCACAAATTCCAGCCACGCTTCGCCCTGACAGATCAGGCTGCACGGCACATGCCAAACTTCCAGCCCCAGCGACTTTTCAAGCCCACTACGCGCGGCACTAAGCCAGGGGACGAATTCCGCTGTCGCATCCTGCTCGAGCCTCTTAAGAAAATCCTGGAGCAATTCAGATTGCCCATTGGGCCCCAGATTCGCGCCGCGCCGAATTTTATTGAGCCAGTCGGTTTTTTGTTGTCCGTGCGGCGCATCAATGAACTGTGCAGGCAGATTACCGCCGCGGTCCCAGTAAACCGGATGCTTTTCCCATTCTTCATTTTTGTCCGTTTTGGGCACTGGAACGGAAAAACCGGGTTCATCCAGCAGGTCGTGATCCACAATCAGATCAATGGCGACCGCGTTAAATTGCCGGGCAAGCGCATCGGCCGCCAGAACTTTAGCCCATACGCCCGCATGATAAAATTCAGACTGATGTCCGGTCATCACCCACGGACGAGCGATTATATCCGGCGCGGGCGGCCAAATCCTGATTTGCCCGGCGTGCTGACGCAACGCAGCGTAAAGGTCGCGGCGGGCATGGGCGGCTAGACGTTGCAGTGGCGGCGTGCGAACAAATGAACTGGCGTGAAATTGCTCGCCCCCGGCAGTCAGGGCCGGTTGCAGTACGGCCACCGGCGGCTCAAATAACAGTTCGCCATGCGACCGGGGAACCACAATAAACCCGTCGCGCGGCGCAATGCCGAATGCTGGCGCATCAGATGTGGATGGATCAGACACCGGAATGAAATGCGGCTGCTTCATGCAGATGACTTTAGACACCCTGGACGCATTGCTCAAGTGCGGCGGCCAACATGGCAATGGGCCAATCGCTCGTGGCATCTTTATCCATCCGGAGACGGATTCAGGCCCTTTGCCTGAAAAGCCCGCTTGGCGTAAACTGTCCGGTCCGCCACAAACCGCCCCGATTGCGGCCCGGCGCGGCCGGGTATTCGGACGGAGCAACGGCTCCATGGATTGGATACGGAAGAATAAAGCGAAACGTGATGAATCGAATGATCTGGATTGATGGCCAACTGGTACCCCGCCTGCAGGCGAGTGTGAGCGTTTTTGATCATGGTCTGCTGTATGGGGATGGCGTATTTGAGGGAATTCGACAATACAATGGTCGCGTGCTCCGAATGGATGACCATTTGCGCCGGCTTTATGATTCAGCCAGAGCCATTCGTCTGGATTTGCCGATGCCCGTGGCTGATCTGGGGCAGGCTATTGAAAAAACCATTCAGGCCAACGGCTTTTCCGATTGTTACATTCGCGTCGTGGTGACACGCGGCGTCGGCCCGTTGGGCATTTCACCCAGCGGATGTTTAAAGCCGACAGTCATTATTATTGCCGACACCATCAATATGTACCCGCCGGAAATGTATCGTTCGGGTATGGCGGTCGTCACGGCCGCGACGCCGCGCATTTCGCCCGCGGCACTTTCCCCGCGGATCAAAAGTCTGAATTACCTGAACAACATAATGGCCAAATGGGAGGCCATCGACGCCGGCGTGCCCGAAGCGGTTATGCTGAATCATTTGGGGTTTGTATGCGAATGCACGGCGGACAATATCTTTATTGTGCGGGATGGAACGCTTCTGACGCCGCCGGAGGAAAGCGGCATTCTGATTGGCGTGACCCGCAATATTGTGCTGGAACTTGCCGTGGACGGAAAAATTCCCGCAAAACAATGTAATTTAACGCGCTATGATCTTTATACCGCCGAAGAATGCTTCCTGACTGGAACCGGCGCGGAAATAGTGCCCGTGACCAGTATTGATAAACGGAAAATCGGGACGGGCAACGTGGGTCCGCGAACCACGCAATTGATGGAAGCGTTTCATCAATATGTCCGTCGGCCATAAGGCGCAAAAAAAGCCAGTATTTCCACGCAGTCCATTCTGGCTTCGCCCTTTTTTTTATGGGGTGGCATTGGCTATTTTTCGCTTAGTCTGTTCCCGGACAGGTCAAGTTACGGCCTTTGATTAGCGCTGCCATTAAAACATTCCGGTCTTCACTACGAACAATGTACCACCCCCAATTAATATCCAGAGCAGTACGCCCTGAACCATAGGCTTTATTCCAACCGATGCAAGCGTTCTGCGTGACAGTCCTGTTCCAATAAGAAACAGCGTTACAGTCAGGCCCAGATCGCCTAGGCGGGAAATATAAGCCGCAATAGAATCCATGCCAGGAACGAAACTGCGGACAATGCACGCCAGCAGAAACAGGCCGATGAACCACGGAATTTGTTTCTTACGCGGTCTGACAGGCTGAGTATTTTCCAAACCCGGATTCTCCACTACGCGCCGGCGGTCTTTCCGGTCTGCCAGCCAAGCCACAGCAAACGATAGCGGCACAATCCACAAGGCTCGCGATAGCTTTACCGCCGTGGCCGTGGTAAGGGCGGTCGGACCATAACTGTTAGCAGCCGCCACAACCGATGAAATATCATGAATGGCAATTCCCGCCCAGACGCCAAACTGCGTCTGGGATAAATGCAGGGCGTGCCCCAGAAGCGGGAACAAATATAATGCCGCCGCGTTCAGGAGAAATACCGTTCCCATTGCCAGAGTCATGGAACTTTCGCCGGCATCTATGACAGAACCCACCGCGGCTATGGCCGACCCACCGCAAATGGCTGTGCCGGTGGATATCAGCAGTGAAGTTTGCGGGTCGATGCCAAGCTTACGCCCCAGCCAGCGACCTGCCAGAAGCGTAACGGCAATACTGATGGCCGCAAAAAGCGCACCATGTAAGCCGGCGACCAGCACAGCCTGCAGATTCATGGTAAATCCGAGCAACACAACGCATATCTGCAGAAGATACATGGCGATGCGATGACCGGCCTTCCGGCACGGATTATCGATAGTTAAGGCCAACACCATACCCAGGGCCAGTGCCACAGGCGGAGAGATGATTCCAGACAAGCAGAAAATAACCGCAACCCCATAAACCACGGCGTACCACGCGAGGGCGTGGCCAGTGGGCAACGCACCGATACCCGCAGCACAGTCCGGTAAAACATGCGGCGGTTCGGCCACACGTTCGATCACGGCTTCTGAAACAGCCGAGGCCGCAGTATTCAATGGAGGTTGGTAAGGCGATTCTTCAGTCATTTGTCTTATTCCAAGTTAACGGTGTCGGACCGCCGTACCCCACGGGCACATTACCGAGCCTGTTTGACAGCGGCATAATTGCGGCCGACTGAAGAATAGGACAACATCATTAATAACACAAAGATATTCTTTATATATAATCGATAACTTTAAATTATATCACGCGCCTTTCCGCCGCCGTCCAAAATGGCAACAGAATACCTCGATATCGGCGATGGACTTCACTGGGACTTAAAGCTATAGTCAATTCCAATCCAAAAGCTTGAACCAAGGAACTGTTCATGATTCAGGAACTTCCGGCAATAGACATTTTGGCTTTGAATATCTGCGATACCGTGGTGCATGAACAGAGAATCGGCAATCTCTCCATGATTGGTCTTTTTTACAACCTGTTTCTGCCGGATTTTCCCGTTCGGTTGCCGCGAATATCCATTTATGCGGCCATCTCCGAAATCCGTCGGCCGGCCAGAATGCTCATTCGTTTGGTCGACGCGCACCAGACTATCATCGTTCAATCGGAAACCCCGCTGCTGCCGAACGTCACACTTCCGCAGCAGCACGTGACGGTATTCAATCAGGTGAATGTTAATTACCCAGGAAAATACAGCGTGCAGGTTTTTGCGGACGATATATTGATCACTGAAGCACCGCTGACTCTTCACCGGACAACCGCCAAATAGCCGGTTTGAATTGGTTTGAATTGGGAGGAAAAAGAATCAACCGGACGCCAAAACCATAAAGGGGGCGACCCGGGACGCTCTTGGGGCAAATGGCACCGGCCGGATGGCGCGATGCAGAAGTTGCCAATGCGCTTTGCCGACACCGTCGCGGGCGTTGTAGCGTCCTGTCCTGGTGCTAATGACTGGCTTAGGCTGTTAATGAAGCGACCCGTTTTAGCCTAACCATTGACATGCCAGACCAGGTAGATCTGGGTCAGGAGCACGCGAGGGAAAACCGCGGTATGCCCCGCGAATCGCCGATTCCCCGGATAGATTGATCGATCGGACATTATCACGTGGTTGGGGCAATCGGTTATGATGACCGCATGAATCGAAACCATCTGGCCATTTTTCATACCGTAACGCGTTGCGGAAGTTTTACCGCCGCCGCCGCGGACATGCTGATCAGCCAACCTGCCCTTTCGATGCAGGTACGAGAACTGGAAAAACGGCTTGGGGTGGAACTGCTGGAAAGACTGCCGCGCGGCGTAAAATTGACCGCGGCCGGCGAAATTCTTTTTGGCTACGCCGACCGGATACAGGCGCTGGAAGCCAGCGCCGTGCAGGCTATGAAGGATGTGCGATCATTAAAGCGCGGGTCGCTGGCACTCGGTTGCTCCCTGACAATCGGCACATATCTGCTGCCGCCGCTGCTGGCTCGCTTTAACGCAAAATATCCCGGCATCCGCGTGCAGGTTCAGATTGCCAATACCGCCGACATTCAACAACAAATCATCGACGGCGTCCTGGATATCGGGTTAACTGAAGGGTTTGTGGAGGATCCCGCGCTAGATGGCGTTATTTTTCGTTACGATCAACTGGTTGCGGTTTCAGCCGCCGGTCATCCGCTTACACAGCAGCGGAATATCACGCTGAAACAATACCTGTGCTTTCCACTGATTTTACGCGAGAAAGGTTCCGGCACACGCGCGGTACTGGAGCGTGCGGCGACGACGGTTGGCCTTTCGCTGGAACCGATTATGGAACTCGCCAGCCCGGAAGCAATCAAAGCGATGGTGATGGCCAACAATGGCGTGGCCGTGATGTCGCGGTTGGCGGTGGAAGCAGAATTAAAAGCCGGATCGCTGGTGGCCATACCACTGACCGATTGCAAGCTTCATCGGCCGCTGCACCGCGTGGTGCGGCGCGACCGCCAAATAAGTCAGACGTTGAAGGCTTTCCTGGCTCTGTTGCACTCGTCCGCTGGCCCGGTCCGGGCGACAAAATCGTAATTGGCCGCGGCTTAATTTTGTGAGGTGAACGGCGACGTGATCTGGCGAATCACTATCCGCCCAACGCCAGTTCAACGAAATATCAGCGATTTACCCGCGCCTGGCCGCGCCATCTTTTCCAAACCGGGACAAAAACGGTATAACTCTGCGTCCGGCATTGGCCCGAGCGGCGCCAGGGTTGCGGTTTGCCGCAAGGACGGCGTTAGCATCCGGTAAGTGTCTGAAAGCGGCGTGCGGTTTAGGCCGACGGATGGACCAGAATTAACAAAAGGATCCCCTCATGGAAGTTGGAATCGTCGGTTTACCCAATGTTGGCAAATCCACATTGTTTAACGCACTTACCAATGCCGGTGCCTTGGCGGCCAATTACCCCTTTGCGACCATAGAACCCAATGTCGGCGTGGTGGCGGTACCGGATAAACGCCTGGCCCAAATCAATCAATTCATGCCTACGGAAAAACTGGTACCCGCTTTATTGCGGGTGGTGGACATTGCCGGCATTGTCCGCGGCGCGAGCACTGGCGAGGGGCTGGGCAATAAATTTCTGTCGCATATCCGGGAAGTGGATGCTGTACTGCATGTGGTGCGCTGTTTTGAAGGGGGCGATATTCTGCATGTGGAAGGCCATGTCGATCCGCTTCGCGATATTGAAACCATTGATACCGAACTGATGCTGGCAGACCTGGAAACACTGGAAAAATCCCTTGATAAAACCCGGCGCAACGCCCGCGCCGGAGATAAAGACGCCATTGCAGTGGCCGCTATCATGGAATCTTCGGTCGAGGCGCTGAAGCAAGGCAAGCCGCTGCGTTCGCAGGCCGCACATTGGAAACCTGAAGATCGCAAGGCGATCGCCGGCCTGGGAATGATGACGGCCAAAAAGGTCCTGTACATTGCCAATGTGGATGAGTCCGACCCGCACGGTAAAGGGCCGCTGGTGGAAGTGGTGCGGAAACGGGCATCCACTGAAGGCAGTCTGGTGGTTCCGGTCTGTGCCAAGCTGGAATCGGAACTTGCCGAGCTTACCCCGGATGACCGCACGGTCATGCTTTCTGATTTAGGCATGACTGAACCAGCGCTGGATACAGTGGCACACGAAGCGTACCGCCTGCTTGGTCTGCAAAGTTACTTTACCGCCGGACCAAAAGAAATTCGCGCCTGGACGATTCCGGTCGGCGCGACCGCGCCACAGGCGGCCGGAGTGATTCACACCGATTTTGAAAAGGGATTCATTCGGGCGGAAATTTACAACATCACCGACCTGCTGACCCACAAGACCGAGGCCGCCATTCGCGCCGCAGGCAAGATGCGCTCCGAAGGCAAGAATTATGTCTTTCAGGATGGCGATATCGCGCATTTCCTGTTTAATTCGTAAACGCCTGATTGTCCTGCATGCCGGCGCGGCGGTGCAACCGCATCATCATTTTTTGACGGCCAGGCCATGTGGCGGGAAATAAACTCTTCTGCGGCTGGACCGCCGCTACCCTGGCCTATGCACCACGGGACTGCCGCGCCAGGCGCGCCGGGCGCCAGACGCGAAAATATTGTGCGCCGAGGTACGTGCCGGCCACAAAAATCGCCGCCGCGACCTGAGCTAAAAGCCCTTGCCAGTTGGCGAAGATGGCGAACCATGTCCCAACCCAGTCCGGAAACGCCCAAGGCAGATTGTGCGTGCCAATCCAGTTGGCCTGCTGCATTTCCTGCACACTTTCCCCCACCATCACCAGCAGAACCGCGCCAAGCATTACGCCTGTAAGTATTAACATACGACGATACGGAAGCCGGTAATGAACGGCAAAGGTAAGCACCGCCACCACGGCGGTCAGGGCCAGACCAATCAGCGTGCCCAGCATCACCACATGCACGCCAGCCTGCAGCCGCCAGGATTGCAACATGATGACCACCTCAAAACCTTCCCGGTAAACCGCTGTGAAACCAACCGTCACCAGCCCCCAGTACACCGCCGGGCTGGAAAGCGAATGCGTTTGAGTCAGGTTTTTTTTGCGGCGGTTGTGATGCGTTATCCAGCCTGTCCAGTATATTTTGTGAAAAAACCAGTTCATTATCACCAGCAGCACCAGCACGGCCAGCAGGCCGGTGGCAGCCTGAACATTCAATGCGCCCAGGCTGCTGTTGGCATCCAGCCGGGCCAGAATTCCGACCACAATAAAATATGTTGCGACGGTGGCCAGAAATGAAAGCCCAGACCCCAGCGCGACGGGTTTCCAATAATTTTTTTCTGTCCGGGCCAGAGATGCGGTCAGGGCGGCCAGAACCAGAATCGCCTCAAGGCCTTCGCGGAATACAAGGATTCCGGCGTTTACTACAACTGCGGCGGAACTTAAATGAGCAGAGGCGGCGGAATTCGGATCTGGCGGATTGCCCGCGGCGACAATTCCCTGCCAGACCAAAATGCCGAGCAAAATCAGGAGAGGTAAAAGAAGCATCGATTTCCATAAAACAGATCTGAAGTTTGCTCCAGGCGTGGTAACGCGTAACAGGGAGGTGACGTTTGGGAGGTCTGACTGCGGCATGGGCATCTCCTATAATTGAGAATGAGTCTCAATACAATCTTAATTTTATACGCTAGTTGAGATTGAGTGTCAATTGACCACCGCTATTGCCAAACGTCAGCCCCCACGCCAAACTTCTTTTTTATGATGCGTCGCCACCGAAAGCGCTACACGCCACAGTTTGATACCCGGCACGCTTTGCGCAACCGCCCTTTTGAGCGCTTTATTTTCAGCCACGACATAATCGGACCTTGGATCAAACGTCTTGGACATATTGGCCTTACCGCAATGCTATGGCCGAGGCTGATTGCACCCTACCGCTGGACACTAGAAAAACGAGTCATGCCACTCGGCCGCCTTCCACGCGAATTGGAAGGGTATAAAATTCTGCACCTGACCGACCTGCACGCCGGTGCCACGCGTCAAAGTTACCTGAAGCGTGTTCTAAACGCCGCCATGCAGAACAGACCCGATCTTATTTTAATCACCGGGGATCTGATGGATTACCTTCCCGCCGGACTGACCGCCCTCGCTGAATTGCTGCCACTGCTGTCCGCGCCTGATGGCGTGCAGGCCTGTTTCGGTAACCATGATTATCATGAATATTCCTGGCGGCATGTGGGGAAGCGCTCCAGCCACCGCGCAATTCACAAGCGGCTTCGCACGCTTTTGCGCGACAAAGGTGTCAATTTGCTCTGCAACCGCAATGTGGCAATTCGTCGTGGCAATGGCAGAATTTGGATCGTCGGCATGGATGAACTCTGGACCGGCAATGCCGACCCGGCGGCCGCATTTTCCGGTGTCATACCGGGCGAACCGTGCATCTGTCTTCAGCACAATCCGGATGGACTGACGATTCTGCGCGATTATCCATGGCATTGGATGCTCAGCGGCCATACCCATGGCGGACAGGTGGTGGTACCCGGATTCGGCCCACTGTTTGTCCCGGTGGAACATCGGGAATGGATTGGTGGCACCTATCATTTTTCACATCCGGTTGCGGGCGTTCAAACTCTATATGTAAGCCGCGGGATTGGCTCTACGATTCCTATTCGCTTGCGCTGCCCGCCGGAGGTATGTCTGTTCACCCTTTGCCGCGAAACATGAATCTGCCCCTCAATGGAATATCAGGGTACAATACTGTTCCGGCCGCAGGCGGGTCGCCAAAGCGGCACCGAGGCCGGATGTTAACGACACATTAAAGACTATATGGAAAGGCCTCCTTACAATGCCCACGCACGATTCTCCGCCCCCCGCGACACCCGATTCCCGGCACCCGGTAACGGCTTCATGGACCGCCTCCGGGGTTCCGACCAAGCCTTTTAATGCGCATAATGCCATTTCCCAGCGGGCACAGGCAGTCGATGCATCGGGCATTCGCCGGGTGTTTGATCTGGCAGCCAAACTCACTGACCCGATTAATTTTTCCATCGGCCAGCCGGATTTTGACGTCCCGGATCAAATAAAGGAAAAAGCCATTGCCGCCATTCGCGCTGGCAAAAATCGCTATACGCCCACCCAGGGAATCGGCGAACTTGTCAGCCTTATTAAACAGCAAGTTCTTTCAACCACCGGCTGGCAAGACCCTGGCGTGCTGGTGCTTTCCGGAACGTCGGGCGGCATTATGCTGGCTATGTTTGCCGCTTTGGATCCGGGCGATGAAGTCCTTTTTCTTGATCCATATTTTGTGATGTACAAGCATTTGCCGCGGCTGATTGGCGCTGTCCCGGTTGCCGTGGACAGTTATCCGGATTTTCGCCTGCATCCGGAACGGCTGGAGGCCGCAATTACGCCACGCACCAAAATGCTGGTACTCTGTTCGCCGAATAATCCCACAGGCATCGCGCTGACAGCATCCGAACTGCGCGCCGCAGCGGACATAGCCCGGCGCCATAACCTGCTGGTGTTGAGCGACGAAATTTATGATGCCTTCTGCTATCAAAAACATGAAAGCATTGCATCACTCCTGCCGGACCAGTGTATTTTGCTTAAAGGCTATTCTAAAACTTATGCCATGACCGGCTGGCGACTTGGCTACGCGGCCGGGCCCGCCGCACTTATTGAACAAATGAGCAAACTCCAGCAATACACGTTTGTCTGCGCGCCTTCGCCGGCGCAATACAGCGCCCTGGAACTGCTGCACAACGGCGGTGTGGACATGTCCGCGCACATTGACGCATACCGCAGAAAACGCGACCGAATGGTTGCGGCCCTTTCCGACCGGTTCGATATCAACGCTCCCGACGGGGCGTTCTATTTGTTTCCCAAAGTTCCGGGAAAAGAAACGGGAACTGAATTCTCGCGGCGCGCGGTGGAAAAAAATCTGTTGATCATTCCCGGCAATGTGTTCAGCAGCCGCGATTCGCATTTCCGCATCAGTTATGCGACCAGCGATGCAAAAATTGAGGCGGGCATTCAAGTTTTGCGACAACTTGCGGAACCCACCTGAAATACGCCGACATTCCGCATGGCGACAAATCAATGCAGGAGTATTCTGAATTCCGCCGGTCTGCCCGTGCCTAAACGTAACGACCAAACATAGGAGCGACACCCGGGCGGCATCGCCCGGAAAAGGCGTCCGCTTATATGACGCGCAGGTTAAATAAAAATAAGCCACTTTTTGCGCAGTCGCCTATTTATGCGGCTTATATTCGCGAACATGGGTGTTGTCTTGAATCTAATCGCATGCGGTCGATCTTCAACTTGCATAAACCACCTGCAATAGCGCATAATCTCCAGCGGCGGAGGCTGGTATGCGATTTTGCAGGACTGGCTTCCTATGTTTGAGGAATATCAACTGGACGGGCTTTTCGACGAGATGTTCGAAAGCCCAGGCAAGACACGGCCGCATTATGCTGCTTTGCTTCACCGCATCAACGCTCTAGGCGAAAATTCGCTTCAACAGCGCCGCAAAATGGCGGACCTCTGCTTTCGTAACCAGGGCATCACCTTTACTGTCTACAAAGACGCCCAGGGGGTGGAGAAAATCTTCCCCTTTGATCTGATGCCGCGCATTATTCCAGCGGCGGAATGGGCCACTATTGAAAAAGGCCTCGTGCAGCGCATTACCGCACTGAACATGTTCTGCCACGATATTTACCACCAGCAGCGCATTCTGCGGGAAAACATTATCGAGCCAGATCTGATTTACGGCGCCAAAATGTTCCGCCGCGAAATGATGGGGGTCGATGTTCCCAAAGGGCTGTATATCACCATTTGCGGCACGGACCTTATTCGTGACAAAGCCGGTGAATATCTGGTGCTGGAGGACAATTGCCGCACACCCAGCGGCGTTTCTTACGTTCTGGAAAACCGCGCCATTATGAAGCGCGTTTTCCCGGTCCTGTTTGAAAGTGCCCATGTCCGGGCAATAGAGGATTATCCGCACAATCTTCTTCAGAGCCTTAAATACCTGGCTCCGCATCAGAACGACAACCCCAATGTGGTTGTCCTCACGCCGGGCGTATTTAATTCCGCCTATTACGAACACAGTTTTCTGGCCCGGCAGATGGGCCTGGAACTGGTGGAAGGCCGCGATCTGCTGGTGGAGCAGAATTATGTCTATATGCGCACCACCGCCGGCCTAAAACGGGTGGATGTCATTTACCGCCGCGTAGATGACGACTTCCTGGACCCGCTCTGCTTCCGGCCAGACAGCATGCTGGGCGTTCCGGGGCTTATGAATGCCTATCGCCTGGGAAATATAGGTCTGGCAAATTCGGTCGGCACAGGCGTGTGTGATGACAAAGCCGTGTATCCGTTCCTGCCGGACATGATCCGTTTTTATCTGAAGGAAGAACCTCTTCTTAAAAATGTCCACACATATATTTGCGCACGTCCAAACGACTGTCAATATGTACTGGAACACCTGCATGAACTGGTCGTGAAATCCACCAACGAAGCCGGCGGCTACGGCATGCTGATGGGCCACCAGGCCACCGCGCAAGAGCGGGCGGAATTCGCCGATAAAATCCGCCATGATCCGCGAAATTTTATCGCCCAGCCGGTGATTCAGTTAAGCCAGCACCCCAGCCTGGTCGATTCGCGCTTTGAAGGACGCCGTATAGACCTGCGCCCCTATATCCTTTGCGGCCAGAAAACCGTCATTATGCCCGGCGGCCTGACGCGCGTGGCTCTGAAAAAGGGCAGCCTTGTGGTGAACAGCTCCCAGGGCGGCGGCAGCAAAGACACCTGGGTTTTAGAGGAGAATTGACCATGCACGTCGAGAATTTCCGCAGAGGTCCCGGTGACAGCCGACCCGCGATCGGACGGGCCCTGCTGGCCCGGGTGGCCGACTCCGGCTACTGGATGGGACGCTATATTGAACGGGCCGAACAGATCGCCCGAATTCTGCTGGTCAGCAATGATGTATTGACCGGGGCCGGCGGCGTGGATGAGGAATTCGCCCGCCAGGTCGCGGGCGATGTGCTGCGCATCACGCAGTGCGAATACATGCTTAATGAACTGGCCACGCCCGGCAGCCCGCCTGAAAAAATCGTGACCGCTATCACACGTTATATGGTAATGGACCGCCAGAACCCGGGCAGTCTTATTAACTGTGTCACCAAGGCCCGCGAAAACGCCCGCGGCATTCGCGAACAGATTTCCAATGAAATGTGGGAACATATCAACACACTTTATTGGATGATGCTTTCACCGGAAACCGATGCCAGACTCAACGATTCACCCCAGGAGATTCTCCGGCATGTCATGACCGGGTCGCTGTTGTTTCAGGGCCTGACCGACCAGACCATGGAACATGGCCAGGCATGGCTGTTCATCGGCCTGGCCCGCTACCTCGAACGCGTGGATATTACCTGCCGCATACTTGCGGCCAAATGCTCCACACTGGCCCGCGTGGACGGATCGATGGAAGAACCGCTGCGGGTCATTCATTGGATGGCGGTTCTGCGGACCTGCTGCTGCATTGAAGCCTACCGCCGCGCCAACCTTGGCGAAGTGGACCCGACCCGCGTGGCCACCTTCATTATTTTTGAAGCCGCCATTCCCCGCAGCGTGCATTTCTGCGTGCGCGCCGCCCTGGAATCTGTGGACCAGATCCGCACCATGCTGGTGGCTGATACCGGTCGTGAAGCCCAGCGCATTCTGGGCCGGCTATACGCGGACCTGCAATATTCTCAGATTCTGCCGCGCCCGCATGACGACCTGCTGACCTTCATAGAGGAAATTCGCGCCGGTGCCTCTCAGGCGGCTATTGCGGTGCAGGAACAATGGCTCATGCGACCGGGAAGCCCGCCGAATTCTTCCCCGGCGACATCCAATGGATCTCCGGTCCTTGCCATAAGGTGACACAATGCTTCTGAAAACGACCCATGTAACTGAACTCGAATACTCCGGTTTGATTGCCGAAACCGTTATGGAATTGCGCATGGCACCCCGCCAGGAACAGCGCCAGCACCGGCTATCGTTTGACTTGAGCGTAGGGCCGCCATCGCAGATTCGCAACTATTTCGACTGGCTGGGCAACACAGTACATACATTTTCGATTAACGGCCTGCACCGCCGTATTAAGATTATCGCTGTCAGCGTGGTGGATACCGCCCGGCGAACCATTGAACTGCCCGCAGTTACAGACCGCTGGCCGCTGGAATCCGGCTTGGATTACACTCTTTTTGATTTTCTGCAACTACAGGACCCGGTAGCCGATTGCGGGGAACTCGAAGCCCTGACCAAAAAAATGACGCCTGAGCGTGGTTCGCCCCTGCATGAACTTGTCCTGGGAATTGTCGGCATGATCGGCCGCGACTTTCGCTATGAACAAGGCATCACCACCGCAACGTCTACTATTGCCGACGTGTTGAAACATGGGGGCGGAGTCTGCCAGGACTTTACGCATCTGATGATTGCCCTGCTCCGAAAGCTGGGCGTGCCGGCACGCTATGTAAGCGGGTTTATTTACGCCGGCCACCGCGGCTACCGTGGTGCATCACAAACCCATGCGTGGGTTGAGGTTTTCTTTCCCTCGATCGGCTGGATCGGTTTTGACCCCACCAACGGCTGCGCCACCGGAGAAAATTTTGTTAAGATAGCGGTCGGTCGCCACTACCGCGATGTGCCTCCCCACCGGGGTGTATACCGCAGCAACGCCAAAGAAACGATGAAAGTTGAAGTGAATACCGAAGAACTGGCAGAAGTTTCCAACCGGCTGGTTGGTGAACGCGTGCTTCCGCTGGATGTGCCGGTTCTAAATGGAAATATCAGCGGCCAATACGCCCTGGGAATGCTGGACGAACAGGTGCAGCAGCAACAGCAAACCTGTCGCCCAATAGTAAATTTCTGCACCAATCCGCGTCTCTTGTGAACGCCCGGAGGGACGATGCGACGGCCCGGAAAGACCGCTCGAAATCAGCGGCGGCGGATAGCCCGGTCCATGGCTCGCTGGGCATCGCGCTTTTTAATGTCCTGCCGTTTGTCGAACTGCGCTTTGCCGATTGCCAGCGCCAGCAGCACCTTGGCATAGCCGCGCTGAAAATAGATTGCCAGCGGAATCAAAGTGGTTCCCGGCTGTTTGGCCATATGATGCGAAATGCGCAGAATTTCCCTCCGATGCAGGAGCAAACTGCGATTGCGAGTCGGATCGTGATTAAATTGATTGGCCTGCTCATATTCTTCGATATGGCAGCCCATCAGCGTTATTTTGCCGTCGCGCAAAATCGCAAACGAGCCAGCCAATTGAACCCGGCCAAGTCGCACGCTTTTTACTTCGCTGCCCACAAGAGAAATCCCGGCTTCCCATTTTTCGAGGACGTGATAATCATGATGGGCGCGGCGGTTTTCAATTCGCGGAGAAAGCTTGATCTGCCGAGCCTCCGCCGCTGCGGCCGGCACCTTCTTGCCTTTGCCCCCCCCGCCGCCTGTATTGTGGTGCATTGCCTTGGCCATAAATTTAAGAATTCCGTGGCCGATTATCGACCGGAAAGTGGAACATACGGGCAAACAAGGGCTTAACCGTTCCCCTCATAACTCTTAAATCCCGCTGAAGGCGGCTTAAGCAACCGATTTCCCCCTGATTCTCGCATCGATCGCGCCGGTATTAATAACTGTCGCCGATAATTACGAAATTATCATTGCCCGGGACAGGATTCGAACCTGCAAGAGCTTGCGCCCACCAGCACCTCAAGCTGGCGCGTCTGCCAATTTCGCCACCCGGGCGATTTTCCAAGTCACTAATATAGCCGCAGCCTGCCCGTTCCAACAAGTGCCAGCCGGAACCGCCGCGTTTGGGGGCAACGCGTCCGCCAATTGATATTCCAGCACCTCGGTCGACAAATTGCAGATTAGGTCTCCAGACCTGCACGCGGTCTTCCTATTTTTTTCCGAAACCGTCCCGATTGCGGCCTGCCCCCTCCACCCATTTTGACCCTCCCCCAGAAAATCGGCAGACCCGCATCGAAAATGGCGGCTTGTGGGTGAGACAAAAGTTGATTAAAATCGTAAAAAGTTGCCACTCCTTGGGGGATGGTGTAACGGTAGCACAGCAGACTCTGAATCTGTTTGTCTAGGTTCGAATCCTAGTCCCCCAGTTTTAGTCGACCCGCCGAAGCAAGGGGGCCGCAAATCGAGCAGCCGATCAGGATAGTCCCAGCGGAGTGCGATTGAAGTGCTCATGCATCGCAATCTGTGGAGGCCTAAGCGTGACAGCCGGCTTCATCGGCGATGCAAAGTGGTGATTGAGCATATATTGTGCTCACCTTACAAATCTCTTAGACAAAATATACATGCTGTATCTGGTCAAATGAGGAATTTCCTTGCGTCCTCTCCCCCTATTTTTAGCGCAGCATTCTTTGATGTTCAACCGGTCAACACCTACAATAACCTGGTCATGTAATTTGGGGCAAAACCAGCATAAAGGAATTCTTTTATGTCCACACCATCGGAATCAAGATTACGCGAACATCCGGACCAGCGATTCGCCGGCCTGATTCATCATGTTGATCTTAATGAAGCCGTCGAACGCCTGCGTCATGAGCCAGTCCGCCTGACGCACGGTCACAGGCAGGTGGCACTGTATCACCACGGAAGCCTGACGGTGGCGCTGTTTCAGTTCAACTCTGACGGTGGATTGGAAAAGCATACCGCCGATGCCGCCGTCATCATCCACGTATTGGAAGGCACAATTTCAGTTAAGACCGCGGAAAGCACCACCACGCTTACCAGCGGCCAGATGCTGATGCTGCCGCCCGGCGTGCCACACGATCTCAAGGCCCCCCACCCCGCCCTTGTGTTGCTGACTGTGTGTCTCGGGCATACGCCGGCGTAACGGCCAGGCGCACTTTCCGCCCTGGCCATTAAGTGTTTGTCGGCCGAACCAACTGAAAGGAGGCCCCCATCATGGGCCAAAGAATTCTTTTCACTGTTGGACATTCAACCCGGCCATGGTCAGATTTTGTCAATTTGTTAGAAACCTGGAAAATTCAGATACTGGTCGATGTGCGAACCATTCCGCAGTCGCGCAATGTTCCCCAGTTCTCCAAAAACCACATGAAATCCGCCCTGGCCTCGGCAGGCATTCAATACATTCATCTATCCGCATTAGGCGGGTTGCGCCATTCGATCAAGCAGTCTATTAACACCGGCTGGCGCAATGCCAGTTTTCGCGGTTACGGCGACTACATGCAAACGCCGGAATTTCAGGCGGGCCTTGCAGAACTAAACCGGTGGCGCAAAACCGAACGAACATGCGTGATGTGCGCCGAAGCGGTGTGGTGGCGCTGCCATCGGCGAATGATTGCAGATGCCGAAGTTGCCATGGGCATACCAGTCCGCCACATTATGAGTTCGGCCAATGCACCACCGCACGAAATAACCAATTTTGCGAGGGTAAAACGACGGCGCGGCCGCCCACCCATTGTGACTTATCCGGAATAGATCGCCAGCGCGTTCAATCTCTGAAAAGCTATCGGCTTGAAGACAAAAAGCACTATTTCCACACATGTACATGCGTCTGATTCCCGCAGGAATGCCGGATTGCTTTGACCCACTACTCGCGGACCATTGTTAGCAGCATCTTCATTCCTCGAACTGCCCGAACTGCGTGCGGGTGGCCCGCGGGAAGAAGGATAAGTTCGCCCACACACACACGGTGGGGCTGCCCATCAATTCTGACTTCTGCTTCGCCCTCCACCACCTGAATCAAAGCGTCAAAGGGGGCCGTATGCTCGCTGAGTTCCTGCCCACCGTCGAACGCAAACAGCGTGACATTGCCAGTTTTTCGCTTCAGCAGCACGCGGCTAACAACAGACCCCGCCTGCACGCTGATCAGTTCCGCAAGGCCCGCAACTCCGTGCGGCCACCCGGCGTCCTGAGTTTTATTTTCCATATGATTTTGCATACTGACACTCCAACCTTTTGACGCAGTGTTTTTTTTAATCAACTGTCAATACCGGGCCGTTTTTCAAAACGTAAAGCCATGGCCTCGCCTGCGCAATTTTTTGACTGGCCTTTTGACCATGGGCAAATAGTCCGATTAAAACAAATGTCGTTGCGCCCCCGGAAAATATATCGTACATTCCAAGCGATCCATTTTTCTTAACATTAGCCAGGCCGGGTAACAATTCTGTCGTCCTTCTTGATTCCAATATTTTATCGGTGGGTTGCGGTCGGGGCACCGCAGCAGCCTTCGGGGACAAAAGAACATGCCGATCGGCATTGGGCACAAGCCATCCGTCGCGCACTTAAAATCGGCCGCTTTTCCGGCGCTTGGAACACGCGCTGCCTTCGCGCCCCGGATTGACAATCCGTCGCAGGCGCATCTGTTCACCAATTTCGGCAATTGCTTGCGGGGCAAGCATCCGGGCGGCCAGTGGAAAAATCTCCCGCTCTTCCATGGCAATATGAGGCTCGTACAGTTTAATAAGCTGATCCACCAGTCCACCGAACTCATGCAATTCATCCGGCCCGATGCGCCCTTTCGCAAGCCACTGGCGGCCAAGATCATCAATTCGCTTATGAATCTGCTCCGCCTGGCGATGCTCACCGGCGAGCTCCGCAATCTTCGTGACAGCCGCCTGTATTTCCGAATGATGCAATTCTTTTAATGCGGGAAATAACGACGCTTCCTCATCCTGATTGTGCCGTGGGCCAGCCTGGGTGAAATAATCCAGCGCCGTGCGCAGGGCTTCCCGGTGCGGGTCATCCAGCGAAGCCGCACTGCTGGTCCGGGAAACTTTCGCAAGGCTGATCAGGAATCGTTCTATCCGACGGTGGCAGTCCATCATTAATTCGATAGGCTGGGAAAAATCCGCCTGAGGTTTGTCACCAATATTCACCACGATTTTATAACTCCGGTCAGTAATCCAATTTGATTTTTCATTGCTTGCCGGACGGCCTCAATGAAAGGCAGAACTGCACCCAACATTTTCTCAGGCGGCCAATTCAACGCGTCACCCGGAATCGCTGCATTCCGAATCAGCGTTACCAAATATAGCAAATGAGCCGCTCCTTGGAAATCACAGCGACACTGCGGCGAACTTGTGCCGCCGGACCGCCCGCAATTCGCCGCGCGAATCCTTTCAACACCGTTATCACGCGACCGGCCAGCATTACAATAACCTATCCGCATATAGTCGCGCCAAGCGGCGGTAGCAAAACAATAAAGGCGCATGGCCTGCGCGTACTTTGCAAAATGTTCAAATTTATACTCGGACAGCGCGAAGTTCGATTGGCGAGAAAACAATTTTGGGACAGGTCGTACCTTCATTTCGACGGCGGGGTATAGGGAAATTACTGTAGACATGGCGGGGAAGGAGGCCTAGCCACTTCGGGTGGTCTTACTGATTCACATGATTCAGCGACTGGATAGTCTTGTAATTGAAGTCCGGGCGAAAGCTAAGCGGACGGAGCTTGTGAAAATATTCACAGGCCCTGAGCCATACCGGATGTAAACAGCAATGGGATGCTTCTTATGAACAGGCTGCAATCAAATACCGCACAGGTCATTGCAAGACGCTGGTTCCTGCGTGGCCAACTTCAGGGGGTGGGGTTTCGTCCGTTTGTCTATCGCCTGGCACGCCGGCAACACCTTTGCGGAGCGGTTTGGAACAACGCGCAAGGTGTCATTATTGAGGCTCAGGGAAATGCCGCCGCACTTGATCGATTGGCCGAGGGGTTGAAAAAGGAATTACCCGCTTTGGCTCGCATCGATGAATGCCGGGTTGAATTCATCAGTCCGCGTGAATGTCTGGATGAATTTGTTATTGCGCCAACGCCTGACATTCAGATCGTGACCGGGACCGCTGCCGGAGGCAGCCCCAAGTCCACAGTAACGGTGGATACGGCCATATGTCCGGATTGCCTGCGCGACATGCGCGAACCGGGCAACAGGCGCTTTGGCCATGGATTGATTAACTGCACACAGTGCGGTCCGCGTTACAGCATCATTCAACGCATTCCTTATGACCGCCCGAACACGACCATGCGGGAATTCGCCATGTGTCCAGACTGCCATGAAGAATATGCGAATCCGGGCAATCGCCGCTTTCATGCCCAGCCGATTGCCTGTCCGCAATGTGGTCCGCAGGTGCGTTTGATTCGAGCCAATGGGCATATTGTTCCGGGTGACCCTGTCACAGGTGCAGCGAGCGCCCTGGCCGCGGGAAAAATTGTGGCCATTAAAGGCATTGGCGGATTTCATCTGGCGGTGCGGTGCGATCAGGCGGGAGCGGTAAGCCGCCTGCGGCAATTGAAACATCGCGACGCCAAACCGTTCGCGATCATGTGTGCGGATGATCAAGCGGCAGGAGAATTGGTGACACTGAGTGCGGCGGGTTGGCGGATGCTGCGTGATCCGGCTGCGCCCATTGTTCTGGCGACGCGGCGCGCCAATGCACCGGTTGCGGCGGAAGTGGCACCGGGCAACAATCGGCTGGGGGTCATGCTGGCTTATACGCCTCTGCAGCATCTGTTGTTTGACGCGCTGCAAGCAATTCCCAATGCTCCGCATCATCTGGTGATGACCAGTGGCAACGTGCAGGACGAACCGCTTGTAATTGACAATGGCGAAGCGCAAAGTCGGCTGGGCGATCTGTGCGATGCAATTCTGGAACACAACCGCCCGATTGAACGATGCGTGGATGATTCTGTGTTTATGGATATGGAAACTGGCTCGCCACTACCCATTCGCCGATCGCGCGGCTTTGTGCCCGCCCCGCTGAATTTACCGGTGGCGGCGGAGGGGATGGGCTTGTGTGTCGGGGCGGAATTGAAAAACACCATCGCGTTGGTGAATGGGCAACAGGCCATCCTAAGCCAGCATTTGGGAGACATCACACATCCTCTGGCTTTTGAATATTTCAAAAAGGCTATGAGCGATCTGTCGTCCCTGCTGGGCATCCGTCCGCAGTGGATCGCTCATGATTTACATCCCATGTATGTGAGCACGGGCTTTGCGGTGGCTCGTGCGGCCGGTAAGCATATTCGCTTAATCGGTGTGCAGCATCATCATGCCCATGCGGCGGCTCTTATGGGAGAGCACAACCAACATCGCGATATTCTGGCTGTGGTATGTGACGGCACCGGTCTGGCACCGGATGGAAGTTCGTGGGGTGGGGAATTGCTGCAGGCGGGACTGTCGGATTACCGTCGCCTTGGCGGACTTCGTCCCCTGATGTTGCCAGGTGGCGATCGGGCTGCGGGCGATATTCGGCGGTGTGCACTTTCCGCGGTGTATCAGGCCATGGGAGAACAGGCGGCTGATGAACCTGTTGTTCAGGCTCTTTTTCCGGATAGCCGGGAAAGTGCCATGATGCTGACCATGATGCGACGTGGGATTGCACTGGTAAAAAGCAGTGGTGCGGGCCGCTATTTTGACGCCGTGGCCGCGCTATTGGGATTAACAAAAGTAAACAGTTTTGAGGCTCAGGCGGCAATGTCCGTACAGGCCGCGGCCGACGTGGCCGCCGACCGCGAAGCACCGATGCTGACAACCGCCTGGGCCGTTTTAAACAATGAAAATGGACTTCAGATAGACCTGAGCGAATTCTGGAGAGCAACGCTGGCGGCAATACGTTCGGGCATGTCCGCGACTCAGATCGCGTGGTGTTTTCATGAGGCCCTTGCGCAAGCGTGGGCAGCGCTGGTGACCCAGGCCGTGGAAAAAACGGGAATTGATACGGTGGGGCTTACCGGCGGCGTGATGACGAATGCCCGGTTCGCCCATCGGCTGGCCGGTCTGCTGGAAACGCGGGGCTATACCGTATTGCAACACCGGCTTGTGCCTGCGGGAGATGGTGGCATTTCCTATGGGCAGGCGGTGGTGGCAGCGGCACGCAACGCGGGCAATGCCCACCGGACCGGCCATCAGAACGATGGGATACGGGGCCGGAACCAGACTTTTTAGAAGGGGACGCGACGATGTGTTTGGCCGTACCAGCAAAATTAATTCGCTTGACCGGAGATAACGGCACCGTTGATCTTCACGGAAACGAGTTGCCGGTCAATACTCAGCTTACTCCGGGTGCAAGAATCGGCGATTGGCTTCTGGTTCATGCAGGATTCGCGATTGAACAGATTAATGAGCACGACGCCCAGCAGACATTTGCCACGCTTCGCGATTTGGCCGGAGCGGAAAATGCGGGAGGCCCGGCATGAGAATATCAACTCTTCATTCATCAGCTGACACTATGCGGCCTGCGACAGAACTCCTGACCAAACTGCCGTCGCCGTTAAAGCCGTGCCAGAACATTCGCCAATTGTTATCGCGACTGGGAACCGCCGCGGCAAAGGTCAACGGTTCATTGGCTTTTATGGAAGTGTGTGGCACGCACACCATGAGCGCATTTCGTTGCGGCCTGAAAACCGTATTGCCTGAAAATATACGACTTATCAGCGGTCCGGGCTGTCCAGTTTGCGTGACGGCACAAAGCGACATTGACCTGATGGTAGGAGTAGCAGGGCTTGCCAACGTCATTATTTGTACGTATGGGGATATGTTGCGAGTTCCGGGCCGACGAGGCACTCTGGAAACAGCGCGCATGGCCGGGGCGGATGTCCGGGTGATTTACAGTTCACTCGACGCACTTGCCATTGCGCAAAAGGAACCGGACAGGGAAATCATTTTTGCGGCCGTCGGTTTTGAAACCACAGCTCCCGCCACAGCGGCGGCCATATTGGAAGCGCATCGCCGGGGTGTTGACAATTTTTCAGTGCTGGCCAGCCACAAGCGGATTATCCCCGCCATGCGGGCACTTTTGAACGCGGCCCCCACCACGGGGCTGGGTGTGGATGGCTTCATGGCGC
Source organism: Phycisphaerales bacterium (assembly GCA_027451365.1). Classification (GTDB taxonomy): domain Bacteria; phylum Planctomycetota; class Phycisphaerae; order WQYP01; family WQYP01; genus JAJYPG01. Next base: position 142,691 of record DAIDJN010000058.1, on the reverse strand, counting down.
CCGGTCACGTCTCGGTCATTATAGGCTCGCGGGCCTATGAGCCCATTGTGGCGGAATATGCCAAATCCTGTGTGATCGGCGGATTCGAACCGCAGCAGATGCTTTCGGCACTGGCGGACCTGACGGAACTGGCACTGGCGGGACGCAGCGCCCTGATCAATCAATACCCGGAAGTGGTGCGGGCTGACGGAAATATCGCCGCACAGAAATTGCTGGCGACTATTTTCGAACCCTGCAGTGCCCGCTGGCGTGGTCTGGGGGCAATGGATGAAAGTGGTCTGGCAATACGGACTGAATTTTCGCGATTTGACGCCCGCGTGCGATTCTCTCTTGTGCAACCCCAAGAAAGCGAACCGCGCGGTTGTCTGTGTGGTCAGGTGATCAGCGGCCTGGCCGAACCTGGAAACTGCAAGCTATTCGGAAAAGTCTGTACGCCCATTAATCCGATCGGCCCTTGCATGGTCAGTTCCGAGGGAACCTGTGCCGCATGGTTCAAATACGGTTGTGGTGGAGGAGCATTCGCCGCAAAGTCCAAACCGCAGGAGCTATTATCATGACAGCACCGACCGGACCTAAATTGGTTGAAACAGTGGGCACAACCGGTAATTTAACACGCGTGGCGCTGGCCCATGGCGGTGGCGGGCAGCTCACCGACAGTTTGATTCAAAATATGGTTTTACCCAGATTGAACAACACCGTCTTAGGCAATTTGCTGGATGCAGGAATTGTCGGACGGGGAACTGGTCGTTTGGCTTTAACAATTGACAGCTATGTGGTTCAGCCGCTGTTTTTTCCGGGCGGCAATATTGGTCGCCTGGCCGTTTCAGGAACGATCAATGATCTGGCGGTGAGCGGTGCCGAGCCGTTGGGACTAGCTCTGGCCATGATTTTAGAAGAAGGCCTGGAGACCAAAACGCTGGAGAATGTGCTGGATTCCGTGCAGTCCACGGCCGAAGAGGCGGGCGTTTGCGTGATTACCGGCGACACCAAGGTGGTCGGTCGCGGACAGGCGGATGGCATCTACTTGATCACAGCGGGCATGGGTCGAGTGCCGGCGGGCCGGCAACTGCATCCATCTCGGGTGGAACCGGGAGACCTGATTATTTTGAGCGGGACCATCGGAGAACATGGCCTGGCGGTGATGCTTACCCGCGACATGCCGGAAGTAAAAAGCATTTTACGCAGCGATGCAGCGCCTCTGAATGTCATGATATCCGATGTGCTGCGCCATACGCCGGAAGTGAAGTTTATGCGAGATCCTACGCGCGGTGGTCTGGCTGGTGTGGCTGCGGATTTAGCACGGCAAAGCGGGCGGCATGTGGTTCTGGACGAAGCACGGATACCTATACAGCCCGAGGCGCGTCACGCCGCCGCCATGCTGGGACTTGACCCTTTGGAAGTCGCCAATGAGGGAAAAGTGGTGATTGTCGTGTCGGCGGAAAAATCAGAAACAGTTCTGGAAACATTGCGGCATTATCCGACGGGTCTGGAGTCCTGTGTCATCGGGCATATTGGTGAACAGACGGATGGGATATGTGAAATGTGGACGACCATCGGCGGCCGACGCGTGCTGCAAAAGCCGTACGGCGAGCAATTGCCGCGGATTTGCTGAACAAATAATTATACAGGAGTAATCATATGACGATGACACACACATTACCTTCGGCTCCCACCGAAGACAAACGCTGGAGAATTGTGGAAGCGACCATGCGCCGCACTGGGTTTGAACCCAGCGGTCTGATAGAGACCCTGCACAGCGTCCAGCAGGCCATGGGGTATCTGGATGAACCGGCATTGCGATGGGTGGCCACAAGCTTACGCGTGCCGTTATCAAAAATTTATGGCGTTGCGACTTTTTACCACCATTTCACACTTAAGCCGCAGGGCCGACACACCTGCGTGGTCTGTCTGGGCACAGCGTGTTACATCAAGGGAAGCAAACAGTTGCTGGAACAAGTGGAAAAGAAACTGGGCATTCACGATGGTCAGACAACGGCGGACGGGGAAATGTCTCTGCTGGTGGCGCGCTGCATAGGCGCTTGCGGCCTTGCACCCGCCGCGGTGGTGGATGGACAGGTGCAGGGGAAGAGTGAGGCGACAATGCTGCTGGACCGATTGGATAACGTGATGGCTGGAAAGGTTGAATCATGAAACCCGAAGAATTGGCGAACATGGCCGAGAAAAAGCGGATTCTTAACGCCGGATACAAGCACTGTATCGGCGTTTGCATGGAATCCGGCTGCATAAGCTCGCGCAGCGATCAGATTGTTGCGCGCATAAACGAGACGGTCAAGGCTCGTGGTCTGCAAAAGGAAGTCCGCGTGATGGGCGTGGGCTGTATGGGGCTTTGTGGCAACGGGCCGATGGTCAAGGTGAATGACGGACATCCGATGTATCAGAACGTGACACCAGAACATGCCCAGGCCATTGTACAGGGATTGGACAGCCCCACCGGAAATCCGGAATTAAAACACCTGGTATGCGATCTGGAGCAGAGCTTTTTCAGGAAGCAGAAATTGATTGTCCGATCAAATTCCGGCCGGATGGATCCCGAAGACCTCGCGGACTGTGTTGCGCACGGAGCCTATGAAGCTCTTTTGAAAGTCCTGACGGAAATGAGCCCTATTGACGTGATCAGCCAGATCACCGCCAGCGGATTGCGCGGCCGCGGTGGCGCCGGATTTCCAACGGGGCTAAAATGGAGCACCGTGGCCAAAGCCGGCGGAGCACAAAAATATGTGATCTGCAATGGTGATGAGGGCGACCCTGGCGCGTTTATGGACCGCAGTGTGATGGAAGGGGATCCGCACCGCGTGCTGGAGGGAATGGCGATTGCGGCATACGCCGTAGGCGCAGATCATGGCGTGATCTACGTGCGGGCGGAATATCCTCTGGCAGTTAAACGTCTGACTAAGGCGATTAATCAGGCGATGCGCCATGAACTGCTGGGGAATGGGATATTTGGCACGCGATTTAATTTCACCGTGGAAATTCGTCTGGGGGCCGGGGCTTTTGTATGCGGCGAAGAAACCGCGCTTATTGCCAGCGTGGAAGGCAACCGCGGATTGCCACGCCCCAGACCGCCCTATCCGGCGAATTCCGGCTTATTTGGCTGCCCCACCCTGATTAACAACGTTGAAACCTACGGCACGATCGCGCCAATAATCCGTGAAGGGGCGGGGTGGTTTTCGTCCATCGGAACAGAGAAAAGCAAAGGGACGAAAATATTCGCCATTACCGGAAAGATTCGCAACACCGGCCTTATTGAAGTACCGATGGGCATCACGCTGCGGGAAATTGTGTTTGACCTTGGCGGCGGGATACCGGACGGCAAAGCCTTTAAGGCGATGCAGACCGGCGGGCCATCAGGCGGATGTATTTCAGCACGCGATCTGGATATTAAACTGGATTACGAATCCCTGGCGAAAATCGGCTCCATCATGGGCTCGGGCGGCATGATTGTGATGGATGAGACCAGCAACATGGTGGATGTTGCGCGGTTCTTCATGGAATTCTGCATGACCGAAAGCTGCGGCAAATGCGTGCCCTGCCGTGTGGGGACCTGGCAGATGCACCGCCTGCTCGATCGTATTTATGAAGGACACGGCACTCACACCGACCTGGCGCTGCTTAAAGAGCTTTGCGACATGGTGAAAAATACAAGTTTGTGCGGTCTGGGGCAGTCGGCCCCGAACCCGGTGCTCAGCACATTGCGGCACTTCGAAGACGATTACCTGGACCTTATAAAAAAAGGCGAGGCGGCGCGGGCCGTTCAAAACGCCGATTCCGTTGCCGTTGGCACAACCGTGGCTCTGGAGGTGGTATCATGAATCGGGCTAAATCTGTTTCTGTTGAGTCCATTACACTGACAATAGATGACAATGCGGTCAGTTGCCGCACCGGACAGTCTTTACTGGAAGTGGCGCGCGAGCACGCGATCGCGATTCCAACGCTATGCTGGCTGGAAGGACTGACCCTTTGGGGAGGTTGCCGCTTGTGCATGGTGGAAGTGGAAGGCTCGACAAAACTGTTCGCCGCCTGCGCGACCCAATGCGCCGAAGGCATGGTGGTGCGCACTCATACACCGCGCCTGCACAAATATCGCCAGATGATTGTTGAAATGCTTCTGGCGGAAAGAAATCATGTGTGCAGTGTGTGCGTAAGCAATGGGCACTGCGAACTTCAGACCATGGCGTCGCAGCTTGGTGTGGACCATGTGCACCTGCCCTACCGGTTTCCCAAACTTGCGGTCGATAATTCACACGACTTTTTCCGCCTGGATCAGAACCGTTGCATCCTGTGCACACGTTGCGTGCGGGTGTGCGGCGAAATTGAAGGTGCCCACACCAAAGATGTCAAGGGCCGCGGCATTTCCGCCGCCATCATTAATGACCTTGATGAACCATGGGGCGAAAGCGAAACCTGCACCAGCTGCGGCAAATGTGTGAACGTATGCCCGACTGGTGCCCTGACGCACCGCGGAACAGCCATTGGCGAAATGATAAAAAAACATGAATTTCTACCATATTTAACCCTTATGCGGGAGGTCGATAAATGACCACGGCGAACAATAAACCCAGAATCGCAACGGTATGGCTGGATGGCTGCTCGGGCTGCCACATGAGTTTCATGGATTTGGACGAGAGGCTTATCACGCTGGCGTCGCTGGTGGAGGTGGTCTATTCGCCGGTGGTAGACCCGAAGGAATTTCCATTGAATGTGGATGTGACGCTGGTGGAAGGCGCCGTCAGCAGTGAAGAGGATTTCCACAAAGCTCTGCTGATCCGCCAGCGCAGTAAACTGGTTATTTCAATGGGTGATTGTGCCGTAACCGCCAATGTGCCGGGCATGCGCAATGGATGGAAACCGGAGACGCTGCTTACCGCAGCGTATGTGGAAAAGGCATCTTCCCCCGCGGAACCCGCGCAGCGCATGGCCCGCCTGCCACTTAAGGTGGTGCCGCCGCTTCGCCCTCATGCCGTTCCACTTCATGAAGTCATAACCGTGGATTCGTATGTGCCCGGTTGCCCGCCTCCGGCCGATGCCATCTGGTACGTACTGACAGAATTGTTGGCGGGCCGCAAACCGGAAAGCAGTACCGTCACGCGCTTTGGTAAATAACCAAATATATGAAAGTTACAAAGGATATCATCATGGGACAGACAATTAAAATAAAAGGGGTGACACGCATTGAGGGACACGCCCAAATTACCATAGAACTCAATGACGAAGGTAAAGTTCGCGACGCGCAGTTTCATGTCACACAATTCCGCGGATTTGAAACTTTCGTTCAGGGACGGCCATTGCCGGAAATGCCCGGCATTATGGCACGTATCTGCGGTATATGTCCGGTCAGTCACCTGATGGCCTCTTCCAAGGCCTGCGATGATATTCTAGCCGTTGAATTGCCCCCCACCGCCATCAAGCTGCGCCGTATTATGAATTTGGCACAAATGGTGCAGAGCCACGCGCTTTCATTTTTTCATCTTTCCAGTCCGGACCTGATTTATGGTATGGACGGTGACCCAGCCACCCGAAATATTTTCGGTCTGGTCGGTTCGCACCCGGAATTCGCGCGCGACGGCATTATGGTGCGGAAGTTCGGTCAGGAAATTATCGGATTGCTGGGGGGAAAGAAAATTCACCCCGCATGGGTGGTGCCCGGCGGCGTGAGCACACCTTTAAGCTCGCAAGATCGCGACACGATTCTGGCCACCATTCCCGACGCTCTGGAACGTATTGGCCGGGGGCTGGAATGTTTTCACGCCGTGCAGGATAACTACCCGGCGGAAGCCGATGTCTTCGCTAATTTTCCCACTCTTTTTGCCGGACTGGTCAACGAAGAAGGCACACTTGAACATTATGATGGCCCCCTGCGCTTTGTCGATGAACATGCCCGGCCGGTCGCGGAACTGGCCCATCCTCATGATTATCCGAATTTCATTGGTGAAGCGGTGGAAAATTACACCTATCTTAAATTTCCCTATTTCAAGCCGCGCGGCTATCCGGAAGGAATATATCGTGTGGGTCCGCTGGCGCGGCTTGTGGTGGCCGAACGTTGCGGCACACCGCTGGCGGATCGGGAACTCGGACTGTTTCGCAGCCGATTGGGACGCGCTCCGCAAAGCAGCTTTCATTATCACTGGGCACGCCTTGTGGAAATTCTATATGGAATTGAAAAAATCAGGGAACTGCTGGAAGAACCCGATATTCTTGATGAACATGTCCGGGCGCGCGCGCGGCCCAACCGTTTTGAAGGCGTCGGTATGTCCGAGGCTCCGCGCGGCACGCTTATCCATCATTACAAAATCGATAAAAATGGCCTTATGACATGGGCCAATATGATTATCGCGACAGGGCATAACAATCTGGCGATGAACCGGGGGGTCAGGCAGGTGGCCGAGCGATTTATTGATGGCCGCAAACTGCAGGAAGGAATGCTCAACCGGGTGGAGGCGGTGATTCGCTGCTTCGACCCATGCCTCAGTTGTTCCACCCATGCATTGGGACAAATGCCATTGCGCGTGGAATTAAAAGGTCCCGACGGCGAGGTGTTCGATGTACTCTCACGCGACTAAACCCAATGAACCGCACGATACCCTGGTCATCGGTTTTGGCAACACCTTGCGCAGTGATGATGGCGTCGGTCCGGTTGTGGCCAAGCTTCTCGCGAATCGTCTGGCAATGGAACATACGCCGGGCGTTGTGGCGCTGGCCGTGATGCAGCTTTTGCCGGAACTTGCGGAGAATATCAGTCGTTCAAAATGTGTCATTTTTATCGATGCGAGCGTGAAGGTGCCTGTGGGATTCCTGGATGCTGTCCGTGTACAACCCGACCGGCATGAAGAACACCCTGGTCGCCTTGGGCACCACGAAACGCCGGAGCAACTGATGGCATTATGTGACAAGGTCTTCGGCAATGTGCCGCCGGCCTTTGTTCTGGCCATAGGCGCGGCAAGCCTGGAAATTGGCTCGCGTTTAAGTCACACCGTGAAGCCCATGGTTCGCGCATTGGCGAATCATCTTTTTGAAGGTCTGGTTCACAAGGGACCATATTATTCCAGGCAGGCACTTCCCTGGAATCCGTGGCATCGCCCTGACGCTTCGCGAACCTGGACAAATATGTGTGAAACTGCACAAGCGGAAAATCCATTTATTGGCAAAGGAATTATATGACAATTAGACCGAATCAAAAGAGCATCACCATTGATGGCAATGAAGCTGCGGCAAGCGTCGCGTTTCGCACAAGTGAATTGGCGGCCATTTATCCGATTACCCCTTCCAGCAACATGGGAGAACTGGCCGATGACTGGGCCACGCGCCACCGCACGAATATATGGGGAGGAATCCCCACTGTGGTGGAAATGCAAAGTGAAGGCGGTGCCATCGGTGCCGTCCATGGCGGCTTAAGCGCCGGTGCCATTTGCACCACATTCACCGCTTCGCAGGGTCTGCTTTTGATGATTCCCAATATGTACAAAATAGCCGGCGAACTTACCAGCTTTGTCATGCACGTGGCGGCGCGCAGCCTTGCGACCCATGGACTTTCGATTTTTGGGGATCATTCGGACATTATGGCCTGCCGCCAGACCGGCTTTGCCATTTTAGGCGGAACAAGTGTTCAGGAAGCACACGATCTGGCGGCAATCAGTACCGCGTGCACGCTCCGTTCACGAATTCCGTTCGTTCATTTTTTTGACGGATTCCGGACTTCGCATGAACTCAATCGCGTCCAGATGCTCGCCGATGAAGACCTCAGGGGCATCGTTCGTCAAGAATGGGTGGATGCGCATCGCAATCGGGCGCTTACACCGGACAAGCCCGTATTACGCGGTACGGCACAAAATCCGGATACCTTTTTTCAGGCGCGTGAGGCGTGCAATACTTTTTATAATCAACTCTCAGCCATTATTCCTGAAGAGATGAAGCGTTTTGCGGAGCTTACAGGCCGATCCTATCAGGCTTATGAATATGCAGGCGATCCCCGGGCCGATCGCGTTGTAGTCGCGATGGGCAGCGGAGCCCAGACCGCAGCCGAAACTGTTCGGTATCTGGCGGAACGCGGTGCCAAAGTTGGTTGTGTGCTGGTCCGGCTTTATCGTCCCTTTGTGGTGGATCAATTCGTGGCGGCGCTTCCCGCTTCTACAAAACGCATCGCGGTGCTGGATCGAACCAAGGAACCCGGCGCTGTTGGCGAGCCGCTTTATCAGGATGTTGTGGCTGCTCTGCACGAGGCTGCGCAAAGCTTCGTTCTGCCAATGGGCAATATGCCAGAGGTGATCGGCGGTCGATATGGGCTTTCGAGCAAGGAATTCACCCCCGCCATGGTCAAAGCGGTACTGGATGAACTGGCAAAGGAACATCCGTTGCGGCGCTTCACCGTTGGCATTAACGACGATGTCACCCATTTGTCTTTGGCTGTGGACAACGATTTTGATATTGAATCGCCCAAGGTGGTCAAGGCGATGTTTTTCGGCCTGGGTGCCGACGGAACCGTGGGTGCAAATAAAAACTCCATAAAGATCATTGGTGATGAAACCACGCTTCACGCGCAGGGTTATTTTGTCTACGATTCAAAAAAATCAGGAGCCATGACCATATCGCATCTGCGGTTCGGACCCGAACCGATCAAGGCCCCCTATCTGATTCGCCGCGCGAATTTTATCGCTTGCCATCAATTTGAATTCCTGGAAAAGATGGACATTCTGGAAGCTGCGGAAAATGGGGGCGTTTTTCTGATAAATGCTCCGCTTGCGCCCGAAGATGTGTGGGGCGCGTTGCCGGTGGAGATTCAGCGCACAATTATAGAACGACATTTGAAACTCTATGCCATTGATGCGGGAAAAGTCGCGCGCCAAGCCGGCATGGGCGGACGCATCAATACGGTCATGCAGACCTGCTTTTTCGCGATTTCCGGTGTGCTCGAGCGACCCGAAGCTATAGCCGCCATCAAACATTCAATTGAAAAAACCTACGCCAAACGTGGCGAAGAAGTGGTGAAAAGGAATTTTCAGGCCGTCGATAAATCTCTGGAGAATCTCCACGCGATTCGGGTGCCGCAAACGGCGACTTCTCAACTGCATCAAACCGGTTTCGCCGATGAACGAATGGATGATTTTACCCGGCGCGTCCAGAGCGTCATGATGGCCGGCAAAGGCGACCTTCTGCCGGTCAGCGCCTTCCCCGTTGATGGCACCTGGCCGACCGGAACAACCCGCTGGGAAAAACGCAATATTGCGGCAGAAATTCCCGTCTGGGAACCGGAAGTCTGCATTCAATGCAACAAGTGTGCTTTTGTCTGTCCACATGCCGCCATTCGCGCCAAGGTATATGAGGCCGCGCAAGCATCCAATGCGCCGGAAAGTTTTCTTGGCGTGCCCTACAAAGCACCGGATATGCGCGGTCTTACCTATACATTGCAGGTAGCGCCGGAAGATTGCACCGGTTGCGGGCTGTGCGTGCAGGTATGCCCCGCCAAAGACCGCACCAATCCCAAGCACAAAGCCATCAACTTGATGCCCCAACGCGAGCGGCGCGATCAGGAACGCTTAAATTATGACTTTTTCCTGAATATTCCGGAGGTTGACCGCAGCCGCATAACCCGGCTTGACGCCAAATCCAGCCAGTTTCTACTTCCTCTGTTTGAATATTCCGGAGCCTGTGCCGGCTGCGGTGAAACGCCTTACATCAAACTTCTTAGCCAATTGTTTGGCGACCGTTTGATCATCGCCAATGCCACCGGCTGTTCATCGATTTACGGCGGAAATCTGCCCACGACGCCCTATACGAAAAATCGCGATGGCCGCGGTCCGGCCTGGAGCAATTCTCTTTTTGAAGACAATGCTGAATTCGGACTGGGCATTCGCCTTGGTGTTCTTGAACATATGAATCATGCCCGCAGACTTCTCACCGAATTGGGGGGGTTGCTCGGCAGTCAGCTTGTTGACCAGTTGCTTGACAGCCCGCAATCCACCGAACAGCAAATCGCGGAACAGCGGCAGCGCGTGAAAGCACTTCGCCAAGCGCTGGCCACCATTCCTGGCAATCCGTCTGTTGTTCTGGCACAACTGGCCGATTACCTTGTCCATAAAAGCATCTGGATTGTAGGCGGCGATGGGTGGGCCTACGATATTGACTACGGCGGACTGGATCATGTATTAAGCCTGCCTTTTGATATCAACGTTCTGGTGCTGGACACGGAAGTTTATTCCAACACCGGCGGACAAAGTTCCAAGAGTACGCCATTGGCTGCGGCCGCAAAATATGCTTCCGCCGGCAAAGGCACTGCCAAAAAAGACCTGGGGCTTATGGCCATGAGCTACCGTCACGCCTATGTGGCCAGCGTGGCTTTTGGTGCCAACGACAATCAAACCGTTAAGGCCTTCAGCGAGGCCGCTTCTTTCCATGGTCCATCTCTGATCATTGCTTACAGCCATTGCATTGCCCATGGATATGATCTGCGAATGGGTGCCGATCAGCAGAAGCGGGCTGTGGAGAGCGGCGTATGGCCATTGTACCGCTACGATCCACGTCTAGTGGACCAGGGCAAGGCACCGCTACAGTTAGATGCAACGGTTCTTCGCGGCAGCGCCCTGGATTACATGCAAAATGAAACGCGCTTTGCCATGGTAGAAAAGATGGATTCAGACCGTTTCCATCTGCTGGCTGATCAGGCGGTTCGCAACACGTTGCAGCGCGTTGCCCTGTACCGCGAACTGGCTCGCATTGTGCTTCCGCAGGATACCGCGCCCTCGCCGGATGCTGCGGCGTCACTTGATGCGAGTTCCGCATCACCGGCGATTAAAACCGGATTCGATGGCCGGACAAACAATGATGGGGCAGTTAAAGCGTAGGGTCCCGCTCCGGATGAAGCCGATGCGGCCAAGGAGAAACAAGGAGTGTGCTTTATGACTGACATGTCGACAACATACATGGGCTTTATTTTAAACAGCCCGATTATTCCCGGCGCTTCGCCGCTGGTCAATAACCTGGACGTGGTTCGCCGCCTGGAAGATGCCGGCGCCCCCATGTTGATCATGTATTCCATATTTGAAGAGCAGCTTATCAAAGAACAGGTGTCTTTGAACTGGGCAATGGAACATGCCGACTATTCCAATTTTGAGGCCAGTACTTTTCTGCCCCGACCGGAAGAGTTCCGTCTGGGCCCGGAGGAATATCTGCGCCATATATGGAAGGTCAAATCGGCGGTTTCCGTGCCGGTGATTGCTTCACTCAATGGCTACAGCGCAGGCGGATGGGTCAGCTATGCCCGCATGATCCAAGAAGCCGGTGCCGACGGGCTGGAATTGAATATTTATGATATGCCCATAGATGGCCAGCGAACCGCCGCCCGCCTGGAAGAAGATTCTCTGGATATAATTCGTGCGGTGCGCAATGCTGTCACTATTCCCCTGGCGGTGAAACTCTCGCCGTTTTATACCTCGCCCGTCAATTTCGCCCGCCGCGTCGCCCAGTGCGATGTCAATGCCGTGGTGCTTTTCAACCGCTTTTATCAGGCCAATATTGACATTGAGGAACTCGCTCCGATGCCGTCACTTCAATTGTCAACTTCTGATGACCTGCTGCTGCGTATACGCTGGACCGCAGCAATGTATGGACATATCAAGTCTGATATCGCCATTACCGGTGGTGTGCATACCGCGGCCGACGCCATCAAGGGAATTATGGCCGGTGCCGGCGCGATGCAAATGGTTTCCGCCCTCCTGAAACAGGGCCCCCGGCATCTGACCATGGTACATAAGAAAATGGCCGAATGGATGGAACAACACGAATATCAATCTCTTTCGGAATTGCAGGGGGTTATGAGCCTCGCCCGCATGCCAAGGCCGGAATTGCATGAACGCACCAATTACATTCACATTCTGCAAAATTGGTCGCGGGATTAGCAGTCTCCGCAGCGCAATCCAGGAGGTACGCCATGCATGAACTTTCCATCGCCGAATCCATTCTGAATATTCTTGCGCAGCAAATGCCGCCAGGCTCGGAACTGGTCAGCGTCGAACTGCGAATAGGTGCCTTGCAGGGAATTGATAACGATTCTCTGGGCTTCGGCTGGCATGCCCTGCTTACCGCCGCCGGCCGGCCCGATGCCGCCTTGCATATTGAGAGAGTCCCATGGCGGCTTCGCTGTGACAGGTGTGGAAACGAATGGGAACCTGCCGATGCGGCCTGCCAGATCACAGCCTGCTTTTGCGGAGCCGGTGCGGGTCGCACGATTGCCGGACGCGAATTGGAAATTATTGCCTGCGATGTGGAACGCCTGGCCGAAACCGCCGAAACGCCGGGATATGACGGCGAACATCCGACCGGTGAATTTCCGGCCGGGGCTCTTAACTAAAAGGAGTTGCTTATGAAAGTGCCTGTTGTTGAAAATGTGCTGAAGTTAAATGACGAAATCGCCATGCAGAATCGTCTTAAATTCGACCAAGCCGGCGTCTATGTCGTAGATTTAATTGGCGCGCCGGGCTGCGGAAAAACTGCGTTGCTTGAAGCCACTCTCGAAAAGCTTAGCGGCATTCTTGAAATCGGCGTTCTAGCGGGCGACCCGGCCACCAGTCGCGACGGGGATCGTCTGGCGAAATATTGTGACAATGTGGTTCAGATAAACACCGGCAATGGCTGCCATCTGGACGCCAATCAGGTACGCCAGGCAATCACGCGGCTTGACCTTAAGAGCCTGGATGTTCTATTTATTGAAAATGTCGGCAACTTGATCTGTCCGGTTGGATTTGACCTTGGCCAGCACGTAAAAATTGGAATGTTCAGTGTCTGCCAGGGAGACGACAAAGCCGCCAAACACCCGCATGTATCTCTAGTGGCCGGAGCCTTGTTGCTTAATAAAACGGACCTCCTGCAATATATACCCTTTAATCTCCCACAATTTCGCTCCGATGTGGCGCATTTGAATGCCGCTGCGCCATTGCTGGAAATTTCTGTCCGTGAGAATCACATTGCCCCCTGGCTGAATTGGCTGACACACAACAGCCTGCAGAAAAGGCAACGGTGCACGACCTCCCCGACGGTGGCGGGATAGCGATGTGCAATCACACTCGTCGGGGTGCCGCTGGGTCATTTCGCGAGATTTAATGCGTCCACCCCACCAGGCCGTCTATTTCCGGGATCATCAGATTCACCTGCTGTCCGCGGTATCGCGCACGGATTACCGCATTCTACAATCCCAATATTTCAGCCACTGACCTAGGGAATTTCCTTATGGGAATTCATGCCCGCTTGCTGGTAGAAGTTAAGGCCTTTCTTTGATGCCCAACCGAAACCTGACACCTTAGTCTGATTCTGGTGGCGAACGGTTAGCCGATGTCGCGGGTCATTTGAAATGATTCCGACAGCGGATGCGGTTGGCGTCAGTTGCGCTGCGTCAGTACAGGAGATTTAACATCATGTTTCATCAGAAACCAAAAGCCTCTTCGGAAGATGACCATCGAGGCAACACATCACATGCCTCTGTGAAACAGACATCTCCAGGACCGCGCGCCGGTCCCGGATTGACCAGAAACTTATTGCGCGCATTTGCGAGCAAGACCGGCCTGCTTATGCTGGCCACCATTGGCCTGCTGGTCATGGTGGAACTGGCCCGCGCCGGATACTTGCCCCTTGCCACCGTGACACCCGCCACCGCTGCCGCATCGCCGACTGCCGCATCTCATCATTTTGTGCCCTTCGGCTTTTTGTGGTCGTCCAGTTTTGCACCCTATGAACGGGTCGCCTTGTTCCTCGTGCTCGGAGTGGCTTTGCTCGGCCTGGTTTACGCGGGCTTTCTGACGCGCTTCGTGCGTAAATCGGACCGCGGCACGCCGAAAATGCAGGAAGTCGCAATGGCGATTCGCGAAGGCGCACAGGCCTATCTTAAGCGGCAGCGGCGAACGCTTTTTCCGATTATAATAATCGTCACACTGATCCTCATTTTGACTGCCAAATGGAATACCGCCGCGGGCATCAGTCTGCCGTTTGGTCGGGGTATTGCATTTCTCATGGGGTCGTTGTTTTCAATGGTTGTCGGTACCATCGGCATGTTCATGGCCACCCGTGGCAATCTGCGTGTGGCGGCCGCCGCCAGGGAAGGTTTCGGTCGAGCCATGCAGATCGGGTATCGCACCGGAACGGTTACCGGCATGTTAACCGATGCGTTGGGGTTACTCGGTGCTACCGTTATTTTTATGTACTTTGGAGACCGCGCTCCTGAAGCCCTGCTTGGATTCGGCTTTGGTGGCACGCTTCTGGCACTTTTTATGCGCGTGGGCGGGGGCATTTACACCAAGGCCGCCGATGTGGGTGCGGACCTTGTTGGAAAAATCGAAAAGGACATTCCCGAAGATGACCCGCGTAATGCCGCCACCATCGCCGACAATGTCGGTGATAATGTCGGTGACTGCGCAGGTATGGCCGCCGATATTTTTGAAAGCTATGAAGTCACCATGGTCGCGGCCATGATATTGGGCTGGGCCGCATTTGGACACATCGGCGTGATGTTTCCCCTGCTCGTGCGGGCCATTGGCGTCTGCTCGGATATGTTCTCCACCTGGAGTGTTCGCGCGGACAAGGGGAGTGCCGGACAAAGCGGAGTGGACAGAGCCATGAAATCCATCACATTTGGCTTCCGGCTTGGCGCGGCGCTGAGCACGGTTGGTTTTTTGACTCTTGGCTTTTTCTATTTCCGGCTTTCACCTGCGGCCTTGCAGGCTAATTCGGTCCTTGCGAAGGTAGAGGCTCACGCCCCATGGTGGGCGAACTTTGGAATCGCCGGACTGGATTGGCGGCCCGCGGAAGCCACCTTGTGCGGTATTATGCTGGCGCTGGTGCTCAACTGGTGTACGGAATATTTTACCGGTACACAGCATCCGCCGGTTAAAACGCTTGTCCGGGCCTGCGATACAGGGCACGCGACCAATATTATCCAAGGCCTGGCCGTGGGCATGGAAAGCAGTGTCTGGGCAGCCCTTATTATCGCCGGCGCAGTGATTTCCAGCGTGCTGATTTTCGCGGGCACAAATCCCATTTTCGTCGCCTACGGCGTGGCGATGTGCGGAATCGGAATGCTTACCCTTACCGGCAATACACTGAGCATGGATGTCTTTGGTCCGGTCGCCGACAATGCCAACGGCATTGGCGAAATGGGTTTTGACCCCGATGAAATGGGCGAAACCAACTACCGGCAGGCCCGCCAGGTACTTGCGGATCTTGATGCCACCGGCAACACCACCAAAGCCATTACCAAAGGCATCGCCATTGGCAGCGCCGTGGTGGCCGCCCTGAGCCTTTTCGCCTCTTTCATTATCATTGTGGGCAGTGGCGGCGGATCTGATCAATCACATCTGAATATAAATATTTATAATGCCGTTTCCGGCCTTCTGAATGTGGCCGATCCGCGACTTTTTGTCGGCTTACTGATTGGCGGCGCGGTACCGTTTCTCTTCAGTTCCATGGCCATTCGCGCTGTCGGACGGGCGGCTTACCTGATTGTCCAGGAATGCCGCCTCCAATTTCACGATAAGGCGATCTGGACACGTGTGAAAAAGCCCGATTACGGTCGCGTTGTCAGCATTTGCACGCTTGAAGCGCAGCGCGAACTTATTGGCCCAGGCCTTCTGGCGGTCCTGGCACCCGTACTGGTCGGCTTTTTAATTGGCGTGCAGGCTCTGGCCGGCTTCCTTGCCGGCGCCATTCTGACTGGCCAGATTCTTGCGGTTTTTATGGCCAACAGCGGCGGCGCGTGGGACAACGCCAAAAAGGTCATCGAAGACGAACCGCGTGATCTGCTCAGAAATACCGGCAAAGGCTCGGAACGACACAAGGCCAGCGTCACCGGCGATACCATTGGCGACCCGTTGAAAGATACCGCCGGCCCAGCCATCAATCCGCTCCTGAAGGTGATGAACATGGTGGCCCTGCTGGTGGTTCCACTTCTGCTGCCATTTGACCGGCATTTCCAGAATCTGCTTAAAACGCGCGTGCCTGGAGCCATCATCACGCCCCTTTCCCCGCACCCGTGGATCGCATGGCTGGTGGTGGCGGGCTGCGTTCTGGCTTTGGCCTGGGCCGTGTTTCAAGCCAAACATGAAACAGCAGCCGTCAAGGCATTTGATCACGCGACAGTCCAGACCGAGGAAGAAGACGCCTTGGAACCAGCGATTATCGAACACGTTCCGCACACCAACCCACGCACCCCGCCGGAATTAACCGGCAAACGGTGACGCACGCGGTACGGTGCCTTTGCGGGCGGATATCCCCGTGATCGAAACTTGAGAAATGAGCGATCTGGGATGACCGGTTTCATGAGCCTGCGGCAGATATAAGCCCCTCCGGCCAGGATTCGCGGCCAAGGTTAAACTCAAAATTGCCGGCCATGGGCATATGACGAAACCTTTCTCATCAATGCCCCAGCGTGCCGGGGACTGCCGCAAGAGTCGCTTTTGTGTGGCTCGCGAAACTATTTTTGGGTTACTGTAGGCAACTGCTGGCCTGCGTTTACCAGGCCGCAACCGGCGACTTGCCGCACGTGGTCGCAAATCCTGCCAAACAGCACCATGCATTTCCTGAAAAGTGCTGTTATTATATGAAGAGGCTGAATTTTCGTATTCGCCAAAGTCACAGGAGACGGCCCCATGAAAAAAAAGAGACTTCGCCAAATACTTACCATCGTGGTTTTGCTTTTTCTGGTTCTTGTGCTGGCGCTCTGGTTTTCCATAAATGCAATTATCCGTGAACAAGTAGATTCCCGCGCCACTGCGGCTTTGGGCGTCAAAGCCACGCTTAGTCAGGTGGCGTTAAATATTCTCGGCGGGTCGTTGGCGTTGAAGGGATTAAATATTGCCAACCCGGCCGGTTTCAGCGATCCGAGCCTGTTAGATATGAAATCGTGCAAAGTGACCGTGAAAATTGGCTCGCTTCTGGGCCAAACGGTGCAAATTACCACGATTGCCATTGACGGCCTGACCGTTACGCTCGATCAAAACGGCTTGAATTCCAACATTCAGGATATCCTGAACAATATCAA
This sequence comes from Phycisphaerales bacterium, assembly GCA_027451365.1. GTDB lineage: Bacteria > Planctomycetota > Phycisphaerae > WQYP01 > WQYP01 > JAJYPG01. The sequence goes on along the minus strand of DAIDJN010000058.1, from coordinate 125,659 downwards.
AAAAAATACAGCGCCGGCGGGCAACGCCGGAACTTCTACGCCGGCGGCATCCAAAACGCAGCAAACTGCTTCTGGCGGCAAAGCACTTGCGATCAATCAGGTGATCCTCACGCATTTGACCGTCATTTTCCGGCCTTCGCTTATACCGGGCCAAAAGGGATTGCCCATTACCATTCCCATTAAGAAGCTGGTTATTGATCAGCCAACCAATCCGGATGGCCGTCCGCTGCGGATAGCCGACCTTTTCGGTCAGGTATTAAGCGCTATTGCTATTCAAGCGGCTAAAAGTCCGCAGATTCCCGCCGCTTTCCGGAATTCACTGCAGGCTGCGGGCGGCATACTTGGTGCTGGAGCCGGCGACTTGCTGAATGGCACCAGTAATCTTGGAAAATCGCTAGGCAATGGCGTGCAGAATACGTTTAAGGCGTTTGGGAATCTGATTCCCGGCCAATCGCCAGCCACAAACGCCAGCGGAGCGGCTAAATGACGCCTGACATCGTTGCGTTTGCGACGGCTGTCACTTCCTGGGCATCGCACCACGGCCAATGGCTGGACTTGGCGATTTTCCTGACCACTTACCTGGGCTTGGCCTTGGGCGGCCTGCCGGGTACACGGCTGGACCGAACTTCCATTGCCACGCTGGGTGCGGTGGCCGTGCTGGTGCTGCACAGGCTGTCCTTCGGGCAGGCGATTAACGAAATTAACTTTCCGACACTCGCGTTGCTGATCAGCATGATGATCATTTCGGCCCAGCTTCGGCTGGCGGGTTATTACGATTGGGTGGTACGACGAATCGTCAGCGTTGCCAAAAGTCCGCGGGTCCTGCTCGCGTTGATTATGCTGGCCGCATCGGTTCTTTCCGCCCTTTTTGCCAATGATGTGATATGCCTTATTTTTACACCGGTGCTGTGCGTAGCCATGCGCCGTGCCGGACGTGATCCAATTCCATATTTGATGGCGCTGGCCGTTTCAGCCAATATCGGTTCAGCAGCCACCGTGATTGGCAACCCCCAGAACATGCTGATCGGGCAGGCGGGCAATCTTTCTTTCGCCGCTTTCAGCCTGACAGTGCTGCCGCTGGTAATTGTTTGCGTTGTGCTGGCGTTCGTAACGGTCACGGTTGTGTATCGGCGGCGGTTGTCTGATATCGTTTCTGAAAAAATGGATGTCCCCGGCGACCACCCGGCTGCCAGGGAGGCTGTTACCCGGTGGTCGATGATACATAAGACACTTTTCATCATGGGGCTGCTGCTGCTGGCCATGATTATTGGCGAAGGTATCGACCTGTCGCGGCCTGTCGCCGCGCTCGCCGCAGCCGGCCTGCTGATGATTTCCCGCAAAACCCGCCCGCGGGATCTGTTTGCGCTGGTAGATTGGAATCTGATTCTATTGTTTGTGGGACTGTTTATTGTCATTGGTGACGCCCAGCGTCATGCCCTGCTGGCACCGGCCATGCACGCGATTGCCCATGCCGGCATTTCGCTGCAATCTCATATTCCTTTGGCTTCAACGACCCTCGTGCTTTCCAATCTGGTGAGCAACGTACCGGCGGTGCTGCTGATTAAACCAGCCATTCCGATGTCCGCCACTTCCACCTGGTACCTGCTGGCGGTGACCAGCACGTTTGCGGGTAACCTGACTCTGCTGGGGTCGATTGCCAATCTGATTGTTGCCGAGCAAGCCGAGCCGTTCTCCATCCGCCTGGCATTTACCGAATATCTTAAAGTCGGCGTTCCGCTTACGCTTGTCACGACAGCGTTGGCGGTGGGTTATTTCCAGTTTGTTCATTAAGCGGCACCGACACTTTTTTCCCGCGGCACTTGGCGATACCATTTGCATGACCGGTGCGCCATGAACGTGGCTGGTCCGTGTGAAAAATATTTGCGTTGCTCTGTATGGAGTTTTAAATGCCTTCCTCCCCAAATTCCGCCAAACGCCCCATGATGCTTATTGTCCGCGATGGCTGGGGCTGCAATCCGCATTCAGAAATGGATGCTTACAATGCCGTTAAAATTGCCCGGCATCCGGTGGATGACCACCTGATGGCCGAATATCCAAGTGTGCTGGTGCATACCAGCGGCGAATGGGTTGGGTTGCCCGATGGTGTGATGGGCAACAGCGAAGTAGGGCACCAGAACATTGGTGCCGGCCGCATTGTGGACCAGGAAACGATGCGCATCACGCGACGCATTCGCGAGGGTAGTTTTTTTCAAAACGCGGCTTTGAACAAGGCGTTCAGCCGGGCGCTGGATATGAACAGTCGCGTGCATATTCTGGGCCTTTGTTCGGATGGCCGGGTGCATTCAGACCTTGAGCACGCCTATGCGATTCTGGAACTGGCCCACCGAGTCAATTTTCCATCGGACCGCGTGTTTATTCACGCGATAACCGATGGCCGCGATACCGCGCCGCAGGGGGCACGAAAATATTTAGCCAGCCTGGAGGCCAAAACCAGGGAACTGGGAATCGGCCGCATCGCCAGTGTGGTCGGGCGGTACTACGCGATGGACCGCGACAACCGCTGGGACCGTGTGGAAAACGCCTTTAACCTGCTGACCCGGCGGGCAGGCAAACATTTCCCGACGGCGCAAGCCGCACTGGAAGATTATTACACCCATGCTTCCGAACCCTCACGGGCGGGTGATGAATTTGTGGTGCCCAGTGTGATTGACCTTCCAAACGGCGTAGATGCGGCGATTCATGACCATGACTCGGTTATCTTTTTTAATTACCGTGGTGATCGGCCGCGCGAAATTACTAAAGCATTCGTCTATGACGATGCCCGGTTTTCCGCTGAGAAAAATGGCGGCTTCAGGCGGTCATCGCGACCGAAAGACCTGCTGTTTGTTACCATGACCGCCTATGAGGAGGGCCTTCCCGTGGAGGTGGTCTTTCCCAAGCCGGAAAAAATGCACGACATTCTGGGCATGTATATGGCCGAGCTTGGCCTGAAGCAGTTCCGATCGGCGGAAACGGAGAAATTTCCGCATGTCACGTTCTTTTTCAATGACTATCGCGAGTCGCCTTTCCCGCGGGAAAGCCGCCAAATGGCACCAAGTCCGAAAGTTTCAACCTATGACCAGCAGCCGGAAATGAGCGCTGCCGAAGTGACGGATATTGTACTTGAAAACCTGAATTCCGGTGAAAACGATCTGTATGTGGTGAACTTTGCCAATGGCGACATGGTAGGCCACACCGGCAATTTACAGGCCGCCATTAAGGCCGTGGAAACCGTGGATGCCTGCGTAGGAAAGCTGGTAGACAAGGTGAAAAAGATGGGCGGCGCATTGATTGTCACCGCCGACCACGGCAATTGCGAGCAGATGTGGGACCCGATTAACAATTGTCCGCACACCAGCCATACCACATTTGATGTTCCGCTGATTGTCGTCGACGACCGCTATCGCGGAGTGAAACTTCGTTCAGGCGGCTGTTTGGCAGATGTCGCCCCGACTATGCTGATGATGATGGGTCTGCCTCAGCCGTCGGAAATGACTGGAAAGTCATTGCTGCCCGCTTCGGCAAAACAGTCCATCGCCTGAGCTTCACATTTAATAAAGAGCCACCGACGAAAAGGCTGGCCGACAAGTTCGCCGACGGCCCAAGCCCTTGCGGACAGGGAATCTGCGGTGAACGTCACGGAATTGTTCGTGGAATAGTCGCCGTGACGCCCGATCGGATGCCCGATCAATGGTGCTCATATTGATCGCCATCATGGTGGTCGTCCTGGTGGTCGTCGTCGCGCTGGTAATACTGGTCGTGTCCACGGTCGTCACCACGGCCCCACCCATGCCAGACGCATCCACCCGTCCCGATCAACAGAGGGGCGAGAACAAATACGGCAAGGTACCACACCCGGCACCCGGTGATAAAATAACGAATTGCATTCCTGGCCATAATATTCTCCACTTACGACGCCATGGGAAAAATACCGCCCCTGATTGAAACACCGGTTACAATATTTGCGGCCCCAATTGATTGTAGCCAGGGAATTGGCAGTTTCCACTTTATTTCTTTCTTTCCAGGAATCCGGGGTTACATACAGAGTTGTGGAGTTGGCCCTAATATCCGTAACCCGAAGAAACAGGACGGCCGGGCGTCGCATAATGGAAATAGTCATCGCGGTCGTAGACGGAACTGCGATCATCGTCTTCGTCGTCGCGGTCATCATCGCCGTCGTCTCGGTCACGATGGTAATAAGCCGGTCCACATTGATTGTTATTCTGATACCATGGCGACGAAGTGCATCCAGCAGCCCCCATAAGCCCGATACCCAGAATAAACGCGGAAATTCGCCAAAGTCGACTGAAAAACGCGATCCACACCAATGCCCGCCGCACCATGGGTGACCTCCATTCTCGAATCATTGGAAAACATAATTCGAAAAGTTGCCGCCAATTCTGCCCGCAGCAAACGCGACAATCTTATAACGCGGCCCAAGCCACTGTGGTTACACCGCGGTCCAAGCCGTGGCAGCCGAATTTGCGGTTGCAGTCCCCGTAGTTACGGTGGAAGCCGGTTGCACTGATTTTCGACAGCGTAGGCACCATTTATTCCGCCAATGTATTGGCGATCAACTGATAAACGGCCAATTGTGCAAAGGCTTACCGCCGCCGCTATTTGACCGGCTGTGTTTGAAATTCCAGTGTCGCGGCGGGCAGCCCCGGACTGCGGGCCGTGACCGTCACACTTCCGGCGGTGTTTGTTGCCCGCACGAGCACCATGCACTTGCCGTAAAAGGCGTTGCTGTAATCGGCCGCATTGGGTATCTGGCTTGCGGGGTCGCCGTTGGAGGTACCCGCAATGTCGGCCGGCCCACTGACGGCAAACGTTATGCGATCTGCGGAACTATCCACCACATGGCCGTGGGCATCCATTACTTCCACGCCGATGGGCGCGATGCTCAGACCGTCGGCCAATATGTGCGGCCATTCGTTGAACAATTTGATACGGGCTGGAGCACCCGGCGTTTGCACGTGAAAGGTTGCCACAACAGCGGTTCCGGAATACCCTTTTACCGTCAGGCGACCAGGATGCCATGGCACATTCCAATCAACATATTTAAACTTTGGCATATCTTTAGCGCCCAGGCTTTTGCCGTTGACGAACAGTTCCACCCGCGAACAGTTGGAAAAACAGCGCACGGTAACGGGTGTGCCGACCGGCTTGTCCGGAAAATCCCATTGCGGCTGAATATACACCATCGGCTTGCGGGTCCAGCAGGCCTTATAATAATAGGCGTCTGGCTTGGGAAAGCCGCAAATATCCAGCAGGCCAAAATGAGAATTGGTATCCGGCCACTGGTATGGCGTCGGTTCGCCGCGATAATCAAAACCAGTCCAGACAAAACCACCGGCCACAAAGGGCTGGGTTCCTATCAGGGGCCAGGTATTCCACGGCACCTGCGACCATGGGCTGTGCATGGTGTACTGGCCAACCAGGCCGGCTTTGGCGTTATTTTTCATAACGCCACGGTCAGATTCCGAACTTCCAACTTCGCTGCCGAAGATCGGAAAATGCGGAAACTGCCGATGCATTTTTATGTAATTGCCCGGAGCATAATTAATGCCCAGTAAATCTTCCACAGTGGCAAAGCCCTTGGGATAACCGCCATTCATGGCACTTGTAATCGGGCGCGTGGGGTCAAGTTTCCGTACAATTTTCATCATGTGCCGAAACAGTTTTGCCCCGAAGGGAGTTGCCTGAATATACATTTCCTCATTGGCCAACGACCACATGATCACCGATGGATGGTTGCGGTCGCGGAGGATCAGAGTCTGCAGATTCCGGTTCTGGCCGTACGGCACCCCCACGTATGATTTTGCACTCCGATAGTCTCCACCTTCACGGGTATCGCCGATTTCACGGTTTTCATCCATGACCAGCATACCCAGATGATCGCAAGCCTTGTAAAGCGCGGTGTTCATGGCATTATGCGAACAGCGGTAGGCATTGGAACCAATCGCCTTCAGGCGGGCCACACGCCACCACCACAAATCCGCAGGAGCACCTACACCCACCGCGGGAAAATCCTGATGGTTGCAGGTGCCATCCAATTCCACATGGCGACCGTTCAGATAAAAGCCGCTTCTGGCGCTGTAGCGAATGGTGCGTATGCCAAACGACGTGGTTTTGGCATCCGCAAGATGGGCACCTGCCTTTAGGCTGGTATGCAGAGAATACAGGTTGCAATGATGCAGCGACCACAATTTGGCGCGATACACGGTCGCGGTCTGATTAAACGTCGCTCTGGACAATCCAGCGATGGTTTCCGGGGTGCGAACCGTGGCGACGACTTTTCCGGTTGGCGCGATTATTGTTGAAACAAGGTCAACTGACCGCGGCTGTTTGTGCTGATTGACCAGTGTGGTTTGAATCACCAGTCCGGCATCGGCACGATCGCCGTTGCCGCCATAGCGAATCCTGCCCGGAACAGTGGCCATTACAAATGCACCCCAATGGGCAATATGCAGGCGGTGTTTGGCCATCAGCCATACATTGCGGTAAATGCCGCCGCCTTCATACCACCAACCTTCGGTGGCGCGTGGGTCAACATAAACAACCAGCGAATTGGCCGCGCCGAAATGCACGGCGGAAGCGATATCGCATTGGAACGGCGAATAGCCATCAGCATGCTCCCCCACCTGAATACCGTTTACATAGACCACAGCATCGCTAAGCACTCCACCAAAATACAATTCCAATGAACGGTTCTTGTCTGATACGGGAACCGTAAACGTGCGTTTGTACCAGACGGGGTAAACAGGCAGGTAGCCGTGCGAGCCGTTGGCGCGGCGGTTGAATTTTCCGTTTACGACAAAATCGTTGGGGACCAGAACAGATTGCCAATGGGCACTGCCCCCGGCACCGACCGCCGCGAAGGCCGCCGGTGGAAAATCCGCAATGGCGGCGTTGCCTAGGACGACGGGTTTGAGCGTGGCCTGTTTGTCACCCGGATGGGTCATGTGTACCAGAATGCGCAGCGTGTTGGTCCCGTGGCTGTTCCAGGCGCTGTTCAGTGGCACCTGAAACCAGAACGCCCCGCCCCGATGGTCGGTCAGCATGGTACCGTTCAGATAGACCGTTGCGCGCGTTGAAACACCTTGAAATTCCAACATATGCAGACCGGCGGGCAGTTGGGGCAACGTGGCTTTGAACCAGGCATATCCCTGCTTGCCATGAAAAAGATCCTGTTTGCCAATGGCGTAATTTGCCACCCATGGCAGCGTTCCACGGGCAGCCTTCGCAGTCCAATGCGCCGGCGGTTCACCGGTCCCCAGCGATGAATACCGCCATTGCCAGTGCGTAATCGGAACGGCGTGTTGCAGTTGCGTCAGAGTAGCTTTTTGCAGCATCCACGGGCCTGAAAGAAGTGTTTTGTCGCGCGGGGCGGCGGACAATTGACCCGTCAGACCAACCGACAAAACAACCATGACCAGCATCAGACTGTAGCGCTTGAAAACCTGCACCATTTTAACGGCTCCGGAAACATCATTCTGTGGACGCCACCCGCTGCGGAGTTCGCATTGGCAATTTTCCACATCCGACACACATTTGGAACGCAATAGAATACCGTCATCCGCCGGTAAATATCAATGCGGTCTTAATTTTTTTCCCGCGATTATCGGAAAAGCGCCGGGTGCGGAATATTCCCCCCGAATACATTACAAGCGACACCCAGCCATTTCCCAACTTCCCCGGCGATAGCCAATCGACGTTCGCCAGGACAAGTAAACTGGGCGCACGGTGAACCGCCAGTTTGCCTGCGGAGCATGGTCGGACTGCCTACGCGCGGCGCGCAACATCGGAGGCGGCGGGGTCTACAATGAATTTTTCGATTCCCGCGCGAAGGGACTGACTGGTATCGCGCAGCTGTCGCAAGCCATCACGTACCGGAATCGCCCCGGCGGCGATTTCCGCGATCTGGGTGTGCAACAGCCTGTGCAGGGAATCAAGCTCCGGAAATGGTTCCAACTGCCGCGTCAGCGGACAAAGCGAAATATCTCCGACGGTAATCGGTGAAAAAATGCTTGGCGTACGCAAAAGGATTTCCACGACCGACCGGTACCAGATTAAATGTCCGGCATAGGCCGCCAGCGGACCATCAGGCGGTTCAAGTTTCAGCGGTGAAGATTTAATCAGTTCCAGCATATTGTCCGCCATCGCGGGCCGGGCGATGGCGTATCCCTGAACTCGACGGGCACCCAGCGTGCGAACGGCTGCGAACACATCCTTGTTCTCAACCCCTTCAATTACGCATTCGACTTTTAAGCCCCGGGCAAGGTCCAGCACACTCATAAGAAACTGCAAATCCTTCGGGCGGCGTTGCAGGCCGACACAGAAAATATGGTCCAGCTTTATGACATCCACCGGCAATTCGCGCACACGCAGCAGGCTGGCATAGGCACTGCCCAGGTCATCCAGAGCGATCTGCACACCAAGAGACTTGAGCCGTTCCAATGCCTGCTTGGCTCCGCGATGGGAAAGAATTTCGCCGCCCTCAAGTATTTCCAAAGTAATGCGCTCCGGCGCAATGCCGTTTTGCTGAATTATCCGCTGCAGATTCGCAGGCATAACCGGGTCGAGCAAATCCATGGATTCAAAATTCACCGCGACGCGCACGGAATAACCAAGCTGATCCCATTGGCGAAGCTGCGCCAGCGATTCGGTCAGAACCGCCAGACTCAGTCTCCTGATATCCGCCGGTGAAAGCCGCGGCAAAAACTGCCCCGGCGCGTAGATATCGTCGCCTGATCGCAACCTTGCCAGCGCTTCAACCTCGCGAATTTCTCCGGAAGGCACATTGAGCACCGGCTGATAAAAAACCAGCAGACCTGAAGAGATCAGCTTTGGAAAAAAATCGTCGCCGCTGCGAGTGCCAGTCACGGGCGAATTCACCGCAGAATCGTAAACCGCGTAAAACGTGCCGGTGCGGCGGCGATCCTGCTTGACGGCGTAAAGCGCCATATCCGCGTCGCGCAGAAGATCGCTGTTTCTTGGCGATCCTGCGGCATAAAGCGCCACCCCTATACTGGCCTTGATCTGCACCTTGGCCTGATCCACGGAAAAAGGTGTTTCCACGGCCTCGCGAATCCTGTTCAGAACGATGTCCAGGTCACCACGATCGCTGATCTCTTCAAGCACCATCACGAATTCGTCGCCGCCCAGGCGCGCCAGAAAATCCGAATCGCGCAGGCAGACTTTTAACCGGCTGGCCAACTCACGCAGAATCTGGTCGCCGGCGGAATGACCATGGGTATCGTTGACGGGCTTGAACAGGTCCAGATCCAGAATTGCCAGCGCCATGTCCCGTTTGTGGCGAGCTGCGCGGGGCAGAGCGGTTTGCAGGTGTTGTTCCAGCGCATATCGATTGGGAAGGCCGGTCAAAAAATCGCTGGCCGCAAGTTGCTGCAGGTGCGATTCCTTGGCCTTGAGTTCCGTTATATCCGTCGACACACCGACATAATGGCGGATTCGACCGGCCTCGTCCGTGATGGAACTTATGCTGATGATGACCGGAAACAGGTCGCCATTTTTACGCCGATTCCACATTTCTCCTTGCCAGCGACCGGAGTGGTGAACCGCCGCCCACATATTCTGATAAAAATGCCGGTCATGCCGGCCAGACCTGAACAGACGAGGAGTCTGGCCAATAAGTTCCTCGGCGGCATATCCGGTAGTACGCAGCAGCGCCGCGTTGGCGTATACAATCCGTTCGTCCGCATCAGTAATCAGAATCCCTTCCTGAGCGGATTCAAAGACCCGTTCGGTTAAGCGCAATCGTTTAAGACTTTCCTCCAGCCGCATTTCATGGCGGCGCTTCTCAATTTTCACACCCAGTACATCGCCCAGCCGGTTGAATAATTCAACCATGGAGGAAAATGCCACACGTCCGCGGCTGGCTCCCAGACACAGTGCGCCCCATATCTGACCATCCACCCGCACGGGAATAGCCGCAAACTGACAAACACCCAACTCCGCGGCCAGCGTGCGCCAAGCGGAAAATTCCGGGGCGGCAAGATGCGGCTCGCTTAGATAATCATTACTGAAAACAGCCTGACCAGATGAAACCACCCGATTCAGAAATGGAGGCCGATCACCGGCGGGCTGTGAAATAATGCGACCGGCAAACGGGTCGGACAATTCCGGCCGCACGGAATGGATGGCGACAATCTGAAAGCCGTCGTCGGATTCGGCCCGCACGACATCAATAACGGAAAAATAATCGACCGAAAAAAAACGCCCCGCGAAGGTTCGGGCAATCTGTTCTTCATCCGCGCCGGAATTTGTTTCCTGCTGCGCCAGTGTCAGCGCGTCAAGCAGACTTTCGTAAGCGGTACGCACTTGACGGGTGCGGATCTGTTCGAGGGCTTTGCCCAAAAGCCGGCCCAGCGCGGCCAGCATATCCTGCATGCCGGAAAAAAAATCCGGCGTGCGGCTGTAAAGCGATAAGACACCCTCCATGCCCCGGAGGCCCACCAGCGGAACCGAAACAGAACACCGCCATCCGAATCCGAGCTTTTGCCATGGTTCCATCACCGGTTCAAGCAGCCAGTCGGCCACGATGACTGTCGTTTTGGATTCCCAGCAGCGGGCGGCGGGGCCTTGGGGTACTGAATCGCCCACGACGCGAATCTTCGCCAACCGCATATATTCTGCGGCACCGGGACCCGCGCATTCGTCCGGATACAAATTACCGTGAGCATCTGGACGGCCAACCCAGGCGATCTGCGCTCCCCAGGATTCTATCAGAATATGCATCAGACCGCGGAGCATTTCTGTTTCATTTTCAGCGGAAAGAAGCAGCTCGCATAAATCCAGAATTTTGCGGTCATCCGCGCCGCGGGCCGCGGCGGCCAAGTGTGACAAATCAGCGGAATCTGAATTCATAACCGCATCCTTGCTTCGCGGCCCTCGCTTTACCAATCCGGGCGTGATTGTGCAGCGCCCTGCTTGTTACCGGTCAAACTCTATCCACCTTTTTCCCGCCCCTGACTCCCCTGCGTAGCCACCATGATACACGACCTATAATAAACAATATTATGACAATGGTGGAGACAAAAGCAATTGTGTGCAAAAACATGACCGATTGCGATTTAAAGGCAGCACCGCAAGTCAGTTACCTGCAACCCTGATGACGTTTACCCGCCCATTTCGATGCGGGCACATTTTGCTTTTATGCAGGCAGGAAAAGGACGCCCTTTTACGGCCGCAAACAATACACCATTCGCGGCGTAGCGGCGCGGACTGATCAGGCCTTGCGCCACTATGCGCGATCACATAACAAAAGCATTAATCAAGCCGCAGTTAATATTCTGGCGAACGGGCTTATGACATATCGAACCGATGCGGATTGCGACTTGCGGGCGCGAAAACGCTGACTTTAAAATGGAGCGGAGACCTTGAGATTCAAACCAGTGACGCTCCGTTGCCGGCTCTCAAGAACTTTTTCAAGGACAATCCGTCTTGGGAATAGCCGGTGACGGCCTTCCCCTCACCCTTCCCCCCCGGGGGGAAGTGTAGCATTCCCATTTTACCCTTGTGCTGCAAAGGTTTTATTCGTTTTTCGAGCGCTGAGCCTTGTCCGAAAGCGTCCCTCTCTCCCTCACCGGGTAGAGGCATTCGGCTCACGCCGTCCGAGGGTGCGGTGAGGGCGGAAAAGCTGAAATATCCCCAGATATGCTGACAAAACAGTTACCCCTTAGAAAGGTGACGTATTTAACCATGAAGCTTTTCTCCTTTTGCCAACATTTCAAGCATCATTTTCAGACGCCTCTGGCGCGTTTCTGGCTTTTTTGCAGTTTGTAACCGCCAGGCAATCGCGTACACATTTGCCTTGTTGAGCGTAGCAAAGAACGCCTTGGCCTGCTTGTTTTTGCCGAGTTCCTCTAAAAAGTCCTGTGGAACAGTCATTTTGCTGGGGGAGTCATAGGCGGCTTCCCAGCGGCCATCTTCTTTGGCCTCGTTGATCTTCCTTAGCCCGGCGGTTTGCATCTTGCCCGATGCAATAAGCCGCTCCACGTGTTCTCTATTGCGATTCGACCACAAGCTTCGTGGGCGGCGAGGCGTAAATTTATGCAACCAGGACTTTTCATCGTATTTCTTGATCTGGCCATCGATCCAGCCATAGCAGAGCGCTGCGTCTAAAGCCTCGCCGTAGGAAACAGAAGTAACTCCGGAAGTTTTTTTGAAGAACCGCAGCCATATGCCGGACGAAAGATTGTGATTTTTAGCCAGCCATTCCTCCCAGCTTTTAGCCGAGGGAAAAGCTATAATGGGCGGCTCTTTCCTAACCATAATGCTATTGTAGCAATTTTTGCACCCTTGTTCTGAAATCATGCTACAAAAACTTTAGAACAACAGGCTTGGTCGATTCTTCAGGATCGCCCCCCTGCTCACCAATCGGAAACTCGTTGCAAATCAAGGGTCTTTCGCCCGCATCAACGCCGCGCCCTCGGCAAGTGCGGCTGCGGTACCTGGTAAAACTCGCTTATTTCCAACGAACTGGAGACGACCGGGATCGAACCGGCAACCCCTGCCTTGCAAAGGCAGTGCTCTCCCAATTGAGCTACGTCCCCTGTGGGTTGCGCTATTTTACAGTATTCCGGGCGACAGGTAAAACAGCCCGCCGGGGTTAAGCTTTTCGTCCTTTCGGAAACCATCAATGGCGCAGCGCGAAATGAAATTACCAACTTGCGAGAGTCATTCATCACGCCAAGGACTGAATCGTAAAGCCGTTAAATCGACTGGGTCGTCAAGCATTTATTTTTACCAATCTTGTTTAAACCAGATTATCCTGTTATGGTAATGTTCGGTATCAAGAATTCGCTGGGCGGCGGCGACATTGGCGTCCCCTGGTTGTTTTTCTGCCATATCGCATGCAAACAACGAGGTCTCCTTCGGAAAGGCCCAAGCAGATGAAAATGAAGATCGGTGTAGAACTGACGAATGAATGCGTAAGCAGCGCCTTTTCGGAAATCAACGCGGTAAAATAAATCAAAACCAATCTTGATTCTCACAAACAGAGAATTGTCTTAATTATCAGGACGAACACGATGACCTGGAAGCGCGCGGTTCTTCAAGCACTGCGGCGATATTGCCTGCGAAACAAAAGTCGTATTTTCTATCGCAAGGAACTATGGCGAGGGGAGATGCGGCAAATTATTGCGGACAGTCACGGCGGCGGTGCAACGCCAGAGCAAACTTTCAGCCGCGTACTCCAGGAATTACGCGACCAGCACGTGCTTGAATTCCTGCAACGGGGACAATATTTGCTTTTGGATTCTCCAGTTGATGTTGCTGCCGAAGACCTGCCGGACAATGCCCTCCGGTTGGCGATTGAGCACGGCAAACTCGCCATGCCTGATATAGCCGCAAGCGACGTTCTGCAGCTTAAGCGCCAGCGTCGGGGCCAGGAAAAGATTCGCGAAATGACTCTGGAATACTATGAAAACTCCTGCGCGTTTTGCGACATAAGCGATGAGGGGATGCTGGTAGCCGCCCATATTTCCAGATGGGCGGACGATGTTCCCAACAGGGCGAATCTGCACAATGTCATCTGCATGTGTCGCGTGCACGATCCGCTGTTTGAATATGGATATTTTGCGATGGATAATCGATTTAATATTTTGCGCCGACCCGCAAAAAGCACGCTGATATCATCAATACTTGCAGGCCAGACGCAATTTCGTCCGCCGCGTGATTTTAGCCCAGCCTTGGCGTTTCTGGCGAGCCATCGCAAACGGGCTGGTTTTTCGCGCGATTGACGCGCACAAAATTCTCGTTTCCCACCCGCACCCAATCTCCAACACCTTCCCCCCCGCCCTTGCTCTGGTCACGGCGCGCCGAGCTTGCGGGCGGCGGCGAGGAAGTTGTCGTAGTTGTTGCGCATTTCGGTCAATGAATCGCCACCGAATTTTTCCACCATCGCACGGGCAATTTCAAAAGCTACCACATTTTCAACCACCACCCCGGCGGCGGAAACGGCGCATACATCTGAACGTTCGTAATCGGCTTTGCCCGCTTCCCTGGTGTTCAGATTCACACTGGGCATTACTTTTTTCAGCAGCGTGCTGATCGGTTTCATGGCGGCTCGCACCACCACGGGCTGGCCGTTGGTCATGCCGCCTTCCAGGCCGCCGGCATTGTTGGTGGGCCGCGTGAAACCAAGGCACGGGGTGGCCCGCAACGCGGAATCAAAAAGAATAGGATCATGCACCTGCGAACCGGGCAGTTCGGCCGTGCGGAACCCCATGCCGATTTCCACACCCTTGATGGCCTGAATACCCATGACTTCCGCGGCAATGCGGCTGTCCAGTTTCCAGTCCCAGTGGGTACAACTGCCCAGGCCAATCGGGCAGCCGTACACACGGGTTTCTACAATTCCGCCAAGGGTGTCGCCTTCAATTTTAGCGTTTTTTATGGCTTCAATCATACGGGCCGACGCGGCGGAATCCGGGCAGTACACTTCACTTTCCAGAGCCGCCTGGCGAAGGTCTTGCGGGCTGCTGTTTTCCGCAACGTCCGCGGTAACGCCGGCTATCCGCACCACAAAGCCAACCACATCAATTTGAAATTGATTCAGCAGGCAGCGGGCAATGGCCCCGACGGCAACCCGGTTGGCTGTTTCCCGCGCACTGGCGCGTTCCAGTGTTTCGCGACAATCGGTGGTCAGCCATTTGGTGGCGCCGGCCAGGTCGGCATGACCGGGACGCGGTTTGACCAGCGCGGGGGTTTCATCCAGGCGGCTGTCCTTATTGGCAATTTGCACCACCAGCGGCGAACCAATTGCCTTGGACCGCCGCACGCCGGAAAGAAAAGTCACCGTGTCTGTTTCAATGCGCTGGCGTCCGCCACGGCCATAGCCCCCCTGCCGGCGGCGCAGTTCGCTGTTAATAAAATCAACATCCAATGGCATGCCGGCCGGCAGCCCTTCAATAATGCTGATCAGGGCAGGTCCATGGGATTCACCAGCGGTACGATAGGTTAACGTTGCCATAGACCCGGTATTTTACACGGCAGGGGAAATTTCGCTATCACCCGGCCTGATTCATCGCGGCTTTCAGCTTCCAAAAAATTCAAAGTCCGTCAACGATCGCTTTCACGCATCGGGCCTGGCGGATAATATGCGGGCCATTGTGGCTGCGCCGGTCATGCTAAAGCCGGCCCAACGGTCACCTGAACTCCAACCGCAGGATGCCAATGCCCCAAGACCGCCCAACAGATTTCCTGGCCCCGATTGGCGTATTTGATTCCGGCCTTGGCGGGCTTACCGTGGTGCGGGCGCTTAGGCGGCATTTGCCTCAGGAATCCATCATTTACTTTGGCGACACGGCGAGGCTGCCCTATGGAACAAAATCTCCGCGAACCGTGCTGCTGTTTGCCCGGCAATGCCTGCAATTTCTGATGCAGTTTCGCCCCAAGGCGCTGGTGGTTGCGTGCAATACTGTCAGCGCCACCGCCATGGCCACACTACCGGAATGTTTTCCGGTTCCGGTGATTGGCGTTCTTGAACCC
This sequence comes from Phycisphaerales bacterium, assembly GCA_027451365.1. GTDB lineage: Bacteria > Planctomycetota > Phycisphaerae > WQYP01 > WQYP01 > JAJYPG01. The sequence continues at coordinate 110,143 of DAIDJN010000058.1, read as the reverse complement.
GGAGCCTACGCGGCAGTGGCAGCCGCACGGCGCAACCATCCAACCGGGGATTGCGCCATCGGTCTGATTGCAACTGAAGCCACAATTGCCAGCCAAGCCTATACCCAGGCCATAGCCCGGCTGGACCGCGGAATACATGTGGCTGGCCGTGCCTGCCCGCTGCTGGTGCCACTGATTGAAGAAGGCCGGGCGGCGAACAGCCTGATTGTGAAGGCCGTTCTGGAAGATTACCTTGCACCGCTAAAGGCCCTTCGCCCGCAGGCCTTAATATTGGGCTGTACCCATTATCCGATATTGGAAGACGCGGTGGCCGCATTCATGGGAAGCAACACCGAATTAATTGATTCCGCTGATCAAACGGCCTTGGTAGTTAAGCGGCGACTGGCTACAATGGCTGCGGCCGAAACGGCCGCGGGAACGGTAATTCAGTCAGGTTCGCTGACCTGTTACGTGACGGATCAGGGCCAACGGTTTGAAAGCCTGGCCAACCGTTTTCTAGGTGGCGCAATCGGCAGCCCCATATGGGTGGATCCGGAACTCCTTGAACATCCGGAACACCCGGAAATGGAAAGACAATCATGATACATCCCGGCGAGCACAACAACACAACCATCGGCCGCAAATGCGCCGCCGGGCACAAGAAATTAGTCCTGCGCCCCGGCGGCATTATCCGTTGTGCGTTGCTGGGCCTTGTGGTGGCCGGCTTTTCCGCGGGATGCAGTTCAGATTCAGACAATGGCAAATCAACAGGTTTTAATGGCACCATGCAAAGCTGGCTGGATAAAATAACCGGCCACGGCAAAAAGCCGTTAACCTATGAAGCCGCTCAAATGTTTAACTCCGATGATCCGGATGCACAGCGGGCGGCGATTGCGTATATTTCCACCCAGAAATTTGGCCACGACAAAGCTTATATGAAAGCGTATCAACTGGCGGCCACTGCGCCTAATCCTATGGTTCGCGGTCAGGCGCTGATGGCTTTGGGAACATCGGGCGATCCATCGGTCGCGCCGACGCTTATTACCGGACTTTCTGATCCTTCCAGCTTTGTCCGCATGTGTGCGGCTATGGGGCTGACTCATGTGATAAATCCCTTGGCGGTGGCCCCCCTGCGCGACCGTCTGGCCGCCGACAGCGACATTCAGGTGCGCGTGTATTGTGCGCAGGCCCTAGGACTGTATCACGCCCAACCGGTGTTGCGTTCGTTAATTGAAGCCTTGGACAACCGCAATGTGGCGGTAGTGCAGGCGGCTTGGGATTCTCTGCACCGGCTCACTGGCCAAAGCCTCCCCCAACATCCCGGACCTTGGCGAGCTTGGCTGAAACATTCGGCAACCGGCGGAATGGCACTGAAAACCGGGTCATAACCAGATAAAGGCGGGGACCTGGCCAGGCAGGCGTGTGCCCAGACCGGCCCGCTGGCGAAATGCCCGAAAAACGACTTCGGCAGCCATTGACAAATTTTCAAAAATTCGTATATTGAAGAGTTTTCCAGATTGGCTGGAAATAGCCCTTCACCTTAATGGACGGCAACCGGAAAGGTACCGAACCTGCGGGGCAAGGGCTGGCGGAATGTTGATACAAGCGTACGTTAAAGAGCGAAACAATACTATGAGCACTGTTGCCACAGCTAAACCCAAGTCCACCCGCCCCAGCGTGCGGATTAGAACCACAACCGGTACCACCACGCTGGCTCGCGTAGGCCATACGGATAATCGCTGGTTTGTGGTGGATGCCGCGGACCAGACACTCGGCCGCCTGGCCAGCGCCATTGCGACCCGGCTTATGGGGAAACATAAAGCGACTTATACTCCAACCGTGGATGTGGGCGATTTTATCGTCGTCATCAACACCAGCAAAATTAAAGTGAGCGGTCGCAAGCTCGTCCAACGCGAATACGACTATTACACCTATTATACAAGCGGGCGCCGCGTCAAAACCATGCTGGAAATGACGCAAAAGCATCCAAACACAATGTTCCGGATGGCGGTACGTCGGATGCTTCCAAAAACCACTATGGGCGGCCAGATGCTTCGCAAGCTTAAATGCTACAAAGATGCCGACCATCCGCATGTAGCACAGAAGCCGGAAGCCCTGACCCTGAAACTTTAATACATGACAGGACAGGCTGAAAGAATCCGGACTGCCGACAGTTCGGGAATAATTTAAAATTGGAAGTTCGTTTTGGCCAATGGGCCGATAAGAAAAAGGTTAAAACCATGACGGAAACATCCCCAAAACCAGAATCCGCATTTGCAATTGAAGCTGAAGCTCGCCGCGCCAGACATACCGTGGTGGTCGCTGGCAAAACCTTTTTTCTGGGGACCGGTCGCCGGAAGAGTTCCGTGGCACGGGTAAGAATCGTTGCCGGACAGGGCGCTTTTTTGGTAAACGACCGCAAACTGGATGAATTCTTTCGTGAAGCCAAGGACCGCTCCGCGGTAATGGCCCCCCTTGCGACAGCAAACGCAACTGACAAACTGGATATTTTTGTGAATGTTCAGGGCGGCGGCTATTCCGGCCAGGCCGGCGCGATTGTTCAGGGTTTGGGCCGGGCACTGACACTTTTTGACGCAACCCTTCACAAGCCGCTTCAGGATTCCGGGTTCCTTACACGCGACAGCCGCATGAAGGAACGTAAAAAGTATGGTCTGCGCGGTGCACGTAGGGCCTTCCAGTTCAGCAAACGTTGATACAGTTATCGCGGCCCTTGGCTGGCTATTGCCGCCGGCGATTCAATTATGGCGGAAAAGGCCCGCTTCAATGTTTATTTTCGACTGACAATGGGTTCCAGAAATGGAACCCATTTTTTTTCACACCTTATTGGCTCGCCTTGGTGGAGTTCTGATGCTGGCGGTGCGCGTAAAAAAACCGCGATACAGCAACCCAATTTTTTTTCCGCTCGAAATGAAAGATAAAAGCAAAAATAGCAGTTTGAGCTATGAAAAATTGTATTGGACGCCAGCGTCGCGGTTTTCTGGTATGGCTTGAAAGCCTACCCCTGCATGTCGGAACACCTCCGATTCTTTTCCCCTGCGGGGACTCATCAGAATGCATTATGACAATTCTCGCCGACGAATGCAATCTTTGAAGCGGTCACAGAATTAGCCGGTTGTCGCACGTTACATTACCAAGACTTGCTGGACGCGAGCGTGGACCGGATTTACGGCCAGGGCACAGGAAGTGATCGGTCCGTGAAGCGACTGGAACACCAGGAAATATTCGCCATTAAAAAAATGTGCAGATACTAAAAAGATATCTTCGCTGCGGTATAATCGCGATAGAAAAAGGGAATTTTCGCTTTTTCGCAAATTTTATGTTAATCGGTCACAAATGCCGATAACATGGTTAATTAAGGATGGTTGACGAATGCGAGACCCGCTGACAGCCTTTATGCGAAGGCTGGCGCACCCCACAAAATTCATTTTGGTGGGCTGCGCCATCCTGATGGCGATTGCCGTACCGCTATTTGGATTCTTTGAATCTCAGACACAACGTATTGAGGTTGCCACGCAGGAACATCGTTGGGCGGTTTTCGCCAGGCCCTTAATTCCATTATTGAACCTCGTGGAACGGCACTATCTATTGTACAAGTCAGCCGCTGCGGGAAATTCAGCCGCGGCCACAAAACTCCTGATTCTGACCGACAAAATTAACCTGAAAATGAAGGAGTTTAATAAGGTTAATGAGACCGTGGGTCGTTCGCTGGATGTTCATTCATTCTGGCCGACGGTACAACGGAACTGGAACGAGTTGCTGGCCCGCGAACCGGGGTTAAATGCCCGCGATGCGGCAATCGCATATGCCCACATTAGGACGGGACTATGGGATTTGCTGGTGCAGGCGTCCTATTATGCACACCTAAGTCAGGACCGACACCAGGCGACGCGCAGTGAAATTGAACTTATGCGGATAGATTTGCCGACACTGTTGCACCGGCTGGCACGATTGCGTGAACTCTTCTCCGACCCATCCACCGCAAATGCCGGCTGGCGTGAAAACTATCAGCAGGCGATGCAGCTTGCATCTCAAATTCGCTGGAGCAGCGTAGCGGCAATCGTGCAGGACGCGGGCAAGACATTTACGGATCAACCAAAGCTCACCAATGACTTCGCCCGGCCGCTTCAGAATATCCAAATATCTTCCAACGCAATCCTTCGGATGCTGGAGGTTCCACCGCCTGCGTCACGGTTTCGGGCCATACAGCAAGCCCGCCTGATGAAAGACGCCAACGCCATGTCCAACGCGGCATCCACGCTGGCGGTCCGGTGTATTACCAGCATGGTGCAGCAATTCAAGGATCGCATTGATTCGCTGCGCCTGGAACTGTTTTATAAACTGGGCATCATTCTGATTGTCACCGCGTTAACCGCATTTCTGTTTGTGGCAATGTACCGGTCGCTTACAGGAGCGATTCTGGAACGGCTAAGTACAGAAAAGCGGCTGCGCTATGTCAAGGATATGTATGCGGCGTTAAGTCAGATTAATTCGCTTATCGCACAGCGCCGCGCACAGGATACGCTGCTGACGGAAATATGCGAAAATACGGTGAAGGCGGGGCGTTTCGAGTTGGCTTTCATCGGTTTTCAGGACAAGCTGGTCGACATGCCGCGCACGGCGGCAAGCGCCGGCAAAGCAGTCGGCTTTCTGACCGGATTGACCACCAGTGGCGCTTCGGCTCCGCATGTGGACGAAGAAAACATCCTTGAATCAAATTTAATTCAGGATCGCCTTTCGGCCGGCAACAGCCTGCCGGTGCTGGAAGCGGTGGCAACGGGCGAACCGATTATTATTAATGATCTGTTTGCATCATCCAACAATCCATCCATTTTGGGGCGTCTGGAATTTTTCTCCCTGCGTGCGGTCGCGGCATTTCCGGTTCGGCGGCGCGGCACGGCGGTAGGCGCGCTGGTCATATACAGTGCCCGCAAGGACGCCTTTGACGATCAATTCCGGACTCTCCTGACAGAAATTGCCAACAGCATTTCCTTTGCGCTGGATGATCTTGATCGGGAAAATCTGCGGCGCGCCGCGGAGCAGGCCCTGCGGGATTCCGAGCAACGCTACCATCTGGTGATGGAAGGCGCCGGCGACGCAATTATTCTAATGGAGGAAAGCGGAAAAATTGTGGAGGTTAACCGCCGCGCGGTGGAACAATTCGGCTATTCGCGCGATGCTCTATTGGGAATGCACGGAAGCGAGTTATTTCCGCCGGAGGTTCAAGCGGAAGTGAAGGCCCGCTACGACCGGCTGGTGCAAACCGGCGAACGGATTGATTCCACGTCCACGGCCATGCGTCGGGACCAGCGGACTTTTCCGATGGATATTGTGGAATCGCGGGTGGAATTGCAGGGTAAATGCCTGATGCTGGCGATTTTCCGGGATATTTCCGAGCGCAAAGCCGCGGAAGAGCGGATTCATTATCTGGCCTATCACGACTCGCTGACCGGGCTGCCCAATCGCACCCTTCTGATAGACCGACTGGAGCAGGCGATCCGGCAGGCGCATCGACATAACGCGATGCTGGGCGTTATTTTTATTGACCTGGATAATTTCAAAACCGTCAACGACACTCTGGGCCATGAATTCGGCGACGAACTGCTGCAGGGCGCGGCCATGCGCATACGCTCGGCTTTGCGGTCCGAGGACACCGTGGCACGCCTTGGCGGCGATGAATTCATTGTGCTGATAAGCGATCCGAAAACCACTCAGGACGTTGCATATGTGGCGGCGAAAATAATAGAAAGCATGGCGGTACCCTTTATCATATCCGGCCATACATTTCACATTACATGCAGCATTGGCATGAGCGTATATCCGCGCGATGGAAAGGATTCCGGCGTGTTGATGCGTACCGCCGATGAGGCGCTTTATCAGGTTAAAAAAGAAGGCCGCAACCATGCCGCGTTCCACACGCCGGAAATGCACGCAGCGGCTCTGGAATATGTCCGCATGGAAAACGACCTGCGTGAGGCTTTAAAGGGCAATCAGTTCCTTTTGCATTATCAGCCTCAGGTGGACCTGCAGACAGGAAAAATTATCGGAGCAGAGGCGCTGGTACGGTGGCTGCATCCGCAGCGGGGGCTGGTTCCCCCGACCAAATTCATTGCTTTGGCGGAAGAAAAAGGAATAATTCTGCCGCTGGGCACCTGGATTCTGGAGGAGGCCTGCCGGCAGACGCGCGCCTGGCAACGCGATGGCGTGCCAGTTGTTCCGGTATCAGTCAATCTTTCTCCGCTGCAGTGCCGTGAAGTAACCCTGGCACATACCGTCCGGCGCGTATTGCGTGAAACGGGCCTGAATCCGGCGCTTCTTGAACTGGAAATTACGGAAAGCACATTGATGGCACAAACCGAAACGTTGCGGGCCAGAATGATTGAAATTAAGAATCTGGGCATTCGCTTTTCGCTGGATGATTTTGGCACCGGCTATTCCAGCCTAAGTTACCTGACACGATTCCCCATTGACACGCTGAAAATTGACCGCTCGTTCGTACGCGACATGATTGACGACCCCAAGGACCTTGCTGTGGTGGACACCATTGTGGACCTTGCGGACAATTTGCAGCTTCGCACAGTGGCCGAAGGCGTCGAGAAAATGGAACAGATTACACTTCTAAAACTGCTGGGCTGCCATTCGATTCAGGGCTATTACTTCAGCCGCCCTGTACCCGCCGATGACTTCCAGCGAATGCTGTCGGATGACACACGATTGAACACCAGTGCTCCGGACGCGGCGGCTGGCACGGAAACCAGTAGCCGGACGAACTGACGAAGAAGGCTTTATTGGTGTACCGAACGCCAACCCGGCGTCCGTACAACGTGATTAGGGGCAGTGGGTAGCCAGACCGATCTATTTTTTCACCGGAATTGGGATGACGGCCACCAAAACTACCTGATCCGACGGATTGAAACAGGGTTCATGTATGCCGCCAGCCCATCAATAAATGACCGCCAAACATGTTCCGATAACATGATTTTGAAAATGAAGAAATAGCAACATTTACCTCCATTTGTCGTTATAATGATCGAGTCCGGCGATGCGGCCCGGCTAAATGACCCTACGTTCGCTTCAACGGGGTATGAATTATGACCACCATCGATGCCTCCAGTCAGTGGCCACCGGAATTTGGCTCCATTGCCGGCAAACTGGAAGACGCAGGCAATCAATTTAGACTGGCGCATATTCTGGGTGGCGTGGCGCGATTTCTGCTGCTGGTTGTCCCTGTGGCCGCCGGCGCGGTTTTTCTGGCCGGCACCCTTCCCCTTCCCCATGTCATGGACTGGCTTCTGCTGGCACTGGTACCTGCGGCAATAGGCTTTGGCTATTGGAAATTTCTGCATGACCTGATCTGGAAGAAGCCCGCCTATGGGCAGATCGCACGCTGGGTGGAACTGGAATCCGGCGAGCGCGAAATACCGCTGAACAACGGACTGATTAACGCCGTACTGCTGGCAGTTGAAATGCAAGAATTGCGGAACACGCCCGCCACTGGTCCGTTGGCCGACCCGCGCCGCATGCTGATTCCACAAGTGTTACGGGAAATAAACAGCGAACTTTCCACACACAACCTTGGCGATGTGGTTCCCTGGAAACGTCAGCGGGGGCCATGGATGAAGGTCGGTGCGGTAATGCTTGTGGCAACCCTGCTGTTCCTCATATTTCCCGGTTCGCTGGCGCATGGGCTTGCGGTGCTGGCGGCACCGGGAAAATTTATCCCGCGACAGGGAATTGCCCGGATTATTGATATCGGCCCGGGGACGGAAACTGTTCTGGCAGGTTCACCCATTGAATTCAGTGTAAAAGTTGCGGTGCCAAAGGACCAATTATTGCCAGCAACGCTGCATTTGCATCTGAAAAGCGGACAGACACGCACACTTTCCATGGTGGTTTTTGGCCGAAATAACAGTTCGTACCGATATCTGCTGGCAAGCGCGGCGGAAAATTTGCGGTACATGATTTCCGTCGGGGGAACCCAAAGCCAATGGTTCCACATTACGGTGCTGCCCAAAGTGGCCTTGGCCGCCTATCAGATTACTGTTACACCACCGGCCTACACCCATCCGGCCAAACCCAATAGCGTTACGACCCTTACCGGCCAGAATATATCGGCGGATTCAGGATCACTAAGTGTGCCGCTGGGCAGCAAGGTGCAGCTCACAGCGACGCTTAACCATGCGTTAATTGGTGCTACAGCTCTGCTGGAAACCAGCCATGGGAAGGTGCTGTCCACACAATCAACCGATGGACGGAATTTCTCCATTACGCTGATCCCGCAAAAGCCGATGAAATATGATTGGCTGATTAACGATGCCAGCGGCAAAAGTCTGCAGCGGTTTCCGGCCCAAAGCAATGGTGGCGGCGGCCATTTCCGCCTGGGCATTATCGCCGATCAGCCGCCGGTGGTTCATGTGCTTGTTCCCCACCACAATGTGTTTGCGACCTTGGGAACAAAGCTTCCGATAGAAGTCCGCGCCACCGACGACTACGGCCTGACGATGGTCCGTTTGCGGCTTGGCATTAACAAGCACAACATGACCACCATTCGCCGATGGCAGATTCCCAACGCGGAAAATGGACTGCCCGCCACGTCCACAAGCATAAAAATGCTGCTGCCGATTCCGGCGGCCAGATATAAGACCGGGCAGGTACTGCACTATCAGTTCACAGCAACGGACAATCGTAATATCAGCTTCGGGCAGACCCAGCTTGGGCCGCAAACAGCCGCGGGAAACATGTATAAAATACGCATTCAAACCATGGCGACGGTGTCGCCCAATCGCGGGCTTTGGGAACGGCTGGAACGACGGATTCGGCGGATGATCGCGGTGCAGCAAGGGCTGATTGTGCGGGCCAATGGCCTGACAGGCATATTGAGCGTGCCACAGGCCCGGCAAATCGCAATGGTTGTGCATACCGGACAGAGCGATCTGGAAAAGACCATGAGCCACACGGCGGCACATTTTCCATTTGCCGCGTCGATGGCAAAAATTCAAAGTGCGCTTACCGTGCTGGCGCGCACCGATGCGCTGGTGGCCACTACCCGCGCCGATGACCTTTGTCACATATCCGACTCGGTTGCGGTCGGGTTTGTGGCCAAGAAACTTCATCGCCGACAACTGAACGTACTCAATGGCCTGCGCGCCATGCTGGCCCTGGCGGGCACGCATACCCAGCCGGTGGATGCGGTGGTTTCGCACCAGGGCAGCAATATTCCCAATCGGCAGCGCGAAATGTGGAAGCAACTTGCGCTGGCGATGAAAAAACTCGAAAAGCAGCAGAAAGCCGTCATCAACACCACCACAAAATTGGCCCAGAAGCCGATTGCACAATATGACGCCAACGACAAAAAAATGCTTAAGGAAGCCAAAGCCACAGAAGACAAGTGGTCTAAATTCCTGAATCAGGCCCTGGTCAATACCAGCAACCTGACCGAACAGGACCAGGCCAACGCCTCCCTGAAGGACGATATTGCTCAAATGAAAATAGATATGGCCATGGCCAAGAACGCACTGAAAATCAAGGCTATTAAAATAGCCACACCCTTAGAGCAGGAAGGCCTGGAAAACGCCAAAAAATTAACCTCTCACATTGAACAGTGGCTTATGCAGACTCCCGACACAATGAAATGGGAAATGGAAGAGCCGGTGACCCAGAATGATGTTCCCGCCCCCCCGCTGCCTTCACAATTAACCGATATGGTCGGTAAACTTCTCGAACATGAAGAGGACATGACCAACAACATGGAAAGTCTGGGAAGCAAATGGAATGATTCCATGAATAAAGGCGTCGGCTGGGGTGCCATGGATGGCCCCATCAGCGATATGAGCGCCCAGGGTGTAACGGGAAATCAGATGCCCAAGAATGACGAAATTCAAGGCCGCAGCGGAGCCGGGCGCGAAGGCCGCGCCAGCGGTGAAATGGTCGGCGCGACCGATACACGCAAAAGTGGACGCCGCACACCCACTCGCCTGACCGGTGACCAATTTGACTCCGGCCAGGTGAAGGATACATCTGGCCGGCCACCCGGCGGCGCCACCGGAGGCGGAAAAATGGCTGGCTACAGCGGCGAAGGACTGGAAGGACCCGCTCCGCTGGGAATGCAGAAAGACATCAAGCGCATGGCCGGGCTTCAGGCGCAGCTTTTGAATCAGACAGATCGACTTAGGCTGACGATGCGTGCGGCCGGCTTTAACAACTTCAAACTGATAGAGTCCGCCGTGCTAATGCAGGATGCGCAAAAGGCCATGAAAGCCTACCGGTATAAAACGGCATTGCTGTACCAAAAAATGGCGGTGCAGAGCCTGGCAACGGCCAAATTGCTGACCGGTGCCCAGGCCCGCCTGGTAACGGATAATACGCAAAGCCAGAAGCTAAAGCGAAAAGTTTCGGATTCCATGATCGGCACGTTACCCAGCGGCTATCGCAATCCGGTAAAGGCATACTTTAAAAAGCTTTCCCAGGCCGGACAATAGGCGACCGCTTGGCGCGTCACGTGTATGCGGCGCAATTTGCTTAAGGGGCGGCCTTGTTACTGCGTCAAATTGGCATAAGATCGGGGCAACTGACTTAGACCGCAGTTCCCCCAGGAATGGCAGGCCCCCCTGTAAATACTGTCACCGGGCGGGTTAAAACCGGCCAGTCATTAACGTCCTTTTATAGTCACTTACCAGGTTCCTGGACAGCGGTTTCTTCCGGCATTATTTCCTCCGGGTGCGTGACACATTATGCCGCAGATCTAAGTTTCTGATGAAGCGGCAATTATCCTTGCGGCCATCTTGGCTTAGTCGCAGCGCACGGAGAGCCAAAATGGTCTCACCGCCGCGTCGGCTTCAGAACGGCTCGGTGCCTTTTACTCTTTTATTGGGCCGCCTGACTCCCGATTCGATCACACCGTATCCAATCGGCCATCCCTTGGTCCAGCCACACGGATAATTTCCTATTGCCGATCGTGCATTTGAAAGTAGCAACTGTTCTCGCCTAAACCCGCCGCGGCAAACTCCTGAAAAGCCAAAATACTCGGACTGCCGGTCCGCAGGTCGCCCATCCATCAGCTACCGTTCGAATTCAACCAATACCACCGGCATTGCGTGTCGCGCACGCTGAATAACGCCCTGCAAACCGGTTATTTGTTTCCCGGCTAAATGCAACTTACAATGACCGCCCGTGAGGAGTTATTCATGCGCATGCTGTTAACAGGTCAGGTCGGATTGGACAGGAAGGCCTATCTGGATGAAGTGCAGTCAATTGCGGATACCGCCGGCGAAAGGCTGAAAATTTTCCATGTCGGGGACATGATGTACCGCGAAGCGCCGGATGTCCGGCCCGGCCGTATTCTGGACCTGCCGCTTTCGCGGCTCAATTCGCTCCGGCGGGCGGTGTTCCGGGATATTCTGGCTGAAGCTCAGCACCACCCCAATGTCATTGTGAATTCGCACGCCACCTTTCGCTGGAAACATGGCCTGTTTGCCGCATTCGATTTTGACCAGTTGGCTCAATTCAGGGCGGATATTTATGTCACTCTGCTGGACAACGTGGAGGCGGTTCATCAGCGGCTGATTCGCGATCGGAATACCGATCATTCACTCAAAGACCTGATGGTATGGCGCGAAGAGGAAATTCTGGCCACGGAAATTCTGGCGCGGGCCAATCCGGCCCATCCCGGCCAGTTTTATGTGTTGGCCCGCGGGCGGACCGCCAGCACAGCCAAAACGCTTTTCCGGCTCCTTTTGCGTCCGCAGCAACGCAAGGTTTATCCGAGCTTTCCCATGAGCCATGTCATGGATATGCCGGAAGTACTTGCGGAAATTAACCGCTTTCGTACCCGCATGTCCGATGCATTTATCACATTTGACCCAGGCGATGTGGATGAAAAGGCCCTGGCCGACCGGGCACTGTCTGCCATGCAGGAAAATCAGCATAATCTTTCGCTGGAGGTCAATGGCGAACCGGTCACGATTCGCAACCAGGATGTGCTTTCCATAGCTGGCGATATTAACGGCCAGATTTATGCCCGCGATTTTATGATGGTGCGGCAAAGCGACATGATAGTGTCCTACATTCCCGAATTGTCCGATGGCCGACCGGCGCTTTCCAGCGGCGTGGAACGTGAACTGCAACACGCCTATGACCACTCGCGCGAGGTGTATGTGGTCTGGCGGCCAAAAACAGGTGCAAGCCCATTTGTCACGCAGACCGCCACACGACTGTTTGGCAGCGTGGATGAAGCTATGGAATTCTTCGCCAGTTGCGGATATTTGAATCCACATTCACTGTTTGACAAAGCCTAAGGCGACGGACCCCGCCCTGAAGAACAGACCAGCGGCAGTTTCACCCCATTTGGTGCGCGGCTCATTCATGAACGACATGCGGGACAGCTGTCAGCCTTCAGATGGTATTTAACGGCGTATGCCCGCCTCGCAGTACGCCGGGGAAACTGTAGCTCCACGAATGAAGCCGAAATACTCGGTAAGAGCGCGGATACGGGGATATGTTGTAAAAACCGCCTGCCGGTAAAGTACCCCATCCGTTTCATCCGTGTCGTCCGTGATTCGGCGGGTTATTGGTCATCAAACCGCAAATGAGACTGCCGCGATATCCGGGCACCACAGCTTCATAATGTTACTGCAAGCGACAAGCACACAAAGCGGCCAGTTTTTCATCAGACCCGACCGCCCCACCTGAATCGATAAAGCATCCGCATTAAGCAGGCCAGGCGATGAAAAAAGCGGAATTAAATTTGTGGGTACAGTTCGCCGATATAGCCGCGGGTTTGCAGCAGTTGCACAATTTTTTCCACGCTTTCTTCCACTGAAAGCAGATGCGTGGGAACTTCAAGATCGGCCTTTGTGGGCGGTTCATAAGTGGCATTGACACCGGGCAGATTTTTTACTTCGCCAGCCTCGGCCAAACGATAAATGCCGGAAGTGTCTCTCTGCTTGCATATTTCCAGCGGCGCGGAAAGCCAGACTTCCAGAAAACGTTCCGGTCCAATCAGCCGACGGACTTTTTCGCGCACCGCCGCATGGGGCGAAAGCAGGGCACAGATGCAAATCAGGCCGGTATCGTTAAGAATTCTGGCCAGTCCGGCCACGCGACGGAGATTTTCCGAGCGGTCGTCGGCACCAAAGCCAAGGTCGCTGGTCAAGCCGCGGCGGAGTTCCTGACCGTGCAGCACGGTGACAATTCTCCCATCGTTGAACAAACGTTCTTCCAAGGCATAGGCCAGGGTGGCTTTTCCGGAACCAGTTAAGCCAGTCAGTAAAACGGTTACCGGATGCTGATTCAGCCGCTGACGGCGGCGCGCCGGAGAAATCCGGGAAGCGGGTTGATTTCCGGATAATTCCATGCGGGAACTCTCACCCCATGGATCCGCGGCACCATGGGATTGTTCACGTTCCAGAATCATGCCGCAGGCCACGGTATTGCTGGTCATGCGGTCGATGACGATAAATGAGCCAGTACCGCGATTGCGCTGATAGGCATCAAATGCCATCGGCTGAGTGGTGGAAATAGCGCACAGGCCGACTTCATTCAACTGCAGCGTTTCCAACGGACGGTCTTCGAGTGTGTTGACATCAATACCGTTGAGCAGGGTTATTTCAGCAGGCGTGGTACGAGTGGTCTGCTTGATCAGGTAGCTGCCGGCCGGATCCATTGGCTTTTCATTCAGCCAGACCAGACGGGCGGTAAATTCCTGGCCAAAATGCGGCGGATCCTGTGGATGCACCAGCATATCTCCGCGACTGATATCCACCTCATCGGCCAGCGTAAGCGTCACGGCCATCGGGCACTGGGCGGATTCCAGTTGGCCATCCAGTGTGACGATGGATTTTATTCGGCTGCGCCGGCCGGAAGGAAGCACCATAACCTGATCGCCCTGACGCACCACGCCGGAGGCAACCGTACCGGCAAAGCCACGGAAATTCAGGTTGGGGCGCAGCACCATCTGCACCGGAAAACGGAAATTTTCCATGTTTCGGTCAGACGCAATATGCACGGTTTCCAGATGTCCCAGCAAGGCAGGCCCCTGGTACCAGGGCATTCGGGAACTCGGCTCCACGACGTTGTCGCCATTCAAGGCGGAAATGGGAATAAAATGTACATCGCGAATCTCCAGCCGTTCGGCAAAGGCGGCATACTGGGCCTTAATTTCATTAAAGCGCAATTCGGAAAAATTCATCAGGTCCATTTTGTTAATGGCCACCACCAGATGTGAAATGCCCAGAAGCGAGCAAATAAAGCTGTGGCGGCGCGTTTGGGCAAGAACGCCATGCCGAGCATCGACTAGAATAATTGCCAACTGACAGGTGGAAGCCCCGGTTGCCATATTACGGGTATATTGCTCATGACCGGGCGTATCGGCGATTATGAATTTGCGTTTGTCGGTAGAAAAATAGCGATAGGCGACATCAATGGTGATGCCCTGTTCCCGTTCGGCCTTAAGGCCGTCGGTAAGCAGGGCCAGGTCCACGGTGCCGCCGGTGGTGCCGTGTTTCACGCTGTCACGGCGGATGGCGGCAAGCTGGTCTTCATAGATCATTTTGGTGTCATGCAACAGTCGCCCGATAAGCGTGCTTTTTCCGTCATCCACGCTGCCGCAGGTTAAAAAGCGCAGCATTTCCTTACGCTGGTTGCGCTCCAGATAACTGTGAATATCTTCGTTGTTCAGAGCCTGTTCAATGGCGGTCATGGTATGGGCTTTCCTTGTGTTCAATGCGAATGTCGGACCAGGCGGCTGCCGTCGCCGCAAGTGAGGCCTTCGGACGGCTTAGAAATATCCCTCACGCTTTTTCGCCTCCATGGACCCCTGTTCGTCATGGTCGATGGCGCGGCCCGAGCGTTCCGACTGGCGGAACAACAGCATTTCTTCAATTATTTTTTCCAGGGTATCAGCCCGAGATTCAATCGCCCCGGTCAGTGGATAACAGCCCAGGGTACGGAAGCGAACCATTTTGATTTCCGGCTTTTCGCCTTCGTGCAGAGGATAGCGGTCGTCATTTACGTAAATAAGCTGCGGATCGCGACGTACGACGGGCCGCGGAGCCGCAAAATAGAGCGGACAAATGGGGATTTTTTCAAAATGAATATATTGCCATATATCCAGCTCTGTCCAGTTGGAAAGCGGAAACACCCGAATGGAATCCCCTTTGTTAATGCGGGCGTTGTACAGATTCCACATTTCAGGCCGTTGATTTTTCGGATCCCACTGATAATGCCGGTCGCGGAAGGAGAAGATGCGTTCCTTGGCGCGGGATTTTTCCTCTTCGCGGCGGGCGCCGCCGAAGGCCGCGTCAAACTGATGCTGCCGCAGAGCCTGCAGCAACCCCTGCAGATTCATGTTATAGGTGTATTTCACACTGCCCGAATCAAAGGGATTGATTCCGGCTTTAATAGCGTCCCAATTGGTGTTCACCAGCAATTTCAGGTCAAATTCCGCAACCTGGGAATCCCGAAACCGATACACTTCCTGAAAGTCCCAGGTGGTGTCAATGTGCAGGAATGGAAAGGGAACCTTGGCGGGGAAAAAAGCCTTCCGCGCCAGATGAAGCATGACAGAGGAATCCTTGCCGCTGGAAAACAGCATGACCGGATTGGCGAATTCGGCAACTACTTCTCGAATGATATGAATACTCTCGGCTTCCAGTTCGCGCAAATGGGTAAGGGGGGCGTCACTCTTGCCACGACCGGAGATAATGGCGGTTTTGGATGATTCCTGCATATTCTGCAAAGTGTAGCTCCTGCCGGGTGACAGTCCAAGGGGCTGGGCACATCTCCAACCCTTTGGAACTATTCCGATAAGAATAGTAGGAGATTAACCGTTCGTCAAGTCCGGCAATCCCCGGCCCGGACCGGCGGGCAGCTTTTAGCCGCCGGATGGAGTCGAAAAATTGGCTTTTTTGCCGCCGTCTTGCCAATCACCGCTTAAAGCGTAAAATACGTTGCTCTCGATTGGGAATTCAATCGGGTGCCCCAATCTCTGAGGCCGTAGCTCAGCTGGTAGAGCAACAGACTTTTAATCTGTGGGTCCTGGGTTCGATCCCCAGCGGCCTCATTGTGTTGGGTGTGGCAGGAAACAGCTTGTTTTGCAGGTTTTCCCCTTGTATTACAGTGGTTTGGTCATCAGTGGCATTTACTGTCAACCGTGCGTCTGAATGCGTACAAACGCCTAACTGTGCGGGGTAAATGGTATCACAAATGGTATCACAAACTTTTTGGCCATCCGTGCCGGTGGCAACGGCTTGCTGCACCTGCTGATGGACTTCCCAACGTGGCAAAGACTCAATCGCGTCTATGGTGGGCAACTGGCTGGCATCGGTATAGGTCTTAGTGGTCAGGCGGGCATCGGAATGCCGCATCACTTCCATTGCGGTTCTGATGGACACGCCAGCCCGGCCAAGGTTGGTCGCAAGCGTATGCCGAATGGAGTGAAAATCAAGTATCCGGCCCTTGCTGTCTGTCCGGTCAATCCCAGCGGCCCGCAAATCGTTATAGAACGTCTCAATTTTTGGAACGCGGAACAGCAGCCCATCTGTCCGTGCCGGCAACCGTCGCAAGGCTGAAACAAGATCGTCGCGGAGGAAGATAACCGCAGCCTTGCCGTTTTTGGTGGTGCTGGCTCTGGCTGTCAGGAACGGCTTTGGTGCGTCAAGGTGAATATCATCAAGCCGCAACTGGCCAAGTTCGGCACGGCGTAAGCCGGTCAGCAGCGCGGTTTGGTAAACGGTTCTACGCGGCTCTGGTGCCACGGTCAGCAGTCGCTGGACTTCCTGATCAGTCATTGCCCGGCGTTGCCGGCGAACGTCGCCATTGCTTTTGACGGTGGCCAGACTTTGAAACGGGTCAATAGCCATCCGGCCATTGCGAACACACCAGCGGCAGAATTGACGCGCTGTCTGGTGATAATCATTGCGGGTCTTTGGCGCGGCTTTAAGCATGTCGCCCGTGTCCCGAAACTTACTGAATGTTGCCGCGGAAACATCCACCAACCTGTTCCAGCCGCACGCGGACACCATTTTATTAAGCCGCAGTTCCACAATGCGGTTATTGGCCGTGTCATGGCCCGTGGCGGCCAGTTCGGCAACATACTGCCGGACGTGATCCAACAGCGGTGCTTTATTGTGCGATTCAAATGGATTGACAAGCCCCTGTTCACCACGGGCCTCGCGTTTGACCATATCATTGAGTTTGGCGACAGTCGCGCCCTTGTCAGAATATCCTCGCACAAGTTTGCGGCCCGTTGAAGTCATCACACGGAAATACCAGTCAGGTAAAATCTTAGCCTTGGCCCCCGGTGTTGTTTTGGAACACTGGACGCCATTGGCATCAATCCAGATACGCCTTTTGAATACGTTTGGCATGGTTCACCGTCCTTTGCGTTTAAGTTCAAGATTCAGGTGCATTGCCAGCAGTGCGGCCTTATCCAGCCGCAGGCTTTGGGTTCCATCCATGAACCGATCCAGTGACCGGGCTTGTACGCCAGTGGCTTTGGAAATGGCATAATGCGTCAGGCCGGTATCCTTTATTGCCTGCTTCAAAACCTGTTCAATGTTTTTCATATAGTTTATTATCCTACACTGCGGCCGCTTTGTCAAGTTCCTCGCGGCGGTTTAATTCACTGGTCAGGTTATCCACCAATCGCCGGCAGCAGTTTTCGCAAAATGCAGTCTCACCACGCGGCCCGTCAATCGTGTATGCACACCATCCACACAATGACCGTTGGCAGTCCCGGCAAAAGTACCAGACCGCATCATGCAATCGTTGGCGGCATTTGGTGCACCGGAATAATATCATTTGCGGCCAACCTTCCTGAAGTTAAACCCGACCGGGTGCACAACCTGAACCGTTGCAGGGAATGTTTCCGCAGGCCGATCGGTTTGGCCAAGGTATTGCTTGCCAAGCCATATCAGCATGGCCGTATTGCCAGCCATGGCGGTTTCGATTTGCTTTTGCCGCAGGTTAATCCGCATTGCCAGCCTGTTTTCTTTGACAATCGCGCCAAAACGTCGGCGGATTGTGGCTTCACCAATGCCATAAATTTCGGAAATTTGCCTGTTAGACAGCCCCGCCATTGCCAATGCGCCAACGGCCCTGGCGTCAATCTGTTTTTGCGGTCTACCCATGGTTTACACCCTTTTTACTCAAAAATGACGCTATTAGACGCCCATACAGGCCCGTTTGACCGTCCTGGGCGGGGTAGTCGGCCAAGGGGCTAACTTTTGCAGGACGCCCCGCTTGCTCCAGTCTGGCGGCCAGCGTGGCTGGCGTTGCGGCGGCCAAGTTCCGAGTTTATCAATGTCGCCAGGCACCCTATGCCGCGTTCAATTAGCTCCCGGTGCCACCTTTCAGGCGAAACAGAATGCCAACCATCCGGATCAGGGCTTTCCCGGTAGAATTGCCCATTACCGCTAATCTCCGCGTGAATATCGTGGGATCGCCAGAAAAGCGAGTACAGCATATCCAAGGGGCACAGTTGGCGGCGTCGGTCGGCCCGATATTGCAAACTCGTGCCACGGCACCGGATTTGAATGCCATACCGGCGTAGCTCCCCGACAAAATCTAAAAATCCAAGATTCATTTTTGCATTTCCTTAAAAAAAACCGGCAGGCGGCGTTGCAGAATCAGCCGCAACAGAACCCTTTGCCACCTGCCGGCGACACCAGAAAATTATGCGGTTATTTCCGCTTCGAACATGGCGATCATGCCTTCAAATTCGGTCAGGCGGTTGGCAATCGCCGTCAGCCTCTGATTTTCCAGTGACCACGGAATGCGGAAATTCTCCAAGGCAATCTGTGCCTGTTCCGCGGTGTTTTGCATTTCCAGAAGCTTTTCGCCATGGGCAATCTGCTTTTGCGAAATGCTATCATTGGCCGCGATAAAAGCTTTCGCGTCCGCCACGGACCGGGCGCGGGCAATGTCGCCATCAATGCGGTCAACCGGAATACCAGCTTCACCGGCCGCGTTGGCCAGTGCGGCCGCTTCAGCCGTGGTTACGTCCGCCTTCCCGGCCACCTTCCGGATCATGGTCCAGTATCGACCGCGTGCCGGCTTCTGTGCGGCTTCGCGTTTGGACGCCAGTAACTCTGAAACACTCATTTGAGTTCCTATTCTGCCGCCTAAGCGGCGTTTGAAAAATACCACATGTTTAAGGCCGGTGGCGTCGCCTTATTTTCCTCACAAAACAGCTCGCCGATCAAAGCCTGATTTTCGACCGCGCGGACGTCCCCCATACCCCATAGGCTGTGTGTGTCCGCGCAGAAGCGGGACACCACATCCACACCTTTTTGTGCAGACCGTGCAAACATGCGTCCGCGCAACGTCCGCGCACTCCGCGCAAAACCCTGTAAATCGGTGTTATGGGTCATGGCTGCGACTCCAAAACTTCGCCGGTGGCAAGGTCTACATTTATCGCGGCAATACCCAGTTCTGCGATTCGCCATCCGTCCACAAATCGCCGCTGTTTGGTTTGAATTTGTTCTATTTGAATAAGACCCTCTCTCGCCATGGACCGCATCAGGCTATCGAATGCTGGCTTGCGCATTTTCTTTGGAAATCCAGGCTCGCCAGCCATTGCCTTGAATGCGTTCTGCGCACACGCGGTCGAGGCGTAAAGGGTCTCTCCGCGGGCGTTAAATTCCATGATTATTCTTAATATCGCCTGTTTGTCGGCGTTGGAATTAACCTCGCCGGACTGGCCAACCGGTAATAAAATGCCGCTATCTGAAAACTTGAATTGAAATGCGGATTGAAGTTTTCCCACGTTGCATTTTTCGTGCCGGAGTTCAATTATCCCGGGCGCAAATTCATCCACAACCAGCGCCAGCCTTGACCGGGCGCTGTTGTGCCAGGCGGTTGAACCGGAATAACTTTCCGTGCTTTGGCCGCGTGTGTTGGTCTTTGGGACGTGTGCCAGTAGGACGATTGCAGCATTTGTTGCCTGTGCCAGAATCCGCAGGCTTCGCATGTATGCCCGCACCTGCCGGCGTGCGTTTTCCTCACCATCATAAGTGTCGGAAGCGCCGTCAATGATCACAAACTTGCAGCCGGTTTGCTGAATGTGTTCCAGCAGAGCCGCATAGGTCGGCGTGGTGATCATCGCGCTTTTGCCGGTTGTGACTTCCTCAAATAGGACTGGGTTGCTTTCGGCGTCAATGACCGTCAGGCGGTCAGCCAGCGTTGCGGGGTCTTCATCCAGGGCGTCGCAGATCGCGGCCATCCTTGGATAAAGAATATCCGGACCATCTTCAGCGGAGAAGTAGCACGCCTTTATTGGCTCACATTGTTGGCCAAGGAATTCATGACCAGCCGCCAAGCAAATAGCCGCGATCAGGCTGAACATGCTTTTTCCCGTGCCGCCATGGGCGCCCAGAACCGTGACAAGGCCCGATGGGATCCATCCCTTGAACGCCCACGCCTGTGGTTTGGAATAATTTCGGCAATTCGCAACGTCCAGAAACTTCAACGCGGGAGCTTTCGGAACCGCTGCGGGCGCCGCCGTTGTGGGCCTCGGTGCCGCGGCTACTGGTTCGGACCGCCCATCTAGCAATTTTCCAAATTCGCCGGCGCCCCGTACAAGCTTTTCGCCGTCAGCCAACTTGTGGCGGAGTTCCCTTTCATTCCATGGGGGTTGGCATCGTTCATTGAATTCGGTCAGTAGATTCCATGCGTCGCTTTCGGACAGCCCAAAACGAAAGCATGTTGCCGCGGCCTCCAATGTCCGGTTGTGGCCACCTTGCCCGGAAATGGCCCCCGGAATCGTGTCCAAGTACCTGTGGCACCGCTCATGTGTGGAAGCATTATTTTTCACATGCTCAGTAAGGGGTGGTAATTCTGGCTTTGTTACTGGCGGCGCTTGCCCTGAAAAGTATTCTGCGAACAGAGTATTAAGCTTCGGTTGCCGATCGGAAATAACCAATGGGCAATCCGCCCAGCGATTTCCCGTGACCGTGAAATACCGGCCACTGTCGTAAATCTCGATATGCTGGCCGGTGGCCTTGTTAATCTCGAAGCGGCATTTAGCACTGGGCTTCTTACCACGAATAAAAATCTTTACGCCGGTACCACTTGGTGACACCTCCGCATAACTTGCGAAGTCTTGAATGATCTTCGCGGCCCACGCTTCAAGTGTGCCATCCGGTTTTATACAATGGTCAAGGTCGATACCGCAGTACGGATCATCCTTTGCAAAGACAAAGCCAATGCCCGCAAATCCGCCAGACCGATAGGAGGCAATCGCGGCATCAAAACTGGCCCACGTTTTAGGTTTGGTTGAGGAAGCGGAGCGCCCGGTGGTGGTGAACGGAATTTTTCGCCCGTCAACTATTCGCCACATAACCCATTGCTGAATTTCTTTGAGTTCGGTCGGAATCAGACAAAGCGATTCCTTCAACTTGTGTGTGGCATTAGGAATGTGTATCATTGCTTTATCCTAAATTTTCAGGCCGTCAGGTTTAGTCCACTTGGCGGCCTTTTTTTTAATATCACTTTTTCAGACTTTGCAGTTTTTTAAACTCGTCCCGCGTCGGGCATCCGGCAGCCACCCAGGCCGATAGCTCCTGTTTTCGCCAGACGCAGCGTTTACCGCCCAGCCGGATAGGTGCCGGTGCGCGTCCGCTTGAAACGAGGCCCAAAAAAAGTGTGCGGCCGATACCGCATAACTTCGCGGCCTCCGGATTTTTATGGCCGTTGGTGTTTTTTGTCGGATGCCAACGGCCTATTTTTTTAGAATAATCAACGCGCCGCGGTAAGGGTCTCAATATAGTTTTCCAGATCGGCACGCCGGAATCGGCGGCTATGGCCGATCCGCAACGGCTTGGGGAGTTCGCCCGTAGAGATCAGCTTCCAAATCGTCCGCAGGCTTACCTGCAAGACCTGTGCGGATTGCTCAAGGGTCAGAAGCGTTTGAAGTTCGGGCTGTTCCTCGCGTTCCATGGTTCGATTCTCCAAAACAAGCCAGCGGTGCCGATTCAAGGCACTGTGCGTTGGCTTACATTGGTTAATCGCTATTCAATCGCAGAATCGCGCATGCGCGTTTTTAGACTTGGTTTTACTGGCCGGCATAAGCCAGATCGGCCATGCGGCGGGTTATTGCGGATGGTTCGCCGGCGTCGGCACGCCTTTGAGTTGAGAGCCTTAAAATTTCCAGTTCATCATCGGAATAATCTGGCGTCTCTGGCGGCTCCGGCGCAGCCGGTTCAATCGGAATAAACGCCCCCTGGCTTCGCGGGCATGACAGGATTATGCGGACACGGTCTTCCATACCTATATATCGCAAAAATTAGCTTCGCACGGCCCTTAACGCTTTTGCACGCGGCGCCCGCGCGTGATACGATTGGTTTTAGCCAGTGCGAATTCTGCGAATCAAGGAGAACCAGTCATGAAGTTTGCTCGAATTGTTGTTGTTGTTTCACTCACCACGGTTGTTTGCCTGTCGTCCATACTGAATGCCTGGACATCGCCCGTTAATCCGCCACCGCTTCCATTGCCAAATTCCATCACGGCTTTAGCCGCGATCAATCGTGCCCGGATCGCGATCCGCGTGGCCCGCCAGAAATATCAGGATGCCGTCGCAGCGGCCCGTCGCCAGGAAGTCGCGCGGCTCAAGATTGCGGAAAAACACGTCATGCAACGCGGAAATTTGAAAGACGCAGTACTGATACAGAAATGGATCGCGGCCGTACAACCCCAAATCGCTCACGGATTGAAGTTTCGCATCTATGCTACAAAAAACTGGCAGACCACAATTTCCCTGCGGAAAGGCGAATCAGTGACGATCAGCGCCAGCGGACGTTGGAGCACCTGGGGAAAGCATCTGCGGTATGCCTGCGGACCAGATGGATTGAATGATCCTGTGAACCATATTTTTCACGGCTACCTTGAGGGCAAGATCGGAAACGGCAAACCCTTCAAAATAGGCGACTACGCACACCTGCGGGCAAGCCAAGACGGCAGGCTTAAAATGCAAATGTATAACTACACCGGCAATCTCGCCAACGATTCAGGTTTCCTCACGGTTGAAGTTTCAAGGTAGTCGCACCACCTTATGGCAGCAAGACTGGTTTTAGTGTGCACGCCGGGAGGGAATCCACCAACCAGTGGCCCGCCCATCCATCGCCTACTCGAACGAAACTGCACGTTTTTCGTTTATGGTTAGAGAATAACAGATCACCATTTTTCATCCACCAAAACATCTCGTAGCCGCCCCATCCATGGACAATTCGCCCGTCAGGGCTTAATACCATGATGCGGTCAGATGCGCCGCCGTAGTTGTACCAAAAACGGCGATTGCATAGACCGTCCGGGACCGGATCCGGCTTAAAACACTCTCTTACACCCAAAGAAGCGATTTCAAGGAATAAAGGCTTTTCATTCGCCGCGCAATGCCATCCAATAACCCCCATCGGGTCAATTTGCTCTTTCGCGTTCGGCCATTCATGGGCAAAAAAATTATACGTTGCCGGCAAATCTGCAACTGGCGTGCCCGTCATTTGCAGGAAAAGATTAAACGCGGATTGATCGCCGTATTCCATTCGGGGAATTTCATTAAACCATTTCAAAAACCGGTGGAACAATTCCGCGTGATGTTCACGGTTGGCCAGGTGAAAGCCCGCGTTATGGTAGTCCGTCAAGGGCATCCCAAGTTTTCTTGCTTCAGCCTCAAGACCGTCCCAATGTCCGTCAACAACCATCATCAGCCGACTTTCTGCGGCAAACAATTCAACAGGGTTCCATTTGCGGACAAAGGCCAGATCGGCGTCAAAGTAGACCACGGCATCCGCGTCAGGAAACGCTTCAAACGTCTTATAGCGAGCTAACATTGATTCAAGTTTTCCTGCCCGCGGGAAATAGTCGGATGGTTTTAAGAGCCGGCATTCAAGGCCGGTTGCGGCCTCAAACCGCTTTGCGGCCAATTCCGCCATCGCCGGAAACTGGCCGCCTGTACCAATCGTTACACCAATAATCTTCACGGATACGCCTTGTATAGAAGGAAAAAAGCCCGGCGCCCCTCCGCAACGCGAAGAAAAAAAACGCCAGGCTTCATTTCTATGGGCCTTGTAATGTCACGCGGCGGTTAATGCCTCGCGATTCGCAAAACGGGATTGGATTTTGCGAATGACAGCTTCTGGCGTTTTAAGGTCGGCTGGCCGCACCATCACATAAGGGACGCAAAAATCGCCTGGCTCACATTTCCATCCAACCGGCGATAAGCTGGCCAACCCCGGCACCACGGGCGAAAGCATAAAGCCGTTACGCTTAACCGCTCGCAGAAAGTTTTCAACATTGGCAACCATAAAAAACACTCCAACACGGATATGCCACCTGTTATCGCCGGTGGCAACGCGATATTTGATCCTATTTTTTAGCCGCCAGCTTGCGCGCGGCCTCCCAATCAATCAATGTAATCGACAAAATCGCTTTCTTAACACCTGGCGGCATTGCCGGCCAAGCCCGAATAACCTCCCAAAGTGCCGCCACGTCTTTCGGGTCCGCATTTGCGAAGTATTTTCGTAAATCGTCGGCATTGCGAATTTGTAAATTGGTATTGCTCATTTCGCACCAGTCCCGGCCAATGCCGCAATGGCCAGCCTGATCGGTTCAGGCAGGGTCGGCCATGACTTGATTATGGCGTCTAAATCCGGGTCAAATGGTATCACAGATGGCTCACTAACTTTGGAACCTTGCGTATTTCCCGATGATAAGGCTATGGGAGTGGTGGGTTCGATCCCCAGCGGCCTCATTGTGTTGGGTGTGGCATTCCTTTATTCGATTCCTTCGGAGTTTGCTGTTTGCAACTGGTTTGTCCCAATTGCGGGGCACCCTTGGGTGATACCGACGTGAACGTGGCGAACAATGTGGCCTTTTGCCGCGCTTGCAGCCATGCCTATCAACTTAGTGAATTGGTCGGCGCGGTGCCCGCAACCAAATCACCCCCGAGGTTTGATCCGACCACCAACCCGCCCAAAGGGTGCTGGTACCGGGAGACAATGGACGGCTGGACAGCCGGCGCAACCACACGTTCACCCGTGGCGTTTTTTCTTATACCGTTCATGTGCGTCTGGTCGGGTGGTTCACTTGGCGGCATTTACGGCAGCCAAATTATTGCGGGCAAATTCGACCTGGTCATGTCGCTTTTCGGGATTCCATTTTTACTTGGTTCCATATTGTTCTGGAGCTTTGCAATCCTGTGCGTGGCGGGCAAAGTGGAATTAACCGCCCGCGGCGAAGACCTGACTATTTTTGCCGGAGTGGGCAAACTGGGCTGGGAAAAGAAAATCACGATTACCGGAGCATCGCGCGTGTATACATCGGGTATTCATTTCCAGTATCCCGGCAGTAACAATGCGAACATTATCATCGAAGGACCTTCTAATACCCGCTTCGGGTCCGGGCTGTCTTTCGGCCGTCAAATGTTTTTAGTGCAGCTTCTTCGTTATAAATTCGGTCTACCTGACTAGCCCGATCGCGGCAGGTTGTGAATCAACCACCGGATGCGGTCTTTCGTTCAACAGCCGCCTGCAGAATTTTCGCGGTGCTCGCAAGATACAAGGCGTTTTTTCCAAATCCTTCCAGCGCTCCGGCTTTTACGGCCGCCCGCTGGGCGTCCGGATAGTTGCTGACCATCATCAGCGGCGGGCAATTGGGATTGGTTTTTAACTGGGCAATCAGATCGACACCTGAGGTTCCGTCGCCATCCAGAATGCGATTAATCAGCACCAGGTCGTAGGATTGGCAAGCCAGAATTGCCACGGCCTGCGCAGCGGAACCAGCCTGTTCGACAATTGCGCCGGTCTGTTTGTGCACAACATCAGCAATTGCGGAATGATCGAATCCGCACTGGCCCACATCCAGAATGCGCAATGGTTGAGTCATGGTTGAAATCCTTCAGGGTCAATTATGGAGAGCCAATCGCCGCTCGGCCACGCACGAACGGCAGGTCCGCAACTATGGCAGTCGTTTTACCGCCGCTGGTATATACTTCAAATTCGCGGCCCGCAACGCTGTGCGCACTTTCCATATAGGCCAGTGCGATGGGCGTGTTACCCAGCAGAGGCGACATGCAACTGCTGGTGACCATACCGACAGTTTTATCCGGAATACGCAATTCGGCACCGGCCACGGGGACGGCGTGGCCACTGATTTTCAATCCCACAATTCGCCGGGCACACAGGTTCCGCACATGCATGCGGGCCACTACTTCCTGGCCAAGATAACATCCTTTTTGCGGATGTACGGCGCGGGCATACCAGTGCGAGGTTTCAAGGGGAAGCGCCTGATCGCCAATGTCGATACCCAATAGCGGCGTGCCGGCTTCAATCCGTGCAATATTAAATGCCGACCAGCCGATGGCTCGCAGATTAAATTCTGATCCGGGCCGGTCTTCGGTACGCTGGGCAAATTCCAGAAGCGAATCCCAAAGCACCGGGGCGGCTTCATTGGGAACCAGTAAATCCCACTGCGGTTCGCCACAGAGGTCGTTCTTGAACGCAGTTACCCCAAAAGTTTTGCCCTCGGCAGTCAGCAATCCCTCGCGAACGGTAAACAGGCCATCGGAAAGCGACAATCCCCCCGGCGGCGTCAGCCGGGCCAGCAGCAGGGCGCTGGCCGGCCCGCAGAGTGTTAATCGCCGGAAAACGGCGGAACGGTTTTGGATTTGAACATCTTCCGCGAACAGATACTGATTCAGGAATGCGCAAATTTGATCGGTCAACCGGGCATCAAGTTCCAGCAGCGTGCGGTCCGGCAAATTAAGCACATATATATCTGCGGTAATCCGGCCCTTGGTGTTCAGCAGGAACGCATAGCAGCCGCAACCGGGAACCAGTGACTTGACATCATTGGTCAAAAGATTGTTCAAAAATGCGAGCCGATCTTTACCGGTTATCTCAAGCACCCCCCGGTGCGGGGAATCCATCAGGCCGGTTCCCTTACGGATTGCGGCATATTCAATTTCCGGCTGACCAAAACTTTCAACGATCTGAATCAGCGGGCCATAAGGCAAAAAGGAAGCCTCCGCCTGTTCATGACATTTTTGCAGCGGATTTTCCAATATCACCTGTTCACCCTGAAACCAGTCAGCCGATTCCCTTTCTCGGCATATCCATACCTTTCATGCCAGGCGGATTTCAGCCGGGCGATTCGTCTATATGGTAGGGCCGAATGAAGTGAATTGACAGTGGAGGCAGGTAAAAAAAATTGCGATCCGGATTCAGATGGTGGCTATTGGCAACGGCATATCAGAAGGCTGGCAGAATGAACGCCCGTGCCATTGATTATCCACCGGGCCGGACGACCGCCTGCGGTCAGGCCCTTCTGGCTGATTCACCGCCGAACCCAAATTTCATTTAACATGCAACGCGAACGTGGTTGCGTTTTGCATTGCGGCGTTTGCCCCGACCGATCAGCAAAAGGGCACTGCCACCGGCAAACAGCGCCAGCGCCGCGGGTTCCGGCGTGCTGGCTCCGTTTATAGTGATCGAATCGGCGTTGTAGGACACCGTTCCAAAACTGGAATTCACCGTAGCGAAATGATCGCCAAGCAAACCTGTGAAATTAAACAAAGTGTATGGCCCATTTACGACAGCACCGGGTGCCAGACTTAAATTCAGCGTGACATTCGGATCAATGGTGAGCGAACCATTCAGCACGTCAATCAATCCACTCTGACCTCCTGAACCAATCTGTATATCAATGGTACTGCCGGTACCAAGAATCAGATTCAGGGGTGAACCATCGTTGTTCTTTACATTAATTGTACCGCCGACATCCGCAGAAAGTGTGCCCATGTTGGTCCACGATGCGGCCGGGTCAAACACCAGGTTAACCGCAGAACCGGTATTGGCCGTAATGGAACCGTTGTTGGCAAATTGCACCACATTCACAGTAAGGGTGTTGTTCGTAACCGCTGCGGATCCGGCGTTAATCTGGCCGTTATTGGTCAGCGCCGTCATGGTAAAGGTATTGGAGGAATTTGCAGCCAGACCGTTGATGACAGCAGACGTTCCCAATGTCAGGGCCGTGCCAGCCGAACCACTTATGGTAGATCCAGCACCCAGCAAATTAACGGTGGAATTCAGGGTTTGCGCCGGTGCCAGGCCAGAAAACGGATCACGCGGTTCAACATAGGTCAGCGTGCCGCCGGCGGCCACAATATTAATGGTATGGCCGCTATCCACCACGCCGGTGGTGTTGGCGGAAGTGCTGGCGAAACTAAGGTTGCCGGAAACAGTCAGATCACTGTTGATTGTGACGTTCTGAAAAGTACCGTCGGTAATAACAAGGAATGGTTGTCCCGCATCAGGGCCGGAGCTTTGCATATTGGCCGAGAGGCTACCGCCCATAATCGTGGCATTGCCAGACATATTCCACGCGCCTGTCGTTGGACCAAATAGAAGAGCATTGCCAGTGTTATCCAACGTCCCGGTGAAATTCACTGTAGCACCATTTGGCGTAAAGGTTCCCTGCGGGCCTGCGGTGGCAAGCCCCACATCCGCAGCGGTAAATGAACCTTCAAGATTGATGGTATCTCCGGTGGCCGCGGTGATGGTACCGGAGTTGGTCAGCGGACCAACGAATGTGAGAATCGCCGAACCTGCACCGGAACCGGCTACGGCGGTCTGGGTTTGAATGATTCCGCCCGTCTTATTGGCAGATGTGCCGTTGGACAGGCCAAACACCAGTTGGTCGCCATTAAACACAGTAATCACACCGCTGTTGGTCAGCGTTGTTGGATCCAGATAAAGAGTGGTTGCGGTAGGCGTTGCCGAGCCGACATTCACCCGGGCGCCGGTATCGACAATGGCGCCGTTGATAATATTACCGCTATTCGCGGCCACGGCATTAACGATTGCCGTGGACGCAAAATTCAGCTCCTGTGTCCCGGTAATGGTAGCATTGGCTCCAGACAGGGTGATCGTGGTATTGGCCAGAGTCTGCGCTGCAATTGCGAAGGTGCCGGTATTCACCACATCATTAAAGGTCAGCGCTGCACTGGTGCCGGAAAGAATGATATTGTGACCATTGGTGTTTAAACCAACCTGGTTGGCCAGCGTGTTGTTGATGTTCAGTGAACTGATATTCTGAATTGCGGGCTGGCCGGCATTGTTCAGGATCAGATCACTGTTCAAAGTGACATTCTGCAGAGTACCGCCGCTGAAGACCAGGTATCCATCGCCCGCGCCCGGGCCGGAAGTCTGCGTAGCCATACTGATGGCACCACCCTGAACGGTGCCGCCGTCCAAGTTATAAACACCGCTGGCCGCATTGAATACAAGATCATTGACGCCGGTACCGCCTGCATCCGCATTGACCAGCGTACCCAGAATATTCACCTGCGCGCCATTGGTATTGAAGGTTCCCTGGCCGGCTCCGCCGGCAAGGTCGGTCGCCAGGCCGATATCAGCGGGATGGAATGTGCCGCCGAGGTCAATGGTGGATCCGGTTGAACCGGTAATGACACCGGCGTTGGACCATGCAGTCGGCTCAATTTGAAGGACAGAATTGGGGTAGGCTGTAAGCGTACCGGTCTGGGAATTGGTGAAGTTGGTTGTAACAATTTCCAACGAACCAGCAGCGCCAGCCGAACCGGCATTCATGCTGCCATCATTGATCAACGTGGTGCCGTTAATCACGCCACCATTGGCGTTGCCGGTTCCGGCCAGGGCGTTAACCACGGTGTTGCCCGAAAGTGTCAAACTTCCGCCAACGGCCAGGGTGCTGGTGGTGCTATTGGTAAAATCAATCGTGACATTGCCCAGCGTCTGGCCAATCGGATTGCCCAGTGAATCAGTTGCGTCGGTAAATGCCAATTCAGACAAATAGCCGGAAAGAGTAATGGTTTGGCCACTGGTAACGAGTCCATTTTGCAGACCCGTCCCAGCGCTGTTAAGAATAGTCAGTCTGGAATAATTGGGAGTCAGAGCCAGATTACTTTGCAGCGACACATTCTGGAATGATCCGGTCGCTATATTCAGGAATTGGTTGCCCGAATTGTCCTGCGCGATGACCGATCCGCCCAGAACAGTGCCACCGGTCATATTCCAGATATTTCCCCCAACCGGGAAATTCAGTGTATTGGAACCGGTCGGACCGGTATCAGAATTAATCAGCGTTCCGGTGAGATTCAGCGTGGCCTGACTGGGCGAAAGCGTTCCCTGTGTGGCCCCGGTGCCAAGATCGGTCGCAAGACCGACATCTGCGGGATGGAATTTTCCACCAAAGTTAATGGTGTCACCGGCACTGGCGGAAATTGTTCCTGTGTTCGACCAGTTGTCATCAAGTGTGATAACAGCTGTACCCGGCGCGGTTTGCAACCCCGCAGTCACGGCCGTGGTGATGGTTCCGGCATTGGACCAGGTTGTGCCGAAAGCGCCGCTGCCGATTTGCAGGGTTGAGCCATTAAATGCAATCATCGTTCCGCCCACCTGATTGGTGAACGTTTTGGGTTCAACAATCAGATAGCCGGTGGCAGAGGCCGAACCGGCATTGATGTTGCCCAGGTTCGCCAGACTGCCGCCGGAAATAGTGTTCTGATAGTAGTTGGAATAGTTGTAGCCGGTACCTTCGATGGTGGCATTGGAAGCGACCGTCAGGCTGGTGCCGGTAGAAAGACCGGCATTCTGACCCGCCAGGTCTATGGTCAGATCCGCCAGTGTCTGACCAATGGCATTACCGCCGCCATCTGTGGCATCGGAAAAGCTGATGGATTCGTAACTGCCGTTAATGACAACCTGTTGACCGGTTCCGGTGATGCCATTCTGGTTTCCCGCGCCGGTCGAATTGGCTATATACAAGGTACTGGAGTTGCCACCTAAGCTAAGGTTGCTTCCCAGCGTCACATTCTGCAGGGTGCCCTGACCGGATTGCTTGAGGGAAAGATAGGAATTGCCACTGGCATCCTCGCCAATCAGTATGCCCCCCTTGATGGTGCCGCCATCAAAATACCAGGGCGTTCCGCCAGTCACGAGATCCAAGGTATTCGGCCCGTTACCGCCGACATCTGCGTTCACCAGAGTGCCGGTAAGATTGACCGTACCATTGCCGGGCGTGAATGTACCCTGCGGTGTACCGGAAGGAAGATCCGTGGCCAGGCCGACATCCGCCGGGTGGAATGTACCGCCAAGTTCAATGGTATCGCCGGAACCAAGTGCAATTTTGCCCAGGTTGCTCCAGTTCGCGTCGATAAAAATATCTGATCCGTACCCGCTGGCGGTAATGGTTCCATCCGCGGCATTGATCAAGCTGATAGGAAGGCCGTAGGCTGTGAATGCCAACTGATTGTTGCCACCCTCAACAGTCATAATGCCATGGTTGACAAATATTGAAGATCCGACCGTAAGCCCCTGATAACTCACGCCCACACCAGCATTGATGGCACCATAGTTCACAATGCTGCTGCCAAGCATATCCACATTGCCATAGGTAATATTCCCATAATAGCCCTGCCCGGCAACTTCTCCGTTAATGACGGTGGAACTGGCAATCGTCAGCGTGCCATTTCCGCCACGAATAAAAGCACTGTAATATGTCTGTCCGGCCAGATTGATCGTCGCATTGGCCAGAGTCTGGCCAATGGGATTACCGTTGGCGTCCGTCACATCATTAAAATTGATGGTCCCGCCATAAACCGTGGAAATAGTGAACGGACTGGCGGAGACCAGCCCCTGCGGATTGGCGATGCTGTTGAAAATAGATATTCCACTGTCGGCGGCGAACAGATCGATGTTGCCATTTAAAGCGACGTTGGCCAAAGTAAGCATTCCGCCGACTTTAAGGTTTCCGTTGACCGTTGCATTTTCCAGCATGCCGCTTCCGATGGTCAGATAGGGATTGCCGTTTGATTCAGCATTGATGTTTATAACGCCGCCAATAATGGTTCCACCAGACAGATTCCAGGTGCCATTGCTGGTGCTGGTTCCGGAAACACTGGTTCCCGGCCCATTGAAATTCAAAGTGTTCGGGCCGTTGCCATCCGAATTGATCAGCGTGCCGGTGATATTAACCGCAGCTCCATTGGCGATGAACGTCGCATTGGTGCTTCCATTGTTGGCCATGGCTACATCCGATGGGTGGAAGAATCCGCCCAGTTCAATTCTGTCGCTACCGGAAAGAACAATCGAGCCGGTGTTGGACCAGTTATCGGTAAGCGTGATGAACGCTCCGCCGTGATCCGCATCGTTGGTTTGAATTGTGCCCTTGTTGGTCCAGGTGGTGGAATCGTTGCCATTGCCGATTTGCAGAGTATTGGCACCGTAGTTGCCGCTGCCGCCGAACACGGTAATGGTGCCCAAGTTGGTGAAATTGGCCGGGTCAATGGTCAGTTTGATGCCGGAATAATTATGGCCGGAACCATCGGAACCGACATTGATATTTCCAAGATTGGAAAAGCTACCACTGCCGTTAATGGTTGCGGATGGCGGAATATAGTAGCCGCTATAGTTGCCGGAGCCGTCGTAGCCACTTCCGCTGGTGGACGGCACATACGTGCCGGTGCCATAGACATTGATGCTGGCATTGGCGGCCAATGTCACCGGTCCGTTGTGAATGGAAATTGTATCGGTAGTTCCGGTGACGTTTATTTTGCCGCTGGCGATGGTTTGCGGCACCGAACCGCCGCCGGAATAGGTAGCGTCGCTATAAATCAGAGAGGCGTTCTGTCCGGAAATATTAATGCTGTAATTCCCCGTTCCGGCGAAAACCAAACCATCATACGTGCCGGTACTGCTGTTGGGTGAACCGGAAACATAACCCGCATTGGAAATGGTCAGCGAACTGTTGGCATTATTCAGATTAAGATTGCTTTGAAGCGTCACATTCTGAAATACTCCGTTGATAATATTCAGATATTGAGCGCCGGTGGAATCCTGCGGGTAAATTGTGCCGCCCTGAATGGTTCCGGCCAGATATCCACCACTGCCATTGGAGGCACCCAGGTTCCAGGAACCGTTGCTTGTGTAGTTGCCGGACCCGGTGGACGATTTGCTGCTGCCGACGGCACCGAAATAAAGTGTATTGGAGCTGCTGGACGCCCCGGCATCTGAATTCACCAGCGTACCGGTAATGTTCACCACCGCGCCGGCGGTTGTCGTTGTGCCGTTCATATTGAAAGTTGCATTCGCGCTGCCATCGTTGGCCATGGCGACATCCGCTGGATGGAAAATGCCCGCCAGCGTAACCAGATCCCCAGGATTGGCGACGATGGTGCCGGTGTTGGACCAATTGCCCTGCAGGGTAATTCCAGATGTGCCGCCGAAGCTGTCATTGGATTGAATCGTTGCCGAATTGCTCCAGGTGCTGGCGTAATTGCCAGCGCCGTTGAGGTTGGCTGGTTCGCCAATGAACAGGTTGTTGCCACCATAAACCGTTACGGTACCCACGTTGGTAAAGCCAGCGTAAATAGCCAGGGCGTTTCCGGTTACGGTGGTTCCGGAGTTGGAGTCATATCCCACATTCATATTGCCCGCGTTGACCACGCCAAAGCCGTTGATGAAATTTCCATTGCCGCCGGTGGAAGTGGAATTGAGTGTCAGCGTGGCCCCCAAAGTCATCTGGCTTTGCGCGTATAGCTGTGCGCCGGCACCCGAGAGGGTGAGTGTGCCGTTTTGCAGGGTATTGGGATTGGTCAGGGTATTGTTGATCCGCAACGTGGTATTCTGGCCGCTTAAGGTAAGCGTTTTTCCACCCAGGTCCAGGCCGACACCATTGGCGAGCGAATTGTTTACATTTAAAGTTGAACCGTTATTGACCAGCGCGTAATTTGTTCCCAGAGTAATATTCTGGAAAGTGCCTGAGGAATAAGCTCCGACCGAAAGATATTCGTTGCCATTTGTATCCGTTCCGCTGGAAAGCGTCCCGTTTTCTAACGTGCCGGTCAAATTGATGGCTCCGAGCGCCGCGCCGAAACTGACCGCGCCACCCTGCAGGCTCATGGTGCCGGAAAGCGTGACAACTGCGCCGCCGGGCGTAAATGAGCCGCCCCCCGCGGCCATGCCAATATCCTTTGTGGTGAAATTTCCACCAAGGATCACGCTGTCGTTGGCCGAGGCCGCAATGCTGCCGCTATTGCTCCAATTGCCGTAGAAATAAATGGTTGCACCGCCGCCAGTTTGGTCACCCGCCGCGGTGGCGCTGGCAATGGTTCCGGCGTTGGACCAGGTGGTCGGATAACCATAGGGATCACCCAGCAGCAGGGTATTGCCATTGAATACTTCAATTTTTCCGGTTGAACTGTTGGTGAAAGTATTCGTACTGATGAGAGTATAGAGTCCCGTGGTGCCGGCCGATCCAACATCAATTTTACCGGCATTTGACGCCTGAACTATTTGCCCTGCCGTGCCAATAGTTCCCGTGGAACCGACGCCGGGGTTTGAACCAAAAACCACTTCATCAAACGAAGTTAAACGGATAGTGCCTGTGTTGGTCCAGGAGCCGTTAAATTCCAGAACCGCGCCCGAGCCTGCGGCCGGGGTATCACCAATTGCGGCGGCGGTTTGAATGGTTCCCGCGTTGGACCAGTTCGTCGCGGCAATATCCAGCACGTTGGAGTTGTAAACGGTAATCACACCCGTTGAGTTATTGGTGAATGAGACGGGGTTAATCACCAGGATATTATTTGCCGTGGTATTGGAGGTGGTGCCATCAAAGCCGACATTTATGTTGCCGCTGTTCACAATTGTGGCACCGGAAAGAAAGGCTTCGCCGGATTTATTATTTCCAACAGGAATAATGACGTTTACCGTCCCGGCCAGGGTCAGTAAGCCATTGGTGGTAATGGTGTCGCCCGCGCCGGTAATCGTGGTCATGTCGTCAAGCGTTTGGGCTACATCACTGCCGCCATTGCTGGCATCGCGGAAGGCCAAAGCATCGTTTTGGCCGCCCAGCGAGACATTCGTCCCGCCCAAATTTAGACCGATCGGATTTGCCACGGTATTGGCCACCGTAAGCGTGGACCCGGTGTTGGACAGACCGATGCCGGAACCTGTTGGCAATGAACCGATTGTCACATTCTGGAATGTGGCATTGGCGTAGCCAGCGACGCTTACTGTGCCGGTATAACTGCTCGAACCGCCGCCCGATGCGATACTTAAAACCGCATTGGCCAGCGTGGCTCCGTTTTCCAGCGTATACACACCATGTTTTTCAATCGTCAGCGTGCCGATATGCGCCGGATTCCCCGTCTGCCCGAGATTCAACGTGGAACCGCCCTGCTGATCGATATTCCCGTATAGATTGATGTTGGCCCCGCCGGGCGTAAACGTACCCTGCGTGCCGCCGCCATTTAACCCAATACTGGCCATGGAGAAAGTGCCGGTCAGATTAACCGTATCGCCATAGGTTGCGGCAATTGTGCCGGTATTGCTCCAGTTGCCGGCAAACGTAAGCGTGGCTCCGGAAGCCGAAGTATCGCCCGCCGCAGCGCTGGTTTCGATCAATCCGCTGTTGGTGGAATTGCTGTTGGTGTAAATGTCTCCAATTTGCAACTCACTGCCGGTGAACACCTCGAGCTTGCCGGTGGAACTGTTGGTGAAATTGGCCGCGTTGATGAACGCCGACACGTTTTGCGTGGCCGAACCGATGGCAATCGAACCCGTGTTCGTTAGCTGAACCGGTGTATACCCGGCGACACTGATGGTGCCCGTACCTGTCTGCTGCGATCCACCAAAGTTCACCACATCAAATGCGGTGACTTTAATCTGGCCATTATTGGTCCACGAACCGTTGAAAGTCAGACTGGCGCCTCCGGCGGAACTAAGCCCCGCGGCCCCGCTGGTTTGAATCAGGCCATCATTGATCCAATTGGCGGAAGAAATGTTCAGATCGTTGCCGTTGTAAACAGTGATAACGCCGGTGGTGGCGTTGGTGAAACCGGCGGCAAGAATCTCCAGTGTGTTACCGGTAACAGTTGGCGAACCAACATTGATAAGCCCCTGATTCACAAAAGAATTGCCATTTATGATATTTTCGCCATGGTTGCCCGCAAGGCTGTTAATAACCGCGCCCTGTTCCAGCGTGAGGGTTCCATTGGTATTGATTGCTGCGTCTTTACCACTTAGATTGGTGACACCGGAATCAATGGACTGTGCCACATCCGATCCATTGCTGGCATCGACGTAATTCAGTGTCGCGCTATTTCCCAATAAGTTCACCGTGTTGCCATTAAGCACAAGGCCGGCGGCGTCAGACGCGGTGTTGGCAATTGTCAGCGTGATGGCATTTGGATCATTCGGACCACCCAACGCCAGATTACTGCCCAGCGTGACATTCTGAAAAGTCCCGCCGTTAATTTGGAGTAACTGGTTTCCTCCGATGACCTGCGTTACCAGCGTGCCGTTTTCGATTGTTCCGGTAAATATGAATACGCCATGCGCGCTGTCAAATGTCGCAGTGCCGCCTTGAATATTCATGGTACCATTCAATACGTCTTTGGCACCGTTCGGATTGAACGTTCCTTCGCCCGCCGTGCCGGCAATGCCAATATCGGCTGCAGTGAATTGACCGCCAAAATTGATTCCGCCTCCGCCGACACCAGTACCAGTGATCGTGCCAGTATTCGACCAAACGGTTGATCCCAGCGAAAGCGTGTCGCCCGCGAATTGGGTAATGGTGCCGCTGTTGACAAAAGCTGAACCCGCGATATTCAAAGCCGTCCCGCTGACCGTCGCCGAGCCGCCATTCAGGCTGCCGGAATTGGTTAAGATGCCAGCAACGTTGCTGATAGTGTCATAACTATCAGCGGCCAGCGCGTTGATTGTGCCAGCCAGGGTAAGGCTATTTTGGGACGTCAGCGTATCGGCGGCCCCGGCCAGATTGATTGTGCCATTGAGCATTTGGGCCGAATAAACAAGCCCGCTAGACAGATATTGGTCCGCATCGTTAACGACAATATTGGTGGCGGAGCCGGATGTGGTAACCGCGTAGCCGCCAATATTCAGGCCCTGCGGCACCGCGAGTGTGCCGTTAATCGTCAGGGTGGAATTATTCCCATTCACCAGCAGGTTGCTGCCCAGCGTGACACCCTGAAATGTGGCACTGCCAAAATTCAGATAGCTGTTGCCGCGAGAATCCTGGGAAACCAGCGTGCCATTTTCAATGGTCGCGGAACTAAGGGTCATTTGCCCGTGTGCCGCGTCAAACGTTGCCGTGCCACCCTGAATGTTCATTGTGCCTGTTAAATTGACGGTTGCGCCATTGGGCGCAAAGGTACCCTCCCCCGCCGTTCCGGCAATGCCAATATCCGCGGCGTTAAACGTGCCGCCAAGATTAATGGTGTCCCCGGCGGCGGCGACAATGCGACCGCTATTTGACCAGTTTCCACCCGCCCCGCCGATATTCAGCGTTGCGGAGCCTGGGCCAGCTTGCAAACCTGCGGCAACGCCGGTTTGAATAACGCCACTGTTGGACCATGTGTTGGAATTCAGATTCAGAAAATCTGAATTAAAAGCGGTCATCGTACCGGCATTTATAAATGTCGGGCGGACCGTAAGGGCCGCGCCGCTTATGGCATTGCCGCCGATGGCTGCGGACCCCACATAAATTAGTCCGGTGTTGGTGACCGGACCGGAATAGCCGCCGATAAAATTAAAATTTCCAGGCGCCAGCGCGTTAAGCGTTCCCGCCAGTGTCAGCGGCCCCTGATAGGCGTTGACTGAAGAGTTATTTCCCGCCAGGTTAATTGTGCCGGAAAGAACCTCTGGCACATACACGCCATTCACCGAGACGTCATAAGGATTTAAAACGCTGCCGGAACCCGTAAGGGTAACGGCATAACCGTTAAAATTCAGTTCATTCGTATTTTCGGTTGTTCCGGTCAGATACAATGAGCCGGCGACGGAAAGGTTGCTTCCCAGTGTGATATTCTGAAAGGTTCCGGAACTGATGGCCAGGTATTGCGTTCCCGTATTGTTCTGCGCAACAACCGTGCCGTTTTCAAAAGTTCCCCCACCCAAATTGATCAGTCCGTGGGCCGCGTCAAACGTGGCTACGCCGCCTTGGATATTCATGGTGCCGGAAAGATTGACCGTCGCACCGTTGGGCGTAAACGCACCCTGGCCGGTTGCACCGGCAATACCAATATCCGCGGCATTAAACGTACCGCCGAGATTAATTGTATCGCCAGCCGTTGCACGGATAGTTCCGGTATTGGACCAACCATCACTAAAATTGATAGTGGCTGAAGCGGTTCCGGATTGCAGTGTCGCCGCACCGGCTGTGGTGATAAGCCCCGCGTTGGTGGTGCCACCATAGGAATTGAAATTCAAGATGTCACCATTGTAAACGGCGATGGTTCCACTGGCGGCATTTGTAAAATTGTTGCTGTTAATGGTCAGCGTGTCGCCGGTAACGGTATTGCCCAGCGTGCCGTCCGATCCAACACGGACAACACCGGCATTCGTAATGGTTCCGCCACCGATGTAATTGGTACCTGATGTCGAATAGCTGTTAATGGCACTGTTAAATATCGCAATCTGATTACCATTCAACTGGCTTTGATACGCCGCAAGGTTGATAATGCCATTTACCGACTCCGGAACATAGGCCGCAAAGACGCGATCATAAGTGGCGTTGAATGTGAGACTGGCATAACTTCCGGCAAGAGTTATGTTGTAACCATTAAAATCGAGCCCCAGCGGGTTGGCCACAGTATTGTTCACGGTCAGTCCGCCGCTGTAGCCATTGTTTTGAATTATAAGATTGGAACCAAGTTTCGTATTCTGGACGCTGGCGTTAAGGATTTTAATGTCCTGTGCGCCCGCGCCGTTCTGCACAGTGAGCGTCCCGTCGGTAATGACGGCACCATTTAGGTTCCATGGTCCGATGACGGCCGCAAAATTCAGGTTGTTTCCGGTGTTGTTAATGGTTCCGGAAATATTGACGGTCGCCCCATCGGGCGAAAACGCCCCATTTGTTACACCCGCCATTGTGGACAGGCCGATGTCCTGCGGGTTGAACGCTCCGCCGAGATTAATTGTATCGCCCGCAGCCGCTTCAATGGTGCCGGTATTCGACCAGTCACCCTTAAAATCCATAATTGCCGAGCCGGTCCCGGTCTGAATACCCGCGCTGGCGGCGGTGGCGACAGTCCCTGAATTCGTAAATGCTGTGGCATTCAGCGTGGATGAATTGAATACCGTTATGTTACCGGTATTGTTAAACGCTGACGCGTTGATATATAAAGTGCTGCCGGAAACCGCATCGGCGATGGTACCATTTGATCCAACGTTAATGTATCCATTGTTCCATAAAAGCCCATTGCCGTTCATGTATTCCGTGCCATTTGCCGCCAGAACATTCACCGTGCCGGCAAGTTCCGTCGGGCCATTTTGTGCGGTTAAGTAATTGTTGTAACCTGTCATATCCATTGTGCCGTTTAATATATTGGGCACAAATCGGTTGAATTTTGGGTCAAACGTGTCGGTGAAAACCAACCCCGCGCCGACATTCAACGTGATTAATTCCCCAGCCGCGTTTAACCCGTAGGAATTATTCAGTGAATCGGTAACATTTAACGCCTGATAAGAACCAACCGAAAGATTGCTGCCCAGAACAACATTTTCAAATGTACCGGAATTTGAGGAAAAAGTTCCGCCGACACCAACAGATAACACTGAATTAGCTAAAGTGCCATTTAGCGTAAAGTCGCCTTGCTGAACCGATAGCGTCCCCGACGCGCCATTGTTGTCCGGCTGAGAAATATCCAGTATGCCGTTTGCGGCAATCGTTAAAGCCGCGTTCGCGTTGCTTAAAGTCAGACCGTCAACATTGTACGACGCATTGGAAGGAATCGTCACGTTGTAAATTCCGCCATCCGCCAGATCGAGGGAAACATCGTACACATTGGTGGAGGTATTATTCGGTATAATACCTCCGGACCAGTTGGTACCAGCGGCATTCCAATTGCCGGATCCGGCCAATATCCAATCCACATTGTTGACTGTCGGCGAATTGGCCTGTGCCGTGTGCCCCAAGAATGTCCCGAACATCGCCGCCGTAGCGGCCGCCATCAACCGATTGACCATTTTGCTTTTCATTTTTTTACCTCTTTGGGTAGGCTGGTAATTTAGAACCGCACAGGCACTGATCATATATGTTCAAGTTGGAACACAACGCGCCGTATAGACAACAGCCGCCTTTACATTTTCTGGCGTGCAAGGCGATGGGCCGTGCGGCGCCTGCAGATGGCCCTGAGCTTCCGCCCGGTGCGCTGCGTCAAACATAAGGCATGTACACATGCGTCTGCTCCCGTGTGGCACCGAATCCGCGGCGGTACGTTGCACCCTGCCTCCTAAACTGATTTACACATACGAATGCGAGCCGATCCGTGGCAATGGTGGGAATTGAAAATCGCAACTTGCTCTCAATTCCCGGAAAAACTATCTGTTTGCGGACGACCGCAAGCGACCGGGCCTGCACCAGTCACGAACTCGACCGTCGTCGAGCCAAAGAATAAATTATGGCCGCGCGAAAGTCAAATAGAATACTTAGATAATTCGATACGTAAAATTACGAACCAACTGGCCCACAGGTGAACTGCACGGATGCCGCTACGCATAACCGCGTATAACCGGTCGGCGGGCGGACTGAACGCCATTCCCAACCACTATTATTTATCGCCATCCATAGCCAAACCGCGTTTTTGCGCGATTCTTATTTACCTGTAAATTGCAACGACCGCTCTTATGACCACTGCCGAGCTGTTTTTCACCGGTGTCGGCGTTCGCTTAATGGCAAGTCAGCGCACCCGTAAAAGTGGCGCTCCGCCAACCTGATACTCTTTGCACCAAACCGGGCATGCGCACGCCATGGCACAGACAACGGTTCTATCAGTCGTCCATCAATTCACTTTTGGCGGCGGATATAAGGCTGAAAAAAGTGGCGCTGGCCAGCGTCATCCAACGGCCAAAGTTAAATTGCCAGCCAAAGGCCAGATGCGCGAGCGATTGCAGTATAAAATCGGCTCCCCATATCGTGACCCAGGAAGCCAGCACCAGCAAAAAAATAAGGAAAAACCCACTGAAGGCGACCTGGTCGCCCGCACCGTCAGCAATATTCCAGCCAATGAAGGCCCCCGCCACCGCGCCCAGTACCATGGTCAACATCATCCATGGGCCATGAGAAAGTGGAACGGAAAGAAAAAATACCGGAATCCAGCCCACAGCCGCAAAAAAGCAGCGCCAGCGGAGAAAACGCAGCAGATTCACGAAATCCAGCCAGAAATAACTGGTAATATTCCCAGACATGACAAAAGCCTCCAAAAGAGAGCCGACTCTCTCCCAGATCATTAAGATGGTATGCACGCGGAGCGGGTGCGGAAAGATGCGGAATCGACTGTTTGTGTTATCGGACGCGTTCTCCGAATGTCTTTGAACTAATTTTACATGGCAAACTTACGTGAAAAGTCATGATCTGCCGCATTCAACAATTCATCAGGGACCGGGCATTCAATTGCCGCTCCCTGCACGCCCCAACCACCAGCGCGCAAGTGAACGCGCTACCAGAATAAGAACGGAAGATTTTAGAAAGTGAAAAACAGACAACACCAAAGCGGGCCTTTTGGGCTGACGGAAAGGCCTCTTCTCAAATCCCGCAAGCGCCAGCAAATGTCTCCAACGTATCCCAGTCAGGATGACCTTCCCAGACGCGCTTCAATTCGTGTTATTGCCGGAATCTGCCAATGTTATTATTCAAATTCTATAAGGAGGTCACCCGTGGCCACCAGCAGACCCGGTTGAACGTTAATCTTGGAAATTTTGCCATCGCGTGGGCTATAGACCGCGGTTTCCATTTTCATCGCCTCAATGGACAGCAGTTTATCGCCGCGCACCACCGACTGCCCCAGACTGACCGACACCGCGGAAATTTTTCCGGGCATTGGCGCACCGACCTGCGAAGCGTTGTCCCGTTCCGCCTTGGGCAGGCTGGCGCGGGCTTTGCCCGTCAGCGATTTATCCGTCACCTTTACTTCGCGCGGCTGACCATTCAGTTCGAAAAATACAGTGCGATTGCCATCCGGATCCGGATCGCCCACAGTCAGAAATTTAACCAGCATGGTTTTGCCCGGCTCGAGTTCAATCGGAACTTCAACGTAGGGCTGCATGGGGTAGAAAAAGGCTGGCGTCGGAATCACACTGACATCGTCGTATTGTCGGCGGAAACGTTCAAACGCCAGAAACACCTCCGGATACATCAGATAACTGGCCAGATCCGGCTGACTGACGTCGCGGTGAAGTTTGCCGCTCAATTCCTTTTCAGCCACCGCCAAGTCAACGGATTCCAGCCGCGCTCCGGGGCGGCCATTGAGCGGCTTTTTTCCCTTTAATACAATCTTCTGAAGTTCCCTTGGCCATCCACCGGGTGGTTGGCCAAGGTCACCGCGCAGCATTTCGACTACGCTTTTCGGGAAATCAATATGGCGTGAAGCGTCCAGCACATGTTCAGGTTCAAGATTATTGGTGACCATGAACAGCGCCATATCCCCCACGACTTTGCTGGAGGGAGTCACCTTCACAATATCGCCAAAAAGTTCGTTCACACGCGCATACATGCGTGCCACTTCATTCCAGCGATCCGCCAGGCCGAGGCTGCGGGCTTGAACACGCAAATTGGTATATTGCCCACCCGGCATTTCATGTTCATAGACCGAAGCGGTGCCCGCCAGCATGCCTTCTTCAAACGGCTGGTAATATCGGCGGACGGCTTCCCAGTAATCAGCCAGACGGGCCAGCGCCTCGGAATTCAGCCCGCTGTCGCGTGGGGTGTTGGCCAGCGCGGCCACCAGAGAATTCATGTTCGGCTGCGAGGTCATGCCGCTCATGGAACTGATGGCGGCATCCACAATACTCACGCCCGCCTGGGCGGCCAGCAGAATCGCGGCCGACTGCGTGCCCGCCGTATCATGCGTGTGAAAATGAATGGGAATGCTGATTTCATCGCGCAGCGCCTTGACCAGCTTGTGCGCGGCGAATGGCTTGCACAGCCCCGCCATATCCTTGATGCCCAGAATATGCGTCCCCATTTTCTCCAGTTCTCTGGCCATCTTGACATAATATTTCAGGGAATATTTTTCCCGACGCGGATTCAGAATATCGCCTGTGTAACAGACTGCAGCTTCCAGAATTGCGCCGCTGTCAAGCACCGCGTCCATCGCCACCGTCATGTTGCGGGTCCAATTCAGCGAATCAAATACGCGGAAAACATCCATCCCGTTGTCGGCGGCGGTTTTCACAAAATGCCGTACCACATTGTCCGGATAATTGGTATAGCCAACGGCGTTGCTGGCGCGCAAAAGCATCTGAAAAAGCACATTGGGAATCCGCTGGCGCAACTTGGCCAGCCGCCGCCACGGATCTTCATGCAAGAACCGCATGGCGGTATCAAATGTGGCACCGCCCCACATTTCCAGGCTGAACAGGTTCGGCAGCAGATGGGCATAGGCATCCGCCGGCCCCAGCAGATCCACGGTACGCATGCGCGTGGCCAGCAGAGACTGGTGGGCATCACGCATGGTGGTATCCGTAAACAGCAGCGCCTTGTCCGACAGCAGCGACTGGCAGAATGCCTTAGCGCCAAGCTTTTTGAAACGATCGCGTGAACCTTCGGGCAGCGGCATATCGCGGGGCCAGGCCACAACTGGCGCCGGTGTCATAAGGGAGATATCCGGAGTCCGTTTGACCTCCGGCGACCCGTTTACAATCACATCGCCAAGATAACTGAGCAATTTCGTAGCCCGGTCGCGCCGTGCCGAAAAGCGGTAAAGCGCCGGCGTATTGTCCACAAAGGTAGTGGTGGCTTCGCCGGATAAAAACGATGGATGACAAACCACATTTTCCAGAAACGGAATGTTGGTTTTCACCCCGCGCACCCGGAATTCGGAAAGTGCCCGCAGCGTACGGGCTACCGTTTCTTCCAGCGTGGGGGAAAAGCAGGTCAGCTTCACCAGCAGTGAATCAAAGTAGGGAGTAATGACCGCGCCGGTGTAGGCAGTTCCACCATCCAATCGCACGCCAAACCCCGCCGGGGAACGGTAGGAAGTAATCCGTCCGTAATCGGGAATAAACTGGTTGGCCGGATCTTCAGAGGTGATTCGACACTGCAGCGCCACTCCTCGATGGGTAAGCTGACCCTGTTGGGGAATGTGAATTGGCGCGGCATGAAGCGAATGCCCCTGCGCGACCAGAATTTGAGCCTTGACCAGATCAATTCCGGTGATAATTTCCGTGACAGTATGTTCCACTTGAATGCGCGGATTAACCTCAATAAAGAAGAACTCGCCGGTCTGGACATCCACCAGAAATTCCACCGTGCCGGCATTGCGGTAACCGACTTGCCGACCGATATCGACAGCGCTTTGGCATATCTTTTTCCGCAGATCGGCATCCAGCCCGATGCTGGGGGCAAGTTCCACAACCTTCTGATGCCGCCGCTGCACGGAGCAGTCTCGCTCGAAAAGATGCACCAGATTGCCATGGGTATCACCCAGCAATTGCACTTCAATATGTTTGGCCTGGGTAATATAACGTTCCAGAAACACTTCCGATTTGCCGAAAGCGCCCCCCGCTTCGCGCTGGGCC
Source organism: Phycisphaerales bacterium (assembly GCA_027451365.1). Lineage (GTDB taxonomy): Bacteria > Planctomycetota > Phycisphaerae > WQYP01 > WQYP01 > JAJYPG01. Next base: position 65,582 of record DAIDJN010000058.1, on the reverse strand, counting down.
TCTTCCAGCCGACTGGAGAGTTCATCAGCGGCTTTGACGATGCGCATCCCACGTCCGCCGCCGCCGAAACTGGCCTTGATAATGAGTGGAAAGCCAATGTCACGCGCCATTTTCCTAATTTTTGCCGCATCCGTGACGCCATGTTCAGTCCCCGGCAGAATGGGCACGCCAGCCTTGCGGGCGATCGAACGGGCGGCCGTTTTATCGCCAAAACTTCGCAGCATGTCCGCGGTTGGTCCGATGAAAGTGATCCCCGCATCGGCACATGCCTGGGCAAAATCCGCATTTTCAGAAAGAAACCCGTAACCGGGGTGAATGGCGTCAACCTGATGTTCCCGCGCCAGGGAAATAATGGCTGGAATATTCAGATAATTTTTAACCGGCGCATCCGGGCCGCCAACCTGATAGCTCTCGTCCGCCTTGAAACGATGCAGTGAATAACGGTCTTCGTGGCTGTAAATGGCCACGGTTTGCAGGTCCAGCTCGGTCGCGGCGCGCAACACACGGATGGCAATTTCACTGCGGTTGGCAACCAGAAGTTTTTTCATGCAGCACGTTCCTTTTAGAACTATTTCACTGCGGAATAATACGCGATTATCCGGATTGGTTAAAGCGCCCCACCCGGAGAACCTTTCAGCGTTGTCGAATATCGCGCATCAAAAGGTGGTCAAACCCGCCGCCCGAAAGGATTGATACGGGCCGACAGAGTGCCCGCCGCGTCGGCGCAGGCGAATAGGTGAAAGGCAAAAATTCCAAAAGTGAGCACACGTGAAAGACGTTCACCAACGGCATCCGAATTCCTTGCTCTGACTTTCCCGCATTGGCGGCCTCGAATTCTGACCGCCAAGGGCATAGAATAGGTTCCGGTTAAAGGAGATCGCTTGGTTGTTACCCTGCAAATTGAATCCGAACGACGGCTGGCGCTGTTCGGAATGGCGGACAGAAACCTTAAAACGTTGCGGCAGCTTTTGAATGTGCAGATCAGCGCTCGCGATGACGAGTTAAGAATCAGCGGCGATCCGGTCGCTGTGGAGCATTGCGCAGCCGCTCTGGCTGAACTGAAAAAAATAGCCCATCGGCGACAGCATATTTCCGCCGACCAAATTGCCTCAGTGGTCGCCAGCGTAAGCCAGCGAAGCGGCAGCGACCATGGTGGAATCGCGCGGTCCAGTCTGGGTGGCGGTGTCGAACCACGAACACCAGGCCAGCAGCGCTATGTGGAAGCTATTCTTAAACATGATATGGTGTTCTGTGTCGGGCCGGCGGGCACCGGAAAAACCTTCCTGGCGGTGGCGCTGGCGGTAGGGATGTTGCGCGATAACGAGGCCCGGCGGCTGGTACTGGTGCGCCCCGCCGTGGAAGCCGGCGAAAAGCTCGGTTTTCTGCCCGGTGATATTCAAGCCAAGGTGAATCCGTACCTGCGGCCATTGCTGGACGCACTGCACGATCGCATGCCCTTTGAACAGATCCGTCGCTTTATGGCCAATGACATGATCGAACTGGCCCCGCTGGCCTATATGCGAGGGCGCACGCTCAATGAATCCATTGTCATTCTGGACGAAGCCCAGAACACCACCCCGGCCCAGATGCTGATGTTCCTGACCCGTCTGGGCGAAGGCAGCAAAATGATCGTCACCGGAGACCCTTCGCAGGTGGACCTGGAAGGCGGCCAGACCAGCGGCCTTATTGACGCCAAACGCAAACTGGCGGGCATTCATGGGATTTCATTTGTTGAGTTGGATAAATCAGATATCGTGCGGCACCGACTGGTGCAGAATATCGTGCACGCCTATGAACCACGCAGCCGCCGCGAGCCGACGGAAGAAGGCTGATAACAATGCATTCGCAAGGCGGGGCACCGCTCCGGCGAAACGCCGGTGACACCCCTTCAGCCAAGGCGGCCGTATGATCCTGCCGCAGCGCTCATAACCTGTCAATCTGACAGGCGTTGCGGCAATTTCGGGCGGCAAAAGGGTGGTTCCTCCTGATGCCTTCTTGGCACGTAAACGTTTATTTTTGAATGACTTATGAAGTCAGCACGCGACCACAGCCGCGGTTTGGCACGAGTTTTGTTTTGCTGAAGGGTGTGATGACATTGGTTACGGCCGGACCGATGCACGGGGTCCAGGCGCCGATCCCGCATTCCGGACGATACCAATAAGTGTAGTTATACACACATCACGTTTCGTTAGTTGTGTTTTTCGGCGTTTGCATACCTGGCGCGGCCCGGAAAAGCTTGAAAAAGGAGTTTTTGTCATGTTTAATCTGAATCTGCAAAACTCGAATGCACTTGCGGATCTTCACGAGCAGGTCAACGCGCTCTTCGACGCGGTCATCGGGGGACCGGCTTCCCGGCTGGATGGCTGGGACCAGACCCGCTACCCCGCGGTAAATATCTGGGAAGATGATAACGCGGCCCACATTGAGATCCCCGTTCCCGGCGCAACCCCAAAAGACCTGGATGTATCTGTGACCGGGAATCAGGTGCGGATTTCATTTGAACGCACGATGGACGAACCAAAACGGACGCGACGCCATCGGGCCGAACGTGTCACTGGAAAGTTTATCCGACGCTTCACGTTACCCTGGGAACCGGACAGTCAAAACGTTCAGGCCAGCTTGAAAGATGGCCTGCTGGCACTTCAGGTGCCGCGTGCGCAGTCCAGCAGACCCAGAAAAATAAAGCTGCTTCACGCTTAAGAGATTCAGAATGTTCCGTTCAACCATTTTTTTAAGGAGTTAAACCATGGTTTCCAATACGATTGAACCCCGTCATGCAGCATCCGATTCGGCGAGCCAGATCAGCCAGGCCAGCCAACAGGACCTGATTGTGCCACCCGTTGACATCCTGGAAGATCCGGAAAATTATATTTTTCTGGCCGACATGCCGGGTGTGAAGCCGACCGATGTGGATGTCACTTTTGAAAATGGCGTGCTTACCCTGGAAGGCCGTGCTTCGGAAATTGTTCATCGCGAAGGCATGCGCGTGCTTGTACATGAATACCAACGTGGAACCTACCGGCGATCGTTCACTCTTGAAGCGCCGATAAACGCCGAGGAAATTAAAGCCACGCTCGCCCACGGTGAACTGACCGTTCAGGTTCCCAAGGCGGCCAACGCCAAGACCCGCAAAATCACGGTAAATGCGGGTTAAGTGACGGCGGCAGGCGACACGGCCCGTGACCATACAACTGAGCTGATTAAAAATCGGCAACGGGGGACCCGGCTTTCCGGGTCCCCCTGCTCTTTATTGGGCGGCACGGCGGATATTCCGCGCCGTCGAAATTCGACGAACCCTCGCGGGAAAAAAAACGCAATGGGTCATCCGCCCACGCGCAATTCCCTGATATTGCCAATCCGTTCCACTGCCTGACGAATGCGGTCCTCATCCACCGTCAGAGCCATGCGCAGGTAACCTTCCCCGGCGGCTCCGAAGCCCGCCCCTGGCACGGTCACGACATGCGCCTCGTCAATCAGCCGGCCACACAGATCCATCGAAGGCAAACCCTTGGGCGTATTGACCCAACAGAAAAAGCCTGCTGTCGGTTTCCGAAACTTCCAGCCCAAGGCGACAAGGCCGTTGTACAGTACGTCACGCCGACCACGGTAAATGTCCATCTGACGCTTGACCGATGCGTGATCATAGTGTTCCAGTGCCACGGCACCGGCCACCTGAATGGCATTGAACTGGCCGCTGTCCACATTGCCCTTCACCTGTCCAAGGGCGGCGATAATTGCCGGATTTCCCGCAGCCCATCCAATGCGCCAGCCGGTCATATTGAAGCTTTTGGAGAGCGAATGAAATTCGATGGCGACGTCTCTGGCTCCCGGCACCTGAAGAATGCTGGGCGGGGCGGCTTCAAAATATACCTCGCCATAGGCCAGGTCATTGGCAATCACCCAGTTGTACCGCTTGGCCATAGCCACCACTTTTTCATAAAACGCCAGGGGCGCGGTGGCGGCAGTCGGGTTATTCGGATAATTCAACCAGATCAGTCGGCTTTGCTTGCGGACATCTTCCGGAATGGCATCCAGATCCGGCAGAAAATTATTCATTTCCAGCAGGGGCATCGTAAACACCCGCCCACCGGCAAAGCTGGTACCGGTGGCATAGACCGGATAGCCCGGCTGTGGCACCAACACCGTATCACCTGGATTCACCACCGCCAGGGGCAAATGCGCAATTCCGTCTTTAGATCCGATAGTCGTGAGAACTTCCTTGTCCGCATCCAGCGTTACGCCAAAGCGCTTTTCCATGAATTTTGCCGCGGCCTGCCGATAGGCGGGTACGCCTTCATCGAACGGATACCGGTGATTTTTCGGGTCATAAATTGCTTTGGCCATGGCATCTATAATAAAACCATGGGTGGGCATGTCCGGGTCTCCGACACCCAGATTAATCACATCCTTGCCGGCGGCAAGAAGCGCGCGCTTGCGTTTGTCAATCTCAATAAACAGGTAAGGTGGCAACGCCTGCAACCGCTGGGATTTTACAAATGACATCTTCATTTCCTTAAAACAGCTTCACCCGCGGGCCGAAGCGTGCCATCCGTTCAACCACATTGGCGAACCTTTTGCACCCGACCTTGGGGCCATCGGAGTTGGGGCAGTGTAAGAAACTTTGCTTATTCGGTAAAGTATCAGTCCCGGACAATCGGCATCAGCCATGTCCAAACGGCTTAACAGCGCGGTTTTGCAACCTGGGAATGAACCAGATGCGACGCCAAACGGTAGAATGGCATTGAGTTATCCCGCTGGCAAAGGAGCAACGTGACCCCTATTCTTGCGTATTACATTGAAACTCTGAATCCGTTCATTGTGCAATGGAGGCAGTCCGGATTCGGCATTCGCTGGTATGGCACTGCCTATCTGACTGGATTTATCATTGCGTATCTGCTGATGGCTCGATTTATTAAAACCGGTCGCATGTTGCTGCCACGCGACAAACTGCTCGATTACGTCCTGTTCGTGGCCATTTTTGGCGTGATGATTGGCGGACGGCTGGGGGAAGCGGCACTCTACCGCCCGCACATGTTCACCACATTTTCATCTCATTTCCCCTGGTGGAGCCTGTTGATGGTGCAGGATGGGGGAATGGCCGCACATGGTGGAATTATCGGGGTGTTTGTGGCCAGTTGGGTTTTCGGACGCCGCCACGGTTACCGCTGGCTGAACCTGGTGGATTGTGGCGCCATGGTGGCCCCGATAGGGCTATTTTTCGGCAGAATCGCCAATTTTATTAATGGCGAACTTTACGGGCATGTGTGGCACGGCCCGCTGGCGGTTCAGTATCCGACCGAGCTTATTTTTCCCCCGCAATTAAAAACCGAGCCGACGGTCAGCAGCATTGCCGTGCATCGGCTGGAAGAACAGATTCTGCTGCGGCACCCGCACCTGGCCCATGCCATGGCGACCAATCCGCGACAGGAAATCGTGAATCTTTCGCGTCAGGGACACCCTTTTGTCATCGCACAATTAAGGCATATTCTGCCGCCGCGCATTCCCAGTGAACTTATTGAGGCATTTTTTGAGGGCCTCATCCTGTTTCTGATCTGCTTTTTCGTGGGACGTAAATGGAAGAAAGAGGGAATTGCGGCGGCAACTTTTGCCGTTGGTTATCCAATCATGCGGATCATCGGGGAACAGTTCCGTGTGGGGGACCAGCCGAAGCTGATCTTCGGGCACTGGATAAGCCTGGGCATCATTTACAGTGTTCCGATGCTGCTGGGCGGGTTGGTATTCCTGATCTGGATGATTCTGCGGAAAGATCCCAATCCGCTGCATCAGGCGACCACAAAGGCGGAAAAATTGACGGACCTCGCGTAAAACGCTTTCGCATCATTACGCGATCAGCCGCGATAAAAAGCCAGAACCGCATCGGCCACCTGATGCACCTGCGCATCGGTCAGTTCCGGAAAAACGGGCAGCGCCAGCACGTCCAAACAGGCTTTTTCCGCATGAGGAAACGCACCTGGTTTATAACCAAGGTGCGCAAAACACTCCTGCAGGTGCAATGGCAGCGGATAGTAAATGGCGCAGCCGATGCCAAATTTCGTCAGATGGTCGCGAAGGGCATCTCGCCGCGGTGCCCGCACCACATACTGGTGATACACATGATGGCCCCCGGGCAGCGCAACGGGCGGCTGCACATCTGTACCGGCAAAGCGGGCGTCGTAAATGGCGGCTATTTCCCGCCGCCGATTATTCCATCTATCAACATATTTTAATTTAACGTCAAGCACGGCGCATTGAATCCCATCCAGGCGAAAATTGCCGCCCACAAAAGCGTGGTGGTAACGTGTGGTTTCACCATGCTGACGCGTCTGGGCCAGTCGTGCGGCGAACGCGGCGTCGCGTGTAAGAATCGCGCCCGCATCGCCGGCGGCACCAAGATTTTTCGTCGGGTAAAACGAAAGGCAGGCGGCCCGTCCAAGTTGCGCGCCCTGGTTGCCGTTCGGATCGCGCGAACCAATACTTTGGGCCGCATCTTCCACAATGGAAATCCGGCCACCGGAAGCCAGACCCGCCAGCGCCGCCATGTCACACATCTGGCCGAACAGGTGCACCGGCAGAATCGCCCGGGTTGCGGAGGTCATGGCCGCACCGACGCTGGAAATATCCATCAGAAAACTGGCCGGATCAATATCCACAAAAACGGGAACCGCCCCCACACGCGAAATACAGCCAGCCGTGGCGAAAAAGGTAAACGGCGTGGTAATCACTTCATCTCCCCGGCCGATGTTCAACGCCATCAGCGTGGCCAGAATGGCGTCGGTACCGCTGCTTACGGCAATGGCATGGGCCTGGGTATAACGCCCAAGGTTTTCTTCAAACCGCTTAAGCGCGCTTCCCCCGATGTATTCTGTTGTTTCCAGCACCTGGTGGATGGCCTGTTCAATTTCGGCCCGCAGCGGTTGATATTGCGTGACCAACTCGAACATCGGGACCCGCCCGGCGGGGCCCGCGCCCGGCCCCGTGCTGACTTTTGCGGTGGAAAACTCTACCATGCAATCCCCTGTATAAAATGGATGGCCAACCGCCGCGGCCATTGCGGCGGCATCTTTCGCTGAATAAATGGTATGACAGGGGCCACAGGCTGTCCATGCCTTTGGAACCGGCGCGGGTATAATTAAATGGTCGCGATGCCGCCGGACGCCGGCGCGGCGCTGGAGTTATTCAATGCCCAGGACAAACAAAGAACCCGCGGAACGCTGCCGGCCGCCAGTCATATCGCCACCACTGTTCGCATTTTTCAGCCATTATTTCATATACTATCTGCGTAAACATTTTAATTCCGTGCGGATTGACCGCCAGACACCCGTACCGGTGCTTTCCGGTCCCACGCTGTTTTATATGAATCATCCATCCTGGTGGGACCCGCTGGTGGCAGCCGCCATCGCCTTCCGCTGCTATCCCGATTATCAACATTTTGCGCCCATAGACGCCGCAGCCCTGGAACGCTATCGGTTCATGATGAAAATTGGATTTTTTGGCATACAGCGGAATTGTCGGCGTGGCACATTGAGATTTCTGCAAACAAGCCGCGCCATCCTGCGGGAACAAAAGATGGCACTTTGGCTTACCCCGCAGGGTGACTTCACCGATCCGCGTAACATCAGCGCACCGCTGCGGCCGGGCATCGGCCACCTGGCCGCAAGCATTTACCCGCTCACACTTATACCCGTGGCCATTGAATATGCCTTCTGGCAGGAGCGGCTGCCGGAGGCCTTTATCCGGTTCGGTACGCCCGTGCTGACAATCGCCCGGCAGGACCAGTCGAATCATTCCATTGGGCCGACCACGGCGGCCCAATGGACGAGCCACCTTGCCGACGCCTTGGGTTATGGGCAAACCGCGCTGGCACAAAACGTTATCACCCGCGAACCGGCCCGCTTTACCACCTTGCTTACCGGCCGCATCGGTATAGGCGGTATATATGACCTGGCGCGTCGCACGAATGCGTGGCGCAAGGGCCGCGTTTTTTTTCCCGGCCACGAGGGTCCGCAGGCGTGACTATATTTTTTCTTGCAATTGTCTGCACAGTTCTGGCCTTGGTTCCCGCAGGCATATTTCTGGCGAATCTCCAGCATTTTAAGGCGTTGCCACCCGCGGAAAAAAACGCCCTGGCAGCCGATCCGACTTTGCCCGCGAAGCCGGACCAAAATCCGGAAAAGCCCCTGGTTTCCATCCTGATTCCCGCCCGTAATGAAGAAACCAATATTGCGGCCGCTATTCAAAGCGCCTTGGCCAATGATTGCCTTTCACTGGAACTTCTCATTTTGGACGACCAGTCGACCGACCGCACCGGTGCAATCGTCCGCGAAATCGCCAAAGCCGATTCGCGCATTCGGCTGATTTCCGGCAATTCCCTTCCACCCGGCTGGTGCGGCAAGCAGTTTGCGTGTTGGACGCTGGCACTCGAATCCCGCGGCGATCTGCTGGTGTTTATGGATGCCGATGTGCGGCTGGAACCGCAGGCGCTGGATCGCGCAGAAAGCTTTATGCGGCAATCGACGGCACCACTCGCCAGCGGTTTTCCCCGACAGATCACCGGAACGCTCCTGGAAAAATTACTGCTGCCCCTGATTCATTTTGTTCTGCTCGGCTATCTGCCATTGTGGAAAATGCGACAAAATGCCAGCCCCGCGTTTGGTGCGGGTTGCGGACAGCTTTTTTTAGCCCGGCGAACCGAATACTTTGCCGCGGATGGGCACCGGGCCATTCGCTTATCGCGACATGATGGTCTGACGCTTCCCCGCGCGTTCCGTCAGGCTGGATTGCGGACCGACCTGTTTGATGCAACCGACTTTTGCACCTGCCGAATGTATGCTTCCGCCGCCGAGGTCTGGACTGGACTTGCAAAAAATGCGGCCGAAGGAATTGCCAATCCGCAACTTATTTTACCGGCCAGTCTTATTCTGATTGGCGGCCAGGTGATGCCGCTTGTTTTTCTGATCTGGGCGATTCGGTGGCCTTCACCCTGGCCGTATCTTATAAGTTACGTGGGTTGCGTGGCTGTCTATTTGCCGCGCAGCATTGCGGCGGTTCGCTTCCGCCAATCCTGGCTGGGCGTTGTGCTGCACCCGCTGGGAATTGTTCTGCTGGTAATCATTCAATGGTACGCATTCTGCCGCCGGTTCCTTGGCCGCCCGGTGAAATGGCGTGGCCGCACGGCCTGATCACCCACATTTCAGCGTGAGCCAAGACCGCTTCGCCGGCATACCAGAATAGCCGAGCCGCCCACGGCCGTGCGCGACCCAAGTCTGTTTTACGGCTGAATTGGGTGCCCTTATCAGCGGGTACCGAACGAAACCAGCCGAAAACGCCGCAGCAGGCCAAGACCAGCAATTCCCAGCAAACCTGCCGCCGCCAGCGTAAACGAAGCAGGCGAGGGCGCTGCGGCCGGACTGTTATTCGTGTAATTCAGAATTACATCTGTACCTGTATACGAAATTGTAAAATCTGAAGGCAGGACGACCTTATCAAATATTCCGGAAAGTCCTGATGATGTAAGAATATCAAACTGCGAACCATTTGGCGCATTGAAGCCGTTGGCCAAGGTAACATCCAAGGTACCGGCAATACTTGCCGAGCCAGTTACATTAAGCTGATCGAAAGACGACAGGCTGGCCAGAAGAATATCCAATGAGCCATCGCTTCCCTGGTTCAATGAGCCGACGGTAAGCGTACCTGGTGCATCGCCCGGGCTGATAGTGCCGCCGGTATTATCGACCGCTCCAGAAAGAATACCAGTGCCTGCCAGCGTGCCACCCTGCAATTCCATAGTCGATGAATTGTTGATAATTCCGTTATCCATGGTCAGGCCGGCAGTCTGAGTAAACGCTCCGGTCACGGTCAAGGTACTTAATGCGGCCGCCGTTTCGATTGTGCCAGAATTGGTCAGCGCCCCCGCCGTAGTAAAGGTCGCTCCGTTCAGCAGGTGGAAACTGCCTTCATTGTTGTTCAGCGGCGTAATGGCTGCGAAAGTTGTATTGGTACCACTAAGGATAATGTCCGCGTTGTTAGTGGTAACGTTGCCGGGCAGAATCATGGTGCTGTTGGCAGTGACTTCATAAGTTCCGCCGGTAAGCGTTGTGTTGCTGGCTGAATAATTGGAAAGGTTTGAGCTGGAAGCGTCCAGCGTGCCGCCATTGCTGGCCTCAAAGGTGCCATTGTTGGTGTAGGTTGAACTATTGCTGATAAGGGCAAGTGTGTCGCTGTTGACATTGGCATTAACGGTGCCGTTGTTGGTGAAACTGTTGACGTTAATCTGGCCCGTACCTTCAATGGTATGGCCCGCATCTTGCGTCAGATTACTGCTGCCGCCATCATGGAAATTGGCATCCCCGACGGATGCGCTATTGGCGTTGAGTACAATCGAACCAGTTCCCGCAAGTTCGACGGTGCCAACAATGCCGATGCCCGTACCGGTGTTGGAGCCACCCTTGTTTACGGTAATCGTGCCGTTGTTGGTAAGGGTCGTCGAATTGAGGAACAGATTGTTGCCATCCAACACATACAGGTTGGTACCACCGGAAACAGTCACACCGGCCAAAGCGGTATTATTCTGTTCATCAATCTCGCCGCCGGAAAGGCTCGTCAGCGTGCCGCCGGAAATTGTGCCACCATTAAGGAGCACATTTCCGCCATTGGCTTCAATCAGGCCATTGGGGCCCTGATTGATGGTGGTATTTATTTCCTCCAGAATTCCTTTGCCGGTGGCTTCCATCAGGTTGTTGTTGGTGTAGGTTGAACTATTGGAGACCAGCAGCAGGGTATTGCCACTGGAATTGGCGTTAACGATGCCGTTGTTGGTGAAACTGTTGACGTTAATCTGGCCCGTACCTTCAATGGTATGGCCCGCATCTTGCGTCAGATTACTGCTGCCGCCGTCGTGGAAATTAGCATCCCCGACGGATGCGCTATTGGCGTTGAGTACAATCGAACCGGTTCCCGCAAGTTCGACGGCGTTAAAAATGGCGATGCCCGTACCGGTGCTGGAGCCACCCTTGTTTACGGTAATGGTGCCGTTGTTGGTAAGGGTCGTCGAATTGAGGAACAGATTGTTGCCATCCAACACATACAGGTTGGTACCACCGGAAACAGTCACACCAGCCACAGCGGTATTATTCTGTTCATCAATCTCGCTGCCGCTGGCACTGGTGAGGGTGCCGCCGGAAATTGTGCCGCCATTAAGCAGTACCGTGCCGCCAGAGGCTTCAATCAGGCCATTGGTGCCCTGGTTGATGGTGGTATTTATTTCCTCCAGAATTCCTTTGCCGGTGGCTTCCATCAGGTTGTTGTTTGTGTAGGTTGAACTATTGGAGACCAGCAGCAGGGTATTGCCACTGGAATTGGCGTTAACGATGCCGTTATTGGTGAAAGCGTTGACATTAATTTCGCCGGTGCCGGAAATGGTGTGGCCCAAATCTTGCGTCAGATTGCTGTTGCCGCCGTCGTGGAAATTGGCATCCCCGACGGATGCGCTATTGGCGTTGAGTACAATCGAGCCAGTTCCCGCAAGTTCGACAGCCCCACCAATAGCGATGCCCGTACCGGTGCTGGAGCCACCCTTGTTTACGGTAATCGTGCCATTGTTGGTAAGGGTCGTCGAATTGAGGAACAGATTGTTGCCATCCAACACATACAGGTTGGTACCACCGGAAACAGTCACACCAGCCAAAGCGGTATTATTCTGTTCATCAATCTCGCTGCCGGAAAGGCTCGTCAGCGTGCCGCCGGAAATTGTGCCACCATTAAGGAGCACATTTCCGCCATTGGCTTCAATCAGGCCATTGGGGCCCTGATTGATGGTGGTATTTGATTCCTCCAGAATTCCACCGCTTGTCGCTTCCATCAGGTTGTTGTTTGTGTAGGTTGAGCCATTGTTAGTGGCCAACAGCAGTGTATTGCCACTGGAATTGGCGTTAACGATGCCGTTGTTGGTAAAAATGTTGACGTTAATCTGTCCGGTACCTTCAATGGTATGGCCCGCATCTTGCGTCAGATTACTGCTGCCGCCGTCGTGGAAATTAGCATCCACCAGGGCGGTGCCGTTGGCGTTGAGTACAATCGAACCGGTTCCCGCAAGTTCGACAGCCCCACCAATGGCGATGCCCGTACCGGTGCTGGAGCCACCCTTGTTTACGGTAATCGTGCCGTTGTTGGTAATCAGATCGTTGCTGCTGCCGTTATTCAGGGAAAGGTTCTGTCCGGCGACCACAAAAAGATTGCTGCCGCTGGAAGTCGTTGTATCAATGAGATTGGTGCTTCCCTGTTCATCAATCTCGCTGCCGATCGCACTGGTGAGGGTGCCGCCGGAAATTGTGCCACCATTAAGCAGCACCGTGCCGCCAGCGGCTTTTATCAGGCCACTGGTGCCCTGATTGATGGTGGTATTTGATTCCTCCAGAATTCCACCGCTTGTCGCTTCCATCAGGTTGTTGTTTGTGTAAGCGGAACCATTAGTGGCCAACAGCAGTGTATTGCCACTGGAATTGGCGTTAACGATGCCGTTGTTGGTGAAACTGTTGACGTTAATCTGGCCCGTACCTTCAATGGTATGGCCCGCATCTTGCGTCAGATTACTGCTGCCGCCGTCGTGGAAATTGGCATCCACCAGGGCGGTGCCGTTGGCGTTGAGTACAATCGAACCAGTTCCCGCAAGTTCGACAGCCCCACCAATGGCGATGCCCGTACCGATATTGGCGCCACCCTTGTTTACGGTAATCGTGCCGTTGTTGGTAAGGGTCGTCGAATTGAGGACCAGATTGTTGCCATCCAACACATACAGGTTGGTACCACCGGAAACAGTCACACCAGCCAAAGCGGTATTATTCTGTTCATCAATCTCGCTGCCGGAAAGGCTTGTCAGCGTGCCGCCGGAAATTGTGCCGCCATTAAGCAGCACATTGCCGCCGGCGGCTTCAATCAGGCCACTGGTGCCCTGATTGATGGTGGTATTTGATTCCTCCAGAATTCCACCGCTTGTCGCTTCCATCAGGTTGTTGTTTGTGTAGGTTGAACTATTGGAGTCCAGCAGCAGGGTATTGCCACTGGAATTGGCGTCGACCGTGCCGTTATTTGTGAAACTGTTGACGTTAATCTGGCCCGTACCTTCAATGGTATGGTGCACATCCTGAGTCAGATTGCTGCTGCCGGCATCATATACATTTGCAGTGCCCGTGGCCGTGGGAAAGGCGTTAAGAATCAGATTGCCTGCACCGGTCAGGGTGACCACACCACTTATTCCCAGCCCGGTACCAGAGTTTGCGGCAGTGCTATTCAGCTTTATCGTTCCATTGTCCGTAATGCTGTTGGCAACCACCAAATTGTTGCCCGCATTCACATCCAATTCACTGTCCGAATCAACGGTCAAGGAATTGATGGAAAAGCTTTGATTCACCTGAGACGGCGTGGAACTGCTCGCCGGGCTGCCGATTACCACATCGTCACCACTGGGGGGACCTGAGGGATTCCAGTTGCCACTATCGCTCCACAAATGCGAATTCGTACTGTCGGTCCATGTAATAGTACCCGCCACGGCATGCCGCGTCGGCGAACCGATCAGCAACAGCGAAGCCGCGGCTAAGCCGCAATATGCCGTCATTGTTAAACGTGCACGTTTGGCCTGGCGAAAGGCTGATCCTTTTTTGCTAAGATTCCTATTCCGTGTGCGTTGGCCAATGAAGTGAAATGAATTCTTATTCATCGCTGCAACTCCCTGAAAAATCATACCAGTCGCCGGGAAAAGGATCTATACATGGAACCGAATCCGCGACCAAGCTCACAATCTCACTCCCGTTTAAGACGGGATTGAATGTAAGCATAAACAGACTTTTTCGCGCCGCAATACGCTTATATACGTAGACAAAAGCGTATCGTTATAAAAGGCAGCCCTTTTTATCGGAGATTTTGGGCCAAAATATATAGCACAATAGATTTATTTAACCTGTCAATTCAGCCCAATCGCCGGCGTTTATGCGTGTGATTGCTGCGGCATCTTAAACCCGCCTGATTATTTATAACCCTTTTATTTTTCACCACTTATACTTTCATATCGAACCCCGGCACCGTGACAATCCGCCCCATTTTGCTACCAACATCACACCCGGCTTAATTCGCAATAATTCCCAAATGAACGATCTTTTGCGCGGATCAGGCGAAAATGAATGCCATTTTTAGAAAGGAATGGCCCGCCCCGGCGACTTGATGTTTCACTGATTTAGGTTCATATATATGCAGTCGGCAGCGGCATGACACATCGCTTTCCAGGCGACGGAATCATGCCCGCTGGAAAAACATCCACGGCGGATGCGACGGAATCACCTGACTTGAAATGACATAAATGGACATATTTCGATGAACAATATATCCTCGACCGACTACCAGGAGATCATGACCCTTCTGGCACATATGCGCGGCGCCGGCTCGCGGACAGATCTGGCCCGCGAGGTGATCCCGGGTCTGGCAAAACTGCTCAAATCCGATCTGACATCGTATACAGAAGTGAACCCGGTGACCCATGAATCCAGAGGTTTTATTGAACCGGACAAGTATGACGTCCGCAAGCTCGCCGCGGCGCTTTCAAAATACATGGACGAACATCCGGTGATCTGCCATCACACACAGACTGGTGACGGACGGGCCTTGAAAATCACTGATTTTATTACCCAGGAACAGTTTCACGATACCGCCCTGTACCACAATTTCTACGGCCCGCTGGGCGTCGAATATCAAATCAGCATGACCCTTCCGGCGCGCCGTCCGCTTATTGCGGCACTTGTGTTCAATCGCAAGGATTCAGATTTTACCGAGCGGGACCGCGACATTCTTAATCTTTTAAGGCCCTATCTGACCAGAGCGTTTGAAGACGCCCGTACATTTGAAAAATTATCGCGCCGACTGCGTCGCAACAAGGCGGCGCTGGAAAGTCTGCCGGAGGGAGTGATAAGTTTGCGCGGAAACTGCCGCATTGAATTAATGACCGAAAAAGCCCAACAGTGGATAAAGGCTTTTTTTCCAGACCATCAGAAGCGGTCCACCACGCTGCCCAAGGAAATTCTTGAGTGGCTGCGAGCTGGCAAACCCGCCGCGTCAGATTCCGCGCTGGCCCCAGAGCCTCTGATAATACAGCGCGAAACCGACCGGCTTCACATTCGGCTGCTGCTTACTTCCGACCGGCAACGGCTGCTGATGCTGCGGAACCGCTCCGCCAAGCCATCCGCCAAACCGCTGGAATCACTCGGCCTTTCACCCCGACAGGCCGAAGCCTTGTTGGGTGTTGTACGGGGCCAAACCAATGACCAGATTGCCGCTGAATTAAAAATCAGCTCGCGAACCGTTCAGAAACATCTGGAAATCGCGTTCAAAACGTTGAAAGTGACATCGCGGGCCATGGCCAGCAATATTGCACTTGAGCGGCTTACTTTTATTCTCCCATTCTTGACATTTCTTCTCTTTAATATCGTGGACTCCAGTTTCTTTTCCTCATTTTCAACTGTTAATTGATCCAGATTCCCGCCAACAATCAGCAAACCCTGGCCTTCGCGCTATTGCGACTGTAACTTGAGCGCAATGCCGAACCCGGAGGGCGGGCAGAAGACGTAGCATTCAGGATGGCATTTTGTTATGCTCATTTAATTAAAGGCGGCAGTTGGAGACTTTCCTATGGCAAATATATCTCGAAGATCGCTCATCGCAAGCGCGGCAGTCGGTACAGTTATAGCTGCTACACAACGCGCCACCCAGGCAACGATTCCGCAGGGTAAGCAGCCAGGCTACGCCGTGTCCGGCAACGGCGTGAAAGCCCGCTCCTTTGATCTGGCTGATGTGAAAATTCTGGCAGGACCATTTTATGAAAACATGACTCGGGATTTGGATTATCTGCTGGCTTATGACTGCAACAGACTTCTGGCATCGTTCCAGAAAGTTGCAGGCATTCCGCCGAAAGCTCCTACACTTGGCGGATGGGATAGCGGCGGGCAGGGCGGCACCATATGCGGCCACTATCTTTCCGCATGCGCCATGATGTATGCCCACACCCGCGATGATCGTCTGCTGGAAAAGATTGATTATATCCTGCCCCGGCTGGCCGAATGCCAGAAGGCCAATGGCCGGCAAGACGCGCAATTCCGTGGCTATTGCGCGGGGTTGCCGGGCAGCATCGCCGCCTTCAAGCTGGCTCTGTCTGGAAACATTAATGTGGGCGACCCAAAAGCCCTCTTTTCGTTTTCACTCAATGGAATGTGGTCGCCTTGGTATTCCATTCATAAAATTATGGCTGGATTGCGCGATGTGTGGCTTCATGTTGGCCGAAAAAAGGCCAGAGACATACTGATTGGCATGGCGGACTGGTGCGCTCAGTACCCGGCCAAACTTACCCCAGCCCAAATGCAAACCATGCTTATCAGTGAACAGGGCGGCATGAACGAAGTGCTCGCGGATGTCTACAGCATAACCGGTAAACGCAAATATTTGGCTGTAGCCGAAGCTTTTAACGAAAAATCCCAACTCGACCCGCTGATGCACAAAATGGACATACTCACCGGATGCCACTCCAACCAATATATTCCACGCGTCATCGGCATTGCGCGGCAATACGAACTGGGCGGCGGAGATAAATACCGCATTGGTTCGGAATTCTTCTGGCAGAATGTCGTACGCCACCGCTCTTACGTGTTTGGCGGAAACAGCAACCACGAATATTTTTTTCCCTTAGGCGATGCGTGGCAACAACTCAGTGTCGGATCGGCGGAAACCTGCTGCACCTACAACATGCTGAAACTTACCGAGCATTACTTCAGTTGGAACGCCACCATGGAAGCGGCGGACTTTTTTGAACGCGCCCTGGTCAACCATATTCTTGGCTCCCAAGATCCGGCCACCGGTATGATGACATATTACCTTTCCATGCGGCCGGGCCATTTCAAAACTTTTAACACTCCCTGGGATTCTTGCTGGTGCTGCATGAGCACCGGTATGGAAAACCATGCCAAATATTCCCGCGGCGTGTATTACCACAGTGGCCAGACACTATGGATTAACCTTTTTATGGCTTCCGAACTCAACTGGAAAGCCGCCGGCATAAAAATCCGCCAGACCACCCGCTTTCCGGACGAAGGCACCGTACGCATTAACTTTACCTGTGCAAAGCCAACAGCCGCGCTTATTAAACTCCGGCACCCTTACTGGTCCACACCGGCGATGGACATACGCCTGAATGGCCAGCCGATTGATGCAGGCAAGCCCGGCACCTACCTGGATTTGAACCGCACGTGGTCCAACGGCGACCAGTTGCAGATTGAACTCAAAATGCCACTGCGAGTTGAAAAAATGGCCCATCATCCCTCCACTTTCGCCATCCTTGCGGGACCGACGGTGCTGGCAGCCACGCTGGGCAACGATCTGATGCTTCCGCCAGTGCCCTATGCCAATGGAAATCAGTATGAATGGGCGAATGTGCCTGACCCGACCGTCATTCCGCAACTGCTCGTCAATGAAACTCCGGTGGATCAATGGGTGAAGCCGGATCCGGAATTGCCCCAAGTGTGGCATACCCATGGCGTTGGCCGACCAAACGAATTGAAACTGGTCCCGTTTTATAAAGTGGCCCATGAGCGCTACCTGGTTTACTTTAACCCGGTAACTCCCGCCCAGTGGATGCGGGAAAAGCGTCTGGAGAGTTTACAACGTAAAGCGGATCGCCTTGTGCGCCAGCACACTATTGACCGGCTGGTTATCGGAGATGCGGCATCCCTGGCGGAACATCAGTTGCGAAACGAAGTGAATGTGGACCAGGGAATCGCACCGGCCGGCCATTGGATTGACGCCCACAACGGCGGCGGCTTTACCTTTAACCTGAAGGTACTACCCGATTCGCCCATGGCACTGGCATGCACCTGGTGGGGCAGCGACAGCGGGGGAAGAACCTTCCACATTTTGGTGGATGGAAAAGTCATCGCCACACAGCAGCTTAATAACATTGATCCTGGCCACCTGCATACGATTATTTACGATATTCCGCCCAGCCTGACGCATGGCAAAACAAAAATTTCTGTTCGATTGCAGGCAGAAGCCGGCAATTTCGCCGGCGGCCTTTTTGACTGCCGCAGTGTCCAATTGCCATAACTGGCGAAACGGCGGTTGCGCGGTGGATACAAACCAGTGCCCGCGTCCGGTAAGCGGCCCCGTGCCGGCATAGCCGCCACCGGGTCTATCGGTCCTGTAATTCCATGGTTTTACAGGCTGGCTGCTGTTATAATGCTGACTGTGGTGAACGACGCGGATCGTCGATTACAGGACGCTCCGGCGGCTGCGGCATGTGGCGAAAACAAGCACGCGCAACAGCAGCAACATTTTCCGCAGCGCCAGGTGTGTTTAGCCGCACAGGTGAGCGCTGCGGCCCGCTTCACCAGGTTGGCCTCCGGTGTCGCGCCGAGCGTAAAAGCGCAGCGTTGATGGCGCGTGCAAGTCTTTAAATATGAAAGACTTAGCAGATGCCAGTGTGACCTGCTAAAATGGTATCAGCATACGGAAAAATAGCATGAAGATAGACCCTCGGTTCGTCGTCCAAAGCGGTACCGAAATATTCGGCGGCTCAGAATTGCTGGTAAAGGGCTGTCTGGAAACTCCCGGTGGCGTCGCGCTGCTGACCGGGTACCCTGGATCGCCATTGGCCGGCTTTTTTGATACTTGTGGCGATATCGGAGAATTACTGGACAGCAAAGGCGTTTGCGCCAAAATGGCGAATAACGAAGCCATCAGCGTCGCGATGCTTAATGGCGCACAAATGGTGGGTGTAAAGGGAATTGCAGTTTTCAAATCCGTCGGCCTGCATGTTGCATCCGACGCGCTGGCATTGGGAAACCTGGCGGGCGTGCCTCATCCGGCGGGTGGAGCTTTGGTCGTCAGCGGGGACGACCCCTGGAGTGATTCAACCCAGGTCCCCGCAGACTCGCGCTTTCTTTTTGAACATCTGCGTGTTCCGGTTATTGAACCTGCCAATCCGCAGGAATTAAAGGACTGGGTCGCCCACGCCTTCGACCTTTCCGCCGCTTCCAAACTTTACATGGGAATGATGGTTACCGTAGCGCTGGCCGACGGTGGCGGTACGGTAACCTGTCGGGAAAACCACTGGCCGGTTATTTCCACGCGCGATCGCATTGCTATTGAAACCGGCAAAATTCCGGTGGAGAACACCGTTCTGCTTCCCCCGCGAAGCTGGCGACAGGAATTAACCTTTGCCGACAGGTTCACCGCCCTCCTTGAACGCAGCCGGCAGTTGGGGCTTTCCAGAATCATTAACCCGACCGAACGCACCTGGCGCGGCGGACGCAGTGAAAAATGTCCGGTCGGCTTTATATCATCCGGCATGTCGCATACATTCCTGGTTCACGCGTTGCACGAAATGGGGCTCTCGGCCACGTTTCCAATTCTCAAGCTTGCGATAAGCTATCCCATTGATACGAAACTTGTCGATGAGCTTGCCGGCATGTGCGAACGAATTGTGGTCGTGGAAGAACGTCGCAGCTTTATTGAAAAGCAGGTTTCGGAACATATTGCCCTGCAGCGGCAATTGCATCCGGACCTTCCCAATGCAAATGTGCAGGTATGGGGCAAAACATTCCCCGGCGACCGGCCCGGCATTCCATCCACCCGCGGCCTGCATCCTTCCATGCTTATTGAAATTCTGACACGCTTTTTACGCGATACACCCAATATTCCCCATGAATTGTCCAACGGACGACTTTCTGAAGAGCTTTCTACCATCGCCATGGCCAACAACGCGCCGGGGGATGTCGCGGTGCGCACGCCGGCCTATTGCCCAGGTTGTCCGCATCGTGATTCTTCCAGCGCTCTGCTCGAAATCCGCAAGGACATGATGGATCCGCACTATATGCAGCAGCGTTACGGCAAAGGACCTATTGACCTTGTGGCCCATGGTGACACCGGCTGCTACACGATGATGATGTTTGAACCCAACAAACCGCTAATGCACAATTACAGCGGCATGGGGCTCGGCGGTGCCACTGGCGGCGGTGTGGACCCATTTATTACCAACAAACAGATCGTATTCATGGGAGATGGCACCTTTTTCCATTCAGGTCAACTGGCCATCGCCAATTCCATTAATCAGGGACAGGATATTACCTACATTATCCTGCAAAATGGTACCACGGCCATGACCGGCCATCAGACCAACCCAACACAGGAAAAGGACATCCTGGGACATCAGGCTCTTTCACACGACATAGAACGGATTGTACGCTCTATGATTCCTGACGCCGCCGGGCCGCTGCGCTTCCGCGGCAAAGAAGGCCGCAACGAGCCGCAGCCGCGTGTGTTCCGAATGAATCCGGCCGATCGGGACACCTACCGCGATATGCTCGAACGCATCCTTCTGCAGGATGGCGTAAAAGTAGTGGTTGCAGACAAGGAATGTGGTATTACATTCCATCGGCGACGGCACCGCGCCGAAGTGACAGAAAAGAAGGAACAGGGATTTTTACGCCAGAAAACCTTCATGAACGTCACCGAGGAAGTGTGCGAATACTGTCTGGAATGCACCAACCAGACCGGCTGCCCGGCGCTGAAAGTGGCCCAGACGGATTACGGTCCCAAAATTCAGACCGACTTTACCACGTGCGTCAATGACGGAGCCTGCTCTCGTATTCATGCCTGCCCGAGCTTTGAGCAAGTCATCGTGACGCGCAGCCGCCCGCCCCGGATGCCCGATGAAGTAGTGGACCTGACCGGCATGCCCGAACCGCCGCCGCTGAAAATGAGCGATCAGTGGCGTTGCTACATGGCGGGCGTTGGCGGCATGGGAATCGGTGTAGCCGGAGAAATTCTGGTACGAGCCGGCCACAAGGAAGGGTATCAGATTGCCTTTGTGGATAAGAAGGGACTGGCCATCCGCAACGGTGGCGTATTCAGTCAACTGCTGTTTTCGCGCACTCCGGTGCAGGGATCGGCCATTACACCGTTCGGCAAAGCGGACCTGCTGATTGGAATTGATGCTCTGGAGGCCGCACGGGCGATATCACCAAATGATAATTTACGCGTCGCTTCGCCGAAGCACACCCGTGCGGTGATCAACATCGGCAAAACGCCAACCATTCTGACTCTGCTGGGTCGCGAAGATTTTTCGCCCGAGGCACTGGCTGAGGCCATACGCGGGCAGTGCATGCCCGGACAGTTCTTCAGTTTCAACGTGGGTGATTTGTGCGAGCGCCTGCTGGATTCCAAACTTTATGCCAACATCATGATGCTGGGAGTCGCCTATCAGCTTGGATTCATTCCGGTCTCATACAAAAGCATCACCTGGGCCATCCGGCACGCGGTGCGCCGCGAATTTGAACGCAATTACCGCGCATTTAACATTGGACGAAAAATTGTGCTTCGGCCCGACCTTTTCGGTGTTGCCGCCGCGCATGAAATAGAAACGGTCGATCAGGCCATGGAACGCAAGGCCAACATTCTTAAGGTCAGTTCCATTTGGGGCGCGGGAAACGCGCGGCAATATCGGCATATCTGCCGTGATTCGCTGGCCGCGATGCGCGACCTTGACGAACCCGCCCGGCGTGATTTTGTCATCCGCCTGTTTGACGCCATTCAATGGGGCACGCTGCCCTATGGCCGGTCCTACGCGGCTCGCGTTGTTAAAACCTTTCAGCAGGACAACGCGGGACGCAACTTCGCCGTGACGCGAGCCGTCATATGGAACCTGGCCAAAGTGATGATGATCAAGGATGAAGTTTACGTGGCGATGATGTACACCAGCCCGGAAAAGTACAAACGCGACCGTCGCCGCTTCAATGTGAATCCGGCTAATGGCGATAAAATTAAATATCTGCATTTGAATAGACCAGAATTTGACGTTGCCGGCTTCAAGGTGCGATTCCACCTTAAAGGGCACGACTGGCAGATGCGCATTTTGCGGCATTGCCGTTTCCTGCGATCGCTCCTGCCCGCCTGGCACACAAAAGAAAAGGCCTTCCGCGACTGGTATATCCGCCTGGTGGACACCTGTGAACTCCATGAACCGTGGCTCTACAACTTGTGGCTGGATATCCTGAAGGCACCCGAAAGTGTTACCGGGTATCGCGAAGTGCGCTATCCCAAACAGGAAGCCGCCGTGGCCAGAGTCAAGGAGATTCAAAGCGCGATCGCCGCCGGTAAATCCGACAGCCGCTTCCGCCAAACCGCCCGAACCGTCAACCTTTCCAGCCAGATCATGAGCACATTCCGATAAGGAATTCTTAGCCTGCCGACGGCGGAACCGCCTGTGTGAAAATCATGACCACATCAGGAACACGTCATGATGGCTGGTCACTGGTTCCGGTTATTCCAGCCAGCATCGCGAGCGTCTGGTCAATCACCGCGGGCGGGCTGGACCACACAAAAAAGAAATGACTTTCCCGAGCGCGCCTTTGGGCCGCATGGTGCAACGACAGGCCCCGGCCCTTCGCCAGTTCCAGTGCGGCCAGCGCCGCCTGACTGCATAGCACGTTCGCCGCAGCCCGCAGACCGGTCTTATCTGATGCGGATGCCGGACGCGAATCCGATTCCACCGCCAGAGATGTTGAATCAGGCCCCGCACTATGGCGCCCCATGCCAACGGCGTAAACCGCGGATCGCAGTTCGCCAAACCTCCGATTCAATTGATCCACCGCCCGTCGGCTTTCCACTGACCGGCCCACCGCAAGTTCACTTGCCATAGCCAGCGCACCGCCCGCCACACCCAGTGGAAGTATACAGGTATTCAGACTGAAACGTTTTTGCCTCTGGCGAACGGAAAGCACATTCGAGTCCGGCCCGGCCAGAATTTCTTCATCCAGAACCCTTACGCCCTTCAGCCGGACGGCCGCGGTGTCCGTGGCGTTAAGCGTGGAAAGTTTATCGGTTGGCAAAACGGTAACACCGCGCCGCCGGGTGGAAAGCAGAAAAAGCAGTTGTCCGCCCGATATGCCCATCGATTTGCAATCGTCATCAGCGACAGTCGCCCCTGCAACAATCCAGTCCGCATGATGCGCGCCGGTGGCCCACGGTATAACCCCGGAAATAATCCAGCCACCGGAACGTCGCCGGGCCGTCACACGCGGCAAACCATGCTGACCGGAAGTGGTCAGTTGAGCTATTCCGATGGTGAGGAAAATCCGATTGGCCGCAGCCCGTCGTTGAAGCTTTTCGGCCAGGGCGTTTCCTGTAACGCAGGCAAGAAATTCCAGGGCCGCATCCCGTTGCGTCAGTATCAGAGCGGATGCCAGACAGACCGCGGCAAGCTGTTCATACCGTCGATGCAGAGCCAAGGCATTAAGCGGACGCCCGCCGAAGCGGCGCGGAATCGACCAGCCCGAAGCCCCGGCGGCATGCAGTATGCGGATATTTTTGGCGGGCCAGCGCCCTGTCCGGTCCACGCGGCAGGCACCGCGTTCAATCGCTTTAAGCGCTTCCGACCACCGCAAAGACATGACAATGGAGCTACGATTACCCATGGCCAGATTGTAGGCCACTGTGTCCGGGAAGATAAGTGTCAGAAAAAAATCCCGGCCAGCCCGGCATAAACACCTACCACCGACGTAAGCACCACAATCCCGCCCACCACCCAGGCGTACGGGCCTTTGAGGCGCCATGGTTCAGGAATTGCCTTGATTGCAAGCATAAATAAGAAGCCAAGGACCACCGGCAGCAACAGCGCGTTCATCACCTCCACACCGACTGATAATTTGACCAGGTTAATCCCCGAAAGCACGATCCCCGCGCCAAACAGCAGGCTGAGCGTGTACACAACATAGAACCAAGGCGCTTCAAATGGATGGTGCGCCAGCGAACGCTTGTACCCGGTAACTTCGCCCAACCCCCAAGCCGCGGTCAATGATACCACAATGGTCGCGACAAGCGCCGCACCCAGCATTCCCATTGCAAACACCACCCGGCCCCAGTAGGAACCGATCAGCGGAGTAAGAGCTTTGGCAATTTCCTGAACGGAATTCAACGGCGTTTGCGGATTGGTCCTGCCGATGGTTGCGGCAGTAAGAATCAGAATTGAAGCCATGATAATTTGCGTGACAAATGCGCCCAGCAGTGTATCCCATCGCGCCGGGCGGATATGTCTGACGCACAGACCTTTGTCAATCACCGCGGACTGCTGATAAAAAACCATCCACGGCATGATGACCGCGCCCACATTTCCGGCAACCAGAAACAAAAAGTCCTTGTTGGCCAGCGGCATGCGGATGGAATCGGCAAGCATCGCGTGCGGGTCCGGGCGGGCCACAATAGCCACGGCGATAAACGCAAATTCAAACATACCAATCAGAAGCGCCACAATTTCCACCTGTCGGTAGCTGCCTGTCGCCACCACGACAACCAGAAATAAAATTGTGGCACCAATACTGGCCCATTGCGGCACGCCAAACAGCAGACCGACTCCGGAAATTCCGGCGAACTCCGTCATTAACGCGCCCAGACAGGATACCACCAGAGTGCTCACGGAAATCCACGCCCAGAACGCGCCGAATCGCTCCTTAATCAGTTCCCCGTGACCGCGCTGGGTGGCCAGCCCAAGGCGGACGGTAAGTTCTTGGACGACATACAGAATTGGAATTAAAATGATCTGAAACGGGAGAAGTTTATAGGCAAATTGCGCACCGCTTTGTGCGGCGGTAATGGCGCTGCCCGCGTCGGTGTCCGCCAGCATCACCACCAGCCCAGGCCCCATGACCAGCAACATCAGCTTCCACAGTGGCACCGCATTTGACGCCGTCGCCAGCGCGCCATCGGCTTGATTTAATTTTGCCTCCGAAGCCAATTGGGGATTATCGCCGGATTTCTGGGCTGGCAATCCATCGGACGTGGGACTTCTGGTGCGACGGTTAACCGAGGAACGCATGAATCAATTGTCCTTACCTTGCCGTCCGCTTAACTTACCCAAAAGATGCCCGCGCCCGAATGGCACCAAAGGCCCGCAGCAAAAGTCACTATAAGACGATTGAGACCCAGTTTCAATTAAACGCGCCATCACTTTCAAATTTTCGCGTAAACGACACCATCGCGCTGTTTTTTATCATTCTCGCATCCACTATAATCGGCGGCCTATGGATCCGAATTCCACACCAGCTACGCCCCAACCCGCCGATTCGCCCGAAGATCCCGGCCGCCGCGATTTTTTTGCCAAGGCATTCCGCGATGCCTTAAACCCGCTGGCCCATCTTGTGGAACGCCGTGTGGAACCAATGACCAGCGCCCTTCAGGGCAAGTTCCCCCAAGCCTTTTCTGATGATATGGATGAGGTGACTCCCCCCCCATATCAGCCGGAGCCGACCATCTTTTTGCGACCGCCGGGTGCCAAGCCGGGCGACGAATTCGAAACGCTTTGCTCGCGATGCGGCCAGTGTGCCACGGCCTGCCCGGTCAAGTGCATTCAACTGGACAATACAAATCAGATCGGCGGCGGTTTTCCCTATATCGTGCCGGCGTTGGCTCCGTGCGTCGTATGCGATGAACAGGCCTGTATGAAAATATGTCCCAGCGGTGCCCTGACTTTGGTGGATAAATTTCATATCCGCATGGGGCTGGCCGTTGTCACCCATGAAACATGCCTGCGCTACCACGGCGAAGATTGCCGCCTCTGCCTTGAAAGCTGCCCACTTGGCGAACAGGCCATTGTTGTCAGCGATACCACCGGACGGGTGCTGGTGAAGCCGGGCGGATGCGTCGGCTGCGGCATGTGCGAACAGGCCTGCCCGACCCAGCCGGCATCGATTCAAATTCAACCCGCAAAGACCGATCCGGAGATTTTTGATGACTGACCATGCTTGTCAACAAAATATATTCACTTACACCGGACATCTTCAATGATTGACGCACACCATCATTTCTGGCAATACAAACAGTCCGAATACCCCTGGATGGACGATTCGCTGGCCACATTGCGGCGCGATTATCTCCCGCATCACCTGAAGACAGAAATCGACGCAGCGGGCATATCAGGCGTGGTCAGCGTACAGGCAAGGCAAATACTGAAAGAAACGGATTTTTTGCTGAACCTGGCGGCGCAACACCCCTTCGTCCGTGGTGTGGTCGGATGGGTGCCGCTGAATGACCCGGGTGTCGGCGGAATTCTTGAGCAATATGCCGCCAATCCACGACTCAAAGGCGTACGGCATGTACTGCATGATGAAGCCGACGACCAATATATGTTGCGTGCCGATTTTGGCGCCGGCCTCGGCTGCCTGGCACCGCTGGGCCTGCGCTACGACCTGCTTATTTTCGCGCGACACTTGCCCATCAGTATTCAGTTGGTGGACCGGCATCCGCGACAGGTTTTTGTTCTTGACCATATTGCCAAACCCGCCATAAAGAAGGGACAGCTTGAGCCATGGCGAACCGATTTACGAAATCTCGCCCGTCGGCCGAACGTCTATTGCAAGCTATCGGGAATGGTGACTGAAGCGGACTGGACGGGCTGGTCGGAAAAGTCTTTGCAGCCTTACGTGGATACCGTACTGGAAGCCTTCGGTCCGCGGCGGATCATGTTCGGCTCCGATTGGCCGGTGTGTGCCGTGGCGGGCGGCTATCAGCGGTGGTTCAAAGCACTAGGCTGCATTACCGCGAGCCTTAGCGCCGACGAACAAGAATGGATTTACGAAAGAACCGCAACACAAGCCTATCGGCTATAATATAGCTCGGTTCCGCAAAGTCGGCAGCGCAGTGTGGGCAATGTCCCGCCGGCCGCACGGGTAAATAAGCGGGTTTTTTAACACAGGAGACCACAATGACAAAACCGATTTCCATGACAATTGGCACTATGATTCTTGCAGCCGCCGGATGCCTTCTAACCGCCTGCTCCAGTGGATCCCCGCAGACACTTCTGGCCCCCGGGCTGACTCCGCCCGTGGCCGATGTTCCAATACCGGATGGATTTCATATTCAACTTAGCCATTCTTCTTTCACGCTTATTCCCGGATCAAATCTTCGACTGGTAAATCAGGTTTACAAAGGTTCCGACCCGCGGCTTTCCGTGGCACGGTTTTACACACATTACATGCCAACTGACGGCTGGGCGCTTCAGCAGGAAACACAGGGGCCGGCGGGCATTGTGGAATCCTTCAGCAAACCGCCGGAAAGCTGCACCATTACCGTCAAGCACAGTTGGTTTCATACCTATGTGTATGTGGTTATCGCGCCAACGAGTTCAACCGCGGGCAGCGCGACCGACACGCTTAGCCCGCTGGGCAGCCGCAGTCCAAATACAACTCCGGCCACCATGCCGGCCACCACAATGCCGTAAAAGGTATGGTGCATCATGAAATCGGGCCGGCCAACACACTTGCGCGAATACATGGATGACCCGAATGTCACGCGGCAGGACTTGCTTCGCGAGCTTGGCTATATCCGCTGGGTGAACCACTCACTTGGTGGAACTCGTGTCGTGGTCGATCATCTGAAGGACTGGGCTTCAGCGGGGCTTTTGCCCACCGGTCCGATCACTATTCTGGATGTCGCCACCGGATCAGCCGATATTCCCAAGGCGGTACTGAATTGGGCCAAAAACATCGGTCGCCGGGTTCAGATTGTCGGCGTTGACCTGCATCCGATTACCCTGGACATTGCGCGGGAATGGACTTCCGGCACAGAATACCTTTCGTTCATCCGCGCTGATGCCCTGCGGTTGCCGCTGGCGGATAATTCGGTGGATATCGCAACCTGCAGCATGTTTTTGCATCATTTGAGCGATGAAGACGCGTTGGCCGTTTTACGGGAGATGCTTCGCGTAAGCCGCTCTGGGCTGATCGTCAACGACCTTGTGCGCACCACTTGGGCGCGGGCAGCAATTTATGTACTGACACTCTTTTCCGATCCGCTAAGCCGACATGATGCTCGCTTGTCAGTCGCCAAAGGATGGACCGTGCAGGAAACCCTTGCATGGCGCGACAGGCTCAAGGCACCCTGGCTTGACTGCCATCTGCATCGCTTTGCGCGATTCACACTCGCGGGGCTTAAACCTGCCCAGCATTCGAAAGCTCTTTTGTTCCCCCGCGATCCTGAATCTTTCCATCAACCGGGCTGATTGTCACAGGCTCAAGAATTTGCGATTCTCCGGGACGGTTTACCATAAGCAGGCGGCTAATTGCGGCCTGCCTGAATTCAAAAATCTCCGTCAGTTGTCGTCGCACGAAAGCCGCCTGCGCAAACGGTCCAAGAATTCCGCCACGAATAATATATCGCACGCGATCCGCCACCAATGTCCCGCCATTTTGGGAGACAAATTCGTGCTGATGTATCCACTGCGCATATGGCCCGATCAACTGCCGATCCTCAAACCGGACCGGTGGTTCATAAACAGAAATCAGTGTCCGCCATTTTATCGGTATTCCCAGCCACCGGATCGTATAATCAATCAGGCATCCGGCTCGCATATGAATCGGAGCGGGCGTGTGAATGACAAATCCCAGCCATGGCGGCGTAATAACCGCCAAATTATGAGCATCGGCAAAGAAGGGAAATACCTGCGCAATCGGCAAAGGCAGCCACAATCGGCACGAGAGTTGATATTCAACCGGCATGATGAAAGGTCTCCATAATTATTCTTTTACATCATAGGCGCGTACATGCCATAAATGACAGGGCAACTGGCCGATTTATCATGCCAGACCGCTAATATAAAAGCCGCCTTCCAGCATGACTCGCACTTCCGCTATTCCACAAGTCAGTTATGTGTGAAACACCTTCCTGGCAAAAATTCCGAGACGCTGCGATCCTTAATAAATCTGCCATTGATTTCCGATCCGCGTAAATTTTTATCTTTTGCAAAAAAACGCCATCCACGCCTTTCGCGTGCTATAATACAAACAACGGGCTTTTGGTTTGGCGCAAAAAGGCCCGGCTTATTTTTTTTAAGGAGCATTACATGCGTACTGTTTCGCTGGTTTTTTCGTCTCTGGTACTTGCCGCACTGACGATCATTCCTGTTGCAGGCTGTTCAGAACACCCGATTTCCCCGGTGACCAGCTACGGCAAGTCCGCCATGGATGCTCAGGTTGCCGAAGCACTGGCTGAATTCAAAGGTTCCAGCCCGGCAGTCGCTCAACAGATCGCCCACGCCTATGGCTACGCCGTGCTGCCTTCGGTTGGTGCCGGTGCGCTGGTTTTCGGCGCAGCAGAAGGCCGAGGCGAACTTTTCCGACAGGGGCAACTGGTCGGTTATGTTCGCATGACCCAAGGAACATTTGGCGCACAAATTGGCGGCCAAAGCTTTCGCGAATTAATTCTGTTTCAGAACGCCGCCGCATTGCAGGACTTTAAGATCGGGGCGGTTTCCTTTGACGCACGGGCCACTGCCGTAGCAATCAAGGCCGGTAGCGGAACCGCCTCCAATTATGAACATGGACTTGTGGTATATGCCAAGCCCACCGCAGGGCTGATGGCGCAGGCCGCGATCGGTGGCCAGCAGTTTACCGTCGCGCCACTTGACCAGTAAGCAAAGGGCGTATCCACACCACAATGATGACGGTGCACAATGAGCAACGACCACGGTGTCAGGACACTGACCTCCAGTGAGCACGCCGATATTTGGTTCCCCTGGCGAATCGCGGCGCCGCCACAGGATGGTCTTCTCCCGTTTTCCCTTATGCCCAGACGCATGTTCACTTATGCCGCGCCGCGCGTATCAGAAATGAAGCCGCTGGGCAGGGTCTGTCGCATCACCCTGCACCACAGCGGCTTCTCCGAGCCATTTTTGCCAACGGCTTTGAACGAAACCGCGGATTATCTTGAGCGTATCCGCCAATTTCACACGGGCAAAGGCGACGGGCAGCGAGGCTGGGCTGATATCGGCTATCACTTCGCTGTGGACCGTGCCGGTCGTGTCTGGCAATTGCGATCGCTGGAATACCAGGGTGCCCATGTGAAAAACCACAACGCGGGCAATCTGGGAATTGTGATATTGGGAAACTTTGAACTGCAGGAACCGGCCCAACTGCAGTTAACGACTCTTCGGCAGTTTCTGGACTGGCTGGGCATTATTTACTCAATGCCCAGTTCCAGCGTCTTTACCCACACAGCGCTTGCTGATACGCCAACCGACTGTCCGGGACGAACACTGCAAGCGGCTATGGCCACGTGGGCAATCAGCCACTAGAACCATCTCACGGCCAGCCGCTTATTTCTCCGCCACGCCAAATTCAAACCGCCCATGCCGGTCCACATCAATGGTAATGGCCGCACCCTCAGGTAATTCGCCGGCCAGAATTTTTTCCGCCAGAGGATTTTCAATCTGCTGCTGAATAACCCGCTTGAGAGGTCGGGCCCCGAAGGTCGGATCATACCCCTGCTGACCAAGCTCCAGCCGGGCTTTCTCCGTCACCACGAGGGCATTCCCCCGGCCCGCAAGGCGAGCCTCCAGGTGCGAGAGCTGAATTTTCACAATTTCAGCCAATTGCGACTTCTTAAGCGTGTGAAAAATCACGATTTCATCCACACGGTTTAGAAATTCCGGCCGGAAATGCTGTTTCAATGCTTCGCGCACGCCCGCCTCAATTTCCCATTCCGCCCCTTCTTTTCCGGCAAGTTCCTGAATCACTCCGCTGCCCAGATTACTGGTCATGGCCAGAAGCGTATTTTTAAAATCCACCGTGCGCCCCTGGCCGTCCGTCAGGCGTCCGTCGTCCAGCACCTGGAGCAGCACATTGAACACATCGCGATGGGCCTTTTCAATTTCATCAAAAAGAATGACGCTGTACGGACGGCGTCGCACAGCCTCGGTCAGAACGCCGCCTTCTTCGTAACCCACATATCCCGGCGGCGCGCCAATAAGCCGGGCCACGCTGTGCGGTTCCATGAATTCCGACATATCAATGCGTATCATCGCATCTTCGGTGTCAAACATGAATTCCGCCAAAGCCTTGCATAATTCCGTTTTGCCCACGCCTGTGGGACCCAGAAACATGAAACTGCCGATCGGCCGGCGCGCGTCGCCCAGTCCCGCGCGGCTGCGGCGCACCGCGGCACTGACGGCTTTTACCGCCTCCACCTGTCCGACGACGCGTTTTTCCAGAAACGATTCCATTTTGGCCAGCCGCTGGCGATCTCCCTCCAGCATTTTGGTGACCGGTATGCCCGTCCATCGCGCCACCACGCCCGCGATTTCCTCCGCAGTGACCTCTTCACGCACCATTGATTGCCCGGATTTAATAATCTGGTCAAGTTCCGCTTGCCCTCTGGCCAGTTCCGCCTCCAATTGCCGCAGGTCGCCGTAGCGCAACCGGGCCGCTTCCTCAAGCTTTCCTTTCCGCTGGGCTTCCTCCAGGCTGGTCTGCAACGCCTGAATTTTTTCACGCGTCGCTTTCACCGCTCGCAACACACCGGACTCACGTTCCCACTGCGCAGTGAGCGCCGCGTTGCGGGTTTTGAGTTCGGCCAGTTCCTTTTTGTTTTTTTCCAGCTGCTGCCGGGATGAGTCATCTTTTTCCAGCTTCAGCGCGGCCTGTTCCACTTCCAACTGCACAATCCGGCGACGAACGTCATCCAGCCCGGCCGGAAGCGAATCGTTTTCAATTCGCAGTTTGCTGGCTGCCTCATCCATCAGGTCAATCGCCTTATCGGGAAGAAAGCGGTCGGTGATGTAGCGATTCGAAAGGGTAACGGCCGCAACAATCGCCGAATCCTGAATCCGCACGCCATGGTGCGTTTCATACCGCGGCTTAAGCCCGCGCAGAATCGTAATCGTATCCTCCACGGAAGGCTGCGGCACCATCACCGGCTGAAAACGTCTCTCCAGCGCCGGGTCTTTTTCAATATATTTCCGGTATTCATCCAGCGTTGTGGCACCCAGACAACGCAGTTCGCCGCGGGCCAGTGCGGGCTTGAGCAGATTGGATGCATCCATGCTCCCTTCAGTGCGTCCCGCACCCACAACGTTATGAAGTTCATCAATAAAAAGTATCACCCGCCCATCCGCCTGTTCCACTTCCTTCAGAACCGCCTTCAGACGATCCTCAAACTCGCCGCGATATTTGGCACCGGCAATCAGCGCTCCCATATCCAGCGCGACAAGCCGCTTGTTTTTAAGTCCTTCCGGAACATCGCCGGAAAGAATCCGCTGTGCCAGTCCTTCGGCGATTGCGGTTTTGCCGACTCCCGGCTCACCAATCAGAACGGGATTGTTTTTGGTTCGGCGGCTTAAGACCTGCATGCAGCGTCGAATTTCCTCATCCCGACCGATCACCGGATCCAGCTTTCCTAGCCGCGCAACTTCGACCAGATCTCTGCCATATTTCTGCAAGGCCTGATATTTGTCCTCCGGGTTGGCATCCGTTACGCGGGACGAACCGCGCACATCCTTCAATGCCGTCAAAAGCTTATCCCGGTTCACTCCCGCCGCAGACAGAATTTCCTGCGCCGGTGATGCCGTCATTGCCAGCGCCAGAAGCAGATGTTCGCTTGAGAGGTACTCGTCCTTCAACTGATCAGCCTGCTTCTGGGCGGTGCCAAGAACTTCGCTTAAGTCTCGCGAAGCCCCAAGTTGCGCGTTGCCCGATACCTTCGGAAGGCGGCTCAGTCGGCTGTTTACCGATTCGGCGATTCCGGCCGGACTGCCACCGATCCGCGATAAAATCGGCCTTACAATCCCTTCCTGATCCTGCAGCAACGCCGCCAGCAGATGCAAGGCTGTCACTTCACTGTGGCCGTCACCTGCCGCAATGGACTGCGCATTTCCCAACGCCTCCTGCGCCTTGACAGTAAATTTATCCATTCGCATATATGCTCCAATCGTCGCGCCGCTACCGACCGATGCCAGCGGTTTGAGTCCACACGAAGATGCCGGGCGCGGGCGACACCGCCGACGGCGACCGGATCGCAAATGCCCTTTGCATGGATCCGATTTTACCAGCCAGCGCACTCCGCGTAACAAAGAGCGTACCAAACAGAAAAGGGTGCGGATTTGTGAAATAATTGCGTTTTTTGGACCAAACCGGGCCATCGGTTTGCCATTTTGGCAGGGCCAATCGCGACAAGCGGTCCATGCAAATGCCCCACCTGTTCGGCTCATTTGCCGTTTTTTTTAATTCATGGAAAGAAAAGCGATTCGTCAGGAATTATCTTCCCCGAGCCAGTTCATCCGCGGGCCAAGCGACTCAACAACATGATGTATGGCCGCCGCGACTCCGCCACGAAGTGTGTCGCCGCCGACACGCATCAGCTTGCACCGCTGTGCCAGTGGCGTGAGTGCCTTTTGCCGCACGCGTCGCCCCAGATAATCAAATGCTTCCGGCGACACATCAAACATGCGCGTACACAGCGCCACGAGTTCCGGATTAAAAATATTGATCGCCGCCGCCACCCCGGTGGCCAATCCGTCCAGCGTGGCGTGCAGGTCTGCTGTGACGTCCAGTTGGCCGGCACGGACACGATCAATAATTTGTTCCATATCCCATTTACTTCCGGCACGTTGATTGACACGCCGCACAAATACCGGGTCTATGGACAGCGTTTCCAGACAGCCGCGATTGCCGCAACCGCAGACCTCGCCGTCCGGCTGGACGATCACATGGCCGAGTTCTCCCGCCATTCCGTGGGCACCGGTCAACAGTTCCCCATTTACAAGCGCGCTTAAGCCGAAACCTGAATAAGTACCGATCATGACAAATTGCTTAATCCCGCGGGCCTCTCCGTAAACACACTCCGCCAGACAAGTCGCGATGGTCTCATGCACAAGTCTTGCTGGAATTCCCAACTCGGATTCGATATCCGCCCCTGGCCGCCGACCATCCATAAGATGCAGATTTGGGGACATCAGCACCTGTTGCTGTGCCGCATCCACCGTGCCCGACACGCTCACGCCCACGCGAAGGTATTTAAATCCCCGGCTGTACAGACTCCGAGCAGTCTGTACGCATTTTTCGATCAACGCCGGATACGACGTCGGCGTAGCAAATTCACGCACGTTAGCGGCGGCGAAAACGCCATCAAGCCCCGCCGACACAATGCGGCATCGATGCGGCTCTATGGAAACGCCAAGTACCCGCGACCGGGCGCTGGCCACACGGTACATCTGGCTAGGCCGCCCCTTCCCATCCGCCGGAACCATGCCCTGCTCCTCAATCAGCCCCAGGCGAAGAAGACGCGCCACGGTTTTGGACGCCGTTGGCATACTCGCTCCGGCGCGACGCGCAAGTTCCGCGCGGGATATAGCCCCGAAGGATTGAATCAAATCAAAAATCGTTCGCTGATTCACCTGTTTAACCAGCCGCGGACGGACCGATCGCGAATGCCCTCGAGTCGAGTTCACCGACGATGTCGGGACACTATTTGTGGACGTTTTTCGAGCAGACGTTTTAGTCATAATTTAACTTCCAATATCAATTACCTGCCGCGACGATGGAGCGACACGAAATCGGGCATTCCTCAAATCTTCGTTGCCAACCGGTTTACTCACCGGTTCACTTACCGGTTTAAATCCCGGCTAATTTGGCGATATATTTCAAACCTGTCGAAATATTATCATCTTATTTGTAATTTTGCGAACATCATGGCCATTGAGCCTTTAACGGGCGAGTGGCGCGGCGAATTTGCACCCCGGCGCTTTGGTGGAACCGGATGCGAGCATCTTGACTCATTGGACACCCATCGCCTTTCATTCCCATCGGCCTTCGATATCATCACCCGCTTAATTGGTGGGGGAAAGTACGACCTCGAGGGCATGCGATTCCAGATGTGATACAGGTTGCTTTTCAATCTGCGTTCAAACGCGGCTATCGTCACATCATCGACGCTCGCGCCGCCTCAAGACCGGCAGCCGTAGCGGCGGCATGTGACCACCCCCGCCATTTATCCCGGGATACAGGCCATGCTCCGGTTTTGACCTCGTAAGGAAATCGTTTCGACCGGTCATCAGCGGCTTACTTTCGTTCACAATCATGAACCTAATTTGAAGCGATACCTCCGCGACTTTTCGTTTAATATTCACTACCACAGCTCTTGGCTGACGCAACCCGCACTGATTTGCCATCAGACTCCGCTGTCCAGTTGCGACCGCCACCGCGCATAGAGGTAGAGCACGAACAAATGACTGCCTTTTGGGGAAGTTTCGAGCGGTTTTGACCACGGAAGCCATTCCCTCGTATAATGTAAAAAGTTTGTGAATTGTTTCACATCGTGAAGGCGTCACGTGGTGAGGCATTTTGGAGTTTTACGGTATGACATTGTTGCAAAATTCGCTGGCCATGCAGGGATTCAGCAGCCTTTACGAAATCTGGATTCTGCTGGGAATTCTGTTTGTCGCCGGACTCGGATTTGGAATTGCCAATGTGGTGCTTTCACATATTCTTGGCCCCAGCCGTAAAGGCAAAACCAAGGATTCCACATACGAATCGGGTGTGGATCCACTGGGCAGCACACGCGAACGGTTTAATGTCCGATTCTATCTGGTTGCGATGATTTTCCTGGTATTTGATGTGGAAGTCCTGTTCCTGATTCCCTGGATCAGCTCATTTAACACGGTCCGCCACCCATGGCTTCACGTTGCCAACGGCCCGCTGTTTTTAAGCGTGATCATTTTTACCGTGATATTGCTTGTGGCGTATATTTACGCTTGGGGTAAGGGAGTATTCAAGTGGGATTAAGCCGTCCCCTCGCAGCCCCGGCATTTGGTACGGCAAGCCGGAAAGCGGTATATTTTGGAGCGCAAAGATGTCCATCGAACCCACAGCCTTAACCGATAATTTTCTGACCCTGAATCTGAAAAAAGTGGTCAACTGGTGCCGCCGATCCAGTGTATGGCCGTTGCCATTCGCCACAGCCTGCTGCGGAATTGAATTAATGGCGACGGCCTCGAGCCGGTACGATTTAGCGCGATTCGGGGCCGAAGTCATGCGGTTTTCGCCGCGCCAGGCAGACCTGCTGATCGTGGCTGGACGAGTCAGCATTAAAATGATGCCGGTGCTGCATCGCATTTATCTGCAGATGGCCGAGCCTAAGTGGGTTATCAGCATGGGTGCGTGTGCATGCACGGGCGGCGTGTTTGACAACTACGCCACCATTCAGGGAATTGATCAATTCATGCCGGTGGATGTCTATATTCCGGGTTGTCCGCCCCGTCCGGAAACGCTGATTGAAGGTGTGATGGCGATTCAACGGATCGTGGATGAATATGGCATGCCGCAGGCGAAACGCCAGCCGCTGAAAATTGCCCTGCAGCCGACCTATAAGCCTTCACCGCAGCC
Source organism: Phycisphaerales bacterium (assembly GCA_027451365.1). Taxonomy (GTDB): domain Bacteria; phylum Planctomycetota; class Phycisphaerae; order WQYP01; family WQYP01; genus JAJYPG01. The sequence continues at coordinate 29,355 of DAIDJN010000058.1, read as the reverse complement.
GCAGGTGGAGCTTGGTCCGCGGCTGGCAATGGCGGCGGCGACCCACTGAATCGTCGCCCCTTGGCCAGTCGCCAAATTGGGGCAAATGGATAATTTGGCGATGCGGCCTGGAATTAGAAAAATGCGGTATCCCCTGACCGCCACATCTGGAGTAAACGGGTACCCCGTGAACATTGTTCTTTCACTGTTATCCGCCTAGAATTGCAACGCATGAAAGTAAGCCTGTTTGTAACCTGCCTGACCGATCTTTTCGCACCCGATGTCGGGATGGCGGTCGTCAAGACCTTGGAATATTTTGACTGCATGGTGGATTTTCCGGTGGCACAAACCTGCTGCGGCCAACCTGCGTTCAATAACGGCTTTCACCACGACGCACGGGATCTTGCCCGGCGCATGATCCAGGTATTTGAAAATTCGGATTATATTGTTACACCGTCCGGATCCTGCTGCGCCATGATTCGCGATCACTATATTCATCTGATGGAAGGCGACCCGGTGTGGGAACAGAAGGCGACGGAATTTGTGGCTCGCACCTATGAATATGTGGAATTCCTGACGAAAATTTTGAAGGTGGACCTGCGACTTCTTTCATTGCCCGCCGAAAAGACATTCACCTATCATTACACATGTCATCTTCGCGGGCTTCATACAACAGGCGAACCGTGCATTGATCTGCTTAAGCAAATTGGCAATGTGCACTTTACCCCACTGGAAAAGGCGGAACAATGTTGTGGTTTTGGCGGCACATTCGCGATTAAATATTCCGACATCAGCCGAGCCATGGTTATGGACAAACTCGACTGCGGCAATAAAACCGGCGCCCAGGAAATGATCGTCAACGACGGCGGCTGCGCCATGAACATTGGCGGAGCCTGTCACCGGCATGGCGGCAAATTTATACCGCGCCATATAGCCAGCATCATTTGGGACGCGATTGAATCCGGCAAAACCGCAAGCCCGCGTTCGGCGGGCACAAGCGGCGTTACCACCGTCCCGTCCGGAGCTGGATCATGAGCCAGACATCACCGCCAGCCGATGCGGCTTCGGATACTCGGCCCCGCCGCCTGGCGTTACCCGTGTTCCATCCCAATTTTCTGGCCGAGGCGCATACCGCCGCCGCCGATGCGAATCTGCACGCGGCATTGGATAATTCGGTTACAAAAAAGGATTATGGCCGGCGCGAAGCCCTGGCTCAACTGCCGGATGCGGATGGTTTGCGGGAACTGGCGGGCCAGATTAAAAGTCATACGCTGGACCATTTGGATTATTACTTGGAATTGCTGGAAAAAAATGTGCGGGCGGCCGGCGGTCAGGTTTATTTCGCCCTGGATAACGCACAGGCCAACGCCATTGTCATTGATATTGCCCGCCGCACCGGCAGCCGTCTGGTGGTAAAAAGCAAAAGCATGGTCAGCGAGGAAACCGAGCTTAATGATGCGCTAATAGCGGCCGGCATTGAACCGCTGGAAACCGACCTTGGTGAATTTATACTTCAGGTGGACCATGACCACCCGACGCATCTGGTGATGCCGGTTATCCATAAGCGAGCTGCCGAAATAGGACGCATTTTCGAAAAGTATTTCAAGGTGCCCTTCACTGAAGATCCGCAGGCGTTGGCGGAAATGGCGCGGGTTTATCTGCGGAAGCGCTTTAATGAAGCGGACATGGGCATAAGCGGGGTTAATTTTGCGATAGCGGAAACCGGCTCCATCGTATTGTGCACCAACGAAGGGAACGGCCGCATGTGTACCAGTCGGCCGCGAATTCACGTGGCCATTATGGGAATGGAAAAAACCATTCCCGCCTGGGACGATCTGCCGGTGTTTTTGAAGCTTCTGGCACGGAGCGCTTCCGGACAGGCGCTTACCCAGTACACAAGCATCATCACCGGGCCACGCCGCCCAGGCGAACAGGATGGCCCGGACGAATTCCACCTGATTATTATGGATAATGGTCGCTCACGTATTTTAGCTGGCGAATATCGCGACACGCTGCGCTGCATCCGCTGCGGTGCCTGTCTGAATGCCTGCCCGATTTACCGAAAGGTAGGCGGAAAAAGCTACGGAAGCGTCTATCCGGGTCCGATTGGTGCCCTGCTGACTCCACTTTTTAACGGTCTGGAAGCGCATAAGCACCTGCCGATGGCGTCGAGCTTATGTGGTGCGTGCTTCGAAGCATGCCCGGTGAAAATAAATATTCCCGAATTGCTTATTTCCATGCGCAAGGACCTGGTGGAAACGGGTATCATCAGCGGACCAGAGCGCCTGGTTTTCCGAATCTGGAGTTGGACACTTGCACACGGCTGGTCGTACCGAGCCGGACAGATGATGCAGCGTTTGTTGTTGCGGCTGCTGAAAAAGCCGGATGGCTGGATCACGCGCTTACCCGGACAGCCCGGCGAGTGGACAAAAGTCCGCGATTTTCCCGCGCCGGCAAAAAAAGACTTCCGCAGTCAATATGCCACCTATCGCAAAAACGCGACCCAACGTCCGTAAAATTGATATTAAATCCGTTGCAAACAACTGAAATTCGACGGCTTTTCAGAGGTTACCGGGCCTATGGCAGAACAATCAACAGAATCGTCCAGTCAGGGATCTGGTCCGGAATTTATGGCGCGTGTCCGCCATGCCCTGGGCCATTCGACCCAAGGCATGGCACCAAAGCCTGACACAGTGCCGGCTCGGCCCGAGCGGCTGCTGCGACAGGTAACCGCCTCGGACCCCAAACGCGTAAGCCGCTGGATTGCGATGGCGGAAAAAAATGGCATGGTGGTGCGGCGCAGCAGAGCGATCGCGCTGACTCAAGCGGTGGAGGATTGCCTGCGGAATTCCGGCGTTAAATCCATTATGCTGAATCTGTCGGATGTGCCGGAAGGATCATTGCGGGAGGATCTGAAAGCCCGTGGATATCAGGTATCCCAGTGGGGAGACGAACATTGCGCGCAAAGTGTTTATGTAACGGATGCCTCGGTGACGGATTGCCGCTATGGCCTTGCGGACAGTGGCGCACTGCTGGTCTGGAGTGATTCGGGATTCGGAAGATCCACCACATTAACAGTTCCGCTGCACATTGTACTGCTGCCGGCAACGCGAATTGTCGCCGATATGATTGATGCATTGCCGCGGGTGCGCAGGGACGCGGGCGGCCTGATCCCCAGCAACGTGGTGATCATTAACGGGCCGAGCAAAACAGCGGATATTGAAATGAATCTGGTGACGGGCGTACACGGACCTAAATTTGTGCAGGTTATTGTCATTGACGACTGAAACCGGGACGCTTGAGGCACAACACGAATCGCGGGCGGATTTGTAATGCCTTTGCCAGGACAAGACTCCACCGCGGGCCGGCGTACGGAAAATGTGGCCAATGCGCAGCAAACAGCAAGTCATGGCCATACTTAACTCCATTGTCAATGGGACAATTGCCAGAAGATGAATCGTTGCGTCTGGCACGCGGAAATTGATGTTTGCGCACACAAGCCACGCGGCACGGTCCCGACATATCAGGGTAAACCGCAATTCTTTGACCAAGAAAAGGCGTTCCGCCAACAATCGCGCGAGGTATGACCGGGGCCACCGGCTTCGGGCTATTTGCGGCGGACTGTCGAACTTCTGAAGCCGCGGTTAGAATACAGGGTAAAATAGGCCGTTTGGCGCGAGGCTTATTGGGCGCGTAATCAGATTCAGGGCGTGCGGATGGACGGCAAATAGTGCGGCATCGCGTAAATCGCATTGCTCTGTTCTAATATGCAGACTCAAATTGCGCGGTCCAATCGAATCCGTTTTGGAGTTATACCATACTGATGAGCATCCTTGATGACACATCCCGCGAATCGTCCCAGAAGCTCGGCGCGGAACTTCATCCGGTTCAGAAGCCACCGGCGATGCGATTTGCGGTACTTGTGCCGGTGTACAACCATGGCGGGTCAGTCGGGCGCGTGGTGCGTGAAATTGCCGCCAAATTCGTGGATTCAAAGATTATTATTATCAATGACGGCAGCACCGACCAGACCAGCACCGCACTGGAAGAACTGATCAAAGACATGGCGCGGGTATCGTCGGGAGCGGCGGAACGCATTCGCGTAATAACGTTGGCCAGAAATCAGGGTAAAGGCGCTGCGCTTCTCGCAGGGTTCCGGGCCGCGTATGCATTGAACGCCACCCATGCACTGACGACAGATGCAGACGGGCAACATCTGGTTTTAGATATGGTCCGAGTGATGCAGTTTTCGCGGCTTTTTCCGGATGATCTGATTATTGGCGACCGGCAAATGGATGAATATCCGGTACCGCCGAGCAGTAAAAAGGGACGAGACCTGTCTCGGTTCTGGCTATGGATTCAGACCGGGCAGGACGTACCGGACAGCCAGTGCGGGCTGCGGGTATATCCGTTATCTCATACTTTGAAACTCGGCCACCACTGGTTTAAGCGATTTGATTTTGAAAGTGAAACACTGGCTCGCCATGCATGGGCTGGAATGTGCATACGCTCGACACCCATTACCTGCCTTTACTTTTCCGCAGCGGAGCGTATCACGCACTTCCGACCGATTCGCGATACCCTGCGCGGCGTACGACTGAATGTGCTGCTGGTCATTCGCCGGTTGCTGCCACTGCCTGGGCCAAAGCGACGTGCGGTTTTCTGTCGATCGGCGGAAAAGCCGACGAAGACACCCGGCTATCTGGCGTGGCATAATCGGCATGTCTGGAAAGCTATAGTGCGCGAACTGTTCACGGCACATCTGGCGGACGCCCGTCTGCCCACGGCGGTAGGTGTAGGGCTGTTAATCGGATTTTTTCCAGCCTACGGCTTGCAGACGCTGCTGGCAATTTACGTGGCCCGGCGGATTCATCTGAATGTGGCCGTCACAGTGCTGGCATCACAAATATCAATTCCGCCACTGACGCCATTGTGCATTTTAGCCAGCCTGGAAGTCGGTTCGTTGCTGCTGTACGGGCATGGGCTGTCACCCGGAATGGTGGACTGGCGGCATTTGACCGGTCTGCGGGTCTTGAAAACCTTTCTAGCGCCCGTGCTGGTGGGAGGAATCGTGTGCGGCTTGCTTGTGGGTACGACGGGGCTTTTTATCACCCGTTATTTAATGACGACGCTAAAAGAGCGGCGAAAAAAAGAAATTTTGGCTGTTGATACCCCGGCAAATAGAACTCAGAATGCCGCCACGGGCGGATTCCAGTCATCCGTCCCCCCCGCGGGCTGACAGAACAAACGAGCAAGACTTGTGAAAAAATGGTGCGGGCAGCATAATTTACACAACCAGCCTGATGGATTGACAGGCGCGGCACGGGCGGATACCAATAGTGTCATGCTCTGCCGCTTGGCGGAATTTTGCTTTTGGAGGCATTCATGAAGCGTCTCACAACTTTTGGGTTGTTGGCATGTTTATCTGTGGCGTTACCCACGCTCACGGGTTGCCAGACTTTGACCGACACGCCCGGGCAAAATGCCAACCGCATTGCCCGCTCGACGTCCACAGACTGGTTGCAAGCCGGTGACGATACCGAACATGTGCTCCTGATTGATAGGCCGCTCACGCTTTCACGAGTTCCAATCACCCCATAATGTAAATTCTTCCCGATCGCGGGGCGATTGGCCTGATGGCGTTGCGAATTGCCACCGGCATATAAGCGTCTGAGCGCGATAATTTGCGGCGGGCAGGGCCCAAGCGGGTTGGTGCGCCGCATTGCAGATACCCGAATCTGATATTGGGCCCCCGGCAGACAGGTTTCGGACAAACCGGGACGGTCTGGTTGGAATTTCGTCTTTCAAGTCGAAATGGATAGCTGAAAATTCCGCGGCGGTCCGTGGTTGCGTCATTCCGAAGCGGCCACAATACGCTTTAGCGAACAAATTGGGATTTTTCCGGTCCAGCCGGAATGTCTCATGGATAGTACGTTGCACAACCGATTTATAAGACCATTAAGGATACCGCGATGGTGATGAAAAAATTGTTATACGGCTCTCTGATATCGGCTACCATGCTTATGCTGGGGGGGTGCGGCCAGCAGTCCAGCGGACTGCACTCCTATATTAGCGGGCAGTTGGATGCCCAAGCCAATCATACGGATCAGGCCATTGCTGAACTAAACGCGGCAATCGAAAAGAATCCGCAGCTGGAGTTGGCCTATCAGGCTTTGGGCGACCTGTATCTTAAAAAGGGAGACTTTCATCAGGCGGCGGCGAGCTTCCAGAGAGCGTCGGAAATTAATCCCTGGAGTTTTCACAACTTCTATTCACTGGGCCTGACTCGCCAGGAACTTCGCGAATTTGTCCGCGCGATTGGAGCCTATCAACGGGCACTCGAGATTAAGCCAAAGAGCGCTCAAGCATCCATTAAACTTGCGGTGGCCTACGCCCAGAACGGCAAGCCATTTATGGGTTTGATCTACGGCAAGCGGGCGATTGCTGACGGCAGTAATTCGTTCTCCACGTGGGTCAATCTGGGTGCAATTTATTCACAGGCGGCGGATACCGATCCGTCCTACCGGCGACATGCTATTCATTATTACAAGCAGAGCCTGGAACTTCAGCCGCATCAGTCCGCGATTTACCTGAATCTTGCCGGTGTCTATATTGCGGAAAAGCGATTTGATACCGCACTGCACGTTCTGGCAACAGGGGAAAAGCTGGCACCTTCACCGGCCATTGACGAACGAATGGGGTATTGCCAGTACAGCCTCGGACATCTGGCGGCGGCGACCGCGAAATATAAGGCCGCTTTGAAACAATTTCCAAATTACACGCCGGCAATAAACGGTCTGGGTGTTGTGGATATGGCCGGATACCTGAAGGACAATTCACAAACCGATTTAAAGACCCAGGCACTGAACCTCTGGCTTAAGAGCCTATCGATCAATCCGAATCAGCCAATGATCCGGCAATTGCTAAAGCATTTCGGCCATTAAGCCAATCGGTCGCCATACTGGCGGCCCTGGCAATAGTCTTTGAGAACAGGCGGGATTTATCCCGGTCCAAGTGTGGTAACTGTCAGCGGAGAAAGCGTGAAATTCCGCAGCAGGCCGGTCACGGCTGAGGTGTTGACCCTTTGGAGGACTTCAAGGTCCTGTTCCAACGTGCGGTATTCGTGATTGTAGATCCACCGACTGAGTATGTTTCGCATGCGACCGAGAGGCAATTCCCCTTGAAGAACTGAACCGGTTTCAATTTTGGTTCGGCTGCGGCTTATTTCAATATCCGTCAGACCATCGCGTACCGCTTTGGCCATTTCGGAAATCATAATTTCTTCCACCTGGGCGGCGCGGGCGGGATCGCACGATGCTCCAGCAAAAAAGCTGCCCATTCCATCGTGTGGATAGAAGGCAAAATCCGCCTCATCCGCCAGACCTGGTTCAATTAAAGCCCAGTAGAATCTGGAGCCATCGGGATCGCCCATGACATCCGAAAACACCTGCGCGGCGAATCGCTGGTCGTCCTGCGCCGAGGGTCCGGGGCAAATCATGGCAATGTAATGGCGTTTGAGTTTGGGATCGGTGATATGACGTCGGTGTGCCGCCAGCAACGGCGGTACATAGCTCCGCTGCACATCCACATGCGCCCAGGCGGAGCAGGCCTGCCGGGCATCGGCCATTAAAGCGTCAAAATCCAGCTTGCCCGCAACCGCCAGCGCCATATTCCCCGGTCCATAATGGGAATCAAAATAGCTTTTCATCTGGTCGCGGCGCAGAGCCGCAATGGATTCTTTAGGGCCAAGTATGGACTGGGCCATCGGATGGCCGCCAAAATGATCCTGCATAATGGCTTCATAAAGGACATGGCCGGGACGATCCAGGTAAAGCGCGATTTCCTCAAGAATGACTTTTTTTTCCATATCAAAATCTTCGTTGCGCAGAGCCGGACGCATCATGTCGGCCAGAAGATCAAGTGCGGATGGCAAGAATTCCGGCAGGATGTGGGCCCAGTAACAGGTGACCTCGTTGCTGGTAAACGCATTGTTGCGGGCACCCATGGCGTCAAATTCCCTGTTTACCTCGGCAGCGGTCCGCCGGGCGGTGCCTTTGAACATCATGTGTTCCAAAAAGTGTGACACGCCATTGACGTGCGATGATTCATCGCGTGAACCGGTTTTCACCATGAATCCGATGGCGGTACTTTGGGCATGTGGGTGTATTTCCGCAATTACATCCAGACCATTGGCAAGCTGTGCATGCTTGAAACTGACCATGAAAACTCCATCAAACAGAAAAAATGGACAATAGACCTCAGGCGGTGGCCCTCGCAAAACAGAGGGCCTGGACTCAGCCGGCGGGAAAAGTGTCCGGCACGGTTATCTTACCAGGTCCTATGGTCACGACGGTGATCGCTCCCGGAGGGTTGGCCGCGAGAAAATTATTGATATCGGTGAGGCTGACCGCTTCAATGGCGGATCGCAATTCCTCAAGTGTGCGGGTTCGACCGTAATAATGGTAATCGGCGGCGATCGCACCGGCTCGCGAGGCGGAGCTTTCTCCCTGCATGATCACACGGCTTTTCATGCCGATGCGCGTTCGCTCAAGTTCGTCCGCGGTCACACCATTCCCAAGGCGGTGAAGTTCGACAAGAAAGGAATCCAGTGTTTTTTGAGCGCGTTCGGGAACGGTTCCGGCATAGCCAACGACCACACCCGGTCCGGGCTTTTTCAGGCTCATGTAGCCCGCGTGCACGGCATAGCAAAGCCCCTGTTTCTCGCGGATTTCTGAAAAAAGCCGCGCCCCCATGCCGCCACTCAGCACGCCTACCGCCATCTGGGCCAGCAGGCTGCGCGGATCGCTTTCACACACGGTGTCATAGGCCAGACCTATCTGCACCTGATTGGTCTGCTGATCAAGGTGCTGCATTCCGCGCGGCGCGGCGCGAACTTCCGGATGAACCGGCGTCTGTGCCCGCCAGGCAGAAAAGTGTTTTTCCACCTGGTCGCGCACAGACTGGAAATCTATATCCCCGGCCACGGACAAAATGGCCCCGCGCGGGTTGAAGCGACGCTGATAATCCTGTCGCAATGAGTTCGGTCCAAGGGCGGCAAGATGCTCGCGAAGCCCCACCACAGCCCGTCCAAAGGGTTCAGGCAGATGGCGGGCGCGCAGCATTAAATTCAATTTCTGCGAAGGCTCATCTTCAATGGCGTCAATCTGCTGCATCGCCAAGTCGCGAGCCGGCGAAAATCCGGCTTCCGGCAACGCGGGCCGCTGCACGATATCCGCATACACTTCCAGCGCAGCGGACAAATTCCGCGCCAGCATCGAGGCGCTGAATCGCATAAATACCGTTTCGGCCCCGCAGGATCGTTGTATGCCAAGCGAATCCAGATAATCCGTAAGGGCACGGTTGTCGCGACTGCCAGCGCCACGCATGATCCAATCCGCCAGAATATTGGAACTGCCCAGAGCGTCCGCCGGATCGGTCGAGGCGCCGGCCGGCACCAGAAGCACCATGGCGGCTGAACGCACTGATTCAACTTTCTCCGCGACAAGGGTCAAGCCATTTGCAAGTTGATGGACAAATTGTCTGGCAGTATTTTCCGCGCGAAGTGGCGGCCGGGTGGATGGTATACTGGACAAAACGAACCTCCTGCAAACAGGTGCCTGAGCCGCAGCCGAAGTCATGCGCAAACAGCGGACCGCCGGGCAGAGGTATCATAGTGTGGTTTGGGCCGGAAGGTAAAGCAGGCTGGCGGAACGGTGGAACGGGCCGCCGGTTCGCGGGCAAATTTGCCCCATCGCGTTAAAAAGGCCGTGCCGTGCGATGTGTTCAGCGGTATTCCGTCGCGGCACGTGCTGTTCACACATTCGCCGCGCCTGAAGGGATCAGGACCCCATGACCTAATCGTCCTGTTCCGTCTGACTTGCTGGCTCAGGCGGAACAAAGTGTGCCGCCTTGCCGGGCCGAACGTCCAGCCGTTGAACGTGGTCCATCAGAAATTCAACCCGCGGGACAATTTGAAGCCCCTCGACCGCCTTGGCAAGCTGACGGGCGGCCCATCCGACATAGGTGCGCCGTGACACATGGGAAATCAGCACGAGTTCATTCTGCAGTTGCGGCAGGACCTCGACCAGGTCGCGCAGGTGCATGTGCTGACCGACGGCGGCCCGCTTGCGATGGCCCTGTTCAAAAAAAGTGCATTCAGTAATCAGAACGCGCGCGTCGCGCACGCCATCCTGAAGCAGTGTTTCACCCATGCTTGTGTCGCCGGTGTAGGCCACCAGTGGAACATCAAGCGTGTAAGTGATTTTTTCACCGCGAGCCTTCATGTCGCGCAAAATATGTCCCGGAAGGTTTTGAGCGGCCAGTTCCGGCTTAAGTTTTTCCCGGCGGTCGATAAGCGTAAACCCAAGAGAGGCGACGGTATGACGCGTGGCAAAAGCGCGTGCAATAAGGCCACGGCGAATTTCAAATTCGTCCCCAGGCTGCATGGGAACAAGCCGATGTTCAGTCACTTTGCCTTCCAGGGCCGCCCAGGCGCGAATGATTCCGGAAAGTCCATCGGCAATGGACTTGGGGCAAAGAATCGTGCCGGGAATCATGCCCTGAAAAAATCGCTGGGAAAGGTAATAAACTATTCCGGCGCTATGGTCGATATGCCCATGCGAAAGCAGACAAAAGTCGCTGGTTAGCATGGGACGCGGGCATTTGCCGATATCAAACACCACATTCAGTTCGGGGACCTGAATCGCGGTTTCTTCACCGGCAACGCTATAGCCCAGCAGATGAAAATAGGGCGTTTTCACAATCGCCATTGGGGGGAGAAGCGGCGTTTCGCGCACGGGCGCATTACCGGTAAGGGTTCGCGGCTTGGGCTGATTGTCTTCCGGTGGGGAAATTTTCTTCTCGTTTTCCATAACTCGAAAATTTAACCGAAACGGCGGCAGTTAGACAGTCTGTGAAGGCGGCGATTGCAAATGTGCCGGCTCATGAACGGCATTGGTCCGGCGGGTCGCGATTTTTTCGAAAAGCTCCATCAAGGTCCGGGCTGACCGCGCCCAGGAATAAAGTGCCGTGCGGGCCAAAGCCCGACTGCGAAGCTGCCTGCGGTATTCCGGATCCTGGATCAGGGCGAGAATGGATTCAGTAATCATCCGCACGTCATCATGGGAAAAATAAACCACTGAGTTTCCGGCCAGAGCTTCCAGAGATCGCATATGGCTGCAAGCCACGGCTGAGCCGCAGGCCATGGCCTCAAGAACGGAAAGTCCGAATCCTTCGAAACTTGATCCGCAGCAGGTAAGCTCGGCATTGCGATAAAGTTCGGCAAGTTCACTGTCATCAGGTGATTCAATGAAAGTCACGCGTTCTTTAAACCCCTGTTCCATGACCTTCTGATGGACCGGCGTTTGCGACCATGGGTTTCTTCCCGCAAGCACAAGTCGAAGTCCCGGTTCGGTTCGCCAGACGCCCCGCATCGCTTCCCATAGGCGCGCGTAGTTTCTGCGGGGAATATCCGCCCCGACGACCAGAACGTAGCGCCCAAGAGGACCGCATCGGTCGGCCAGTCGCTGGCGAGCGACTGGGTCGGGTGCCGCATTGAAGACGGGATTTAAGCCATTGGAAACCACGTGCACCTGCTGACGCGGTGGATGATACAGACTGATTATGTCATCCATCGTACGAAGGGAGACGGTTATCGTACAAGCCGCCTTTTTAACGGCCTGACGGTATATGCGGCGGTCTTCGGCGGCCGCGGGCAAAGAACGCACCGCGGGATCAAGCTCACAGGACAAGTCGTGGATCGTATGGCAGATCGGTGCGGCAGGAAGTTCGGAAAAGGCGGAGATATCCGGGGAAAAGCTGTGATAGACATTGGCAGCATCCGCGGCCCCTTGGGATAATCCCGAAAGAAATGGCAGCCGAGTGGCCTCATGTTTCAGCCATCCCCGTGCGCTGGGCCGAAAGAAGCGAATGGAAAAGTCGGGGTTCAGCCCTTTGACAAAGCTAAGATCGCAGGCCGGATCCTGGGCGGAATGCTGATTAATCAGCAGTATGAATTTATGTTCGACCCGCTGTTGCGACCATTCACTGACAATATTTCGCGCATGTTGCTGAACGCCGCTGATATTGCGTGTCACCAGTGGGGTTGCGTCCAGCATGATAATCACTCAAAACTCCTTCTATTCAGGAACGCCACTGCTGATTATACGCGGCGAAGGGCCGCCGTGGGCAACGATTCGCCAATTCGGTCACTTGCCGAAGGGGGCCACCGACGGCATACTATGTAAATAGACTTAATTAAATCCATGGCGGCGGAGTATCCTTTGGCGATCAGAAGCACAATCCTGGAGGTTTGAAACTTTATGGATCGATTCACGATAAGATCAGGCTGTTGGCAATTCGTACTGACTGCGGCGATCCTGCTGGCTCTCACCACCTCGGCGCGGGGCGCAACCCATGCGACGAGCGCACAGGTCATCGCGGCCATTCGCAAGGGCGTCGGCTTTCTGCTGGCTCAACAACAGCCCAAGACCATGTGGGAAGAAGGTGCGCATGGTCCCAACAGCAATGGAGTAGTCGCGGAGGAAAATGGCGGGGAATCGGCATTGGTTCTTGAATCGCTGCTTTATGTGCAGCAAAGTCTGCATTTGCGGAGACTTAATTTATTCAAGCCGAAAATGCAGGCGGCCATAAAATATGTAATCAAATTGCGCAGCCATTGCACTTATGTTTCAGCCTTTCAGGCGGGTGCCTTAGATTTTCTTCCGCAAAAGCGGAATTGGCATGTGCGAACCACCCTTTATTACGACCGTGGTTTCCTTTTAGGCTCGGCCCATGAAGACGGCGGATTTTCCTATGCTTTTTATCCGGCCAAGCCAAAGGGTTTTCCGCGCTCTGGCGGAGACTGGGACAATTCCAACACCCAGAATGGAGTTCTGGGAATCTGGGCGTGCCAACATGCGGGCATCCCCATTCCGCGGGGGTTCTGGTACAAGGAATCCAGACATTGGCGCGGTTGCCAGTATGGCGATGGGGAATGGGGGTATTGGGGTGTGAAAGGTCGGCCCACCAAGCCTACTGCACGCGCGCAAACCTTCACCCCGGCCGGACTGGCCAGCCTGCTCATGGCGGATGAATTCATGCAGGTCGGCGAAACCGTGGTGCGGCCAAAGCCAGATCATGCCGTGTCCATGGCCGTAAAATGGATGAACGCAAATTTCAATCCAATGAACCAGAACACCTATTCCATGTACAGTGTGCTGCGCGCGGGACTTGCGACAGGCATTAAGATTTTCAATAAGCACAATTGGTATCAGGATTTTGCCGATCAACTGGTTCAGACTCAATGGCCGGACGGAAGCTGGCGGCCAGATTTCTATCTGGCAAGTTCCAATACGGCGACCGCTTACGCGCTGCTGATTCTGACCCGTGGTCTGAATCCGGTATTCATGAATAAGCTTGAGTACGGAAAGCGTTACCTGGGTAAATGGAATTCCCGCCAATGGGATGTCGCAAGCCTGACATCTTCAGTCAGTCGCAGCACCGGCGTGGCGCTGAATTGGCAGGTGGTTAAGCTAAGTTCCCCGGTGAAGCAATGGCTGGATTCACCGATACTATTTCTTAGCGGTTATGTGGATCCGAAATTCACACCCGAGCAGATCGCCAAATTTCGAGCATTTACCGATGCCGGCGGCATTATTTTCTGCACATGCAATCAGGCATCGCTCGGTTTTAAAAACGCCATGATTCAGGATGGGCAACTGGCTTCCGGCGGTCAATATGAATTCCATAAGCTATCTTCAAAAAGCCCGATTTACACGATTGAACCATGGGCCAATTTCCATGTGCCATTGCTGGGGCTTTCCAATGGCGTACGGTACACTTGGATCATTTGCCCAACTGACCTGGGGGAAATATGGCAGCGTCACGCGATGGCACACAAAACCGCTTGGGAACTGCCTGAAAATCTTTATCTTTACGCCACAGGCAAGGGATATATCGCCAACCGGCTGCAATCGGTCTACGTTCCGTCGCCGACCACACCGCCAACCGAGTCTATGACCGTCGGACTTTTAAAATATGCGGGCAACTGGAACCCGGAACCGGGGGCCTGGCCGCGACTGGGCCGGCTAATGGCTTTGCACCACAATATGACAGTCAATCTGAAAGTGGTGGGCTATTCCGGGCTTGATCCGGCAAAAATGCAAATGCTGCATGCCACCGGCACTGGCGTGTGGCAACCGGATTCCCAACAGCAAAAGGAACTTAAGGCGTATCTTGAACATGGGGGAACGCTGTTTGCGGATGCGATTGGCGGCGAAGCGGCATGGGGGGATTCATTTATAAAGGTCATGCAAAACATTTTTCCGAAGCATAAATTCCAGGCCGTTCCAGCAACTTCGCGAATTTTGAATGGATCTGTGCCAGGGATGGTCGCACTGAAATCAGTGACATATCGCAAATACTTTCTGGACACCCATAAAGCGAGAAATACGGTGGATATGATGGGGATCAAACGGCACGGGCGATGGGTCGTGCTTTATACCCCGTATGATGTCAGCTGCGGCCTGTTGGGCAGCCAGACCTGGAGCATTGCGGGGTTGACTCCTGGGGATGCGCAATCACTTGCGGAAAATATTCTGCTGTATCTGCGTTTGCCGCCGACCAAACCGGCCAAACCGACCATTGCCACTGCTTCGCCCAACAAACCCGCCGGTCAACCGGCGGTTCCGGCAACAGTCTCAACTGCGGGCAGCCCCCCGCCGGTTACGCCCACGACGCAAAATGTGCCACCACCCCCGCCGCCGGCGCCGGTCATTCAACTCCGATAAGGAAAAGTTTTGGCGCAACCTCCGGCGAATTGGCGGGCCAACCTGAAAATTTACCAGTTTTCCGCGGCGCGGCGGCGTTTCTGCCACGCCAGCATTTTTTCGAGCGGCCAGGTGTTCACAATATTTTCCGCTCTGGCCCACGCACGGCGGGCGGTCAAAATTCCAAAGGTCAACCGATCCATATCCTGCGTCGAATGCGCATCTGTATTAATGCACAACGGAACGTGAGCCTCTATGGCCAGTCGGGCATGGGTATCGCGCAGGTCCAGACGCTGGTCGGTGGCGTTTATTTCCAAGGCAGTTCCGCTCCGAGCCGCCGCAAAAACCAGCCGGCTGATATCCATTTCAAGTCCTTTGCGCCCTCCGATAAGCCGACCGGTCGGATGCCCGATGACATCCACCAGCGGATTGGATGCGGCTTTGACCATTCGATTCGTTGCCGCCTGAGACTCCTGACTTAGCGCCATGTGCGGCGAGGCGACAACCCAGTCCAATTGCGTCAGAATTTCATCCGGGTAATCCAACGAACCGTCGGCCAGAATGTCCACTTCGCTGCCAGCCAGAATGGTCATATCCTTGACCATGGCGTTAAGGCGGCGGATGGCACCGACATGTTCCAACAGGCGGGCGGCGGAAAGACCGTTGGCCTGCACCTGCGACTTGCTGTGATTGGTAATTGCGATATAGGAATAGCCCCGTGACCGGGCTTTGGCGACCATTTCTTCAAGCGACGCATTTCCATCCGAGTCTGTCGTGTGCATGTGCAGGTCGGCACAAAATTGTGCCGCATCCAGAATTTCCCAGTGAGTCGGCACATCTGATTTTAGAAATTCCAGATTCCGCACACCCTGCAGATGCGCCGAATCTTTGGTGTGCATTGCCCGGGCCAATTCCAGTTCGCCGCGGTCTTCACGGCGTTCCGGTTCAATAAATGCCAAGCCAAGGGCGGAATAGATTCCTTCTTCAGTTTTGCCGGCGATGGCCTTTTGACCGTCAAAAAGCCCCCATTCGTTTAGCTTCCATCCCTTTTTTTCCGCCAGTTCGCGCAGGCGGACATTGTGTTCCCGACTGCCGGTGAAATATTGCAGGGCCGCTCCCCAGTTTTCCGGCTTCACCAGCCGAAAATCAACCTGCAGGCCCATGGTTGCCCGCAGAGATATTTTTGTCTCGCCGGCGGCAATTATTTCCCCGGTCAATGAGGAATCGCGCAATGCCCTGGTAATCGGTGCGGCCAGCTCCGCTTCGGCGGCTATTAGAATATCTATATCGCCGACGGTTTCTTTTCCGCGGCGCAGCGAACCACAGAACGTCGCACTATCCACACCAGGAATCGCGCGAATAAGCGTCAGGTAATCATTGGCCAGGGGCAACGCCCAGCCAATGCCAATACGGGTCGCCGACGACTCCATAAAGGCCAGATTTTCCTGAATGCGGAGCTGCTTTTTTTCGCCCAGTCCCTTTATTTTCGGAAATGTGCCGGAGGTCAAATGGGCTTTAAGTTCCTCAAGCGTGGTAATATTTCCCTCTTTCCAGAGCAGATGGGCGGTTTTTGGTCCAACCGAAGGTATCGCCATCATTTTTAAGACACCGGCGGGAACGCTCGCGGCAATTTGTTCAAATTCAGTAATTCGGCCGGTTCGCACATATTCCCGTATTTTGTCCGCGGAGGCCGCGCCGATGCCGGGAATTTCCTCCAGTTTGCCGGCCGCGGCAAGGGCTGAAACGTCTTCGGCTATATCCTCTAATATGCGCCCGACCTTTCGAGTGGCCAGCACGCGAAAGGCGTTTTCGTCAAGCAAAGCCAGCACATCGGCGGCCCGGCTAAATAATTCCGCGATTTTCTGATTCTGGGTCAAGGCTTCACTCCCGACTCCGGAGTTCGAATAACAGGATCAAATGCCGCTTGCACAGAAGCGGACTGCAAGGCCGCACCGCTTCGATTGGCATGCAGAATGGCGTCGGCGAGCTGCAAATCTTCGGCGAAAGTAATTTTTATATTGATGGCGGAACCGGTTGTCGCCCGCACGGGCTTGCCCGTCATTTCTACGATCTGAGCGTCATCTGTTACCCCGTGAAGCGTGCCAGCTTCAACCGCCTGAATGAACGCCTGCTGGAGAAGTTTTGTGTTAAAGCACTGCGGTGTTTGGGCCTGATACAGACCACTGCGGCTTACCGTAGCGGTTACCTGACCGGCGGAATCCACCCGTTTAAGCGTTGCGGGTTCCGCAAGCAGAGGAAGCGCGGCGCCCGTTTCGATGGCGGCGGCGAAGGCCGCGTCAATGACGGCGTTGGGCGTCAGGGGGCGCGCCGCATCATGAATTGCGACAAAATCGGTAATTGCCTGGCCACAGAACAACGCCTTGTGGACACTTTCCCAGCGTTCCCGCCCCCCCGCCACAATATGCAGCGATTTGCCATGCAGTAATTTTTTCAGATGATCTTCATATACGGCAAAGCGTTCTGGTGCGGTGGCCAGGATGATCGCCGCGACATCGTCTCGCGTTGTGAATAACTCGACAGACCTTTGCAAAATGGACCGACCATTGATTTCCGTCAGAAGTTTATCACCAAGCGCAAAGCGGGTGGAATTACCGGCGGCGGGCAAAATAACGGTAAAGAGCTTCTTCATCACCATGGCTAATTTAAGCCAAACGGGAAAAAACGCCAATTTTTGCGCCAAGAGCTCGCGAATTTGGCGCCGGCCAGTTGAAACATGGGCCGAGAAGTCCTAATATCAATCAGGCAAAGGGCTTGCGGATCTCAACCTGACCGCCAGCGTTTGCCGCTTGATTTGAGTTGATCGAAATGGTGATCCGATGAAATGTGACCGATGCAACAAGGCAGCGACAATTCATCTGACCGAGAAAAGCAAGGCCGGCGGAATTTCCGCCCTGCATTTGTGCGAAAACTGCGCGGTGGAGGCCGGTTATATGCAAAAAGCGCATATTTCCGTTACGGACATGCTTACCAGCATTATTGAGGGACAGACGCAATCGGCGCAGATTGAAACCCGGTCCTGTCCGGATTGCGGCATGTCGTGGAAAGAATTTAAGGATACCGGATTGCTGGGCTGCCCGAAGGATTATGATTTTTTCTCGCAGCAATTGCAGGGGGTGATTGAAAGTGCCCAGAATGGGGCCACTCATCACACTGGAAAATCACCTGGCACGGCGAATCAGAACCCGGAAAGCGGAGTCAAACTTCGCGAGGCCCAGCTTCGCAAACTCAGGCAGCAACTGGCCAAGGCGGTGGAGCGCGAATCATACGAAGAGGCTGCGAAACTCAGGGACGAAATTACTTCCCTTGAAAATTTAAACCACTGACACCGCGGCCGGGGTCGCCAGTCGAAATCGCCCCCCCCCACAACGATGAAGTGGATTGGAGTGAAATGAATATCAACGATCTGACAACAGGCAACGGCGAATGGCTGGCGGCTACCGGCCCGCGTGCGGAAGTTGTCATCAGTTCGCGGGTACGGCTGGCCAGAAATCTGGCGGCATTTCCGTTCATGAGCAAAGCTAACCGCAGTCAGCGCAACGAACTGCATCAGACCTGCAAGCAGCGATTGCTTGGTCTGCCCGGCGATTGGCGGCTTGCATATATGGATATTGACCAGGCTGAAGAACTGGACCGCCAGATTCTGGTGGAACGGCATCTGATCAGCCGCCAACACGCCTGCGGCGAAGGCAGCCGTGGTGTGGCATTAAGTCCGGATGAGGGCTTAAGTGTCATGATTAACGAGGAAGACCACCTGCGGCTTCAGGTGCTTAGGTCCGGTGTGCAACTGCGCGAATGCTGGCGGGTGGCCGATTCGCTGGATAGCGCCCTGCAACAGCAATTGGAATTCGCCTACAGCGGGAAGTTCGGCTTTCTGACCGCGTGTCCGACCAATGTTGGAACAGGAATGCGGGTTTCAGTGATGATGCACCTGCCGGCGCTTAAGCTGACTGGAGATATTGAAAAGATATTTCGCGCCGCCAAGGACATGCATTTGGCCATTCGCGGTCTGTTTGGCGAAGGGACTGAAGCTGTTGGTGATTTTTACCAGATCAGCAACCAGACCACGCTGGGGCGGTCAGAAGAGGAAATTCTTAGCGAATTCAGCGATGAAATAATTCCCAGGTTGATTACAGCGGAACTCAATGCGCGGGCCATTCTTGAACAAGAGCGGCCATTGACACTGGATGACAAAATCGGCCGGGCGGTCGGCGTATTGCAGAACGCCCGACTGATTTCCACCGAAGAAACGCTCTATTTTTTATCGCATCTGCGGCTGGGCGTCGCCATGAAACGCGTTGCCGGCCTGGATATTAATTTAGTCAATATGCTTTTCCTGCGGACGCAGCCAGCCCACTTGCAGCGGCTGATGGGAAGGGCAGCGGAAGGCGACATTCGCAAGGCGGCACGAGCGGAATTTATACGTGGAAAACTCAAATCCAAAACGTGATTTGCGGCTCGGACAATACGGGTGGCCGCGCCACAGCCGCCGCAATCCCGGGCATCTGGGGCGCGTGATTCCCAAAGTTATTATCATGCCTGTTGGCAAACCCCAAGGCGCTGTGGACAATTTTGGAACAAATCCCTGGCGTGTGTAACCGAAATGGACACGATTTAAATGTTTTAATAAACGGCATGTAGGCCTAATATTGCCGGAAAGAATCTTCGCGGCCTTTTTCAGCGAAAATCCTTTGTGTAGAACCTATGATGTATTGCCTGTCCGCGGGCAATGACGCCCGCTGGTTCGGTTGAAGCATCGGAGATGAAAAATAGGGTCCGGAGTCATTTACCACCACGCTGCTTTCGCCTATACTTCCCGGTTTGCCGCCGGGGGACACCGACGGCGTGTTGATGATTTTTTGATTGGATTATGCCGATGTTTAAAATTCTTGTCGCAGACAAAATTGCCGATGAGGGGCTGGCTCTTTTGAAACAGCAGCCGGATGTGGAAATTAATAATCATCCGAAGTGGGAACCAGGCGAACTATCCCAGGTGATCGGGGAATATGATGGGGCCATTATCCGCAGCGGCGTAAAAATTACGGGTGCGGACCTGGCCAAACCGGGCCGCCTGAAGGCCATTGCCCGCGCCGGTGTGGGCGTGGACAATGTGAATGTGGAAGCGGCCACCAAAGCAGGCGTGCTGGTGATGAATACGCCGGACGCCAATACGATTACCACTGCGGAACATGCCATCGGCCTGATGCTGGCCCTTTCGCGCAAACTCGCAGCCGCCGACGCCCATGTGCGCGCCGGTTTGTGGGAGCGCACCAAGTTCACCGGCACCCAGTTGGCGGGAAAAACCCTGGGGATCATCGGCTTTGGCCGCATCGGCCGAGCGGTCGCCCGCCGTGCGGTCGGACTGGAAATGACGGTACTGGCATACGATCCATTTTTCTTTTCAGAAAGCGCTATGGACGGCCAGGTCACCATGGTCAAGGAAATTGAACAACTTTTACCGCAGTGCGATTACATCACCGTGCATGTTCCGGGCGACAAAACCAAGGGGTTGATTAACGCGGAACGAATCAAACTGTGCAAAAAGGGAATCCGTTTTATCAATTGTGCCCGTGGCGGTGTGATTGAAGAAGCGGCACTAGCCGAGGCGATTAAATCCGGCCATGTCGCGGGTGCGGCCATTGACGTGTACGATGCCGAACCGCCGGCCAAAGACCACGCGCTGTTCAGTCTCGGTGACAAAGTTCTGCTCACGCCACATCTAGGCGCCAGCACGCACGAAGCGCAAACCGCTGTTTCGGTGGACGCCGTGCATGAAATGCTGCTGTACCTTCGCGGTCAGGGCATTCAAGGCGCGGTGAATGCCGGCGGCATAGAAATGAATCTTTCCGAACCGGAAAAGGCATACGCCGATCTGGCGAGGCGCATGGGCATTATTCTTAGCGCTATTGTGGAAAAAGGCTTTGATTCCATTACCCTGCGTACCAACGGGGAACTGCCCCGGCGGATTACATCCACACTCCAGCGACTGGCCGTCATTGAACTGCTCAAGCCGCATATTTCTGAAAATCTGAATGTGGTGAATGTGTTTCATCTGGCCGAGCAGCGCGGCATCAGCATTCGTCATGAAACCATGGGCCATTCTCTGCAACGCGCCATTCAGCACAGCATTGAACTGGAAGTAACCGAAGGGGATAAAAAGCATAACGCCATCGGAACCGTTTTTGCGGACCATTTGCCGCGTGTGCTGGCCATTAAGGGCTATTGGATGGACATGGTGCCGGAAGGTGCAATGGCCCTGATCGTCAACAAAGACAAACCAGGCGTGATCGGCTTTGTGGGTAACACCTTTGGCCATGCCGGTGTCAACATCGCGGACATGAGCATCAGCCGCAAAGGCGACAAGGCCCTTATGCTTCTGAAGCTGGACACGCCCCCCACCGCGGAATGCCTTGCTGCGTTGAAAAAAGACACCGGCATTGAAGTGGTCCGCAGTTTTACACTGCCAACGCTTCCCGGGAAGGAATCCTGAGCCTTGAATTTGCCGGATTTCGGGCTGGCTCGCCCCGGTGAACGATGCCCGGATGGCGAATCAAAGGCAATGCTGGCGCTTTTTCTGGCATTGTGACCGGCGGCGGGTATCATGTAGGCCCACCGGAAAAAAGATAGCGCCATGCGACTA
This sequence comes from Phycisphaerales bacterium, assembly GCA_027451365.1. Classification (GTDB taxonomy): domain Bacteria; phylum Planctomycetota; class Phycisphaerae; order WQYP01; family WQYP01; genus JAJYPG01. The sequence goes on along the minus strand of DAIDJN010000058.1, from coordinate 7,950 downwards.
TCTGGTGCGGTGTCACTTGGCTAGAGATGCGGACCCGTTGGTTCGCATGCGTGAGGTCATACATTCGGCTGGAAGGTTGCCACATGAGCTGGTCGGTTCAGGACTCCTCGGAAACCTACAATATTCAAAACTGGGGAAAGGGTTACTTCTCCATCAATGCCGACGGCAATGTGGCCGTGCATCCGCGCGGCAAGCCGGAAAGCTCTATTGATCTGAAAAAGCTGGTGGATCAACTGATCGTGCGCGATATTCAACTGCCGACGCTGATCCGCTTCAGCGATATTCTAAATCATCGGCTGGCTGAAATGCACACCGCGTTTGAAAATGCGATCAGTGAAAACGGCTATCAGGGAAAATATGCCGCTGTTTATCCGATCAAGGTAAATCAACAGCGCCATGTAGTGGAAGAAATTCTCAAATGCGGAGCCGACTATGGCTGGGGACTGGAGGCGGGCAGCAAACCGGAACTGCTGGTGGTGCTGGCACTGACCAATGGTCGCAACACACCCATTATCTGCAACGGCTTTAAGGATGATGAATTCATCGAAACCGTTGTACTGGCGCAGAAGCTGGGCAAAAACATCATTCCGGTTATTGAAAAATTCACCGAACTTGAATTGCTGATTAAATATGGCCAAAAGCACGGCGTTCGCCCGCGCATGGGCATACGCGTGAAACTGGCCACGCGGGGCAGCGGTCGCTGGGAATCATCAGGCGGGGCGCGCAGCAAATTCGGCCTGTTTGTGGCAGAAATTCTGCGAGCGCTGGACTACCTGAAGGAACGCGGGATGCAGGACTGCCTGAAGCTTCTGCATTTTCATCTGGGCAGCCAGATAACCAATATCCGAACAGTTAAAAGCGCGCTGAATGAAGCCGCCCGTGTATATGCGGAACTTGCCCGCGCTGGCGCGGGAATGGAATATCTGGATGTCGGCGGCGGACTGGGCATAGACTACGACGGCAGCCAGACGAATTTTGAATCCTCAATCAATTACACGCTCCAGGAATACGCCAGCGATGTGGTATTCCGCATTAAAACCGTTTGCGATGAATGCGGAGTCAAACATCCAACGATTATCAGCGAAAGCGGGCGGGCCATGGTGGCCTACCACAGCGTGCTGGTGTTCAATGTGCTGGGCGTAAGCGGGTTTGATTACTTTGATATTCCCAAAGCTTTGCCAGCCAATGAAGAAGTTCCCCAGCCGGTCAGTGATCTGTTCGACGCCTATCGCGATGTGAATAAAAAGAATTTTCTTGAAGTGTACCACGACGCCACACAGCAGCGTGATGAGGCGCTGAACTTGTTTAACCTCGGATATCTGAGTCTGGAATTGCGCAGCCTGACTGAAAAGCTGTTTTGGGGCACCTGCGGAAAAATTCTTAAGGTTCTCAAAGAAATAGATTACGTCGGGGATGATTTTGAATCTTTGGAATCGCAGTTGTCGGACACCTATTTCTGCAATTTTTCGTTGTTCCAGTCCATGCCCGACAGTTGGGCCATCAAACAGCTTTTCCCGGTCATGCCCATTCATCGGCTTGAGGAAGAACCGACACGCCGGGGCGTGCTGGCGGACATTACCTGCGACAGCGACGGAAAAGTGGATTGTTTTATTGACCTGCGCGATGTTAAAAAGACGCTGGAACTGCATGAATACACCGGAAGCGAATATTTTCTGGGCGTGTTTCTGGTGGGCGCATATCAGGAAATTCTGGGCGATCTGCACAACCTGCTCGGCGACACCAACGCCGTGCATGTGCATGTGAATGAAGCCAACCAGATTCATATTGAGGAAGTCGTTCGCGGCGACACCGTTCGCGAAGTATTGCAATATGTCCAATTCAATGCGGATGAGCTGCTAAGCCGCATGCACAAGGACGTGGAGCGGGCCGTGCGGGAAAATACCATTTCAGTGGCGGAATCCGCGCTCCTGCTGCGTTTCTATGAGTCCGGCCTGCAGGGGTATACATATCTGGAAGAACCGCACGACCGCTGAATTCCGCCGAATTGTGCGAGATCCGCCGCGTTATCGATGAATGGCGCCCTGAATTGTCAATTCCGATGCGCTCCGCCACGGAATGCGGAGGCCTGTTCCGGGTGTCTTTCAAAGCGGCTCAGGTTCCAGACCGATATTCTTTTCCCCAGCCGCTTTCTTTTCCTGATACTTTTTCAGCCATGTCTGGAAGCTTTTGCCCGCCGCGGTATCCTTGCCGGTAAATTCAATACCGGCAATGGCGGAATAGGGCAGGACCTCGCGCCGACTGTGGCCCGCCTCGGCACCTTCCACCAGCAGGCGTGCCACACATTTGGAAAGATCGGCATTTGCCGCCGACCGGTCAAACAGATAGCCCACCACGGTGCGGCCGTCCTGTGTGCGAATGGTGACATCCCCACGATAACTGAAGGCCTTTTCCACGGCTTGGCGCAGCAACGCGGGCGTGCTGATGTCGGCAATCCAACCTTCCAGGTTTTCATGCACCGTGCCGGTATTTTCCGCCGCTGGTCCGGCGGATGCGGCACCGGATCCGGCGCCAGCCGCAGACACGGCAGTTGGAACTTCATGAGCATTGCTGACGGAATTCGGCATTGTTGCCATGTCCTTTCAAGTGTGGCCGATTCCAGCGGAACACCCGCGGAAGGCGAGCCCGGCCGAGGTTTAAACAGAAACTTCGTCCCGCTGCGGCGTGCCGCGGGCACTGACCTGCAACTGAACCAATTTCCCGGAATGGGATGGAACCGGTTCCGCGAGGGCATCTAGTGCGGCTTGATTGGCATACGTTCCGCCAAACAAGGTGGCCCGCGCCGTAGCCAGTAAACCCTTGATTGACTGGAAGGTGTGGTCGACCGCGGAGGCTTCATAGCCGCTATGGACCATGCAGTTGGCGCATTTTGGATTTCCGGATTCTGTTCCGTAATTTTTCCAATCCGTTTCCGCCAGAAGTTCGCCAAATGTTTCAGCATAGCCATCCTGCAACAGATAGCACGGCTTCTGCCAGCCAAAAATATTATAGGTGGGCATTCCCCATGGAGTGCAGGCGTACGTACGCCGGCCCATCAAAAATTCCAGGAAGAGCGGGCTTTGGTTGAATCGCCATTTTTTTGACCGGTTGGATAAAATAGTGCTAAACAGCCGCCGAGTTTTGGCACGGCCAAGAAAGTGCTGCTGATCCGGTGCCTTGTCGTAACTGTAGCCGGGTGAAAGCATCATGCCTTCCACCCCCAGGTCCATCATTTCATCGAAAAACGCACGCACGCTGTTGGGGTCTGCTCCATCAAAAAGCGTGGTATTGGTGGTGACACGGAAGCCGCGTTTGACCGCCTCCCGAATGCCCGCCACCGCGGTATCAAAAGTACCTTCACGGCAGACGGAAAAGTCATGATGTTCGCGCTGGCCGTCCATGTGCACGCTGAACGTCAGAAATTTAGATGGCGTAAAAAGATCAATCTTTTCCAGAAGAAGCCGCGCATTGGTGCACAAATAGATATATTTCTTTCGGGCAACCAAGCCCTCCACAATTTCTTTTATTTGCGGATGCAGCAGCGGTTCTCCGCCGGGGATGCTGACCATTGGCGCGCCACATTCTTCAGCGGCTTTGAAACACTGTTCAGGCGTCAGGTGCATTTTAAGAATGTGCGGCGGATATTGAATTTTACCGCAGCCCGCGCAGGCCAGATTGCACCGGAAAAGCGGTTCAAGCATCAAGACCAGCGGATAGCGTTTTGTCCCGCGGATTTTCTGCGTTAAGACATATTTGGCCACCGTCCACATTTGAGATATTGGTACGCCCATGACATCCTTTCCAGAAAATTCCGACGCCGCGCGATCAAAAATCGGCCTGCGGCATCTGGGAAAACACCCTGCTGCAGCATTACGCTAATCGCAAATTATTCATGTTTGCGTTTATGTGCAGCTTATGGATTATTATGATAGCGTCGAATCAGGTCATCGCCAATATCCCCTATCGCACCATCACAGAACAGCCTGTAATAGGCGCCATACATTCGTCAGACCGTGGCGGGCCGGCCTCATTTTATGGCTTATGCCAAGGGTTTCCTGGCTGACTTTGCTTGTTGCGCGGATGGGCGGGCCGCCCGCCGGAAGAACCAAATTGCGGCTTTCCGCCCTGGCCGCGTCCCGGCTGGGAATAACCTTTTTCAGCAGGGTGACCGCCTGATCGGTAGTTGTCGCGGTTGCGATCGGCGGAAAAATCCCTTCGTGGCTGATTCGTCCAGTCTTTGCCGCCAGAATTCCGCCGCCCGAACCCGGAGGATGAATGCGAAGGCTGATCGCCCGCGCCGCGCGGCGCGGTGTGTCCTTCGGTCTGAGCGCCCTGGGCAAATTTTTCCGGGCGATCCGTTCGCCGGGCGGCGTTTCGTGAATCGTGGTGGGCTGGCCGCGCAAAATTGCCACCGGGGCGCGGGTGGTTACCATCAGTGCGGCGCCCATCAACGGTCGGACCGCGGCGATGTTCCATCGGGCTATTTCCGCCAGTGCGTTCCCTTTTTCGATCCCCCGCGGCACGTTCCTGCGCCTTGCGCTGCCGAATGGCGGCAATACGCTCGGCAATGGGAACTTCCAGCTTTTCGGTCATCTGCTGGGTGTAATTAAATTCCGGCAGCGTCACCCGCGGCAGGCGGCGGTCAATGGCCCTTTCAATGGCCCGCAGGTCGCGTTCTTCGTCTTGGGAAACCAGCGTAAAAGCGTCTCCGGTTGCCGAGGCTCGGCCTGTCCGACCAACGCGGTGAATGTAATCCGCTGGAATGTGCGGGCAGTCAAAATTAATCACATGCGATACATCGGCAATATCAATGCCGCGTGCGGCAATATCCGTTGCCACGAGAATCCGGTAGCGTCCCGCCTTGAACCCGGCCAGGGCCGCGGTGCGCTGGGCCTGGGTGCGGTTGCCGTGAATCACGGTGCAGTCCAGACTGTTGCGTTTCAAATAATCCGCCAAGCGATTCGCCCGGTGCTTGGTACGCGTAAAACAGATGACGGATTGAAGTTCATCGCTCTTTAAAAGTTCGCACAACAGAGCAGATTTCAGATGCTGGGGGACCGGATAAACCGCCTGGGTTATACCAGCCGCAGGTGCGCTTTGCCGCTCCATTTGAATCGTTACCGGGTCTTTAAGCAGGTCCCGCACCAGCACGCGGATTTCATTAGGCATAGTGGCCGAAAAGAAAAGAGTCTGACGTTTGGTCGGCAACAGCTTGAGAATCCGCCGAATGTCCGGCAGAAAGCCCATATCCAACATGCGGTCAGCTTCATCCAGTATAAGCACTTCCAGGCTCGAAAGATTCGCGTACGACCGTTTCAGATGATCGAGCAGCCGTCCCGGTGTGGCAATTAGAAAATCAACCCCGCTGCGAAACGCATGTTCCTGTGGCCCCATTCCAGCCCCGCCGATAATGACGGCACCCGTTAACGGCGTATGGGTGGCAAGCGATACCAGATTCTGCTGGATTTGCGAAGCCAGTTCCCGCGTAGGGGTAAGCACCAGCACTCGCGTGGTGCGTTTTGCCGTATGCGGACGTGTCAGCAGATGGTGCATGGTTGGCAGCAGAAAGGCCGCGGTTTTGCCCGAGCCGGTTGCCGCGCAGCCCAGCACATCGCGGCCGGTAAGGGCGGCGGGAATGGCTTCAGCTTGAATAGGAGTGGGCCGGGTAAAGGCCAGGTCCTTGATACCGCGTAGCAGGTCCGGATGCAGGCCATAAGAATTAAACGACATTTGATTTCTCCAATAACGCCAGCGCCTCCGGATCAGCCGCATGCAAATAGCGACAAAAAACAAATTCCGAAGTTTTCCAGCGTATAGTGCTCAATAAATATGAGGGGTTCACCGCCGGCGGGCCTTTTGAACTATTATATACATTTCGTCACCAGATGCCAAATGGGAAAAACAGTATGGCCAGACGGCCGATTTGTTGACGCGAGTTATACCAGCGGTTGAGTCTGCCTCGATGGCAGAATGCATTCACTTGTCAAACAGCCAGACGCTGTGCGTCGCAATGTTTCGCCGGTTATTGGTTCGGGGCGCAATTGTTCCGATTTTGGCGAACCGGTGCGTTCCTCGATATCAGTAACAGGTGTGTGCGGCGGCGATAAGGGCGACAGGCGCAATGAACTGGATGCCTGCGGATTCTCTGAACGAACCGCTTCACTCGAATACTGGATGCTGCATTTCCATTTTTTACTTGTATTGGGGATGTTGGAGGGGTATAAACAGGACATTGCAAATGGGTATGCCGGGTTCGCGGTTTGATGATTGTGGTTCAAACGGGGCCGTAAAATGGTCAGGAATGCGGATAGCATAGAAGACGCGATTGGTCCCAAGTGGCCGGGCGGGCAATATGCGTATGGGTTTGGCGGGACGGTCGAACCACAGAGATCACAGAGGACACAGAGTGCTATTTGCGGCCGCCTGGGCAGCGGCAGTACGGATACGCCTACGAAACAGTACATCTGGGGAACATATATTGATGAATGTATTCAAGTTAACCTAATGGCTGTTGTTAGCCCGCAAGACCTGCCGCTTGGTGCGTATTACCTTCTGCAGGATTTGCTGTACCGCGCAGTGGCGCTGACGAATTCCGGTGGCTATGTCGTAGAAGCGTATGATACGGATGCGTATGGCAATACCTTGATAGTTATCGAGCCTGGCTCTGACGGCCGCTGGTTCACCTATGATGATGTGCAGTCAGATTATGGTGCCAATGAAATAATCTACTGTGGCTATCGCTTTGATCCGGAAACACAGCTTTATTATGTCCGCAATCGGACATACAACGCCGTCCTTGGCCGTTGGATTCAGCGTGATCCGATTGGGTATGCGGGTGGCCCAAATCCATTTCAATACGCATCTGGGGGACCAGATTTATGGACCGATCCGGATGGGAGAAAGGTCGTCAATTGGACCGACCGGTTTACCGTGCACGGAGGCTTGTTTTTCGCTGCAACTTTCCACGTAGTTCTCCAGGCCGATGAGAACTGCAAAAAGCCTACAATTAAGGTTGTCAGTAAATACTGGACGGGGTTCGTAACAGAATTAAGTTGGCATTTCTCTGGCATAGTGATACCGAACCCGACCACGATAGTGACAGGCCCTTGCTCCAAGGGAAGTTGCCAAATAACCGTAAAGAAGAGCTACCAGATAAAGGTGTTCGACACCTTGGGTGTCTGGAAATTCGGCTACCAACTGGTTTATTTGATTGGAGGTGGGGGCCACGGATTTAAAATCACCTGTCCCTGTACGCCCAAGGCTATTGGAGGCAAGCTAAAATGAGTCCAATTGAAACGCACCACCAATTTATAATTTATCAGCTCCCTGGGCTTCCTAAATTTCTCTTGGGTGCCGTTGGCTTGTTTTGTGTGTTAGTCCTTCCAGCCGGCGCGGCCTATTTGTTGTTCCATTTATTTAAGCGCGTGATCAGACGAATGGTTCGTGATGAGGTCAGTCGGGCACTCAAAGCGGGCCAGGGTGGTAGGGCGAGTGGATAACGGGCTGAAGGTGGCCCGACTTTTCGGATTGGCCTGCATTAGCGGGTGGCAGAAATGGGGTATTTGGCCTGGTCTTTCGGACGGCGGCCAATTTAAACCAAAGCGCTATTTGGGCGAGGAGATTGGCTTGCCGAGTTGTGCAGGCATGGGAATAATCGACTCAACGATTTTGGAGACAATCCTCTGGTCGCGCTCAATGATAATCTTTCAAGGACGTCCGGCCCCGCAAATCAGGATGCTGGTGGGGGAAGCGTTACGACTGTGATTACCTTGCCGAATACGGATTCCAGCAGGAATTATAATCTGGATGGTTTGGGGAATTGGAAATCCAGCACCTTTGTTCCCTTCGCCGGCTATCCCGGAATAGGCGAACAACGCAACCATAATTACGTCAATCAGATTACCCAGCGTAGCGGTGGCACCTTTGAGGTTCCGATAGCCCTTGAATACGACG
>DAIDJN010000057.1:0-34576 GCA_027451365.1 Phycisphaerales bacterium | reverse complement strand
CAAACCCGCCAACTCACCAATCGTCCGCTGGCCCTTCATCGCCTCCATGGCCACCTTGGCTTTGAACTGCGACGTAAACTGACGACGTTTTACCGACATAAAATAGACTCCGAAAACTCGGAAAAAACTACCTTAGCAGCGCGCCCAGTTTTTGGGGAGTATTACACTTGAGTATGATGCGTTCAAACCGGGCGCACAAATTGGCTTTCTTACACCGGAAATGCGAAATGACAACCTCCGGCCCCGGCTCGGCAAGATGTCGCGCATCTTCCAAGTATGGCCGCAGTTCCGGGAACATCGGTATAATCTGGATTCCGTGGCCATTGATAGGCTCAGTCTTTGGGCTTTTTACCCGGATGGTTCCTTTTCCCAGCCTATTTCACTCCATTTCAATTCCGAGAGTTCGGTATTGATGCGACGACCGCCATGGGAGGCCAGAGCTACCAATAATCGCGATTTCGCATTAAGGCAGGCGTCTAACCGTGGTCAAATGAAGTTTGCCGGATGTGGTCACACCCGGTGCTTCCGCTGTCGAACCATCAGCAAGGACAGCCCCCCCAGCGTCAACAGGGCCAGCGTGGCAGGTTCAGGGGCTGGAGTGCCGCTGCTGGTGCCCGTGAGTTCGTAGGTGAACTGTTGCCCCACATCTCCCAGCGGTGCACCCTGATCGGTGGTAATGGTCAGGTAATCGGTAAAGCTGCCGTCGGTGGTGGAATTAAATACAATCGACAAATTCGTGGAATTTCCCAATGGGGAATCCGCGGCGGCGTTGCCGAGAACATTTTGCGTAAGGGGCACAACATAAAAAGCAATGGCGGTCGGGCCGGTGATGTTTTCACTTTCCAGCGTTAAATTCGCTAGATTGGTGCCGTTGACATCATCGGTGCTGGTGTTGGTGATTTTCAGATCAAACGTGGCGGCCAATCCGGGAGTGGTATTGCCCACGTTAATAACCGCCAGGGGCGCAGTGCCGACATTGGTGGAAAATACGGGCCCAACGGCGGTGCCGGTGATAGCGACACTGCCATTGACCACAGTGGAGGTATAGCTGACGGTGCCGCTATAGGTACCGCGTGAAATGGGGGCAAAAGAAATGGCGGACGTGCTGGATTGGCCACCCGCCAGTGAAAACGTGCCTGAATTGCCGGACATGCCGGAGGGCAACGCCGGTGTATATTGGCCCGCAACGGTGCCGGTGCTGCTGCTATTTTCGAAGGAAAGATTCTGTACGGCGGTAGTGCCGGTCCGCACCTGGCCGAAATCAATTTTGGATGGCGCCAAAAGTGGCTGTTCCAATTGTGCTATTTGCTCGCTGGTGACCCCGCCGGCGGAGAAAACGCCCGCGGTTGCAAAACTGGAGGATTGGTTGGCGGAGGTAGATTGGACGAGAATTTGCCCGTTGCCACCCTCGCCGCCAAAGTTGTATCCATCGGCATTGGAGGTTCCGCTGAGGCCGGCGCCACCAAAGCTGCCGCCGCCACCAGCACCCAAGCTCGCGCGGCCGCCGGCCATCCCATACGCAAAAACATTCGCGGAATCCGAAACGGTACTGCCGCTAAGAATGATTCCCCCGCCACTGCCGCCACCGCCACTCTCCATGGCGCTACCGCCGCCACCACCGATCGCATTAATATCCGCCACCGTCAGGCTACCGACGGCGGTAATGTCCAATGCACCACCACCGCCGTTGCCGCCACCACCCGCACCGCCGCCGCCGCCGCTACCTCCGTAAAGGGCCGTGTCCAGATTACCGTAGGTGGCACCGGGGGAGCCGTTGGCAGCTCCGCCGCCCGGCCCTTGCCCGTTGGCCGAATTGCTGCCACCGTTTCCTCCTGCAAAGCCGCCGGGGCCACCCGCACCGCCTGTGTCGCCGTCCGCACCGCTTCCGTTAACCGATAGGGTCGCCGCGATATTCGTGCTGCTTTGGCTTAACAAGGCCAGTCCATTGGTGCCGGTAATGTTCACCGCAACACCCGAACCGATGTTAATTGACGAAAAATCGAACACCCCAACATAGGGAATGCCGTTGGCAGTTCCTTCCGCCATTCCATTTTGATTATTGATATATCCCGTGTAAGACGCCGATCCAAAGCTCAGGGTTGGTGCCGTTGTACTCGTGCCGGTATTGATATTCAGCGTGCCGGACGTGACATTAAGCGTGCCGAGCGAACTGAAGAGATAGGGATTAAACAGCACCGTGCCATCAATGCTTCCGAGGGCGGCCGAGGCGGTCAACGCCGCCGTCGCCATTGCCGCAGCCATGGACAAACCACGATTCCAACGAGTGGACATGGTAAAACTCCTGAAAAAGTAAACCTTTTGAAAATCTCTCCCTCTGTCAACACGGCAAAGGGGAAAATGAACGATCGATAAGATCAAAGTTTATTGATTTTGAAAATCGAATGCAACTCATTTTTTGTGCGCCAGCCAATAGAATCTGCGCCCAGTCACCCGTTTCTTGGCCCCCCAGATGATGGCACATTGTTCTTCATGCCTTGAACGTCTCGCACTATCATCCCGGGAATACCCCATGACGTTACGCAGCTTGGAAATTGCCGCCAAGCGGCTTTTTGAGTCGATGATGATCGCCGGGCTTGCCTCAACCTTGTTGGGCGACGCCTGCGGGCACTGCCGCCTGGCAGGCCAAGGCACACCCAAACACCGTAAGCAAGACGATCAACTCGCCTCATATACCCTATTTTAATCGGCGACCGTCCCTAGTATTATCGCAGGCAACAAACCGCTATTCGCCGGGCTTGGCCGCTCTCGCGATTTGCGAATCTGATTTCGCAATCGCGCGTTCCAGCGAAGCTCGTTCAGCCGGCTCGAGGTTTCCGCCTTCAATCAGCTTCCGTGCAGCGAGCCGCAATGTACGGCCCTCCGCAGCCTCCGCCCCAAATCGGAACGGCCTGCTCCAATCGATCGGATACCTTGCCTCAATTGCAAACACCATTGTCCACACGACGGCCAACGCGGCGGCCGCAACCCCGATCACGATCCAATTTAACGACTTTTCCGACGACGAAATCAGGACCACGGGCAAAGTCAGAAAAACGGAAATTGAAATAAAAAATATGTGGAACCAAATACGCTTTCGCGTCACCATCTTGGAATTCCGAAGGCAGTAAACTATCACGCCGGACGCAACACTAATGAGATAGGTCATTCCAATCGCAATTCCAAGGATATTTTCTGTATCCACGCTATTCCCCATGGTTGCTAATCCTGACTCAGTCACCACATGCACAGCGTACCGACGCTTCGTCTCTCGCGCGAGCGAGCCGCTCCTGCATGGCACGCAGAAGCGCTAATTCCGGCCAGAATTCGGTTGGAATACGAATCTCCTGTCCGTTCGCCGCCATAAAAATCGGGTAGCCGCCTGCTATGATCGCCCCTCCGTATTTCAGGGCACCGGCCACCGGCGCTCCGACCCAAGGCATTACATTCCCGGAGACAATTTCCGCGGCACCACCGGCACCAAACGTCCCTAAGCCGACGAGTCCGGTAACGAGCGCGTTCCACTCAGCATCGTTGAGCCCGTTCAGCGCACCCTGCTGGTAAAGCGAATTCGCTTCCGCGCCAATAGCCTGCTGATAAATCTCGTCCATATACATTCTGGCAAGACGGTCCAATTTCGCGAGTTCGGCCAGGCAGTCAGCCGCTGATTCGCCTCTCCGCCGTTGCAGCTTCGCGATTTTATCAATCGCTGAGTTGAAAAGGTCCTTATCGGGAATGCCGCCCTGCTGGATCGGAACGCCAGGAGTTATTCCATTTGGAAACCACCAAGTCACCGGATTCCACCAAGCGAGCCCCCTTGGATCTATTCCGGCAATCGCCATCCCTCCAACATACTCATACAAATTAATCCCGCCTTGATACCCAATCGGATCACGCTGAATCCAACGGTCAAGTACCGGGTTGTATGTCCGATTACGGACGTAATAAAGCTGCGTTTCAGAATCGAAGCAGTAGCCGCAACAGATTATTTCATTCGCACAGGAGGTATTGGAGGAACTGGAGAATCTGGGGGTATCGCGGTCACGACGGGCAGACAGGATGTCTGCGGTCCGGCGATCAGGAGATTTTTTAGTTTGCTCAGATTTCCAGCCCGAGCGGCCACGGCTTGGTGGCTTTAAGCCGTAGCGGTAAAAAAATTGTTTATCCAGTGCGACCAAGATAAACCTTTCGGCAATTGGAATGACGCTATCATCTTACTTTCAGGAAGCAAATGCAAGCATTGAGCATTTTGTATTTGGCGTTCGGCATTCAGGTGGGCGATGCCGACGATCAACCCCTTGGTCGCGGGCGGCAATTTCGGCCAAACCGGGGCCGATCGATTCGAACCTTGCCACTATCTGGCCGGGATTCCGGCTGGTCAATTTTGAAATCTGCTCAATATTCAGGGAAATTTAATGGGTATTCCATTCCTGCCGAACGCGGCAGATTATCCGGTCCCGATAGTCAAAGGCGCTATGCATGGAAACGCGAGGCGGACAAGATTCTGTTGAGCAGTACAACATGCGTCTGCCGCCACTGGAAAAGGTCTTGGAACGGGCACAGGCAGAGAGCCTTTTGATTGCGGCATTTTTGAAAATCGCCCGCGAGGAACCTGGGCAGCCGTGGAGAGTTTTAAAAGCGAAACGGATGACGGACGGCGGCCCGCGTCGCCAAAGAATTCTGACCGCGTGTGATAAATATCCGGTGCCAGCGCATGGGAATGCCCCGGCAGAATGATGACGCGCAATCGCTGTTTCGGGAACGCCATAGGCAGCGGCGGCAATCCGCTTACCGTTGAAAGGTCAATCCTTCAATATGCATGGAACCGCAATGCGACCTGATTCTTTTGCGGTTCTTCAGCCAATCGAGCAATCCGGTTTGAAACCACGGGCTGTACGGGCTTTGGTCAACTGGGGTTGGCTTTTGTGGCTTTGGATTTTTTCGTCCTGGTTACGGGCGTAATGGCCGCCTGCTCGGCGAGGTCCGCGGCCCAGCGCGCCGCTAAAGGATCCTTATCCGAATGAGCAAGAACTGTGAGTTCTTTTTGGACCGCTTTCATCGCCTTGGGCGAATGTTTATCCTGCGCGGTAACCAGCATGCGCCAGTAACTCATCATCCGCACCGCAGCACTGGTCGAGTTTCGGAGATCCGAAATGCCCGCCAGAATTTTTGTCGGCAACTGTTTTCGCGGAGCCAGTCGCGTCAGCCAAGCCTGCACATCGGTGGCACCCGGATTGTTCAATTCGCTTTCCAGAGGCGCGCTAAGGGCGGTAATGGCTTTGCGGATTTGGGCCGGGGAAGGCGATGCCGTCGCGCTGGCCTGACTGGCCGAAACCAGGTCCGCGGCGAGTTTTGGCAGCACATTGGCAATGGCACCGGCGGCAATCATCTGGTCGGCTTCAGACAGGCCATTAAAATGTGAAACCTGAGCGGTCATGGCTTGCAAGCCGCCGGAAAAAAAGCCGCGAATATTAAAATATCCGGCATCTATGGATTGTCCGCCAAGTCCTGGAAAAATATCCGTACCTTCCGCGATGGGGTTGGTAATCAGTTCCAGTCGCCCGCCGACCAGCGAATCGGGATTGTCCAGACTGATGGTCCGCAGGGCGCCCTGGTCAATCTGATAAGTCACTTCCAAGGATTGTTGTGAATCCAGCCGAAGCACCGACGCGTTGGAATCAATCGCGTAGGCACCCAGATTGATATTGGATATTCCCTGAATTCGGGCGGCCATGGCCATATCTGTGGTGATAGCCGTGTGGGGACCGACGGCCAGACTCCAGGGTGATTCATTGTAATAATGCACATGAATATAAACAGGCCGTCCATAATCTGGAAAGCGATGCGGCCAGTGCACACTGACGAGCACCATATTCGACGGATCGTATACCGCGTGAAGCATGCGCGAAGGATACCCGCGGGCCTGAACCGCAAGCGCATTGCCGGCGGCACTGGAAGACAGGTGAATTCGCAGGGTGCGTGCGGTCTGGGCGATGGCCAATGCCGTCGGCAGCGGCGGCGAATGCCGCCAGAGCCCAACCAGTAAAGCGGTGGCCGCTTTTTTATGACCCAAAGCGGCTTTAGCCTCCGCCAATCCGATGACCGCATAAGGGTCAGTCAGGCCCGTTTGGAATTTTTCGGCCGCTGCCTGCATATTGCCCTGCCTTAGAAGTTGCCAGCCGCGTAAGCGGGCGTAAAGGGCCGGGGCGGCGGCGAGCGGCTTTTGCATTGCCGCCACGTGTGCCGCAATATTCGCGGGGAGCTTGTTCTGATAGACCAGTTGCAGCCATAACGCATCGGCCTTCAGCCGCGCGCTGCCGGGGCGGCTTTTCAGTTCGGCCGCCAGGCGAGCTTCAATTCGCGCCAGGAGCTTGGCCGGACGGGTATCGGCAATCGGTTTGCCATTGGAATATTCCGCCAGGGCAATCAGAAGAACAGAGGTGGCCGGCTTTTTAAACGCCAGCAATTCGTCCAGATAGGGGCGCACCTTGTCCTGCTGGGCGGCAATGGCCCAATAGGCCGCAAGATCTGATGGCAGGCCCGAACCCAGAGCGGTGTGGCTCTGCTGGTATTCGGCAATTGCGGCATTGGCCCATTTTGCGGCCAGGCCATAATGCCCGGCGGCCGCCAGCAGATGTGCAATACCGACCATTGCATCCGGCTGGAATGGGTCGCAATGGAGGGTATGGAGGTAACAATAAAGAAGCTGGTGTGCGGGCGCGTGGCTTTTCCGCAAAGCCAGTGTCAGTTCCTGCCAAGCCGCCAGATTGGACGAATTAAGCCTGACGGCTTCCACAAACATGAGGTTCGCCGCATGGTGATGCGCCTGGGCATTCAACAGCAGCCCGACGCGCAGCGCCAAAGCGCTTTTGATTTGCGGATTCAGGTTGTTCTGGGCCATTGTTTTGCGGTAAATACGAATCCGTTGGGCTACAGTCTGGGCACCGGCCGCCAGCGAATCCAGAAATTTCAGTTGGGCCGCCAGATTGTCCGGCTGCAGATTAACCATTTTCAAGAGTGCCGCGCGTTCAATACCGGTGCGGTGCAACGCCCGCGCGGCCTCGGCCAGAAGCCGCAAAACGGTGGCGGAAGCTGGATCCAGTTCCTGAGCTTTTTGCAGCAAAACCAGCGATTCGCGAGCCGCCAGCCCGGGCGGCAATTGAAGGTTGCGACCCGCGGCTCGGGCATCATCCACCAGTTGGCCCGCCAACAGACTTTTTGCGCGACCGGTCGCCGGTCCCTGGGCATGCAGATTAATACCGCCTGCAAACAAGGCCGCACTGCAGACCGTGGCGAGTATCCATTGCCGGTGAAACATGTTTTTCATTGAATAACCCTTCGCCTATAAATTCCGCGACACCATTTTTACGTTCATGCACGACTGAAGTTCGGGCAGTAGATTGCCAGTCGCCGGGCCGGTCTGGCCTGCCGCGCGGCGCTGTGACCGTATTTTAACCGAAGAGATGCCGATTGGGCACTCTTGGGGTATTGGCCCGGCAATGGGGCTGCCAAATATTATGGCGGGGGCCAAAACGCGCCAATTGAGCGGCAAATGAAGTGACACACGATCCCCGACGGCCTGCAGCAGCGGAGCATCCCGATTCATCCGGGCAGGCCATAAAAAGCCATTGATCCGCCAGAAAAATTGCCGGCACGCGGAAATGGCCAATATTTACAGGCTGGCGGAATCTATTCCATATTGTTATAAAAACTTGTTACGGCAGCTTCCTCATCAGTGGCCGATTCTTCTGTGAAGGGTACTTCATGCACCATTACATTGCCCACACTTTGGCCACACTGCTGGCTATCAGCCTGCTTTTCGTCGCCAGCCCCAAACCGTCGCGACTGCAAACCGGAACCATGCGCAGCCCAACCGGGGCTACTTTTGCCATCAATAGCCGATTCATCAGTCTTAATGGCCGGCCCTGGATACCCACGACCGGTGAATTTCATTATGGCCGCTACCCGCAGCGCGAATGGTACAAAGAGCTTCTGAAAATGAAGGCGGGCGGGGTCAATGTGGTTTCCACCTATGTCTTTTGGATATATCAGGAACAACAACCGGGTGTTTGGAACTGGCGCGGCAGAAGATCACTGCGGATATTTTTGCTGGACTGTAAAAAAGCCGGCCTGCTTGCCATGGTTCGCATGGGACCCTGGGCACATGGCGAGGTTCGCAACGGCGGCATTCCGGAGTGGGTGTTGCGCACCGGCTGCCGCATTCGGTCCACCGACCCGCGCTTCATGAAACTGGCCAACGGGTTGTATCACCAGATCGCCATACAGATGAAAGGTCTGCTTTGGAAACAGGGCGGACCGGTGATTGGCGTGCAGATGGACAACGAAACAGGGGACACCGCCTATCTATATGCTCTTAAAAAGCTGGCCATCAAAAATGGAATTGATGTTCCGTTTTATACCATGACCGGTTGGAGCCGCTTCAATCATCTGGGCAATCAACTCCTGCCCATGTTTGGCGGCTATCCGGTCGGATTCTGGACCGGCTCTACCCGTGCCAACCGATACGTTTACCGGTTCGCCGTGGCTCCAACTTATCCCACAAAATCCCCTTTCCATGGGTTTCCGTACACGACCTGCGAAACCGGCGGCGGCATGGCTTCCAGTTATGCCCATCGCACCCTGGTCAATGGCCCGGACATTGCCGCCTTTGCCATGATGGAAATCGCCAACGGTTCCAACTGGCAGGGCTTTTATATGTACCATGGCGGTTGGAACCCGCGCGGCGACAGGCCTTACTATCTGAATGAATACCATGGTCCAAAATGGTCCAATGAAATGCCGCTTATTAATTATGATTTTCAGGCACCCCTGGGAGCCTGCGGCCAGCAAAGGCCACAATACCGGCTGCTGCGGCAGCAGGCACTTTTTACACATGATTTTGGCGCAATGCTTGCGCCCATGCCTGCGGCGGCCCCCGCGCACCTGCCCGCCGGCCTGCATGACACAACCACCCTTCGTTGGGATGTGCGATCCAATGGCCGCGCAGGCTTCATCTTTTTCAATAATTATATCTACGACCATCCCCTGCCGGCCAAGAAAAATATTCAATTCAACCTGCAGACAACCGCAGGCAAACTTCGCGTGCCGGATCATCCGATTACCATCGGCAAGGGAATTTTCGGCTGGTGGCCGTTTAATTTGTCATGTGGCGGTGAGCTTATTCGCTATGCGACGGCTGAACCGCTGTGTCATATCCGGGCGGGCGGCCGGCTTTATGAAATTTTCAGTGCCACGGCCGGCGTGGCACCGGAATTTGTTATTCGGTCCGGAGCGCCGGTCAAAACCCTGGGCGGCACTCTTAGCACGCTGCCGGGCGGTTATGAAAAAATCAGTGGCATAAAGCCGGGCACCGGTATCGCCTTTTCCGTTCGTATTCATACGCGGGCCGGCGCGCTGCAGCAAATCGCATTTATTGTTTTAACGCCACAGCAGGCGCTGGACCTGACAAAAATAACTTTTGCCGGACGGACACGTTGTGTGATTTCGATGGCGGAATTATTGCCCGGCAGACAGCGGCTGCGGTTGGAAACGACTCATTCCCAAGGCGGTTCGCTGGCGATATTGCCGAAGGTGAACATATTACATATCAATGGTTCGGTGGCCATGGGCATTCCGGATGGCGCCTTCGTGCAATATAAGTTGCCCGCCAGCCACGCCAATGTTGAGCCAGTGAAACTGCAATTCGTGCGCGCCGCGAACTTGACAGGCGCGGCAAAATTATTGTCACGGCAGCCCCACCAATGGACGCATGCAGACTGGCGAAATGCGGCGCTTTGGCGGATATCCATCCCGCCTGCGGACCGCGGGTCGCACCTTATATTGCGAATTCATTATCTGGGAAATGTGCTGCATGTGCGAAGTGGCGGCAAGCTGCTGGTGGATGATTTTTATCATGGCAAGCCACTGGATGTGCCCCTTTGGCGGATCGCTCCGACCAATCGCGGCCGTGTGGATATTCAGCTTATGCCGCTTTACCCGCATTTTCGCGTCATTATGCCGCCACAGGTTCATATCAGATTTTCCGGTGCCCAGCCGTTATGCCAGGTGTCGAGCGTAACAGTCCTCCGACAGCGGATCATCGACTGCGCAACCGACGCCACGGCAGGCAGCGCGGTGCGGCCATAAGAAACTTTGATTTGCCGAATCTTGCGGCATCGGAATTTCGCCCTTTGTGCGGTAACCGGAAAACGACGATGGAAGAAACTTATTAACCAGAGGTCTGTGGTCAGAGTAAATGTCCCGTCCGGATATTGGAAAAAGGATACGTGGCTTTCAATGGAACGAAGTCGCCGCGGATTATTTAGACACAGCCGTTGTGGATAGCCGGGTAAAATAACCTGCCAATAACGACTCGGACGATTGATTTGTGTCCGCGAATGAGACCGGCCCCGGCAATTACCGCGACTGCGCGCCGAAGCGGCCAAAGCGGGAGGCCAATGTCGGCAAAACCAGTAGATTCAACAATGTGGAAGTAAACAGCCCCCCCACAATGACTTGCGCCAGTGGGCCTTCGATTTCCCGCCCCGGAGCGCCGCTTCCCAAAGCCAAAGGCAATAATCCCAGAGCGGCAACCAAGGCTGTCATCAGAATCGCCGGCAGGCGGTCCACCGCCCCCTCTATGGCAGTGGTGGAATTCCAGGTTCTTCCTTCCTGCCTCACCAGGTGCTGATAATGCGACATCAGCATTATGGAATTGCGGAGCGTTATTCCAAACAGTGTAATAAAGCCGATCATCGCACCAATGGAAAGTTCCCCACCACATATCCAAATCATCAGAATGCCTCCAACCAGCGCCAATGGCAAATTGATCAGCAGCAGCATGACATTATTAAAATATTTAAGTACCACAAACAGCAGCAGCAGAATGCCGATTAGAGCGATGCCTGAATGAATCAGAAGATCATGTTCCGCTGTGGTGGCGGCCGCGGCCGAACCGGTGAAATTCACCACCACGCCGGCGGGAAGATGAAGTCTGGCCACCGCCTGGCGTGCCGCGATGACATATTGCTCCGCCATGACGCCTTGAAGATGAATGTTAATCATCTGGGCTCGCTGGCCATTGATATGAGAAATGCGGTAAAAGCCGGGGCCTTCATAAATTCTGGCCACATCGGCCAGGGAAATCCATGTGCCACCTGGAGTGCGAATCGGCAGTTGACCGATACTCGAAACGCGCGATGTCAGGCCGGGAGCAATGGTCACAAGCACCGGCCACGCGCGGGTACCATGGTAGACGTGTCCCACCAATCGCCCGCGAAGCAGCATGTGAACACGGGTCATGACGGTCATGGGGGAAAGCCCCCATCGCTGCAATTGATCACGGCGAAGTTTTACCTGAATTTCCGGAGCGTTCCAGGCAGTTTGCGGGGCGACGCTGCGCGCTCCGGGAACTTTTCGTAATGCAGCCGTCAGCAGGCGAGAGGCTTGCTCAATAGCGCTGAAATTATTGCCTATCACCTGCACCGCAACCGGAGCGCCGGACCCGGAAATCGTTTCATTGATGCGCTCGGATAGAACCGTGTTGTAATACAACAGCACGCCGGGAAATTGCTTTATCAAACGAGCCATCGCCGCATGAAATTTCCGTGCCTGTGAGGGCGAAAGAGCTTTCAGCCGAATCAAATATTCGCTGTATTGCGGTCCCAGAATATCGCCGGCCAGCGCGGGCTTTCCAGTTCGCTGTTCAATTTGCTGAATATACGAAATGTTGCGCAAATCCGCGGTAATCCGATTGCCCAGGGCAATGGACTGCTCCAGCGATGAACCAGCCGCCAGCGCCAGATGCACCACATAATTACGCTCGTTCAATCGCGGAAGAAAGGCAACCTTTAGAAAAGGCGTCAGCGCCAGGCCACCCAGCGTGACAGCGGCCACCAGCACCATAATGACAATGCGATGGCTTTCCACCGACGTAAGAAGCCGCCGATAACCGGTTTTCAGATGGCTGGTCAGCCACGCATCATGCCGCCGAACCGCAACCTGCGGCAGCAGTGTCATGCACAAGGCCGGTGTGAGTGTAAGGGCGAGAATCAGCGATGAAAGCACCGCGGCAATATAGGCAATGCCCAGCGGCGCGAAAAACCGGCCCGCCAGCCCGCCCAGGCCAAAAATCGGCAGGAAGACCAAAATGACGGCAAAAGTGGCGAAGACCACGGAACTGCGCACTTCAAGTGAAGCCTGTAAAACCACGCCCAAAGTGCCGCGCGGCGCGGCTGCCAAAGCGTTGATGCGCAATCGCCGGGTAATGTTTTCCACATCAATCACCGCGTCGTCCACCACTTCACCAATGGCCACCGCCAGACCGCCAAGGGTCATGGTATTAAGCGTCTGCCCAAGATGCGTCAGAACCGCTACCGCGGCAAGCAGGGAAAGCGGAATCGCCAGACAGGAGATCAGGCTGGTTCGCCAGTCGCCAAGAAACAGAACCAGCACCAGAATGACCAGCCCGGCACCCATCAGCAGAGAATCCAGCAGGTTGTGCAAAGCCGTGGTGATAAAATCAGATGATTGAAGTATTTTGCCATGTAGTACAATTCCATTTTGCGCAAGCACTGGCCGAAGCGATGCCAGAGCGATTTTCACCTGGGCACTGACATGCAGCAGATTCGAACCATAAGCCTGGGCGATCATTAAAAGAACTCCAGGCTTTCCCATAATGGATACCGCTCCGACCTGCGGCAGATGGCTAAGGCGGATATGGGCGACATCCGCCAGGGTCACCACCTGGCTTCCATGGATCGCGACGGCCGTCTGCCCGAGTTGTTTAAGCGATTGAATCTGACCATGCACGCGCAGCGTCAAGGATTGATTGGGTGTCGTTACAAAGCCCGCACCCATCAGTCCTGTGGCACCGCGCGCCGCGGCAATCACCTGGCGGACGGTCAAACCATATTGAATCAGACGGCCGGGGATTAATTCAATCTGGTAATCTTTCTGCAGACCGCCATAAATGGCTACTTCGGAAACTCCATGAACAGCCAGCAGCCGCGGCTGCATCACCCAGTCGGCCACGGTGCGCAATTGACGCAAGTTATTTGTTTTGCTGGTAA
The DNA here is from genome assembly GCA_027451365.1 of Phycisphaerales bacterium. Classification (GTDB taxonomy): domain Bacteria; phylum Planctomycetota; class Phycisphaerae; order WQYP01; family WQYP01; genus JAJYPG01. The sequence goes on along the minus strand of DAIDJN010000057.1, from coordinate 21,509 downwards.
TGCCCACCACGGTGACCCAGCGAATGGAACTGCTAAGCGGCATAAGCACGGGAGTGCCAACGTTGTGCGGCAAGGTTGCGGCCACCTGCAACAGTCGCGCCGACACGGCCTGCCGATCGCGGAATATATCCGACGAACCTGGAAACAGCACTTTCACAATGGAAATGCCCGCAAGGGAATTGGAAAAGGTTTTTTCCGCGCCGACGCCACCGGCCAGGGCCTGTTCGATGGGCGTGGTGACCAGCTTTTCCACCTGACTGGGGCTGAAACCGGGGGCGAGAGTCTTGATTTTTAATTGCGGCTGAATGAACTCTGGGTACACGTCGTACCGCGCGCGGCTGATGGAATAAAAGCCATAGCCAGCCAGCACGCAAGCCAGGGCAATCATGATGCCCCGAAAATTCAGTGAAAATTTTACGATCCGTTTGAGCATTCGCCGTCCGTTATTGACTTGCAAAAATAAATTAGAAGCCGCTGAATTCTGTGCCCGCCGGTCAGCCGGCCTTTTTAAGTGTGGAACTCAGGTGAATCGTCATGAGAAGTTGCGCCCCGTCGGAAACTACCCGCCGCGAAACAATGGAACCTTTCGGAACCGCGTACCCATCCGGCACGATCATGGGATGAATCAATTCATGCAGGGCATATACGCCACCTCCGCGGACGGTGTACACCCACCGCTCACCCCGCCACCAGACCACCGCGCGGCGCGGAATGATAGCCCATTGCGCAGCCTTGCGGCGCGCCGCTTTCTGGGGAACCAATGCCGTCAGAGCCATACCGGGACGCAGCGCGGTGGAATCCGCGACCCGATAAAGCAAGGAAAGACCGCGGGTTTGGCGATCGGCTCTCGGACCAATCGTTAATGGCGCAGCCTGTATCCAGTGTTTGCGGCCCAACGGGCGAACTTGAATTGCTGCGGTGCGGTCAATGGCGCCGGATTCAGATGCCGGCAGCGCCACAGCGGCCAGAAGTCTGTGGAAGTCTTCCACTCGCAAAAGTGGTTGATCGGCGGCGACCGCCTGTCCGGGATGCGCCAGAACTTCAGTAATGGTTCCAGTTTGATAAAGAGGCAGTGGCAAGAAGCCGCCGGCTTTGGATTTAAGCTGACGCGAAATGGCGGAAATGGTGCGCACATCGGCCCGCACCCGCCCCTGCGCTGTAGCAAAAGCGGCGTGCGCCGTCTGCACACGCCGCAACGAAACCGCCTCGTTCTGGGCGTAGAGTGATTTTACCCGCCGGTACGCGGCGGCGGCGGTTAATTCCGCAACGCGCGCCGCGGCAAGATCAGCCTTGACCTTGGTCAATTCCAGGGCCAGCGTAATTTGCAGCGTGGTGGAAACAACCGGCCTGATGCCCGCAACACTGGTGCCCTGAATTACCCGGTCACCGGTTTGCGGCCAGCGCTTGCCCGGCATCGCCAAAACCACCCCCGCCAAGGGTGAAGACAAAGTAAAAATTCCATCAGGATTTGACTTAATTTCACCATAAAGGCGAAGTGTGGAACGGACATATCCGGATTTCAGCCGCACGGTTTGAATATTCAAAGATTTTATCTGCGCCTTGTTTAAATGAATCACCGAAAAATTGGGAACTGCCCGCGGGAGGGCCAGCGCGGCCATAACCGGTCCGGTGCCGGACAGCAGCGCAAAAACCAAAAAGCCGGTCCACGCAAGTGCGGCTGATTGCCCGGCCGCGCCTTTATTCTGGGCAATTCTCATGGGTGATTTCCTTTCGGATTGGCCGGCGCAGGGGCCAGCGGCATTTCCAATATATCCTGCAGATTTTCCTGTGCCGCTATCGCCTGGAATCGCGCTTGAAGTGCGGATTGCACAAAGGTATTGCGGAGGAAAATCGCCTCGGCCAAAGCCAGGTGGCTTTCCGCGCCCGCCTTATACACCTGGCGCGCCACCCGCGCCTGCCGGCGCGACCGGCGTTCCATTGCGCGTGCGGCCCGCCATTGCTGCCGTGCGGACTGATATTGCGACAACGCGGTGCGGATATGCGTCATCACCATGGTTTGCTTTTGATCCAGTTCCGCGGCAATGATCCGCCGCCGGGCCTCCGCGGCCCCGATGGCACCCTGATTCTGATTAAAAATCGGCAGTGTCATGGAAAAGCCGAGCGTGAATTCATTGGCTCCCTGATTGAAACTGTAACCGGGTCCCAGATGAATATTCGGATATTGCCGGGCGATTTGCAGTTTCAATGCCGCCGCGGCCGCGCGATATTGCGCCAACAGCGATTGAATATCCATGCGGTTTAACAGGGCGTCACGGGTTAACCGCTTCATGGCCGCCGCACCCATCGGTTGAAGCTTCAGCAGACCGGAAACAGACAATCGCACGTCATCCAATGCGGCCGCCGGCAATGACATGGCTCCAGCCAGTTGAATTCGCCGCTGGCGCAACAGGCCCTTGGCCGCCACCAGTGCCAAAGCGGCTTGCCGGGCCTGAATCTCGGAAGCGGCATAAACCGGGCGGGAAATATCACCGGCTTTAAAACGTGATTTAACGAGACTCTGAATCAATTCCGTCGTGCGAGCCTGTTGGGCGAGAATTCCGACTTTTTTGCGCGCAAAAAGATAATTGATAATCGCCACCCGGATTTGCTTCCGCAAGTTCCAGGCAATTTGTCCCAGATCATAGCGGCCGGCCAGAGTCAGGGCCTTGGCCTGCACCATGCGGTCTTCACGTCGTCCGGCGGTTTCAATGGGAATATCAAAATTAAAACCAAGAATCCACGGCGAAATACCCGGGCCTGCTTTTGCCGCATAGGTTGGTGAAAGCGCGACGGAGGGATTCGGCGATTCCGCAGCCGTTACCATATTTGCGCGATCCACCGCAAGCCGCGCCCGTTGCACGCGCAACACCGGGCTGTAATACCAGCCCGCGCAGACCAGTGACGCGGCATTCCAGCGACGCGGAAATTGTTTGGCCAATTTTATTTTTTCATTTTTTACATAGTTTATAAGCCGCGTCGACGTAAGACTCCGCTGGGAAAAACGCCTGGCGAAGGCCGCCGGATGCAGCGGTTTTGCGTGGTAATTCGCGCATCCACCCGCCAGAATCAGGACCGCGGATGCCGCGGCAACGCGCGTCAATTTTCCTGCGTTTACCATCATCAGGGCAATATTAGTCCGAAGCCGGAGTCTTGCAAAGCCGAAAAGATTACGCGGCGACCGGCCTTTTCAGGACAATCCGAAAAAATCGACCAGCCGAGTCACCACTGTGGCTTCTATGGCTGACCGCGTCCCGATGGCGGATATCTGCGTGTAGCGTTGAGGGAATTTGGCGACTTGCTGCAGAAACCCATCCCGCACCGCGGCATGATAAGCCAGATCCCGCTGCTCTATGCGATCCTGAAAAAGTCCCGGCTGGCGGCGCTGGCCACTGGTTTTCGCGGTCATCCGGTCGGCGGCCTTTTCCGTGGGCAAGTCCAGAATAATAGTCAGGTCTGGCTGAATATTCTGGGTGGCAATCCGCGCCACCGTTAAAATTTCTTCTTCGGGAAGGCCCCCCGCAGATCCCTGGTAGGCTAGCGTGCTGCTGGTGTACCGGTCAGACAGTACACAATTTCCGCCAGCCAGCGCCGGTTTAAGCGATTCCTGAACCATTTGTGCGCGGCTGGCCATGTAAAGCAGCATTTCCGTCCGCATGGTCAGGTCGTCCCCTTTGGAAGAAAGCAGCAATTCGCGTATATGTTCACCCACACGGGTGCTCCCGGGTTCGCGCATGCGGACAACGGCGACGCCAGCGGCGATCAGCCGAGCTTGCAGCAGGTCAAGTTGCGTGGTCTTGCCACAGCCGTCAAGTCCATCAAAGACGATAAATTTTCCGGCCAATTTCAGCCAATCCGGTTTTGCCCGCATGAAACCTCACCAAGTCTCCAAAACAAGGCAGATGCTAAACGCCCGACTGGTTCCGGTCAATGAAAACCGTGGAGCAATTGGGACGTGTATGCTGGAAATTCATCGGAAAATAAGCGAGATTTAATTGGATTTGCCCGTGTTTCCGGCAAGCGTCATCAAATGGCCGCCCCAAGCCCGGTCGGGTTAATCTTTCTTGCGCAGGTCGGCAAGGTGCAGACGGGCATCACGGAAATTGATGTCCCATTGCATGATTTTGCTGAATATCTTTTCCGCATCATTCTTCTGGCCGGTAAGTTCATAAGCCCGGCCGAGCCAGTAGTGCATTTCCTTGCTTTTGGCGTCGCCGGTTTCCGCAAGCTCATAGCTTTCAATAGCGCGGCGAAGGGTTTCAACGGCTTCCTGATTCATGGATTGTTCGATAAAGGAACGGCCCAGCAGATGCAGCGATTCAGCTCGCTTTGCCGGGCTGTTCTGTGCCTGCTGAAGGACCGCGATGGCCGCATCATATTGTTTGGCCCGGTAAAGACGGAACCCATATTCAAACAGTACCGCGCCGTCCGATGGATAATGGTGCGCCCGCTGGGCGAATTCTTCAAGCTCGAACGCCAGACGGTCTGCCTCAATTTTCTGATATTCCTTCAGGATGGCTTCATCACCGGGATGCGCCTTGACGGCTTCGGCCAGAATGCGGTGCTGCCGCCGCAGTTGTTTTATTTTAATTTCGCCAATGTACATTTTGTAACGGTAGGTTTTGGTTTCCGTGAATGCTTTATCCAGAACTTCAATGGCCTTGTTTTCATGCTCCTCGGTTTCCATTTCAACGAGTGTTTTGGCGTATTTATTAATCGCCTGCATGTCTTGCATATTTTTTTCGTAAACAATGCGGGCTTCTTCGATCATGCGAAGTTTGAAGTCGTCCGTTTTTGAAAGATTTTCTTTCATGATCAGGTCTTTTGTGGCCTGCTTGTCTTTCAGTGATTCTTTAAAGTCGGGCACCGATTCATACTGCCCCTTCTTCAGGGTTTCACGCGTGGCGAGTTCTTTAATGCGGTCGGATAGCAACGCATCGGTCGGATTCAGTTGCGCCGCCCAGCGAATCGCCTCGCCGGCAAGCTCAAATTCTTCAAATTTTTCATAGGTGTCGGCTACTTCCATATACACCTTCGGATTCGGAAATTTATTGGTGCGGTTGGCCTGAAGAATAATCGGCGCAATCCAGAGCACGATGTCCTTATACAGGCAAATGCTGGCCTGTTTCATGACCGTCTGCATCAGACCAATGTTGCCGGGATCTTTGGCCAGCAGCCATTCGGCGTTCAACATAAGTTCTTTGGGTGTCTTTCCCTTGAAAAATGCCTTCGCCCCCATAAGACCGCCGCCCGGTTTACCCCCTTTTACTTTGCGCCGCAACGACACATCGCGCAAAAATTCGCGCTCGGCCATATTTTCCGGTTCGCGGGCCAGGCCTTCGATCAGCATATCAATGGCATAATCATAATTGCCGGTATCCGCCACGGTGCGTGCGCGATCAAAATAAGCTTTGCCCTTTCCGGGGCCTTCGGCAATTTGCGTCGTCGGAGCTGTGGCCATAACAGATTCATTCCCAATACAAGACAAAAATCAGCCAATCGGTCATTCGCCTCCGCCTGTGGAAGCCAGCCAAAAAACCGGAGGCATGGCCCGTTTGCACGTTCCATTCGGCTGGTCAATCATTCTAACCAGTATAACGCCAACCGGCTCAATTGCTTACCTGCCGACCACGGCAATTCCGTTACACCGGAGTTGAGCCTTGCGGCAAAACACCAAGGTGCGCAAGGGGCTGAAGCTAAAAGGCCGGAGTGGGATTCGAACCCACGAATCGCGGATTTGCAATCCGCTCCCTTGGTCCACTCGGGCATCCGGCCAAAAAGTGGGCAATTCGTTACATTACCGGACAGAACTATTTTAGCCAAGGGGTGAGGAAATTTCCGCGGCGGGATGCGGGATGGATCATCGGACGCCCATGCCAGTTGAAACAGACTGCGCGGCGCTTCGCCCGCTGGCAACGGACCACTATATCGGACGTTCCATCCCTTTTTCATGCCGAGGGGCGCGTGGATAGGCACCCGCGGGCAGGTCAGGGCCGCGTAGATGCGGGCGACTGGAGTTGTGCCTTAAGCGCCTTGGCCTTGCGGATTAACGCCCCTGTGGATGGTTCCGGCACACGTTTAAGGTCAAACGCCCATATCTGGTGATCTTTCAGGTGTACCGGCAAAAGCGCGGCAATCAAGTCAATTCCATACCACTGATACCAGGGGCGCACCGTGGTTTTATGGGTGTGCAGGTAATAATAGACAAAATCCGGTTCAGCCGCGGTCCCGATGTTCTTTTTGGCACGCAGGCGAACGTCGTAGGTTCCGTAAAATTCAAACGGAACCGTACAGGGCGACCGGCCGCGCTGCACGTCATTCAGATAGACCAGCGAATCGGATGGGCTGGTCACCACCGTGATGGTCTGTTCCACACAGCCGCTGGAAAATAAGCAGATTGCCAAGCCAACTGCCAGCGGCAGTTGGCGGACGGACAGAGGACCTAGAAATTTTGCCGGGCGATTAAATATCATGACCGGGATTGTACAATGGGTTAGGATGGACCGGCAACGGACCGTCCGATGCACCGCCGCGCCGCAGGGGGCCGTTTCGAACAGCTTGGGCCCGCCCACCGGGCCGGCGGCGCGGACAATCGGGTATACTGTTGGCTGTGCGGGCGAGCCGGAATGGCGGTTTTGCCGGTTTTTGGAGTTATGATTCTTGTCGCAAGATCGCCGGGTACAATTGTCGGTTCAACGGGAAAAAGCGATTCTGGTGGGTGTTATTTTGCCTGATTCAGCCGCGGACGCGCGCGATCCGCTGGGCGAACTGGCCAGCCTGGCGGCCACCGCCGGGGCGACGGTGGTGGATCGAATGATTCAGCACAGGAAGGATGTGGATCCGGGCACCTATATCGGCAGCGGCAAGGCCAGGGAAATTGCCCAGCAGGTTCGGGCATTGAACGCCGATGTGGTTATTTTTGACAATGACATGTCGCCGAATCAGTTGCGCGACCTGGAAGAAATTATTCAATGTAAGATTCTGGACCGCAGCGAACTGATTCTGGATATTTTTGCCACCCGCGCCCGCACCCATGAAGCCCAGCTTCAGGTGGCCCTGGCGCAATTGGAATACACCTATCCACGGTTGCGGCACATGTGGTCGCATCTGGAAAGAATCGGAGCCGGCGCGGGGGCAGGCGTCGGGGCACGCGGCCCGGGTGAAATGCAGTTGGAAATAGACCGCCGGCTGGTGCGTCAGCGGGTCAGTGACCTTAAAGCGCGCATTGCCTCCGTGCAGGATCGCAAGGCGCGTGAAGTCAGCACGCGCAAAGAACTGCATTTTACGGTTTCGCTGGTCGGTTACACCAACGCCGGTAAAAGCACACTTTTTAACACCCTGACCGGGGCGGGCACACTGGTTGAAGACAAATTGTTTGCCACACTGGACACCAAAACCCGCACCTGGCGGCTGGGCGCGGCCCATTCTTCGCTGCTGTCGGATACCGTCGGATTTGTACGCGACCTTCCCCACCATCTGGTGGCCTCGTTCAAGGCCACACTCGAAGAGGCTATTCATGCCGACCTGCTTTTAATTGTGCTGGATGTGGCCCATCCCCAGGCGTTGCGACAGTTGCAAAGCGTTCACCAGGTATTGATGGATATTGACTGCGGCCCGCGACCGGCAATGCTGCTGCTGAATAAAATGGATGCCGTGGAATCCGCGGATGATCTGGCGTTCTGGCGGCTTAAATTTCCGCGTGCGCTGACCATCAGTGCGAAAAATGGAACCGGCATGACAGCCCTGGCCGACGCCGTTCGCCGCCAGATGCTGGGCCAAAGCCTGCGGGCGATTATCAGCGTGCCGCTGGCGGATTCCAAGGGAATCACGTTTCTGGAAAAATTTGCGGAAGTGAAGGCACGTGACTACGATGCCTGCCCCGGCCGGGTCGGACTGGACGTACGAATAAGTTCACGAATTCTGGACCAGATATATAACCATGTGAAGGGACCGGAAATTATCCGAACCAAAGTGCTGGCCGACGACATCGACACCGCCCCACCCGCCGCCACCGTAAGCGACCTGCTGCCACCGGATTTAGCGCGGGAATAAAGCCGGATTGCGCGGGCGATGCGGCCGTGTTGGCGGCCAATGCCGCGGATGATACAATCCAATTCCGGTAGAGTCCCGGCCCTGGAATATTCAGGCGGATTTAAACAGGCCGGACGGCGCGCCGTAAGCGCATTCAAACGCGGGCGTAATTCAGCGGTAGAATGCCAGCTTCCCAAGCTGGACGTCGTGGGTTCGAATCCCATCGCCCGCTTTCGACATGAAATGCTTTGGTGTGCTGCCACCCACAATCCCGAATATCAGCAACTTCCCTTCTGACTCCGCGTATGTCCCCTTTAGCGGACATGCTCAACCGTCTGATTCCGCCGGCGCAGGCTGTTTGCCTCGCCCATTTTGCCGGGAGTATTTTATTACGAATGGCACCATTGTCCCCAAAGGCCCACACCACCGCCCTTTATCGGCCACTGTCCCCGCCAGGTTTTTTTTGGGGGGGGCAAAAAAAGTTTCTATGAAAAAATCACCGGCACGCGGCTCTTCTGCTTTCTGCTGATCATGGCGATTCCAGCCTTGGCGGCCCACGCATTGGCGACTGTGGCGGAAATTCACCCGGTTGCCACCCGGTCAATATCCAAACATAGACGGGCTGTCTTGTCGCTGCTGCGCAAAATCATGCCTTTTCCCGATAATCACCGTCACCAATCATTTATTGCCCCGGCAATATCCGCTGACGCGAAAGGCGCACTGGCAAAATTACATTTGATATGCATGGTGCTCTATATGAATTTGCCCTGGCTGTTACAATTGCCCGGCCAATCGGGCATCAAGTTCCTCAAATTGTCGGGTAAACTTGCCTGGATTGGATTTCTTGAGCTTGGCGAGATTCTGGAGTTTCCAACGAATTGCTGGCAACTGTGACAAGTGAGGGCATTGCATCAACTTCCAATTCGGTTGGCCCGCAACCAGCCCAAGCAGGAATTGCCGCTGATTCGGCGTAAGCAAAGCGGGCAATTTATATTTCAGTTTGCGGCGAACCTGCTGCAATTCCGGTAATGTCACAGGATCTCTGCTCATACCCACAAATTCGTTTTCAAAGGCGGATGCAATATCCTGGTCGTGTGAAAACAAGACTTCATGTACCGGCCGGTTGTGACCGGCCAGATAGCACACAAAACACTCGACCATTTCCGCTGTCAGACCGTTTCGCTCAAAAAGCCCGCGCACATCGAAGAGGTCACGTGGATGCTGGCGATCCATGGCGGCGACCAGCTTGCTACCATACAGTTCCGCCACGGCTAAAATCGGCACTGATAATTCCGTCGTGAATAGTTTTCTGGCCTCGGTGCCGAGCTGCAGTATCTTGACTGGTAAAACCGTCCCGCGAAAGACGTGATTGACCTCGACTTTTACCTGATGACGGCCCCGGCGAATGAACAATTTGATTTCATCACCGATTTTAACGGATGAAAGCTCTGCTTCAATGTCCATCCTGATAAGTCGTTCTCTGGCGGCATCCAATCCCCTGGCGATTGATTCCATAGCTTCATCGCGGCTCGCCTGATGGTTTGTATAAACCACATCGATGTCCACCGAAAATCGTGGCATGTTTTCAACAAAGAGATTGATGGCCGTGCCGCCTTTCATGGCGAAATGCGATGATTCAAAAATTGCGGGAGCAATTTCGAGCAGCAGCCTGACCATCTCAATATAAGTCTTATCCATCATGGCTTGAGCACAAGAATAGTTCCGTCCCTAAGGCGACCCGTCCAGCGGCCGCGCCCTGAACGCCCGCTCGCGGCTTTCCTTGCTGCGCCTGCCCACGGCAAGTTCATCTCCTGGGACCAGTTCACACACAGGCGTACGACTTTAACGCGCCGGCAGTTTTTCAGCAGCGTGGCCAGTATATCTGGCCGTAGTGATCTGACACCTTCCATGATATTGCGGGCTTCTTCGACACCCTCGTGGACACCCACTTCACTCAACATCTCCAGGATTGCCCGTTCAGGCACGGACACGGGAACTCCATCACGTGCCTCCGGCAATGGCTGTAAGCCGAAATCCTTAGGTAATTGCGACGAAAATGGATTGCGCACCGTATATCGCGATGGAAAGCGTTTCCGAAACCACGGCGGCAAGCCAGCCTTATCGTCGCCCCATAAGCAAAGCACTTCACGGACCGCAACGTTGTGGCGAATGCCGCGCCAGGCTAACGCGGTCTTGCCACCGACATGAAGGCCGGCAACGCGATCTGACAGATATTTCAGGCAGTCTTCTTGGCGGAGAGTGTCGTTGGGAAAGGCAAAGACACCCCGCCCCAGCCGCACCAACCATCCTGATTTCAAATAATGATGCGCCAAGGCGGACGATACGCCCAATTTTGCCAGTTGCGGATAGTCAAAAGGTTCGCCCCGCCGAAACGCGGTTTGCAGGTTTCTGATTAATGTATATCTTACAGTTAAAGCCATGCTTTAACTATAACTCCTAAATGAAGCAAATGCAAGGTGATTATTGGACCGCCTTACAAATCGCTCTTGGCGAAATTCTGATCGTGCCTGAATCTGGCCGAATCGCTCTTAACACGTTAATCGGGGCACAATCGGGTCAGGTGTCAGCGACTACCTTCAAAAGTTGGTTGTCTGTGCGCCAAGCTCTGAAATCCAACAAGCCCGCACCCGCAGTGCAGGGCTACGCAAAATAGCGAAATCCTCTCATCACGTTGCCGAACGGTTCACAGGTTCTAAACGTTGATAGTCGCGCGAACTTTACGATTCCCGGCACCGCGGGCTGGCTGCTGGCTTCCACAGCAGCCTCCCCGTGCATTTTGGCTGGCCTCCGTTACCAGCGCGGCGGCTGGAGTGGCACGCGCGCCCGCATTTCAATCGCCTGTAACTTATGTCCCTTGAGCTTTCGCTGGAGACGTGCGATTGCCTTTCGAGATTCGTTGGTGTTCATCCTCTCCAATAAACGCATCGCTGCACTTTCTCCATTCGGACGACCGTCGCAAACAAGCCTCTGTATTTGTTCGACGTTTCCATGCCATCGCCGAATTTCAATCAGACGAACGGCAGCTTCCGGTATCCACATGTCGTCTGCACCCGGAAATATAATAGCTTCGCCGGTCCTTTCAAAGGGAATAAGGCAAATGCCGCACATGGCGAAGCGTCGCGACAGTTCCTCGTCAGGATCATCTCTCCAATTCTTCCTGAAAATCTCAGACAGGACCCAATCTTGCTCTGCCCGGGTGCCGTCCGGCGCTGCCTTGGAATATCCGCATCGACGCGACGGGAGATCGCAAAAACGACTTTCTCCGGAATTGCTTTGGGTGCCCGCGAGCAAATGCAGCATGAATGACTCGACAGATCGGAAGGCCGGCGTGAGGATGGGTTCTTCGTGATCAAACACACAAACCCAGTCCGCCAAAGGGCCATCCAGATAAATATCCGCATAGTTCGAGCTATCGTCCGTCCAAAACCACGCGATCGGTCCAACCTTCGCTTGGCGATTTTCATACGGAGCCATCTGGTCGCGCGCCTCCAATATCTTGGCGATGGGCATGAAGCGTACCGGCAGACTTCTACAGCCGTTGGTCAGGTGCTGATCAGATCCATCGTGGTCTTGGTAGAGCACAATCAATGGTTCCGACGGCGGCCCGCCGAATTGCCGAAGCCTTGCCATAGCCCCATCACTTGCTGCCGGGCGAAAACCTTGGAATTCAGTCCGACATTGCTGAATGACCGATTGCAGGCTCACAAATACTCCTCGCTTCTTCCATCTAACGCCAAGGGGCCCACAAGCAGGGTGATCAGTGCTTCATTTTGTAGCTCGGGCTACGGTAGATCATGGCCTATTGTCATCCTCGCCAAAATCGGCGAAATTCGCTAACTTTTTGCGCCAATCCGCAAGCCCTGGCTCATTGCCGGAAACGTTGCGCAGACATCTTCGCTCTCGACGTAGAACATCTGCGTCAGCGAGGAACGCCCAAAATGACCGCTCTACTCGCGATTATGAAAGGTCGAGTCCGTATCTTGTCTTTCCGCAATGGCGACAATCAAAGCGATAAACAGCTATCCCCCCGCCTGGTACGTACTGCTTCACAAATGCCGCCCGCCGTATTGAAGAGATCGACCATTCACGCTGCACTTCCGCCAGTTCCTCGCCTTTAAGGGAAAGAAGTTCGGAAACACTTGCATCACCGTGAAACACGCACCCATCCTGGCAGCAGGCCGCCCAAACATCTTGTTGCCAACAGTTATAGCAGGGGGTGCGACGGCTTACCTCAAGTACAATGGCTCTTGGCATACCAGCCCGGACGAGCGGGCTTTCGTCGGAAAAAACAATTGAACTTAGACGCAGCCTCACCGCTGGCAATACACCAGGGACACAGGCTACCCTCCCCGGCCTATGACGACCGTGCAATGCAGCCGTGTACTTGAAACCGGTGTTTTTTCCACAACATACGCAAGGCTCATGGCTCGGCTTTATGCTGCCAGTTGAGATGGGATCGGGATGGTACCGAAACAGTGGCAGGACCACGCTAAACCTCCGAATTTATGCACGTTCTCATGTTTACGTCGTGCAATGTCAAATTCGCGGCACCTGTGGCAGCGTATCCTGATTGTGTGTGATGGCCGAACGTCGATAGTTGTGAAATCGTTGCAATTCCCCCTGCTGACTGCTGACAGACCTGTTCAACGCCAGCAGATCGCGATCTTTGCGATTGGATACCAGTCCGTACCGCCGTGCGCACCATTGCAAGAATCGCCGCCTTGTATACAACTGGAAAATTCGCCCAACACTCGGCCACGTTTGTGAAATCCAAATCGGGCACAGAGCATGGTTGCTCCGGTGGTTGCGCGGTCGCAAAAACGCTTGTTTTTCTGGCCGTTTTGAAGCATTCTCCCAGCTTCCCAAGCTGGACGTCGTGGGTTCGAATCCCATCGCCCGCTTTTATATTTTCCCCTGGGCCGCTTTCAGATCGTTCCACACGATGCGCCGATTTTCTTCAGTATACGCGCGCAACAGAAAGGCCGGATGATAGGTCGGCATCACCGGTATGCCGCGGTAATCACGCCATTTCCCCCGAATGGCGGATAAATTGCCGGTTTCCCCCAGCAGATGGCGAATGGCGCTGGCACCTAAAGTCACAATCACTTTCGGACGAATAATTTCAATCTGCTGATGCAGCCACGAAATTCCCAGCGCCGCCTCGGATAACGTCGGCGGACGGTCCTTAAACCGCTCACCGGCTGCGTCCCAATCCGCACAACGCAACTTCACCACGTTGGCAATGTATACCCGTTCGCGGACCAGCCCGATGGCCACAATCATTTTGTCCAGCAGTTGGCCGGAACGTCCCACAAACGGCCGCCCCAAACGGTCTTCGTCCGCTCCCGGCCCTTCGCCTATGAACATCATGCCGGCGTTGACATCCCCTTCTCCAAAGACCACACGGGTCGCGCCGCTGGAAAAATATCGGGCCAGATCGGCGACGGCCGCGGCTTCCAGCGCGGCCATTTGTTTGACTTTCTCCTGCGGGCTAAGCGGCGAAAGATCCGCGATTTTTCCGGCAGGCGTCGGCGGCATGACCGCAACCTGTGGAATGGTGGATGCGGAAGAACCCGTGACGCCCGAAGTTGTGGCTGAAGCAGGTTTTACCAGACGGGGAGCCATGGGAGCCTCCGGGATATTTTCATTTGATGTCCGGCTGGCCACGTAGCCCACCGGCCGGTCAGGCGCGGTATAAGGCACCGGTGGCCGTTGATTATGGCCGCCGGATATCGGGCGGGTCGCACCGCGCGCGGCTGCCGAGGCGGGGGCGTGAAGTGCGCGTAGAAGCTCGCGTGGAACCGGCGTTTCGGACAAGCCGAAACCGGCGTCCATCTGACACCAGAAGCCCAACGTGTGAATAACGGATCTGTTTTCCATGGCAATATTTCCACGGTAGCCGTATGCGGGCCGCGCGGCCAGCATCGGCCATAAGTTCGTGGCGGCCTTTACGGCCTGCCGGAACGCATGTTGTCCGCCAAGTCGGCCAGTCGACCTGCGTCGCGGTTATGACGACTGGCGAACCTGGCGCTGCCGCGGGTCCAGATGCAGCGGCCCATATACCTGTTCATAACGCTGAACGGCATGGCTAAGCTGCAAGGCCAGGCGTTTGGCGGAGTAGAAACTCATGACGACGCGGGTATTCAGATCAATGACGGCGGTTGTGGGGTTGTCACCGCTTTGCATATTGACGCCGAAATCGACACAAATTTCCTCGTGCGTGCCCGCCAGCCGGGCAAAATTGCTGTACACGGTCTCCAGCTTGCCCTCCCGGAATTGCACATTCACCTGACTGCCGGGATTGGCTCGGCCGTCAGTTGCTGTTACGTCTTGTGGAAGTTCATCCGCCATGTCAATGCTCCTAAATTTTTTCCGTTCCTTAACGTGCATTCAAATTCAAGCCTCCGCAGAGGCTTCAGAAGAATACACTCAAGAAGCGTTGTTGTCACGGCACGACAATGGCCTGGGGCTGGTGTACCGCCCAGACGGTACGTGCCGCCAGCGCCGCTTTAAATGTCGAAAAGAATCCGCTCTGCACCAGATACAGAGTCTGACCATGCAGGCTTTGGGCAACGACAATCGCATTGACGCCGGCAAGATGCAGCAGGCGAATTTCGTTCCACGCGGCGGACGAAAGACTGTAGGCGCCAAACTGTACACAAAAATGATTCTGGCCATAACGCTGCTGGGCTATGAGTGCCGCGGTGGTGCCTGGTGCCGCCTGTTCAATCGCGGAAAAGGTGGCATTGGCGGCCGCCCAATCTCCCACATTTTGCTGACTTATCGCCAGCCGCATAAGTGCCGGCACGGGCAAGCCGACGGCCGGGTCCACCTGCGCCGCCCGTTGGTAATATGCAATCGCACGTTGAAAATGACCCGCGGCATAGGCGATGTCACCGAGGGCCGCGGAACTTTTTGAAATCAACTGCGGCCGGTTGCTGTGCGAGATCGCGGCCAGGTAATCGGTTTGTGCGGCGGCGACATGCCCTTGGGCTTCCTGGGCAAGCCCCGCCAGATAATAGGCCTCATCAATATTCGGGCTTTTTGGATTGGCCCGCACGAATGCGGCCGCGGTATTGTGGGCCGCCGCAAAGTCATGATTCTGATACGCCTGATAGCCGGCGGACAGATTCGCCCGTGGCGTTTGCGGAGTGCTTTGGCAGCCGGCAACAAAAGCCAGCGCAAAGGCCGCGAATACTGCGATTAATAAGCGAAACTTAAAATGGGCCATGACCGGCCTCCTTGCCTGGGAAGATCAAAAACGCCTCTGATCGCAGTTTTGCAGGTTGGCCGCCCCGCGTCAAGGCGCGGAACGAATTCAAAAAGGGAATCTGCAAATGCGTATGGGTTCAAAGGCGCCACTGTTATACGGTGCCGGCCGCAATTGTTGCGTTAAGCTTAAGGCGATGCGATTGCACGATGAACCAGGTATTTCGCCGATTTCCCCCGCCGCGGCGACCAAACCGCCCAAGCCAGACCTTCAAGGCGAGACTTGTTTGCAATCAGTTTCCCCGCGGCCAAAGGAATCAGGGTTCGATATTTGCTGAAGGTTGATCTTGTTGATTGAGTCTCCGCGTGATCGGCACGACCTGCGGTTTTGTATTTTCCCCAATAGCTGACCGACCGAACCAATTGCCCGGCCGATTATCCGGCACCTGTCAACGGATTAATTCAAATCGGAATCACTGGCCACAATGCCGCGGGCAACGGTATACTGATACTTTAAGATATGGAGCGCTTTTTGGCTGATCGTTTGTCTGAATATATTCTGGATTGTCTGGCTGCTGCCGATGGCGGGCCTTTGCCTGTTGCTGAACTCAAACGGCGGCTGGAAATTACCGCCGCCCGCGAGGATGAATTTCATCGGGTATTGAATCATTTAATATCTTCTGATCTGCTGGCGCCGCAGGACAACGGAAAGTCGGTCGGGCTGCCGATATCCGCGGACAGCCTGCTGGGTGTTTTTCATGGCACCAGCCGCGGTTTTGGCTTTGTGGTTTCCACAAAAACCGATGACCTGGGGGACCTATTTGTTCCGGCCCAAGACACCCTGAATGCGCTGAATGGCGACATGGTAATAGCCCGGATTATGGTGACGGATAAAAAAGATTCCGACAAACGTCGCCGGGTCGGCCGCGTCATACGGATCATCCGGCGGGGAGCAAACCGGTGCGTGGGCACGCTGACCCGTGACCTTCAGGGCTGGGTGGTAGTGCCGGATGGGTCAGTATTCAAGCAGCCCGTGGTGGTGCAGGATATCGCCGCCAAAAACGCGGCCGAGGGCGACAAAGTTGTGGTGGAACTCGTCACATTCCCATCCGTCGGCCAGGCGGCACAGGGCGTTATTACCGAGGTGCTTGGGCCGCATGGTGAACCGGATGTGGAATTGGCCTCCATTCTTAAGCAATTTGACCTGCCGGCGGAGTTTCCCGTGGCCGTGCTGGATCAAGCCCGCCGTGCGGCCGCGTCGTTTGATCCTGAGACCTCCGTCGCCGGCGATACCGAGCGACAGGACATCCGCCAGCTTCTGACGCTGACGATTGATCCGGACGACGCCCGCGATTTTGACGATGCCATTACACTGCGGCTGCTGGACGGACCGGATAATCCGGAGGATCCGGATGAAAGCGTGGATCACCTGCTTTCCCCGGCGGAAGCGGAGCGTCCCGGCCCGGTGGCGTATGAACTGGGTGTGCACATCGCCGATGTGGCGCATTTTGTGCCCGTCGATTCCGCGCTGGACCTTCAAGCCCGGCTACGCGGAAACAGTGTCTATTTTCCCCGGCATGTCGTGCCGATGCTTCCGGAAATACTTTCCAACGGCGTCTGTTCCCTGCAGGAAAACCAGCCGCGTTTCACCAAAAGCGCGTTTATCCGTTACGACCGGCATGGACGTGTGGTGTCACATCGGCTCGCCAACACCATTATTCAATCCAACAAGCGGCTGACTTACAAACAGGCCCAGGCGATAATCGACGATGCCAAAGGGGAATCGGCCCCTTACAGCAAAGGCCTGCTGGATTCGCCCCCGAATCCGCACGTTCCGCACGCCAGCGGCGATATCCGGGAAATGCTGTTGAATATGGACCGCCTGGCGCGGGTCATTCAACGGCGGCGGCTGGACCAGGGAATGATCGTGCTGGACCTGCCGGAAGTGGAACTGGTGATGGATCACGACGGCTATGTAAAAGACGCCCATCCTGAGGACGATTCGTTTACTCACAAAATTATTGAAATGTTTATGGTGGAAGCCAATGAAGCCGTCGCCCGATTCCTGACCGAGCATGGCCAAAGCGTGTTGCGGCGCATTCACCCGGATCCGGACATGGACTCCGCCGAACAGGTACGCCATTTTGTGATGGTGGCGGGCAAAAAGCTCCCCAAGCGAATTGACCGGCATGTGATTCAGGAACTGCTGGATTCCGTGCGGGGAACACCGATCGCCTATGCGGTTCATTTAAGTGTGCTTAAAACGTTCAGCACAGCAGAATATTCCCCGCTGCCACTGGGCCATTACGCCCTGGCCAGTGAAAACTATGCACACTTTACCTCACCGATTCGGCGGTATGCGGATTTGGTCATTCACCGCTGCCTGAACAGCGTGCTGCTGGCCAGCCGGAAAAAAATGTCACGCGGCGGCAAAAAGACCGCCTCCCCGGTTGTGAATCTGGAACAGGCTGGAATTCATGATCTTTCACCGGAAGTCTTCGCCCTTATGCCCCGACAGCTTGGCGACACACCCGATGATGCCATGCTTTCAAAACTGGCTCGCCACCTTTCATTTACTGAGCGCCGCGCCCAGGATGCCGAACGTGAACTGCGCGCCGTAAAAGTTCTCCAGCTTCTGGCGGAACATATTGGCGATGAGGTGGATGGCGTGGTGACCGGCGTCAACAGTTTTGGCGTGTTTATACAATCCACACGCTTTCTGGTGGAAGGGCTTATCCGGATAACCGATTTACCCGATGATTTCTGGATATTTGATGATCGCACGGCATCGCTGCGCGGCCAGCGGTCCGGACGCCGGATATGTTTGGGGGATGCCGCCAAGGTACAGATTGTATCGGTCAATATTCCCGCGCGAAAAATGGATTTGCGCATTCTTGAACATGGGTCCACCATTCGCGGCCAAAAAATCATGACGCGGTTTGAGCCAGCCCGAAAACCAAAGAACCGCAAGTGGGAAGAACCGGCGGGAACACGACGCGACAAACAATCGCGGCCGCATGCCGCACGCCGAGGAGGTCAGTCGGCCGCCACCGATCCGCGGCAGGGCCTGGCGCGCGAGAAGAAAAAGAATAATAGCCGCAAACGCCGCCAGCGCCGGGGGCGGTAGATTGCCGCTACAACCGGAACGGAAGGTAGCGGTTAACGCAGTTGACAGGGTGAGAGCGGAAAATATATCTCAAGGAAATGACATCATTTGCGCAGGTGGCGTGGATCAGTTCACTTAACCGAGCCAAACCAGTGGTTGAGTCTGCCAAAATGCCGGAATGTATTCACTTGTTAAACAGCCGGTCGCTGTGCTTCGCAGTGTTTCGCCGTTCTTGGTTCGGGGCGCGGTTCGTCCGGTTTTGGCGAACCGGTGCGGCCCTCGATATCAGTAACCGGTGTGTGCGTCGGCGATAAGGGCGACAGGCGCAATGAACTGGATGCCTGCGGAATCTTTGAACGAACCGCTTCGCTTGAACACGAGGGATGCTGCATTTCCATTTTTTCCTTGTGTTGGGGATGGTAGAGGGGTATAAACAGGCCATTGCAAATAGGTATGCCGGGTTCGCGGTTTGATGATTTTGGTTCAAACGGGGCCATAAAATGGTCAGGAATGCGGATAGTATAGAAAACGCGATTGGTCCCAAATGGCCGGGCGGACAATATGCGTATGGGTTTGGCGGAACGGACGAGCCACAGAGATCACAGAGGACACAGAGTGTTAGTTGCGGCCGCCGGGGCAGCGGCAGCACGGATACGCCGATCCGGCAATATGTATGGGGTGCGTATATTGATGAATGTATCCAACTTACTACATTCGTAATATTGGGTAATCAGAACCTGGAACCTGGAAGTTATTATCTTTTGCAAGATTTGCTGTACCGCGCGGTGGCGCTGACGAATTCCGGTGGCGGCATCGTAGAAGCGTATGACACGGACGCCTATGGCAATTCGTTAATTTTTATCGAGCCTGGCTCTGACGGCCGCTGGTTCACCGATGATGATGTGCAGTCAGATTACGGGGCGAATGAAATAATCTATTGCGGCTACCGCTTTGATTCTGAAACGCAAAATTATTACGTTCGCAATCGGGCGTACAACCCGGTACTTGGTCGTTGGATTCAGCGTGATCCGATTGGGTATGAGGGCGGGATTAATTTGTATGAGTATGTGGAATCCGGACCGGAAATGTACTTCGATCCCCTGGGATTTACTGCCGTGCCGATGCCGGGGCCTTACACGGGGCCGAATCCGATTGGCAGTATATACCCGGAGCCACCGCCCGAACCAATTGTGACGGGCGGGGCCGCGGGTGCAACGGCCATCGGCGTCGTCGGTTCATTGCTGGTCGGTTGGTGGTACTATTACAATCAGGCCACCGTGGGCGAAATTGCCAACGAACTGGCCAATTCGCAGGCGCAGGAAAACTATATAGCGCATCAACAATGGCTTTTAAGGCAGGCGAAATGCAAGAAGCCCAAGGGGGAATGTCTGCCGTGCATTCCGCCGGTGGGAACGGTCGGATATCGTTGGGACATAGTGCCTCCATCAAAACCTCATGATCCGATTGAGGGTGATCATCTCAATCTCTATATAATGCAACAATTACCACCACCTCTTTGCAAGTGTAAATGGAATCCGCCTAAGCGAAAGGCAGACAGGGTTGTACCGCCGCCGCCGGCACCCGGGTGGGTCCCCATCGCGCCCGCGCAGGGAGGCGGAATAGCAGAATAATCCGGCGAGTGCTTGCACGTCGTGTTGGCGATGGCGTCGCCGCGATCCTGGTCCGTTATTTGGAGGCATAGAAATGGCCCCACGCACTACGCGCTTCTATTACCGCGGTCCTGATGTTCGTCTGGGGGACCTTGTGACGCTCCCGGACGAAAGCGATGCAAAGGTGCTTGCGATCGTCCAGCCCCACACGCCGGGGTGCGAATGTGACCAGGGCGGTATTTGGACCGTTGGGCCGGGAAATATGAGGCATTTCTTTGCAGACCCGCTAGTTGACCATGATATTAAATTCCGCTCCCGCCGCCAAGGAAAGCGGTCGCGATTTGACCACCAGGCCGCGGTTGGGGCAAAAAAACTTTTTTATTACCGGGGGCCGGAGGTGCGAGTGGGCGACATTGTGCGAATGCCCACTTCTACAATCGGGACGGTATTCGCCATCACGCAACCGGACGCGTCGAGCGATATCGACGGTGGGGTTTTGTTCGAGGATCCAAAGGGTTTCGGCTGGCTTGAGGAAGACCCTTGGAGCGACGAAGACATGGACTTTATTCGCCGGGCGGATGAGGGAACGGAGCGGACGAATGTTTGAGACAAACATGGATCAATCTCTGGCGGGCACCAAACCCCGACGGGTAACGGGCGGCCTGGATACCCGGGAGAGCAAAACGGGGACGTAGTTTAATGCCACTAAGTTAAGTCAAATCTCCATATTTTTCAAAGAGTTGTGCTTTGAGTACAGCCCGTGGTTTGGGCACATAGGGGAACTGCTTTTTGGGGCGTTGCGGCGGCCCGCGATGGGCGGAGCCTCGCCACCTTCGGGTTTTTGGGTGTGCGTCTTTGGGATTTGCCGCGAATGTTCTGGGCGAAACGGAAGGTGCCTTCAGTCCACGCGGGCGGGTCGCTAAAGGCGGTCGTGAAATGATTCTGATACTTTGATACTTGGGACAGTCGCCTATTTTTCAACCGGGACACTACAAGGTGACATCCGTCGATTCGCCGGAAGAGCACGAAAAGGACGGGCGGTGAGCAGACGGTAGTCGGATGAATGGACGGCAAAGAAAGTGCATTGGCTTGGCACGCTGCGGATGCCGGCGTATGATTCAAATTACCGAAGCAAGGTCGGCCTTTTTCAAGGCAGTTTATGGTCGCATTGTATGAATATTTTTACCACAACGGCACAACGCCACGAAGTTGCCGCCTTCCCAAGGGCGCATTGGGGTGCCATAGGAAATCCACAACGGCCTCTGAGTCCTCGGTGAACTCTGTGGCAGGCAATTATCCCAACGGCGGTTCGGCTGGCAATTATCCCAACGGCACGACGGATTATATCTGGCAAGGCTGGCAGACGATGGAGGAACGCAATCCATTCGGCGGATCGGGCAGCACGGATACGCCGATCCGGCAATATGTATGGGGAACATATATTGACGAATGTGTCCAGTTGAACCTGCTGGTGGCCGCCGGGCCGCAATCCGTGCCTGCCGGGGCGTATTACCTTCTGCAGGATTTGCTGTACC
>DAIDJN010000056.1:0-182225 GCA_027451365.1 Phycisphaerales bacterium | reverse complement strand
GAGAAGTCCGCCGTTATTTCGGCTCTGTCAGCAGGACGCTTTTGTTTTCCGCCAGTTGCCTGTGTTTCCAGGCGTCCGGCAGCCAAAGGCTAAGCTGGTCCTTTGGTGTGGTGGGCAGGTTGGCCAGCAGTTGGGTCAGGTGCAACCGAGGGTCCATCTGGTGGCGTCGGCAGGCTGCTGGTCATACTGGCCAAGACGGCGGCGGTCTGGCTCACCCCGCTGCAAGCCGACGAACAGCAGTGAGTTGAGATTTGATCGCAGGGAAGCAATTTGAGGCGGAAGACAGGTTGGTGCATCGCTTTATTTTGAATGCGGCAGTCAGAAGCAACGTTAAAACAACGATGTTCACCCACAACGGTGAAGTTGGTGATTCACGGTTTTTTGCGTGTGTGGCCAACCGATTGACCATTGAGGTTAGAATAACTGGCGACGGACTGGGCGGATGGCGGTGAAGACATCCACAGCCTGCCAAAGTTATTCCGGAGTTCGGACATGTTTTCACGAATGAAACGTTCTGGCGCAAATGCACATTTAATGTGGGGCGGCATCCGATGGGCATCCGGCCATCGCGGGCCAGGCATGGCGGTGCTGATACTGGCGGCGGTGTGGGTCCCGGCGGCGAACCGCCGAGCCGACGGCCAGTCGCCGATTTTGCGGGTCTGCTATGCCGGTTCCATGGGAGCGGTGATGGACCGGCAGATATTCCCCGCATTCGAAAAGCTAAATCACACAACTGTAAGGGGCACGGGACGCGGTGCGATCGGTTTGGCCCGGCAACTGGCCGCCGGGGAAATTGAGTCGGATGTATTTATTCCGGTTACCCGCGCGCCGCTGAAACTGCTTCAGCCGGGCCAGATTTCGGGCAAACCTGTGCCGATTGCACGGACCTGCATGGTGCTGGCGTATTGCCCGCGCGGACCGGCGGCAAAACTTTTTCAGGCGGCCGGGAACCCTGGTGAGCCTTGGTACCAGGTGTTGCTGCAACATCATTTGCGATTTGGCCGCACGGATCCGCGGACCGATCCGCAAGGCCGGAGCACGGTTCTGTCACTTAAGCTGGCGGAGCGGTATTACCGGCAGGCGGGGTTGGCGAGAAGAATCATGGGACCACTGGAAAATCCGGCACAGATATTCACCGAATCATCCCTTATGTTCCGGTTGCAGGCTGGCCAGGTGGATGCCTGCATCACGTATCAATCGCAGGCGGCGGCAAACCATCTGCCGTTCATCCGGCTGCCGGAACAGGTGAATCTTGGCTATCCGGCGATGGACGCCAAATGGTACCGCCGGGCGCGATTCAACATGGCGGCGGCGCATCATAAAATAATTGTGTGCCGCGCGCAGCCTCTGGTGTTTTATGCGGCCGTGCTGCGGCGTGCGGAAAACAAGCGATTGGCGGAATCTTTCGTGCGGTTTCTAAGGTCTAAAACGTGTCAGGGCATGTTCCGGTCCGCAGGGTACATTCCGATACTGGTGAAACAACGCGCGGGAAAAAAACAGTCATGAAGAGGTCCGGGCGATTCGACCAATTCTTGCGCAGGGTGTACGACGGTAGGCCGGCGCAACTTGGACTTTGGCTGCTGGCGGCGCTGTACCTGTTGCTGATGGCCTGGCCGCTGATTGCCGGGGCAGGCGAACCGGCCAGCCATCCGGACAGGTCGGATTGGCGCGCCGTGGAGGCATCGGTTTTATGCGCCTTGGCAGACATGGGACTGATTGTTGTGCTGGGCACACCGGTGGCCTGGCTGCTGGCGTATGGAAAGTTTGCGGGCAAATGGGTGATAGAGTTGCTGGTATTTGTTCCATTGCTGACCCCGCCGCTGGCGATGGGCATGCTTTTGATTACGGCACTGGGGCCGCGCAGCATGGTGGGAGCCATGGCACGGCACTGGGATGTATCGCTGACGAATTCATGGCCGGCATTGATATTGGCGGGCTTTTACGCGGCAAGCCCTTTTTACGTGGTTGGCGCACGGGTAGCGCTGGAGAGTGTCGGTGAGAATGAGCGACAGCTTGCCCGCACTATCGGTCGCGGCCCGCTGGATGCGGCATGGCGAATAACGCTGCCGCTGGCGCGGCGGGGGCTGCTGGCAGCACTGGCAATTGCGTGGGTGCGGGCACTGGGCGAATTCGGCATTGCGCTGATGATCGCCTATTTTCCCCATGGAATGCCGGTGCAAATGTGGGTGAATATGCAGGATTCGGGACCGTCGGCGGTGTTTGGCCTGATCTGGCTGCTGCTTTTGATCGGCCTGCCGGTTCCGCTGATTCTGGGCATCTGGCGACTTGGCCGCCATGGCGGGCGGCGCGCCAAGGGCGATCCGGAAGCGGACGCCGCGATGGCATTACGGGCCGGGGACCCGGCGGCCGAAGGCGCGCGGCGGGCCGCAGGTAACTTATTAATATCTATTCATGTGTATAAACCTATTCAGATGCAGGCGGAATTTGAACTTCGCGGCGTAACGGTATTGCTGGGGGCGGTCGGGGCGGGCAAGACCACACTGCTGGCCGCGATTGCGGGCCTTATACCGGCGGATGGGCAGCCGTTTGGCCGATCGGCACCGCATCATCGTCCAATAGGCTATCTGCCGCAAGGCGGGATATTGTTTGATCACCTGACGGTGGAAGGTAATGTGGCCATCGGCCTGGCGGACGGCAAGGCGGTGGATGCCCGGGGGGCACTGGAGGGCCTGGGAATCAGGGAACTTGCGGGACGGTATCCGTATGAACTTTCGGGCGGCCAGCGACAGCTTGCCGCGCTGGCCCGGGCACTGGCCCGGCGACCCGCATTGCTGCTGCTGGATGAACCGACCGCGGGACTGGACGCACCGACTGCGGAAAGGGTATTGCGGGCAATACGGGCGGTGGGCGCGCAAACAGGCGCGGTGGCACTGCTGGCTTCCCACGATCCGCATACGCTGCAGTACGCGGATGAATGTCTGGTGCTGGAGAACCGGCAGATCGTGTCTCGTGGAACGCCGCGGGAGCTATTATCGGCTGCAAAGGAAACCGCGGCGGGCAGGCTGCTTTCATGGATTCATGATTTAAAAAAAGGAATATAATCGCGGGCGCATCTTGTTGAAATTCTCACATTCCGCTTACCGTTTGCACACACCAGCGCGGTAATTTCCGATTCATGGATGAAGCATTAATAAACACTGGTGATGGCCAAACGAAGGCACCGGTTTCGGCAAAGATAGAGCAATCTCGGGAGCCGCGCAACGGGTGGCGGGGAATCGCACATCGCGCGGATGGCCCAAAGACGCGCGGTCCCCTGTTCGCGGATTGTCCGGAGACAGACGATACAAATCTGTTGGACGCGGTGGTAATTTCAGATATTCATTTGGGGTGCGACAACTGCCAGGCCAAGCCGCTAACGGCGTTTCTTGAAAGCATTCTGGCCGGCGAATTGAGAACCCGACGGCTGATTATCAATGGTGACATGTTTGACTCGATAGACTTCCGCCGCCTGCGCAAGACACACTGGAAGGTACTTTCCATGATCCGCCACCTGTCGGATAAACTGGAAGTGATCTGGACGTGTGGGAATCACGATGGTCCGGCGGATTTTTTTTCGCATCTTCTGGGGGTGGAGGTAAGAGACGAATTCATTTTTGCCAGCGGGAACCGGCGACTGCTGGTGCTTCACGGCCACCTATTTGATGACTTTATAGATCATCATCCGATTCTGACCTGGACAGGCGATCTGATTTACAACGTGCTACAGAAGCTGGACCGCCGACATTACATTGCCCGTCTGGCCAAAGCACGATCGAAGACTTTTCTGCATTGTATTGATAAAGTTCAGAAAAAGTCGATCGCCTACTGTTGGAAAAAGGGCTGCGATATTGTTTTATGCGGGCATACGCATCATGCGGTGGAAACGTCGGGAAGGGATGTTTCTTATTTTAACAGCGGCTGCTGGACAGAGATTCCGTCCACCTATCTGACAGTGCACAATGGCGTCGTCCGGCTCTGCCGGTATGCTGCGGCAGCCACGCGTACGGCTGGGACAGGTCCGGCGGGAATCCGCACTCCGGAAGGGCCGGTGCCGCCGAAATATGGAGATGCGGTGGGTGTGGGTGGGAGGAATCATGCGGTTGAGCGGCGGGAGGCGTTGTGCCAGGCCGAATAAATTCGGCCTTCAAGCGGCCCAGGTGAGGGTAACAGGCTGTTGTGCCAGACGGACATAAATGCGGGGCATTGCGGCGGCGGTGCGAGTGGTACCGGAGAGTTTCGCACCCGTGGCGCGGCTCAATTCGGCATGGTGGCAAATGGGCGCGCCATTGACTTACCAGCGCGGCGGTTTATCATCGTTGGCATGAAAAGAAGCGCTCGGAATGTCCCTTACCGTTTAATTCGCCGTATGGCCGCGCTCAGCGGTGCCATTGTGGTGGTATTGGCCCTGACTGCGGGCGGCTTACCGGGGATGATTTCACCCGTGCAGGCACAGCTTGTATCAAAACAGATTCCCGCCTACATTCCAAAATTAACAACACATGCCAGTCCATTTAAGGCCTATGCGGTGGCATTTCTGGGACTGGTGGGAGTTACACTGGCAACATTCCGCAGTGCCCACCGCGGAACGCGTTCAGGCGGCAGAGAGAAATAGTTGAATTGGCGGCCCTGGGAGGCCGACGGAGATGGGGTATTGTACCGGGATGGATGAATCTGTTCCGGCCGGTGATTTGGTGTGGCCTTAAAAGGAGTGATCCGAATGAAAGCCAGAAGCTGGTTGATTATCTGCCTGGTGGTGGTGAATGCGGCGCTGGTTGGGGCGCTGCTTGCAGGTCGGGCAAGCCTGACGCCAACCGCTCAGGCGCAGGCACTGCGTGGTGGCCATTACATGGCGGTATCAGGCACGGCGCAGCAGGGCGGCGTAGTGTACCTGTACAATGTGGATACCGGTGTGATGGGCGGCTATGTCTACACGCAGGCGAATCCACGAAATCCAATGGCCATTGTTCCCCACAGCATTACCAAGGACATCAAACGGATCAAACTGCGGATGCGATAAATCCCCCAACGGTTGTTGCGTCGCCTGCCCCGCGGATTGCCGCGGACTAACAGGCCGCCGCTGACAGACAGAAAAGTGTATTGGAGTCTTGTTCCATGAAAAGCAATTCCATCATTATCGGATTTCTGACCGTTACCGCACTGGTGCTTGCCCTTCTGGTGCTTAATGACAGCGCCCGCAAGCCGGCCTATGGCGATGTGCTGGCCACCGGTTCGGATATTTCGCTTCTGACTTCCAGCGTTGCTTTCGGCAACGTGGAAATTCTGAATGTGATTGATAACCGCGACGGACTGATGCTGATTTACAGCCTGAACGGTAATCGCCTGGTGCTGGTGAATGCGGAAAATCTGAATCGGGCGTTCAAGGCACCGCGGCTTCACTGAATCTTGTGAGTGCGGAGCCGGGCCGCCGGATTTGGCCGGAGCTGCCTGGGAGCGGCTGGTGCCCGCAGGCAGCGAATGGTCTGCCGGTCGGGTCTGTGTAAAGCGGCGGAACCATCTGGAGCGTGGGCCACATTTTGGTTCGCGAACCAAAAGAAAGGATCAATTCGTGCTGGATACAGTCCGCGATTTAGCTGAAAAAGTTCTCGCCGGCCGGCTCCTTTCGCGGGAGCAGGCCGCGTCACTAATAGCGGTGACCGGCGATGATGTGTACGATCTGTTTTACTGGGCTAATAAGATTCGGATTCAATTTAAGGGCCGCAATATTCGATTTTGCGCGATTGTGGCGGCCAAGGTGGGCGGCTGTTCAGAAGACTGTAAATTTTGTGCGCAGTCATCTCATTATCAGACCGCGATTGAAGGCCAGAGCAAACTCACCGACCAACAGGTGCTGGATTCCGCCATGCACGCCGGGGCGGTGGGCGCGGACAGCTTTGGCATCGTAAATTCCGGGCGTGGCCCGACCCGGGGCGAGTTGGAAAACTGGCTTGGGCCAATGCTGCAGAAAATCGCCAAAGAGGGAAAAACGCGAGCCTGCGCCACGCTTGGCGCCCTGACGCCGGAAACCGCCCGATTTTTATTTGACAACGGTGTGCGGCGCGTGAA
Source organism: Phycisphaerales bacterium (assembly GCA_027451365.1). Lineage (GTDB taxonomy): Bacteria > Planctomycetota > Phycisphaerae > WQYP01 > WQYP01 > JAJYPG01. The sequence continues at coordinate 176,162 of DAIDJN010000056.1, read as the reverse complement.
TCACAATCTGGAATCAAGCGAAAAATTTTATCCGCAAATTGTATCGACCCATCCCTATTCAGAACGGTTGAATACGTTGCGCGTGGCCAAGGAGGCGGGATTGTCGCTCTGTTCGGGCGGGATATTCGGCATGGGCGAGGTCTGGTCGGACCGGCTGGACATGATTTTCACACTTCGCGATATTGGTGTGGATGTGATGCCGCTGAATTTTCTCAATGCAATTCCGGGCACTCCGCTGGCCAGCCAGCCGAAGTTGCCTCCCATGGAATGCCTGAAAATTATCAGTATTTGCCGCTTTATTTATCCGGGCGTGGAACTGAAGGTTGCGGGTGGGCGCGAAGTCTGTTTGCGGGATATGCAAAGCTGGATGTTTTTTGCCGGTGCGGACAGCACGATGATAGGCAATTATCTGACCACGTATGGCCGCAAACCGGAAATGGATCATCAGATGGTGCGCGATCTTGGGCTGGAATGGCAATCGTATGAACAAGGTCCGGTTCAACCGGCTTCGGATAAGCCGCTGATATCGCGCGTCAGCCATACTGGAAAATTCAACATTCCAATTCTGCATGAACGTGAAGTGGCCGTGGATCAGGAAATGGCTGGCAGCCGTGGCTGATTCCCGCATGGCCACGCACCCGCGCCGCCCGGCCCGCAGCGTTCCTGAGCATTGTTCATAAGGCTGCGGCGGTGCATTCACCTGTCTATATTCATGGCTTGGGATTGATTACCCCGCTGGGCCGGTCGCCTTTGGAAACTTTTGCGGCCATTGAAAACGGCCGCAGGGTATGCGACGCGGGTCATGTGCCGGAGGAATTTCTTGCGCCCGCGGTCGCGCATATTACCCGGTTGAAACCTTCAACATATCAGTTGCCGGCCGTGCTGGACCGATCCATTCTGCTTGGACTTGGCGCGCTGCTTGCGGCCACCGAAGATGCGCACTGGACGGCCGAGGCGTTGCGAGATCCCCAGACGGCGGTTTTTGTCGCAACCAGCAAGGGACCGGCGATTTCGTGGCTGGCCGCCATTGAACAGATCCATCGGGAGGGCCATCCACCGCTTGGGGAGGACCTGGCGTGGCATATCGTCATGGGTGCGGGCGCGCTGGGTGCGACGGTTCGCGCGGCATTTGGGCTATGCGGTCAGGTGCACACGACCGTTGCCGCATGTGCTGGGTCCCTGATGGCGGTGCATCGCGCGGTGGCGGCATTGCGAACGGGCGAATGCCGACGGGCAGTGGTTGTGGCGGCCGATTCTTCGTGTCATCCCTTGTTTGAGGGGTGCTATAAGAATCTGGGTGTGCTGGCTGCCGCGCAGGCGGATGGCCATCGGCAGTGTCGGCCATTTTCTGCAGATGGGAATGGATTTATAGTGTCGCAGGCAGGGGCGGCCTTGCTGCTTGGCTTGGAAAAGCCGCCCCGGGACTCGGAGAAAATTGTGGCCACTTGGGCCGGCGCGGAGGGGATGTACCTGGTGGGAGCTGATCCACAGGGGAATCGGCTGGGGGCGGGGATGCGGTCAATACTGGCGGAGCCTTCCTGGCGGGCGGCGGGCGACGCAGGTGTGGCATTTGTGCACGCCCATGCCGCGGGAACCGCCCACGACCAGGTGGAACTTCGCGTGATTCGGTCCTGCTGCGGTGACGTGCCGATTTTTTCGCACAAGGCGTGGCTGGGGCACAGCCTGGGTGCGTCAGGTCTGGTCGGGTTGGCGCTATCGGCGGTTTGCCACCAGCAGTGTCGCACCCTTAATGGCGCGGCGCTGCCCGCAGAGGGAGAGTCAGTCACCATTGCACAGGGTTTTGGCGGGCACATTGCCATGTGTCGCCTGAGCCGGAACAGCGGCTGACGCGGCGCGATCGAGCGTCGCTAAAAATGATTGTGAAATTATTGCGCCCGTCAGATGCGGATTGCTTGCGGAAATACCGCCGGCAGCCATCGGAGGCTATTAAAATTCGCGGGCATATTGCGGTCAAATCGATCATGGCAGCGGACGATTGAATCCGGAAGCGGTATGCTATATACAATCTGATTGTCCTTTCATCTATGAAGGAGCAATTATGTCCGGATCCGGTGAATCGGGACGTTTCAACGGTTGCTCACATGAACTGGTGCCGCGGCGACGGGATTTTCTAAAAGTCATTGCATCGGCCGCCATATATGGCAGCGGGCTGACGTTCATTAACGCAGATCGAACCGCGTCTGCCCCGGAGCCAAAAACTGACGTGCGGTCAGGTACCAGCGGCATGGTTTCCGACGTGGGGCCGGTGAGCTATGTTCGGTCGCGTATTGGCACGGGCTGGCATGGACACACATTCCCCGGAGCAACGGCCCCCTTTGGGCTGGTGCAGCTTAGTCCGGATACCGCCGGTCCGCCGGAGATAAAATGGATCGGCTGGTATAGCGAATATGGCTGGGACCACTGCTCCGGTTACCACGATTCGGACAACGTTGTAAAAGGTTTCAGTCATACGCATTTATCCGGAACCGGCGCAATGGATCTGGGCGACGTATTATTGATGCCGGTGGTTGAAGGTGCCAACTGGGGCTGGGACGCGCATGTTCCAGGGAAGCAGCATCAGTCGCAAATTCAAGCGCTGGGGAGGAAATCAGGATGGGTCAGTCGGCATGCCTCACGGGGATATGCGTCGCGATTCTCGCACCGGGATGAAACGATGCAGGCGGGCTACTATCGCGTGTATCTGCAGACGCCGCGTGTCAATGCCGAATTAACCGCCACCACGCGGTGCGGCATGCACCGGTATACCTATATCGCGATGGCGGCACATATGCGGCGGGGCGTCCTGCTGGATTTGGTGCATGGCCTTGGCTGCAAGGTGTATCACGCGGAGTTGAACATTGAAAGTCAGATGACCATCAGTGGTGTGCGCAGCACACACGGCTGGGCCGCGGATAAGCAGGTTTATTTTGTTATGGAGTTCAGTCAGCCTGTAGTCGGCTACGAGGTGTCAGTAGACGGACACAGGACGGAACACCACCCGCCACTGAAGCGCCATTTCACCGGCGTACAGATAAAGGCCATTTTCCGTCACGCACCATCCCGCGAACCACTGCTGGTGCGGGTGGGAATTTCGTGTACGGGAATTGAGGGGGCGCGAAAAAATCTTAATGCCGAAATTCCCCATTGGAACTTCGACACGGTAAGGCACAAGACCGCCCGCGCATGGAATGAGGCGCTGGAAGGCATTCAAGCTGAATTGTTCAATCCGGCATTGGAGGAAGCATTCTATAGCGGGTGCTATCATTGCATGGTTTCACCTGCCACGTTTAACGATGCGGATGGAACCTTTCGTGGAGAAGACCACCGGAATCACCCCGGTCCCGGGTTTAACAATTACACGACATTTTCCATCTGGGATATTTATCGCAGTGAGTTTCCGCTGCTGATGCTGGCGCAACCCGAGCGCACCAACGAAATGATCCAGACGCTTCTGATGGCTTACAGGCAACTTGACGCTCATTCGCTGCCGGTCTGGCCGCTGTGGGGAAATGAAACCTGGTGCATGGCCGGATTTCATGTGGTGGCCATGATTCTGGGAGCCTATGTGCGCGGATTTCGCGGCTTTGATGCATCCGCGGCTTATGCTGCAATGTATGATACCGCCATGCGGGGTGATGCTTTTACCGGTCGAAGGAAGTTGCAGGAATCCTTCAGGGAACACGGTTACATCCATTCGGGGCCACGAAAATCCGCAGTCTCGGCGACATTAGACATGGCCTACGATTACTGGTGCGTGGGTGCGATGGCTGAATTGCTTGGAAAAGCGGATGACGCCCGCTTGTTTTACGGTTATGGTCGCAACTATCGGAATTTGTTTGATCCCGCCACAGGCTTTATGCGAGGCAGGCTGCAAAACGGGAAATGGCGGGAACCATTTGAACCCGATCGGGAATATTGGAGTGATTACACCGAATCCGACGCCTGGCAGGCGACATTTAATGTTACCCAGGATGTGCGCGGCTTAATTGGTCTGTACGGTGGGGATGCGGCCTTTGTCGCAAAACTTGATGCTCTTTTTACCGCGCCATCCAGAACCTACAACTCACCGCCGGATATTAGCGGAATGATCGGACAAGACGCGCAGGCGAATGAACCAAGCAACCATATTCCGTATTTGTATTCATTCGCCGGCGCGGCCTGGAAAACGCAGTATTGGGTGCGGCGCATGCTGGCATTGTACAATAATACGCCCGCCGGCATTCCGGGCAACGACGACTGCGGACAGACATCCAGCTGTTTTGTATTCGGCGCGTTGGGTTTTTATCCGGTCAATCCCGCCAATGGAGTTTATGTCATCGGCAGTCCACTGGTGAACCGGGCCGCCATTCGCATGCCGCATGCCGGAACAACGTTTGCAATTATCGCGGACAACAATTCGGATACGAATGTCTACATTAAATCCGCCGAATTGAATGGCAAGCCATTGACCCGATCCTGGATTCATCATTCTGAAATTCTTCGTGGCGGCGAATTGCACTTTAAGATGGGTTCGCGGCCGAACAAGAGTTGGGGGAGCGATGCGGCGGATCGTCCACCGTCGGGGCTGGTTTTAACCCCCTGATATTTGGTGCGGCGCACCAAAGTCGCTATTTCCGGCTGCAGTGCGGCCGCCCATTAGAAGCTTGCCCGCGACGCGCATAGTTTGGAACGGGCCGCTACCTGTTCGGCCGTGGCAAACTGGCCCGCCCCGACCGGCTGGAACCGCGATCAGGCCGAGGTGGCACACCTGCGGTGTCTTTTTGCGACAGACGAGTTGCGCCGGCGCGCGTGGAGAAATATTTTCTCCGGATCGCCATTAAGCATCTGATGAAGGCGGGATTTGCGACAATGCGTTGCACCCGCTCGACTGGATTCCCGGTTTTTGGAGATACGCGCCGATGGTCAATCACAAGAACGGGCACCCCGCAGACGCCAGCCCATATCATCGACGCGATTTTCTGACAATCGCGGCCGGCATTGTCGCGGCGGCTCCCGCTGTAAATCATAACTCGTCGACCGACCTGACGGCATCGGCGCACGTAAAGCCAGGAATTTCGCTGGATCTGGGCGGCAATAGCTGGACAATGCAGCAGAAGGGCAAGCCCGCGGTCCTGCCCGCTGCGGTGCCAGGCAGCCAGTACGCCGACCTGTTGAATAACGGAACAATTCCTGATCCCTTTTTTCGTGATCAGAATAGTGATGTTCAGTGGGCCGCGCGGGCAACCTGGATTTATCGGCGAACGTTTCATGCAGGGCCGGATTTACTTGCAAAAAAGCATGTCCAACTGGTTTGCCACGGGTTGGATACGCTTGCCAGCGTACGGATTAACGGGGTATTGGCGGGGAGCGCGGACAATATGTATCGCACCTGGCGGTTTGATGTGAAAGGGATCGTCAAAGCCGGCGAAAACAGCATCACCATTGAATTTGCCCCACTGGGCCCGTATGCCGCGGCACGCGCAGCCGCGTATAAGGCCAGACATGGCGTCATGCTAAAGGCAACGCAAAGCTGGGTGCGCAAGGCCCCATATATGTGGGGGTGGGACTGGTGTCGGCCATTGTTGACCTGCGGAATCTGGAAGCCCATTGAACTGGTCGGATTCGATTGTCGGATTGCAGATGTTAAGGTCGAGCAAAATATACAGGACCCAATAGTGGCGAAGCTTACCGTCGGCATCGTCACAGAGGGAATTTCCAACGCCGGATTGGACGCGCATGTTTCTGTATTGTTTAACGGCCGACAGATAACCGCCGGCCACACGGCCATAATCCGGCGGCAAGGCACGCTGAGTCTGCACATACCTGCGCCCGAAATATGGTGGCCCAACGGGATGGGGCCACATCCGCTTTATACCATTGAAATTGAATTGCGGGATTCGGGAAAAACAACCTTGGATAGAGCGGAACGCCGCATCGGGTTGAGAACCATACGGTATATTGATAAAACGGCAAACCATTCAGGCCAGTTGGAAGTCAATGGTGTACCATTTTTTTGCAAAGGGGCGGACTGGATACCAGCGGATAATATTCCGTCACGGGTAACGCCGGACATTCTGCGGCGCTTTGTACGGGACGCCCGCGATTGCCACTTTAACGCACTCCGTTTCTGGGGGGGCGGATATTACGAACCACAGGCGCTATTTGATGCCTGCGACGAAATGGGAATTCTGGTATTGTTTGAGTTCAAGTTTGCCAATCATTTTTATCCGGTCTTTGACGCCGCGTGGATGGAGAATGTCCGACGGGAAGTTCAGGAACAGGTTCGTCTGAACCGCCATCATCCCTGTATTGCTCTTTGGAGCGGAAACAATGAAATATTCTGGTTCAAGGGCTTCAATCTTCTTTTTCAGACGACCATTGGAGGAATTGTACGCCGCGAATTGCCAGGCGCCAGCTATGAATCGGGCAGTGGCGACCCTGGCGGCCACAACGATCTTCATTACTGGGGCGCATGGCATGTTGTATATCCGCACAAAAGTTTTGCCGCAAAAGATGGATTTATTTCTGAATTCGGGATTCAGTCATTCCCGTCACCGATGACCGTTCACGCTTACACATCACCTTCCGACCGTAAAAGCATTTACAGCAAGGTGATGGTGTATCATGAGCGGTCATGGGGGCGCGTGGGTATCGACGGCATGATGCAATATGTTAATCGCTATTTCGGACCCACGCCGCGGGATTTTGAATCGGCGATCTGGTTGACGCAAATCATGCAGGCCTACGTGGTGGGTTACGGAGTGGAACACTGGCGGCGAAGCATGCCCCGCAGCATGGCGAGTCTGATTTGGCAGTTGAACGACAGTTGGCCCGGTCCGACCTGGTCCATGATCGACTGGTATCATCGCTGGAAGGCGCTTATGTATGCCGCCAGAAGGTTCTTTGCACCCGTACTGGTCAGTGGCAGACAAGATGCCAAAACCGGCGCGATGGAAATATGGGTAACCAGCGATCGCCTGGAACCGGTTCATGGCGACCTTGTTTGGCATACCAGTAATCTGGATGGCGAAGTGCTGGATCGGGGAAATATGGCCATTCTCCTTTCACCGCGGGAGAGCCGCCTATGCCACCAACTGAATTATTCCGCTCTGCCGGGTCATACGAGTATGAATAATCTCCTGATATGGACATCGGTGCGAGTCAATGGCAAGACTGTGTCGGAAAACTGCAGCTTTTTTGTCGCGCCGAAAGAACTGGCGTTACGCGATCCGAAGGTAGTCATCCATTTGGTGGCTTTAACTGACAGATTTCGCGTTATCCTGATCGCTCGGAAACCCGCCTTATGGATGTGGTTATCTCTGAAAGACTGCGATGCCGAATATTCAGACAATTTTTTTCATCTGGCTGCCGGGCATTCGACGGTGATATTTGTCAGACCAGCCAAACGATTGACTTGGGATGAGTTTCGGTCACGCTTGCAGGTTCGCTCATTGCGGGATATCGCCACCGGAAGTGTCTGATGCGCTGGCAGCAGGCAGAGGTTGGCACAGATTGTGCGCCTGGTTGGCCTCAACAGGGACAAAGAATATGACAACAATAAATCGTCGGGAAATGCTGGCCAGCGGGTTAGCGGTGGCGGCCGGGGCACTGGTGACGACTCCGGTTGTATATGGCGTTGCGGCACCCACGGGAAATAAACAAGCTGTCGCGCCGGCGACAGGATTGTTCGGCATTCATGTGGTGGATGCCCAGACCGGGCGCGGCATTCCCCTGGTGGAATTGCGCACGGTGAACCAGGTGCGATATGTAACAGACAGCGCGGGCTACGCCGCGATTGCAGATCCGGGTTTTATGAATCGCCACGTCTATTTTTTTGTTTCCAGTCCCGGTTACACTTTTCCCAGTGACGGCTTCGGCTACAGCGGCGTCGGGCTGGACGTGAAACCCGATTCAATCGCACATATATCAATGCATCGGATAAACGTCGCGCAGAGGATTTACCGCATAACCGGTGAAGGCATTTACGCCGACAGTCTGCGGTTGGGGGTTCATCCGCCTATTGACGCGCCCTTGCTTAACGGGCAGGTTATGGGGCAGGATTCATGCCTGGCAACGGTATACAACGGGCGAATTTTCTGGATATGGGGCGATACCGCTCGCCCAGGATACCCGTTGGGGAATTTCCGGACCTCCGGCGCGGTATCCGACCTTCCCGGACACGGGGGGCTGAATCCGGCTGCAGGCATTAACCTTCGATACTTTACCGATTCGTCCGGTTTCTGCCGGGCGATGTGCCCTTTGCCTGATGAACCGGGCGGTGTAGTTTGGCTTGATGGACTTACCACGGTTCCCGACCGGAACGGGACTCTGCGACTTGTCGCACGGTATACCAGGCGCAAGGGAATGGGAAAGATATATGAGCAGGGCCTGGCGGTCTGGAATCAGAAAGCCGGCGAATTTGAGAAATATCATGTGTATCAGCCGAAGGAACAGTGGCGATTTCCAATCGGCCATCCGGCCGCGTACCGGGAAAACGGGCGTGAATACCGGCTGTTTTCGCCGCAATTTCCAACTGCTCGGGCGGCCGCTGCGCTGCATGCGCTGGCGGACAGCGGCCAATATGAGGCCTTTACCTGTCTGGCTCCCGGTACGCGGTATGCGGGTCGCAAATCCATGGTGGAGCGAAATTCGGCCGGTCGAGTGGTCTGGGCATGGAAACTCAATACGCCTCCGCTGAGTTCTAACCACGAGCGGGAATTAATTTCGTCCGGCCTGCTGCAACCGGCCGACGCGCATTTTCAACTTATGGATGCACAAAGCCATCAGCCGATTACAATCCAGAACGGCTCATTTTTCTGGAACCCTTTTTTGAAGCGCTGGATCATGATCGCGGTGCAGCATGGAGGAGCCTCGGTCCTGGGGGAAATCTGGCTGGCAATTGCGGCGCAGCCGACCGGGCCGTGGCGGCTGGCACATAAAATTGCCACGCATCCGGATTATTCATTTTACAATCCGACCCAGAACCCGTTTTTTGATCAGGAAAACGGCCGTATTATTTATTTTCAGGGGACCTGTTCGGCGTCCTTTTCCGGCAATTCACACCCGATTCCACGCTACGATTACAATCAGTTGATGTACTGTCTGGATTTATCAGATTCGCGGTTGCGACTGGAGTAAATGGCCTAGCCAAAAGAGCCATATAAGACAATATAATTACGCGATTCAGATGTGCCGCTGCCGGTACAACGCTGGCTGAATGGCCTTTTGCATTGCCGCCATGTCCAGCGACTGAGTCAGAAAAGTGCCTATTTCCTTGACGACGACCTCCGGATGGGCCATCAGTCTTTCATGCGCGACATTCAGCACACTGATTTGCGGCCGGGTTGTGAGCCAACCGTCAAGCTGCGCCAATTCACGCTGAAAAATGGTTATCAGGCGGTGATTTTCAGCGACCGACCCGGGAGGTCGTCCCAGCATCGCCTGTTGCGAGGCTACCACCTGCGATAAATTCCGTCGCATGAAAATAACGCGTAACGGCTGATCTTCCGGCAGATCGTAAAGCAGGCGATAAATGACCTTCACCGCTTTGCCGGCGGCCTGCTGAATCCACGCCGCATTCTGTCTGGTATGCTTGACGGCTTCAAACTCGAAATAGCCGCGTGGATTCGCCAAATCAGGCGGCCGACGCTCGTCTGTCAATACGGGCATGCCGCCGGCATGAAGCATTTGCATCATCAGAGAAGTGCCAGATCGCGGCAGTCCGGACACCAACACGATGTGATTCATTGATTGCATCAAATATCCGTTGAACACCCGGGAAAATCGGATCGAGGGACATCGCAACGGCTGAAAATAAATGGACCGCCGCCGTCAAAGGGGCGGTCGATCTTTGCTTCGCTTGCGGGCACGGATGAATTACCGGGATCATTTTGCAACGACCTGGCGTTTTCGCCAAGCCAATATGCCAACGGCGCCCATGGCCATTAGAACCAGCGATGCCGGTTCGGGCGTCGATGCGGCGCTTGGAACAAGGGGAGATCCGCCGGTGTCGCCAACGGCGATTGGTGTATTCGGCGATGATTCAAATGCGTAGCCAAGCAGCTTGCTGTTAAAGTCAACAAGATTGGTGGCCGGCTCGGTGGTGGTGTTGAACGAAAACGCGGCCCAGCCGTAAAAATCCTTTCCGTTGTCTGCCGCACGCAAACCAGTATACAGAATTTCATGGTTGCCCGCCTTGACCACATTGGTACTGTTGTAGCCGCCGCTGCCAAACACAAAAGTGTTGCCCGTGCCGCCCACTTCAGTTCCCTTTGCAAGGAATTCCAGTGTAGACGTTGCGCCACCATGGGCAGATGCGGCCACAGTCACGGTATCAATGCCCGGCGTCATGCCGGAAAAAGTGACGCTTGCGTCGCCGCTGATTCGGTTGAGCGAAGTCATCATGCCGAGAAAGGCGGCCTTTCCGCCGTAGTTGATGAATGCTTCGCCGCCCGGCGTAAGCGTCGTCATAGGGGCGGCCAGGTATGTATATTGCGGATTGCCGTGTGCCGCCCCTGCGGCGAGCATGGAAATGCCGGCGGCGGCGTAGGCTGTCAGTCTTGCGTCCAATCCGATGGATTGGGCGTTGTGGGCTTTGCGGCGCTGCGCCGCTTGACTTTTGTGTGTCTTATTCATGAACAATCTCCTGATAAATGGCTAACTGGAACGACATTACGATAACAGCGCGGATTTCGCGGCTTGACGCGGCGAGTTGCTCTGGCGGCGCACTGGAAGAAAAATCGCAATCATGCCGATCAGGCAGATTGCCAGCGACGCGGGTTCGGGCGTTGCGATCAACTGGCCTGCGGCATTGGTTGCCAGGTCTGGCGAAGTTGAGGCATTGCCGGCATAGCCCAGACCGTACATGTCCTCCAGTGTCCTTAATACGCTGTAGCTGTTGAAGACCTGTTGAGAATTACCAGCGACAAAAAGCGATGGATCGCCATTAATGATGGTGGCGATATGGTTGCTGTCCGGCAGGGTATAGTTGTTTTCATCCCAGGTGACCAGAAGCAGGCTGTCGTTGGTTTTGGCCCATTGAAGATAACCGCTCAGATTTTGTTGCAGCCAGGCATCCCCGGTCGCAATACTGCCGTTGTGCATGTCATTTTCAAGGTTGGGAATCACAAACGACACCGTGGGCAGGCTGGCATAGCCGCTGGCGGTGGTGGGAAATTCGCTAAAGCCACTCATGGTTGATAGCGGCAGCAGATTGCCGGATACCGCCGTCAGATTCGGATTAACCCAATTCACTACCGCGTTGTGCTTGCGGACATAAGTGTCGCTTAATTGCGCGGATGTTGCACCGCTGATGCCGCTATAGGCGTTGTAGCTCGCCTGATTATAGCTGGACGTGTTGTCAATTGGCGAATAGCTTTGATTGTATTCGTGAAACGTATGACCGGAATTAAGCAGCTGCGCGCCAAGATTCGCAGCGTTCGCCAGCGGTTCGGTGTATTGTGGTGCGGACGGAAGATAATCGCCCGTGATGCCCTGGTTGCTGCCCGAAAAAAGGTCCAGATAATTAGGCTGGCTCGGATGTTCCGGCGAATAAGATCCGCTATAAAGCAGACCGCCCTGTCCAACAAGCGTATTATTGATGTACGGCGCATCCGTGACATCGCCGATAATCTGGCTGTAGGAATGATTTTCCTCAATGACCACCACCACATGCTGCGGGGAAAGAATGGTCGCGCGGCAGGTCGGCACGCCGATACCGATAAAGGCGCATCCGGCGGCGATGCCGACGATGGCCGACGAAACCCGCACGTCGTCTTTTTTTAATTTCACCGATGGATTGAATCTCATGACGCTGTTCTCCTGTTAAAGCCTGACCGCGTGATCTTCCGCAGCGGTCCTATCCGCTTTCGATCGCGACGCAACGTACCGCGGTGCGCCCGCAATCGACACTTGAAATGTTATCGGCGGCGTGTTGAGTTCATTTAAAGAGTTTGAAAATATTGTCAGAATGTTTGGTTAAAGACGCAGAAGCGCCGGGTTAACAGATCAACAGCATCGGCCACAATTCTGAGCGCTTGCTGGCTCTGCCAGTGATTTCTCATGTCGGATTAACACGATCTTTGCGCAGCCTGAATAATGAACAGGTATTGTCCGATGCGGTCAGGTGCCTTCCGATTTGGTCGGCGGCCAGCGGATGATTGATTGAAGACAGCAGGGGCGGTTTCATGGCCACACGCATCGCACGCAAAGTTCTTTTTGTGGGCTGGGATTCCGCCGACTGGCAGGTGATGAATCCATTGCTGGACCGCGGAGCCATGCCGGCGCTTAATCAACTGATCGGTCGTGGAGTCATGGGCAATCTGGCCAGCATGGAACCGATTATTTCGCCCATGCTCTGGAATTCGATCGCGACCGGCAAACGTCCGGACAAGCATGGCATTTTGGGCTTTGTTGAACCGGATCCGGATAACCGCCATATTCGCCCTTTTACCAGTACGTCGCGGCGGTGCAAGGCGTTATGGAATATGCTTTCACAGTGCGGGCTGAATTCGCAGGTCGTGGGCTGGTATGCGGGCCACCCGGCCGAACCCATCCGCGGATCATGCGTCAGTGAAATGTTCCAGAAGGCATCGGCCCCGCTTGGGCAGCCCTGGCCGATAAAGCCGGGGACTCTGTTTCCTCCGGAACTGGAGCAACATTTGGCCGGCTTGCGCGTGCACCCGGGCGAAATTGATCCGGAGATGATCCTTCCGTTCGTGCCCCGCGCCGCGGAAGTCGACCAGTCTTCCGATAAACATCTTTCGACACTGGCACGGATGCTGGCGGAAAGCATCAGTGTGCAGGCCGCCGCAACCTGGCTGATGGAAAATCAGGAGTGGGAGTTTTCTGCCGTTTATTTCGATGCGATTGATCATTTATCGCACGCGTTCATGCCCTTTCATCCGCCGAAACTCGAGGAGGTGGCCGACCATGATTTTCAGTTGTATCGTCATGTCGTGGAAAGAGCCTATCAGTTTCACGACATGATGCTGGCCCGACTGATCGGTCTGGCTGGACCGGACGCCCATATTATGGTGGTCTCGGATCACGGCTTCCACAGCGACCATCTGCGGCCTCGAGGAATCCCCGATGAGCCTTCCGGACCGACGGTCTGCCACAGGCCATTTGGCATGTTCTGTCTGGCGGGCCCCGGTATAAAAAAAGATGAGAGAATTTATGGGGCGGGAATTCTGGATATTGCGCCCACCATTCTGACGCTTTTCGGTTTGCCTATAGGGCGGGATATGGACGGTAAAGTGTTGGGCCAGGCCTTTGATTCCCTGCCGACCATAGATCGTATTGAATCATGGGAATCTGTTCCTGGTGACGCGGGCCTGCACCCGGCCGACCGGAGGCGCGATCCGCTGGAGGCGCAGGAGGCTGTGGATCAGTTGGTGGCGTTGGGTTATCTGGCCCCGCTTGACGACGACCAGGCCAAAGCCGTAAAAATTGCCGCGCAGGAAATTCAGTATAATCTGGCCATCACACATATGGCGGCCGGAAATCCGGCGGCTGCGATGCCTTTGCTGGAAAAGCTTGCGGCGGAAATTCCAGATCGCCCGCGGATTCGACTGCTGCTGGCGCAATGCCTCCAGCGTCTGGGGCGAAATGCTGCCGCCCGGCCAATTGTCGAGGCTCTGATTGAGGGCCACGCCTCCAGCCCGGCGGCCCACATGTTGCTCGGTTCCCTTTTGTTCGCGGAAGGGCGGCCCGCCAGGGCGCTGGACCATCTTCGAATTGCTGAAAAATCAAATCCCCGTCTGCCGGGCCTGCACTGCGCCCTGGGGGCTGCCTACGCGAAACGCCGGATGTGGCGTTCGGCGAGGCGGGCTTTTTCCAAGGCTCTGGATATTGATGGTGACAGCCCGATTGCACACGAGGGTATGGCTCGCTGCTGTCTGGCGATGCGGCGCTGGCACGCGGCGGCCGAATCCGCATTGCGTGCGGTGGGTTTGATGCACTGCTTCCCTGCGGCCCACTTCGATCTGGGGCTGGCCTTGATTCGTTTGAATAAATTTGAGCGTGCCGTGCAGGCACTGGAAACGTGTCTGCATTTTCAGCCCCGGCATATCAGAGCAAGACAATGGTTGGAACGCATTGAGTCGCGCGTTTATAAAAATTCCAAAGCTCTGGAATATTCCAGTTCGGGGGCACCAGACGCTGAAGTCCGCAAACCGTTGGAACAACGCTTTACGCGCGAAGGCGGCGCGACATAACTCGTGTCTATTTCCCACGGCGGCGTTTGTCGCGAAGTTTTCGCTTTTGTTCAGGAGACAGGCGGTGCACTTTGCCCGGACTCGCGTCGCCCATGGATCCCATGCCGGTCATGCCGGGAATGCCCCCATCACCCATGCCGCGCATCATGGCCATTCGCTGACCAGTGGACATGGTGCTTAATTTTCGCGCCACAGACCGCGCGGTCATGAACCCCTTGATCAGCCGGGATACATCCTGCGGGTCGGTTCCAGAACCGGCGGCAATGCGCCGGCGGCGTGAACCATCAATATTATCAGGCAATTCCCGCTCGCGGCGGGTCATGCTTTGAATAATGGCTTCGGTGCGGTCAAGTTCCTCTTCAGGCAGATCCACATCCTTAAGCGCCGATCCGACACCGGGCAGCAGACCGAGCAATTGCTTCATTGGTCCCATTTTCCGGAAAGACCGCATCTGCCCCAGAAAATCATCCAAGGTGAATGTCGCCTTGGAGATTTTGTCCTGCATTTTGGCGGCTTCCTGGGCGTCAAACTGCTGCTGGGCTTTTTCCACCAGCGTCAGCACATCGCCCATTCCCAGCATGCGCTGTGCGATGCGGTCTGGATGGAATTCCTCCAACATGGTCAGCTTTTCGCCCACACCCAGAAATTTAATCGGCTTGCCGGTGATAGTCTTCACGCTCAGGGCCGCGCCGCCGCGAGTGTCGGAATCGAACTTGGTCAGGATCACGCCGTCAAGTTCAAGCTGGCTGTTAAAAGCCCGCGCGGAAATGACCGCATCCTGGCCGACCATTGCATCCACCACCAGAAAAATCTGGTGCGGCTTGACCGAAAGATTGATCTGGCGAAGCTCGCCCATCAGCGCGTCATCAATATGCAATCGGCCAGCGGTATCCAGAATGACCACATCCCGGCCATTGCCGCGGGCAAAGTCGATGGATCGGCGGCAAATCTGCACCGGCGAATTACCGGGTTCCTCGCGGTAAATCGGCACACCGACCTGACCGGCGAGTGTGGCAAGCTGATCGATCGCGGCCGGACGCTGGGTATCCGCCGCCACCAGAAGCGGATTTTTTCCTTTGCTTTTCAGGTACATCGCCAGTTTGCCGCAGGTTGTGGTTTTGCCGGACCCCTGAAGTCCGCACATCATGATGATGGTGGGTGGCGGGTCAACGTAAAAGATGCTCGAATCAACCGGTCCCATCAGTTCCACGAGCTGATCGAACACGATTTTTATCATCTGCTGGCCAGGCTCAACAGATGAAAGAACCTCTGTTCCGACGGCCTGTTCAGTCACTCGGCGGCAGAAATTTTCCACCACCTCCACATGTACATCGGCTTCCAGAAGAGCGGTGCGCACTTCTTCCATGGCCTGGCGGACATTGGCTTCCGTTATCTTGCCTCGACCGGAAAGATTGCGGAACAGTGTCGAAAATTTATCGGAAAGGCTGTCAAACATGTATTGGTTTCATCCCATGACCTGAGGATCTGGATTTTATCAGAGCACTTCGGCCGCCATAAACAAGGCTTGCCTCGCCAGGAAGCACGTGCCGCGTCAGCGCGGCGCCAGCGGAAGCGCCACACCGGCATTTTTCTGGGGCGACTTTTCTGCGGCGATTTTTGCGTAGCCGGATCCTATTTCGCCAATGGGGTCCGGCGGAAGAATATCGACCACTTTTTCGCCAAGGCGGGCCTCACCGCGCAGAACTTTGTCCTGAAACTTGGAGCATTGTTCAAGCAGAGCGTCGAGAATTTTTTCTTCCGGGACATTGGCCACCTTTTCGCCCTGCACATAAATGATGCCGCGCTTGTCGCCGGCAAAAATGGCCACATCCGCGCCTTCGCATTCGCCCGGCCCGTTCACCACGCAACCCATCACGGCAACCTTGATCGGCAGTGTGATTTGTTCCTTAAGCTTGCGATTCACATCCTGCACCAGCGTGAACAGATCCACCTGAATGCGGCCACAGGTCGGGCAGGCGATAAGTTCCGCGCCTTTGCGGGTGCGCAAACCCAATACATAAAGCAGTTCCAGGCCATCCTGGACTTCGTAAATCGGGTCGTTGGCATAGCTGATGCGGATGGTATCGCCTATGCCGTTGGCCAGCAGAGTGCCCAGAGGCACGACGCTGCGGATGGTTCCGGTTTCCTTGGGCCCCGCATGGGTGACGCCCAGATGCAGGGGATGATCAAACCGGCGGGAAATTTCCGTATAGGCGTCCATGACCAGCAGTGGATCAATCGATTTGGCCGAAATGACAATATCGTAAAAATTGCGCTCGTAGAAAATATCAAGGTATTCTTCGAGTTTAGAAATCATAATCGCCAGCATTTGGCCATGCCGATTGTCGCTGAAGACCGCGCCAAGCTCTTTCAGCCGCCGCTGTTTGTCTTTGCGTTCCACAATGGAACCTTCATTCACACCGATGCGAATGGGCAATTGGCGCTCTTTGCAGGCGTCGATCACCGCTTCCACCTGTTTACGGTCGTTGATATTGCCGGGATTCAGTCGAATTTTACTCACGCCGGCTTCTATGGCTTCCATGGCCCGCTGGAAATGAAAATGAACGTCGGCCACCACAGGAACTTTCACCTGTTTTAAAATTTCCTTCAGCGCTTCGGTGTCCTTGCGCTCCGGAACGGCGACGCGGACAATGTCAGCGCCGGCAGCGGCAAGCTTGTTGATCTCGCGCACGCAGCCATCAATATCGTGCGTGTAGCCGCTGGTCATCGATTGAACAGCAACCGGGGCGTCGCCACCGATAAGAACATTGCCAACTTTTACCTGCCGGGTCTTGCGCCGGGAAATCATGACCAACTCCTGAACGATAGAGCCATGCAAACGCGAACCATCCGCGAATTTGCAAGCCCTGTAGTTTACCGCAACGCCGCCGGGATGCGAAGTGATCAAATTTCAGATTTACGAAATTATTTTCCGAGACCGCGTGGCTATCGGGAATCGACGGGCTTCCCGTCGGTCCAATCGGACAAATCTGGAAAACCTGTAAAGCCCGTGGGGCATGACAGATCACCAGTATGCGTCAACCAGATTTTCCGGCCTGTTCCAAGGCGAGCTTCATCCGCTGCCGGGAAGTGTCCGAAAGTGAGATCGAACCAGCTTTTGGCGGCCATAAGCCCCGATCCTGGGCCAGCACCAGTGTGCGCTCAATAATGGCCACTTGTTTGCGAATGCGGCGGCAGGCAACGCAGGCAAGCAGATGCACGCGCAACCATATCCTTTCGCCCCGCGTGAGTTCCGCGACGGTCTGTTTGGCGGATAGCTCCAGCGAATGTTTGCATGACAGAATATGAGTCACGATTGGCCTCCGGCCGGTTCCGAAACATTCCGGCGAACCTTTGGCCGATCAAATCCTTTGCCTTCCAGGCATTCGCGCAACCGCAAACGGGCGCGGTGCAGCAGTACCCATAGGTTGGTCGGCGTAACGCCCAGCTCCTTACAGACATCGTCGGCGGCTTGTTCGTCCACAGTCCGCAGCACAAATGATTGGCGCTGGACCGCGGGCAGACCGTCCATGCAATTTTGCAGGGCCTGTAAAAACTGTTCGTTTTCCATAAGCTGGGCGGGGTCACCGTTCCAGGCTGGCGGCCGCCGTTTCCGATGGCCAATGGATTTGAATAGGGAATCAACGATTCCGTCCGGCGTATCAGAAAAGCATTTTTCGCGCCCCGATTTCCGCAGATGGTCCACAATTTTGTGCTTCAGGATGCCCATAAGCCAGGTCGATTCGGCCGACTGGCCGCGGAAGCCGGCGCGGGTTCGGAATGCCGCAAGGAAGGTTTCCTGCACCAGTTCTTCGGCAGTGGCCGTATCATTTAGCCGTTGGCAGGCAAAGCGATATAGAATATCGCCATAACGATCAACCCATGTTTCTGGATTGCTGCCGACGGGCGTGCTGGACATATTTTCTGCCATGAGTCTCAGCTTTTCTAAGAATTTCCTGACTCCCAGAACTCCAGGGCGATATTCCGGCGCATCAGCGGTTCAAGCGGCAGCGGCACAACGGCGGCCAACGGCTGACATTGCCAATCGACCGGACCTGCGCAACGCCGCAATGTGACCATGGATTATAGCTTGCTCTGGCAAATAGTCAGGGTGGCGGAAAGAGAATGTGGATTTTCGAGAATTGACCCAAAACCGCGGGGCAGATGGGTGCGCCCAGAAAGGGCGGACGAAAGCCGATGGGCACACCACGCGATAACCACGGAATGCCATTGATCGCCGCGGAATTTTTCCAGAGAAATGTACGCCTGCAACAGGGCTTGCGCCGCTTCGGCCCGTACTTCACCATCTTTATGCACGCACCAGTGCACAAATGCGTCGATCACATCCTGCGCTGGCAGACCAATGGAAAAATTTCCCCAGTCCACAACGCTGGCAATATGCCGGTCGTGATCCAGAAGGACCGCCTCGGGTGAAATCGCGCCGTGCACATAGCCGAAAGCGGAATTTGGCAGCTTTTCCAACTTTTCAAGATCGGTCAAAAGACGATCCACCGCGGCGGCGGAAAGCATCTGACGAAGCTGTTGACCACGCGGTGAGGCGTTTTCCAGGGCCGCCGCCAGCCGCAGAACCGGTGCCTGCCGACGAGCCGGGGACAAATTTTCACCCGCCGCGGCGGTATCGGCATTGAAGGCGTCGCGCATGGTCCGGTGCAACCAGCCCAGCCGCAACCCCAGATTGCTAAGGTCATGACTTGACCAGTCCGCGGCGGTGACCATTTGTCCTGGAGCAAGAGTGGTCACAAAAAAATGGGAACCTTGCGGACCTTCAATGGCATACACATTTCGTCCTGCGGTATCCCCATCCCGACTGGCCACGGGTCGGGAAACCGGAAAACCGCCGGAAGCCAGACGGTCCATCACCGGTGCCGCGTCGCACAAGGCTCGCCGCGAAAAATCAGACGGATACAAAAACAACAGGAATTCATTCTGTTCCGCGGTCAGCAGTTCGAAACATTCCGCCTGTGTACCCTTGCGAATCTGGCGGAATCGTAAAATTCGACCCATTTCGTAATGGTCGTTCAAAATTGCGTGGAGTGCGTAGGCCGTTCGGTCATTCATTGGATTTGCCACCCATGCCGGTTCAAGCCGCCTTGGCGGCTGACGCCTGTCGAATGAAAGCTTTGTCCACAATCTGTCATGCCGCGCCTTTTCCATGGTCCTTTTGCGGCTGCCTCCGGAGTCCCAAAACCGGCACATGCCCGCACGTTACATTTTAGGCGGCTGCGGGCGAAGTTGCGTCTATCGGCCGGCAGCAGGCCGATTGCATATTACTCTATTTTGGCGATGTGCAATAAGGCCGCGACCGATCCGTAGAATTTTTCAGATGGCCGATAACATCTTACGCATCTCGGATAGCGCGGCAGGATGATGCATCAGCGCCATGTTTTAGAATCCATTTTATAAAATGTTCAGACACCAGCCGGATTTTGCGGTGGTCGCATAAGCATTCATGTCAGGTATACAGCATTCATGGAATTCATCGCGGCCGATGACTGGCGCACGGGTACAAGATGTGACACTCTCCTCTCCCTCTGGAAAGGCGTGGTTTCCCAAGATTATTTTCAGACCGTCCGACGACGCCGGGACAGCAGAAGCATTCCGCCCGCTGCGGCGATCAGCCCGATGCTGGCGGGTTCGGGCACGACATCATGGTCGCTGTTGAAGGTAAAACTGCCGGCACTTCCGTTGCCCCCGGGCGAAACGTAGGTACCGTTTTCCTGGACGCTGGCATAATTGGCCGTACCCGCGGAACTGACCGGAAACAGACCGCCCGGCAGAGCATTGACATCGTAAGGACTGTCCGGGAGCGGTTTGGAAGCGGGGTCTTCCTGCCCGTCTTCCGGATAGCTGGCGGAAAATACGGAAAAAGTGTCGCCGGTGTTGCCCGCGCTAGGATATATGCGCATCATGTCCGAAATAGTGGGCAAAATGCCGGTCGGATTAAGCCAGTAAATATCCCCGGCCTGCAGGAAGATGCCACCCGTGGAATATTCCGGCACGCCATCCGGCCCGCTGGCTACGGCCACCACAGCGTTGAATGATGTTCCGGTTCCTTCCGTAATAATAATGCTGCTGTTGGCTTTGGCCTCTGTGACGACAATGCTGATGGGTGGCGTCCCGGCCGGCGGGTCGCCCACGCCGATTGGCGCGGCAATGCTGATGCCGGCCGGTAAAGCGACAGCGGCGACGGATAAAGTAATGAGTGTGGTTTTCATAAAACAATCCTTAAAAAGAAAGGCGATCCACAGCGCCGAATTGCACGGGGAACGTCCCCGCGCATTGGCGTGTGTGACAAAACCCCGTTCTCCCTTGCGCGAGCGCAGGCGGTTTAGCGATAAGCATCCACGCAGGCTCGCGCACAATTGATGTTATTATTTCATGTATCACACTCCATTCTCCCGCATGGACGCGGGTGGCGAATGACTGTGACCAGCGCAGAACTTCGAAATGTCGTATGCCACTGACAACTGTCTGTCAGATGCCGGGCGCGTTCCCATGTCGGAGGAAATTTTCACAGGAACAGCGCGGTGAAATATTCCGTCGCGGCAATGCGAAGCCAATCATGGCAATTGCGCGAAGCGACAGGCTTGCCGGTTCCGGAATTGGGATGGGACTTTCGGCAATGGCGGCTACGACGATGCCGTAGGCCGAACCACCACTGTTATCGTCCGCGGAAACGTTCGCCGCGCCGCCCGCATAGCTGAACCGGAGATAACCATTGGGCATTTGGGTGAGGGTAAGACTGGTGATATCCGGTGCGTCACCAGTGCCATGCGCGTACGAATATATTGGGTTCGCATTTGTGCCAACATTGATACTGTTCGTTGGAGCCACAAAACTCAGGGTTCCTGAATTTTGTGTCTGGTTGTAGTTGATTTGGGTCAGCGTAACCACATGACCTGGCCGCGGATTGCTGCCGTTTGCATCGGTCCAGGCAAAGAACATCTCAACATCCTCGTTCGCCTTGAGTTGTTGGAAAATAAACTGCGCACTTGGAATTTGATTGGATACGCCACCCATCCAGGGGCCATTCACAGCCTGAGTGAATGGCTGGCCGGTGCCGTTGTACGCCTGCAGACTGCTGTACTGACCCGCAACCTGCCCAACTGTTTGAATGGCATAATGCTGGCCGGTTGGTCCGGTGATTCCACCGGGTATGTTTTGCAGGTATTTCTCCTTTCCCAGCACGAAATTCTCTGGAAATGTTCCGCCGCCAATATAACCGGTCTGCGAGTTGGGATTCGCAACGCCTGGAGTAGTTCCCATATATGTTCCCGAAGCCAAACGACTGATGGTCGAATATGGGTCGCCGACGCTGTACAGGCTGGAAAGATAGTATTGTGCTTGCAGAAAATTAAATGAATTAACGACTGAAGTGGGGGCGCATGCCGCTGGCCCCATTGCGGACACCTCTTGTATGGCAGGTGTGACCAAAAAGCTGACCCGACTGGATGGTCGCGTCGTGGTATTGGTCGCGTTCTGATCAAAGTGTCCAAATCCGCGCTCGCCGGCCTGCAATATCACGTCCGCCGAATCCCCCCTTAGCTGCCCGAGATTCGATATAGAGACACCGATGCCGACGATTGCCGCCAACGGCAACATCGTGCTGCAAGGACATGAACAGGCGTTTTTCAATATGTCCATTACATCCTCCGATTGCAAACGATCACCTCGCCAATACCAATTATGGCGGCACGATTAGGCCGATCGAATCAGGCAAACGGCATAAGGTTCCTTCCGCAGGACGGCGTAAATGTTTATGTAGGCGCATCCCCGGCGATGAAGCGGTCAAAGCGATCCGTCGACAGCCAGCCGGCACAAGCAGTGAAATTTCCGGCAATCCAAAAAAAATTCACCGCGCTGCCGGGAGGCAACGCGGCGCTTGCGCTCTCTCGCCCGGGGGATGAATTTTACCAGCAAGCGCCTAAGAAGAGTCCGAATCAGACGGATCGCCGGCGGCGCTGCATCAGCAGCATCGCCCCGCCAAGCCCCAGCAGCGTGAGTGCCGCTGGTTCCGGTGTATCCGTGCTGCTGTACTGATAGCCCCACCAGTACCCGTTGTACAAAACTATGTTATGTTGAGCTCCCCCCGCCTTGGGACCGGTATCCACGGCCACAACCACCTGAAACTGAACGTTGGCAATAAAATTTTCCGCGGCGGCCGCCGTGGCCGCCGGAATTCCCGCCGCATCCGCGGCTGCTGGTTCCGGGTCGTTGGGACGGTCTTCCATCCAAGTCTGATTGGTCGCACCCTGGTTGGCCGCGCCTATATAACCGCCGCCGGAACCAGTGTTATAAAAGGGATTGCTTGCAACGGCGGCGTTATCCAGTTTTACATAGCTTACGCTGCTGTTAACGGGCGCACCATTGCCGCCGTTGGCGGTGGGATCAAAATTCGTAAAAGTTTCCTGATAGGCTTGAATGAAGCCAATTCCATTTACTGCGGTGCCCCCCTGCGGATTAAACGTGGTAATGAAACTCGCGCCACCCCGTTCAGCATTGCTGTATTTGCTCGGATTCACCGTGCCATCCGGAAGGGTGATAGGGGGCTGATTGGCCGCCCACGGGATATAGCTGCTGTAAGCCAAAGTCCCCGGCAATGCTGTTGTGCTCCAGCTGTAGGCCCAGGTTGGATTGGCCGCCACAAAGGCATTCATACCCGTATTTATCCATGGGCATTGTGTCACCGTCGTTCCCTGACCGATGCTGATGGGTGTCGTGGGGACCAGGCTGGTGGTGTTAAAATCGTCGCCACCTTTCGTCGGCCCCGCAGTGGTGGCTGCCAAAAGAGAGCCCTGAAGGGAAAGGAAGCTCAGAAGAAGTATGGCGACCATGAATCCAGGCCCCACGCGCAGGCTTCCAAGCGCCCAATATCCGACGGACTTGAAAATTGTCGCTGGGCATTGCATATCAAACTCCGGAAGTTTCACATAACACATGTTGACGTATACATGCAATACGCAAGACCGACAGGCTTAGGATCGCTGGCTGAACTGCCGCTTTCGCAACAGCAGCATCACCCCGCCAACAGTCAGCAGCGCAAGCGCAGCGGGTTCAGGCACCGGGGTGGTGTTGCCGATATTGGTGTTAATCCAGCCCAGATCCGCGTTGGTAATCAGTTCACCGCGATTCAGCGACGCATTCATTTTTATGTTGGGCGCGTTGTAATAGCCCGCAGTATGAATCGCGAACAGGCCGTTGGTGGTAATCGGTATTGCCACTGTTCCACCAGGCCGGCCGTAAACATTGACCGTGGCCTGGTCCGCCGCGTTGGTGGACATCAGATATGGGCCGCCGGAATCGCCGGCGAATGATGTTCCAGTTCCGTTATTGTTCGCTGGTGCAACGCTTAGCCACTCCACCCCCTGATAGGTATAACTCCCCCAGCTGGTCGGTGTTGTGATGGCATTCACCTTGTTGTTCTGGAACATTTTGGTGCCTCCGCTCGGAATTGTCTGCGTGTAGCCCGGTACGCCCGCGAAATTTTGGGCAGTGCCTGTGCGGCCATAACCAATTTCCGTGAATCCAAGCGATTGGGACGTATAGGGATTTGGCACTGCGTAAGGCGTAACTGTCAGGGGCGTCATTAAGCCATAGAACCCCAAATCAATGATATTCGTTGTGGGGCCGACGTTTACCGCAAGAAGGGCCATATCCTCCTTGCCGGTGCTCCCTCCCGTGGCGACAACTTGATACGGATCCATTGGGGCGGCCAGCGCATTGGGCGGCTGCGGGGAACCATACCCGATATTGCCGTTGACCAGCGCGCCGTTGTCGACCACATGGGCGGCGGTAAGAACTTCAAAATAAAGATTGCCGTTGGAAGTGTACTTGCCCACCACACTCCCCGTACCGGAGCTGCCGTCGGAAGCCACAACCTCCACGGCCGCATAAATCGGATTTCCAATCGGGAACGAGGTTCCACCAGCGTTAGGATCAACGGTGTAAATGATCTGATCGCTCGGGGCAATTGCCCGGGCGCAATGCGCGCCGGTCAGACCCGTTACGCCGGCGCAGACCGCCAGCAAAGCCATCACTCGGACCGGTTTATTCTTAACGTGCATGGTGAAGTCTCCTTCCAGAAAAAAAGTATAAATCGCGCCGCGCTACCGCGCGACACACAAACATCGCCAATACATTCAAACACCTAAATGTGTCAATCCATTTAATCGCAAATATGCGTGGAAATCCATTCCCTTCGCGACGATTGCAATTTATTCTATTTTTTACAACAACAGGTGAAACTGAACGATTCAGCGGTTTGATTCGGCCCGGCTTTCCGCACTCCAGGCTGCGCAGTCCGCAGGATTCAATGCCTGAATGCCAAACGCCGACTCAGAGCAACCGTCGTTGCACGGTGACCTGTCGACGTGAAGATTACTACATGTTTTATCGGAAGTCAAAAAAGATTTTAGATTTTCACTATTCGTAGATACGAAAAATTAATCTCGCCAGCCCCAGTACCCTCGCGGACCTTGAAACTGTCGGATTCGGACACCAAAATTCACAACCGCAGGCACCCATTGGCTGCCGCCCAAGTAATGGTCTGGCCTGCAAGCGCTGCTCTGGATAGTATTAAACAAAAATCGCTGTCGGCCCATTCGGCCCATGGCGGCTTATGGAGCAGTTCATGATCTATTTTCTTGCCGATGATCATTTCGGTGCCCGACCCGGTGCCGCGCTTCGTGAGGCGCTCCAAGCCGACTACACATTTCATTTTGAAGAAAATGCATTTCCTTGCCTCGAATCTTCTACATTTGCGGACAATTGTTCGCTTTTAATCTTGAATTTCATCGCCGGTACCGGCACAACGGCACTTGTCGCCGGCGCGGCTGAAAGGAATGTCCGGCGCTATCTGGAACGGGGCAAGCCCTTGATTTTGCTTCACGGCGGGAGTGCCGCCTTCTGGCATTGGCCCTGGTGGAGAGCCATTGTCGGCTATCGTTGGGTTCGTGCCAACGACCCCTACCAGGTGCCCCCGTCCGTGCACCCGGTTGCCCCTTACAGAGTAGATGTCTGCAAATGCGACCATCCACTTATTCCCCATTTACACTCGATGGAACTGCCTGAAGATGAAATTTATATTCAACTTGAACAAACCTGCCCCGCAACGGTTCTGTTGACCACCACGCTGGCCAACGGCACATTTCCGCAATGCCATGAAAATGTGACACCCTGGGGCGGCCGCGTCATCGGCTTTTTGCCCGGCCATCGGTCTGCAGTGGTAAGGCATCCGGATTCGCTGGCAAATGTCCGGGCTATCCTTGATTACGCTGTGCAATCTGCCACCTGATCGCGATTAGCCTACAAGGGGTCAGTGGGGCAGGGAACTTGCACCACCACGCTCTGGCAGAACCGGAAATGAGCCTCTCGACTCAACCGGCGATCATCATCTTTCCGCCGCCTTGTTACAGCGGGATTGGTGTGTTCGTTGGTGGAATTAATGGCTGCTAATTCCTGCCAGACGTGCCGGCGTTGCCACGCAGGAATCGCGCCGCTATTCTGTGGGCCGGTCAAAAGGCGGTGCGGAACTGGCATGACCCAATGGAGACTCTGATGCGGCAATCTGCTCTGATTCAAGGCATATCCTGCGCAGCTTTGCTGTTTTCCGCAACGTCTTTGTCCGCCACCGGCGTGGATAACGGCATGATGCCTCTGCCCACGCTTTACTTCGGCCCCAACAGCACCAGCAGTGTGGCTGTGCCAAAGAACACTCTGGCCGCATACCACCGATTTCTGACCCCCTTGCGGCTGACGAGCCAGCTGGGCTATTTCAACGACTACTGGTTCCGCTATCATGATGTGGCACCCAACCGCCTCAATATTCAGAATATTACGGAGCTTTCCTGGAATGTGAAACATCTTGGAAGCCTGTATCTGCGAACATTTGCGGATTATTCCAATGACGTGCGGACGCCCTATATCAATGGGCTGGCGCAGGGAGCCGCGGGCACCGCCGTCGTCGGCGGCCAGACGGGGTTTGTGCCAGCCAGCGCGTTTACTGAACTGGATGTGACGGCCGGTTACCAGTATGACATTATGGATCTGGTCCGCTTTGATACGGCGTACACCAACTTTATCACGCCGGTGAATCAGATATTTGTGCCCGGCGGCAATCCGCTCAGCAATGTTGATACTGGCCGCGGGCAGACCGACAGCCAGGAAATTTCGCTGCGTCTAAGTCTCAACGACGACCGATTCCTGCACGACTTTGCCTTTCATCCGTTTGTGATGGTCGGGTTCGATTACGACGGAAGCTATTATACTTCCGGCGCGGGCCAGTATTTTGAGGTCGGGTTTAACCCGGTAGTTGTGGTGCCGCATACCGGCGGCCTGACAATTTATTCGCCGGTCAGTGTATCATTCACACATAATGAAAAACGGTTGGATGTGAACCAGCACAGTTATCGGGATGGTTATCTGGGCACTTTTGT
Source organism: Phycisphaerales bacterium (assembly GCA_027451365.1). GTDB lineage: Bacteria > Planctomycetota > Phycisphaerae > WQYP01 > WQYP01 > JAJYPG01. Next base: position 149,512 of record DAIDJN010000056.1, on the reverse strand, counting down.
GGGCACCACCATCACCTATCCGCTGAACGGCCTGCTGCACATACCACCAAGTTCCGGACATTATGAAATCGGGGGCGTCGCCAACAGTGTGTTTGCCGCCACGCGGCTATCCCAGCCGACCGGCTCGCACAGCGATGCGACCATTCTGGGGCTGTTTGTCAGAGTCAGTTACTGAATCGCATGCGGGTTCATTTTGCGGAGTGACACAATGCAGGAGCAGGTATCCCGACCGACACGCCTTTGGCTTATGCATATTCTGTCCGGATGCCTGGCGGCGTTTATTTGGTCCGCGGCCATCCGGGCCAGACCGCCGCATCCGAAAACCCCGCGGATTGCAACCGGCTCACCGATGCCCCTGATTCAGATTCAGGGGACGCGATTCGGTGCCGGCGGCAAAGCAATTATCCTGCGCGGGTGCAATCTGGGCTGCTGGCTTCTTTTTGAACCCTGGATGCACGCGTGGCCATATCCGGATCAATATTCCGTGGATCAGATTCTGGTTCAGCGTTTTGGCCGGCCGGCGGAGCGCGGGCTGATGCACACCTACCGCAGGAACTTTATCCGCAATCGGGACTTTAAGATTATCCGGTCATTCGGGTTCAATCTGGTGCGGGTTCCATTTAATTACCAGTTGATTGAACATACCAAGCCGCCTTACGCCCTGCGGAAACACCCGCTGCGCTGGCTGGACCGGGCCGTGCGGCTTGCCGCAAAAAATCATATATATGTTGTGCTGGACATGCATGCCGCGCCAGGCCGGCAAAGTGTGGACGGCCCAACGGGGCGGTCCAATCGGGATAAACTCTGGTCCAGCCGGGTTGATCAGCAGCGTACCATCGCCATATGGCGGCTTATCGCCCGGCATTTTGCGGGCAACACCACGGTGGCAGGCTATGATCTTCTGAATGAGCCGTGGGGAAATTTCCATGAAAATATGGTGCCGCTTCTGCAGGCCTTTCTGCCGCGGGTATACAAGGCCGTGCGCGCTGTGGATCGCGACCATGTCATTTTCATGCCGTGCCTGATTACCGGAGATGTCACATTCTGGGGAGCGCCGACATCGCACGGCTGGCGGCAGACCGGGTATACCGCGCATTATTATCCGGGGCTGTTCGGTTCGCCGCCCGGCCTGCTTATGCAATCCCTGTTTATTCACCGCCAACTGCCGGCCGTGGAAAACTTTCTGAAAAAGGCGCGCACATCGTTATTTGTTGGCGAGTTTAATGTGGTCAACACGCAAAGCGGCGGCCCGGCCATGATGCGCCGGGATTACGACACGTTTGCCCACTATGGCTGGGCGTCAACCATGTGGAGTTACAAACTTATTAAACCGCAGGGAGGCGCGACGGACAATGCCTGGTATATGGTGACCAATCGAAACAACATTGCGCCGGTTTCAGTGAAAACAAGCAGTTATGCCCAACTTCGGAAATATTTTGCATCCATGGGCACAATGCCATTGGCGATTAACCGGCCCTTGTTCAGGGCGCTGCGGGCGCGAATTCCGCCCCAATTGAAACTTCCCACGCTGCCGACATTGAAGAAACAGCCATGAGGCCTTTGGTGGCAGCGACGCGGCGGTCCACATGCCAGCGGGCGCCGGGAAATCAGGCTTTTGTGCGAACGCCCGTATATGGGGTAGAATACGAACCGGCTGAAGAACTGCACTCTTCGTGGCTGAAGTGATAGAGATTTGGTTGTATCATGCTGCCGCTGAATCCAAGAGATTTGTTTTTGCTGCTGGAAACCATGGTAAAGGTGCATGTATCCGCATTGACAGCCGCACAAACCGGTCTGCGCAAAAAGCCCGGCGGACGCCAGCCAAAGGTTGGGAACGGGCATCAATCCGTCAACGATCCGGACAATTCAAAGATTGCGGGCCGCCGCCCACGTCCGAAACTGGCGGATGAAAATTCGACGCCGCCCGCGGAATGGGAACAAGCCCAGGCGGATTTACTGGGGGGGATCACGGATAAAAACGCCATCGCGTACAGCCGTAAAATTTTGCGCGCATTGGAACCACACATAAGCCGCGCATGGGCGGGGTCGCATTTCAGCCAGGAACTAACCGGCGATCTGTCGGAATTTAAAGATATTCTGGACACTCTGGATATGGGCGTGATAGTGGTGGGATCGGCCGGAGCGATCCGGTATATCAATAAGCCGGCACGGCAACTGCTGGGTCTGTCCACTGCGCCGATGACCGATTCCGGGCTTCCACCCGCGCTGAAATCCTGGGCAGCGGTCGCCATGGTGGCAGCGGACGTTAATCGGGCGCCGATCCGGGCGGCCCTGGATGTGAACGGGCTTAAAATAATGGCGGAAATGCGTGCATTGGCGGCGGATCGATTCGTTCTACGGCTGCAGCGAAGCAAGATTCATCTGGGAATCGCGAGTCTGATGAATTACGGTCTTTCACAGCGGCAGGCCGAAGTGCTGGCCCTGATTTTGCGAGGGTCAAGCAACCGGGAAATTGCGGCAACACTTTCTTTAAGCCGCCGCACGATTGAAAAACATGTTGAAAATATTCTTCACATACTGGGCGTGGCGACGCGCAGCGCGGCGATTTCTGAAATTATGGCCCGACAGGAAACAGGGCATTGAACAGCGGCGGAACGGTGGTGATGTCGCAAAGCGGCGCTGGCTGGCGGCCAACCGAAGGATATCGAGCGGCGGGTGCCGCGCGGGTTTGCCGGTTCAGTTTACCCAGCCGTTGAGCCAATCCGGTTTACCAGTCCAATGGTTTGATCCACGCCTGACGGAAGCGTTCGACGGGTTCATCGATCAGAAATCCGGCACGGGCGGAACGAATGACCAGATTCGGCTTTTGCGTGACCTGGCCAAGCAGGCCAAAACGCAAACCGCGTAATGCCTTGACCACGGCATCAAAGTTTTCGGGTGTCACTTCCAGAATGTACCGGGTAGCGGATTCGGCAAACAGCAGCACTTCATCGCTGTCCGCCCCCTCGGTGCAGGGCACGGCGGCGAGGTCAATTGTTGCGCCCAGCCGCCCGGCGAAAAGCATTTCCGCCACAGCGACAGCCAGACCACCCTCTGAAAGGTCATGGGCGGAGGCAATCAGCCCGCCGGATATTAAACCAGCGACCGCCGCATGAACGCGCGGCGCGTTCCGCAGATTCACCACGGGTACCGACCGACCGGTGTGACCCCGCAAAGACCAGTAATGCGACGCGCCAAGCTCGCGTGCGGTATTCCCGACAATAATCAGATGATTGCCCGGAGTTTTGGCGTCCATGGTGATACAGCGGCGGATGTCAGGCACAATGCTGATCGCACTGATAAGGAGCGTATATGGAATACATATCCGGCGACCCGTATCGGTTATAAATTCGTTGGAAAGGGAATCTTTTCCGGAAATAAATGGCGTTCGGAATGCCATTGCCCCGTCATAACAGGCCTGGCAGGCGCGCACCAGCGCGCCAAGATGCATGGGATCGGAGCATTTGGGCCAGCAGAAATTATCCAGCACGGCGGTGTGACTGGGATCTCCGCCGACACACACGACATTGCGAATCGCTTCATCCATGCCATTAAGGGCCATCTGATATGGGTCTATATCGCCAAAACGGGGCTGACAACCCACCGCCAGCGCTACACCGCGCACGTTTCCGGGCACGGGACAAAGCACGGCGCCATCGCCGGGACCATCGCCCTGCGGGCCAACCAGAGGCTTCACGACTGTACCCCCCTGCACTTCATGATCGTACTGGCGGATGATCCAGTGCTTGCTGGCCAGAGTTGGCATCGAAAACAGCGATTCGAGAACCTGGGCATAATTATCGGGCGGCGAAAGCACCGGATCCGCCAGCACCGGCTCCTGCCAGACGGCGGTACGCGTCGGGCGGGGCAGACCGTCATGAATAAAGGCCATATCCATGGAGGCGACGCTATGTCCCTGATAGTGCAGGGTCAGGCGACCAGTGCCGTCAAACAGGCCGATATCCACAGCTTCGACATCTTCGCCGGCAGCCAGGTTGAGCAGCGTCTGAACTTTTTCCGGTGGAACCGCCAACACCATGCGTTCCTGGGCTTCGCTGATCCAGATTTCCGCATAGTTGAGGCCCTGGTATTTCAAAGGTGCCCGGTCCAGTTCCACGGTCGCACCGGTTTGGCCGGCCATTTCCCCAATAGCGCTGGAAAGACCGCCGGCACCGCAGTCGGTCATGGCGACAAACAGTGGACCGTCTGGATAATCGCGCGCCTGCAGAATAACATCCAGCATTTTCTTTTCCGTAATGGCGTTGCCGATCTGGACGGCGTGGCTGAATTCGTCGCCATGTTTGTCGGTCAGGACGTCGCTGGAAAATGTGGCCCCGTGAATGCCATCGCGGCCGGTCCGTCCGCCAATTAGAACAATACGATCACCGGGTCGGGCTTCCCCTTTTTGCGCCATGGATCGCGGCAGTAATCCGACAGCACCGCAAAATACCAGCGGATTACCGATATAGCGCGGGTCAAAATAAACCGCGCCATTTACCGTTGGAATACCCATGCGGTTTCCGTAATCGCGCACACCGGCCACCACGCGCTGGGCGGTGCGCCGCGGGTGAATGACGCCGGCGGGCACTTTTTCCTGGGGGGTTCGCGGGTCGGCAAAGCAGAATACATCGGTTGACGCGAACGGTTTGGCCCCCCCGCCGGTACCTATCACATCGCGAATGCAGCCACCAATTCCCGTGGCCGCCCCGCCGTAAGGCTCAATGGCCGAAGGGCGGTTGTGGGTTTCCACTTTCATGCAGACGGCGTGGGTGTCGTCCAGGGCGATAACGCCGGCGTTGTCCTTGAATACGCTCAGGGTCCAATCCAGCCCCAATTCACTTGTGGCGCGGAAAATGGTGGACTTGACCAGATTATCAATGGTTTCGGCATGGTCGCCAGGAGCATGGTGTTCATGGCCGGAGTTATCGGTTTGTGCCGGATGATGGGTGAAATGCACTCTGGCCTTAAGTGTTTTGTGCACACAATGCTCACTCCAGGTCTGGGCGAGAGTTTCAAGTTCCACATCGGTCGGGTCGCGGCCCTGCTGGCGGAAATAATCCTGAATCGCATGCATTTCGGCTGTATCCAGAAACAGATGTCCGCGCCGCGAAAGCTGCGCGAGTTCATCGGTTGAAAGATTCCGAATAGCGACCTCCACGCGCTTGAACGCATATTCACGGCCGCGGGGAAATTCCGCAGGCAAAAAGGGGGAAAAATGAATTTCTTCAATGCTGTCATTGGCCATCAGGCGATGGGCGAGGTCGGCTGCGACCTGCGAAGATAGCGTTCCAGAGAGTATATATTGTCGGCCGGTGCGCACTTCGGCGGGCAATGTTTTTTCACCCCGTGGCACACCCAGAAGGTCGGCAATGGCCAGTTCCGTGCTGGCCGCCACCGGGTCCATCACTCCGGGTTTTAAATGCACTTCCACAAGGCGGCCATCGGTCACCGGGGCCGCACCGATCACAAACCGCTCGGTCACCGGGTCCGCGAGCAGTTCATCGGCAATGAGCTGCACCCGCGATTCGCAAAGCGTCCCGTTATTTTCGCCAGGCAGTCCGGAGGCCTGCAACAAAAAGAGCCGCGCCGTACGCACCTGCTGGACATCGGCAATGCCCAATTGGCGAATTTCGCTCATCAGGGCGGCACCCGCCGGATCGTCGGCGGGGTTCCGGGGGTGAATTTCAACACGAAAAACTGCCATGCAATAAAGCTCCGAACGCTGGCCCGGCATTTTTTCGGCCGGTCGCATCTATCCTTTGACGCCCGCTTCCGTTCGAACGCGCGACCCTTCACATCGCGCGCTTCGGCGACAGACAGCCTGCCGTCGTACGTCGGTCCAAGGCGGTATTATGCGCGATTATCGTCCAGTTATAAATGCCCGCTCCCGCCGGCAGTTTCCACGGGGGACGGGGGTCTTGTGTTCAGGGCGGCTCGACTTGCGGCAATATCCGCGCGCAGTGTCCGAGCCTGTTGGAGAATATCCAGGACTCTGGCTCGGTCATTGCTGGATATCGCCGACTGCAACTTTTTAAGGTTCCGGATCATTTCAGTTATTTCGCGGCGGGCTGGTCCGCGATTGGTCAGAAAAATGTCGGCCCACATGGCCGGGTCTCCGCCGGCGACGCGCGTGGTATCCATAAAGCCACCAGCGATGGCGGGAAACGCCTGGGGCGTGCGGGCGGCGGCCAACACAGTGGCGACGGCGACGGCATGGGGCAGGTGGCTGATTGCCGCGACCCAGGAATCGTGCTGGCGGGCGTCGAGTTGGAGCGTGCGCATTCCGATTCCTCGCCAGAGAGCGTCGGCCTTTGCAATGGCCGCACTGATGCGCGAAGGCGTTGCGTTGCCCCGCCCCCGCACGACCGGCGCACAAAGCAGGCAAAGCGCATTCTGGTAAAGGTCGGCACGGGCGGCCAGCGGGCCGCGTTTTTCGGAGCCGGCCATCGGATGCGACCCGATAAAATCACACGTATCGGGCAAATGACGGGCCGCCCAGCGCATGACCCGCACTTTGGTAGACCCCACGTCCGTTACCAGAGCGCCTGGTGCCAGCGCGGGCCGCAACTGGTCCATGAGCGCTGGAAACTGACCGACATTTGCGGCCAGCACGACAATCTGGGCAGTGGCGGCACCGGCGGCCGGATCCACAAAGCCTTCATCAATCGCGCCGATCTGTTTGGCCTGTTCCAACGATGGAGAATCGGCTCGCCCTATGCCGATCACGCGTCCGCACAGACCCGCCTTTTTGACAGCCAGACCGAGGGACGCCCCAAGCAACCCGACTCCGACAATGGCAATCGTTTCCGCGATTGCGGCATTCTGGAGCGTGGTGTGTGATTCCTGATTCATGAAAGAAGTGTAAATCCGAGATGCTATTCATTCAAACGCCCGCATGAAATGGGCAACTTTGGCCGGAATCCGCCCTTCGCGGCGGATTCATAATATTTGTGCGGCGCTTTGGCCGGCCAGGTGGCCCGTGGAAAACGCCAGTTGCAGATTATATCCGCCGCTGGGACCGGTTAAATCCAACACCTCACCAGCCAGAAACAGACGGCGGCAATTGCGGGATTCCATGGTTTGGGGATTCACCTGGTCCAGCCGGACGCCGCCCGCTGTGACCATGGCTTCCTTAAAACCGCGGGTGGCATACACCGTGACGCGACAAGTTTTGATCAGTTCCAGAAGGGCGTGAATATGCTGGGCGGCAACCTGAGAGCATATTTGCGATTCTTCCACCCCGGCGAGTCGGCAGAACATATCCGCCAGGCGCTGGGGAACCCATTCGCCGAGCATGGTCCGGACCAGTTTGCGCCCATGGGCATCGCGCCAGTGCCGCATGCGATCGGCGAGTTGCTCACGCGTCTGGTGCCGGACGAAATCGATCCGCAGTGTCATATCGGAAAATTTTTCCAACAGTTCGGCGATAATTTCCGATACGTTCAGCACCGCCGGGCCGGAAAGGCCAAAATGTGTAAACAAAAGATCATTGACACTGGGCGTCGGCTTACCGGTGGCCAGGCGAGGCAACGGACCGGGAGCCTCGATCCGTACTTCCACATCCGGCACGGCCAATCCCTGAAGCTCACACACCCACGCCTGTTTGCACAACAGCGGCACAATTGCGGGCCGAGGCGTAACCACCACATGTCCAAGGGCCTCTGCGAAACGATAGCCATCGCCGGTGGTACCCATGCGGGTATAGCTTTGACCGCCGACGGCAATCAGCAGCGCGGTCGCCCGCCAATGAATTCCACCGACAGTGTCAATCAGAAATTCATCGGTGGCCGCATCGCGCTGCACGACGGCGGCGGCATGGGCCGCGCCCGCCTGAACCTGCACATCCAGCCGGAGCATGGCGGCAAGCAAGGCATTGACCACGCTGCTGGCCTGATTGGAATCGGGATAAATTTTTCCGTCATGTTCTTCATGCGTGGGCACACCCTGGGCGGTAAACCAGGCACGCAACCCGTCGTTATCCAGATGGTGCAGCGCCGGGGCAAGAAATCGACCATTGCGGCCGAATTGCGTAATCAGAAATTGTCGGTCGCCCGCGTTGGTAAGGTTGCAGCGTCCGCCGCCGCACACGAGCACCTTAATGCCAGCCCGTGGATTTTTCTCGAGGACCACAATGCGGCGCGGCGGCAGATTGCACTTCTGGCGGTATTCCGCGCAGGCCACGGCGGCCATCATTCCTGCCGCACCGGCACCAAGAATCAGCAGATCGGCATGGTTCGTGCCATCATTTGATTTGGCGGCTAAGTTGGATTGATGGTCCATCATGATTCATTTTGGCGGGACAAGGCTGGACAAGTCGGGCGGTTGGCGCGGTTCATGGGGCGGCTCCAGCCGAGCCGGACAGACCAGCGGGAATCGCAATGACCTGCCCCTGGCGATTCACGCATGCGATGGTGGTTTCGGCAGTACACAAAAGCCGATTATCAGCCGTGTTGTAAATCTCATAGGCGTGGTCAATGCGGACATGGGTCTGACGCACAATCCTTGTTAAAAGGTCAAGCTGGTCGTCGTAACGGGCGGCGCGTTTGAACGATACGCTTATTTTCGCCACGACAAAGAAGAAGCCCTCTTGTTCCAGAGTGCGGTAGCTGATGCCGCGCAAACGGAGCAATTCAGTTCGCCCCATTTCAAAAAACGGCAGATAATTTGAATGATGCAGATAGCCCATTGGATCGCATTCCACATAACGCACGCGGATGGCCAGGCGGCTTTCGGAGGGATATTGGCTCAGGGCATGATCAATTGGCTCTGTCATGGCGGGGATATCTCCAAGGGTGGGCAGCCGGAACTCTCTGGCCCCGACAACGGATTGCCAGCGCGGCGGACCGGCCCGAAAAGCGAACCAGCGATTCAGTTAAAACCCAGTAATTTTTCGCCAAGTTCATCGTAAAATAACTGGGCCAGTTTGTCCGGATCCACGGAACCGGCAAATTTCTCGACGCCATCCACCAGCACCACCGGGGTGCGGTTCTGGTATTTTTCCAGCAGGGCTGGATCGCGGGTAATGTCAATTTCCTCAATAACCGCCGGAACATGCGGTGTGACCACCAGTTCAATGACGCGCCGAACCGCTTTACAGGCGTCACAATTCGGTTTTACCAGCAGCGTAATGCGATGCATGTGATACCCCTTTCAAATGCCGTGTCATACCAGTCAATAGATTAACCGACTTTTCGTCCGTGCGGTAGAAGGTTCTATATTGTTTGCCGGACTGGATGGGCGGGCATCTAAAAGCCGGAAAAATCGCTTTCGTCGTCAGAATACCAGGTACGGACCTGTTTTATAATTCAAAACTGCATTATGCTAACTTCTACGGTGAAATATCCAAGAGTTGAATCCGCTTCCGGGCGGTGATCAGTTATTTTTACGGATTTTGGAGTATTCACGTGAATGAGCGGCGGAAGAAAACAAACAGTTCTCCATCCGGTGGAATAACCATTTCCCGTCGCCGACTACTGCAGGCAAGCGCTGCAACCGGGGCCGGACTTGCGACAGGTCCGCACGGCAAATCCCCACGCGCGCGCGTCAGGCACCTGTTTTCGCCGATCAAACCGACGGAATTGCGCTGTGCGCATCTTGTGGATCCCGCTGGGGTTGATGATCAATCGCCAGTGCTGACCTGGCGGTTGGAATGCGCGGATAAACTTGCGCGGGGGCTTTCCCAAACCGCGTGTCAGGTGCAGGTGGTGTCCGACCCGCAGTTTTTCGAATCCGGCAATCCGGATTTATGGGATTCTGGACTGCTGCCCGCGCACGCGGATATGCAGATTGTTTATGGCGGAAAGCCACTTTTATCACGGCAGGTCTGCCTGTGGCGGGTTCGCGTAAAGGATCAGTCCGGGCGGATGTCCAACTGGAGTCAGCCCGCCCGCTGGACGATGGGTTTGTTGCAGCAATCCGACTGGCAGGCGCAATGGCTGACCGATTCGACACTGGCCAAAGTGGAAAATATGCCACGGGTGCCGATTCATTGTTACCGCAGCCAAATCGCCGATCGCGCGGACGCCGCCAAATGGATAGTGCTGGACCTCGGTCAGGCCAAGTCGATTGACGGCGTGCAGCTGGATCCTGCGCGCCCCGCCTTTTTGCAATCGGATTACGCCTCTTTCCTTTATCCGCTCCGCTTCCGCATTGAAGCGGCCACACACAAAAACTTTTCCGACGCCCGCACCGTGGTAGACCAGACCCGCGCGGATGTGCCCAGCCCGCGGCCGCCCGTCATTCCGGCACCTCGCTTCCATTTTCCCCCCGTTACCGCGCGATATGTGCGGCTTACGGTCACCCGTCTGCCCTATTGGGATTGTCGCTTCTGGGCTTTTGCGCTGGGTGGATTTCAGGTTTTCAGCGCGGGACGCAATATTGCCCAGGGCGCGGCTGTAACCTGTCTGGATTCAGTGGAAACCAAGGACATATCCAGCCGGTATCTGACAACCGGAACGTTCTCCGTCGGATATCAGCCCGCCGCGCCCGGCGACCCGTGGCGACCGTTGGACAATTTTGTTTCCCCGCTGCATTGGAATATCGCCACACCAGCGGAACTGGTGGTAAAGGTGGATGGCGTGCCGTGGGGACAGACCACCTCACGGGTGGCGTGCATGCGGCGGACATTTTCGCTGCCCACATCCATACGCGCCGCTGTGCTCTATTCCACCGCCCGCGGATTTTATGAACTTGGCATTAATGGCAAATCTGTTTCCAATGGCCGACTGGCACCGGGTTTCACCGAATTTGATAAACGGGTCCTGTATGACGTTCACGATGTGACGCATCTTCTTGAACCCGGCGACAATGCCATTTCCGCGCTACTCGGTTACGGCTGGTACGCCGGACACATGAATCTTTTTGATATGTGCTACATATTCGGCTACGTTCCAAAACTTCTGGTACAACTGGAAATTGAACTGACCAACGGCCAGCGGGTTGTCATGACCACAGACAAGCATTGGAAATCCACGCTGAATGGGCATATCCGCTATGGCGATCCGCTGGCCGGCGAATGCCACGATTTGGGCATGAAGATTCCGGGCTGGCAATCCGCTACCTTTAATGACCACCAGTGGGCGGCGGCATATGCCATTCCACTGGATCAGGCGATCCTGGCCTGGCATCGCACGCCACCTGCCGTCCGCCAGCAGCCGCTGCGCCCGGTCGCGCGGAAGGAGACCTCGCCCGGGGTTTACCTGTTTGATTTTGGCCAGGAATTTTCCGGCCATTGCCGGCTTACCGCTTCCGGCGCGGCGGGCACGCATATCACGCTGCGTCATGCCGAATGCCTGACCCCGGATGGAGCGATCGACAAAGCCAATTTATGGGACGCGCTTCAACGTGACGATGTGTATCTTGCGGGAACGGGCCGGGAAGTGTTTGAACCGCATTTTACATGGCATGGATTCAGATATGTTGAAATTACTGGTTTGCCGGAGCGGCCCCAAGCCGACACACTGATTGGCCAGCCAGTGCGGAATAATCTGTCCACCGTGAGCGCATTTTCCTGTTCCAATCCATTGTTCAATAAATTAATGATGGCCGCGCGGTGGACACAGTGGAATATGCTGTTTGATGTTCCCGCCGGCTGTGCGGCACGCGCGGAACGCCTGGCGTGGCTGGGTGACATACGCGACTGCGTGAACACCGCCATGCTGAATATGGATGGGGCCGCATTTTTTACCAAATATCTGCAGGACACCCGGGATTCCCAGCTTCCCGCGGGTCAATTCACGGACATCTGCCCGCATGCACAGTTGCGCGGCACGACGATCGCCGCCGGGTCGCCGGGCTGGGCGGATGGCGCGCTGTGTATGGGTTGGGATGTCTTCCGCGCCACCGGTGATATCACGATTCTGGAAAAGCATTATTCCGCCATGAAGCGTTGGGTGGATTTTGTCGCCCGGCATAACCCGAATCATTTGTGGTTGAACAATCGTGGTCAGGACTGGGGCGACTGGCTGAGCGCGGGCACCCCGGTAACACCCAACGATTTGGCCGCCACCGCCTATTTTGCCCATAGCACAGACCTGCTGGCTCGATCGGCGCGGGTATTGGGCGACAATGCCCAGGCCACGCGCTATGGTTCGCTGTTTGCCGCCATTCGCAAAGCCTTTGTGGCGAGGTATGTCCAACCGGATGGCTTTATTCCCGGAAATGCTCAGGGAAGCTACGCTCTGGCGCTTGAGTTTGATCTGCTGGATGGACCGCAGCGCACCGGCGCAATGAACCATCTGATTGCGGCGATCGCCAATAATCACGGGCACCTGACAACCGGATTTTTAAGTACCCGCGCCCTGGTGCAATGCCTGTCGCGCCTCGGTCGTCATGATGTGGCCAGCCGCATGGTCAATCAGATCACGCGGCCATCATGGGGATATATGGTGGATTCCATCGGTACAACATTTTGGGAATCTTTTAACGCCTACGAAAAGGGACAGGTGGTGACCCTTTCCTTAAACCATTGGCCATGGAGTTCCATTGGTGAATGGATTTGGAATTATGTGGCCGGTTTAACACCGGATGAAGCCGTGCCGGGCTGGCGGAAATTTGTCGTTCATCCCCGCCCCACGCCGGAAGTTCGCTGGTGCCGCGGAACTTTTCAATCTCCATGTGGCCCTATTTCGATTCATTGGCAGGCGGCCTCTGGCCGGCTCGTTTTGGATGTACAGATACCGATTGGAACTACGGCCATCATCATTCTGCCGGCGCGGCGCGCCGCGGATATTCGATTAAGCGATTCCGCGGAATCGGATATTTTTCAGCGGCAATTCCATTTACTGCCAGCGCGGGATGGCCATATTCGTTTTGAAGTCCCGTCCGGGACATATTCCTTCCGGTGCAAGTTATAGCGGCCTGCGGCCGCAGCCGACCTCTGGTCAGTCGCAAAGTGTTTGCGGATGATCAGTCAGACCGCGCCGCGCGGGATGGAACTGCAATAGTTCTTGCGGGCAGCTTGCATTTCCGATCATAATACACTATATTCTGAATTAACAGAAATGTAAGAAATGAGGTACATGCCATGCACAATATTTCTCCAGTTGCGCGGAAGTTCGTTCTGCATTGGGGGCAAATGGGATCGCGATGGGGCATAAACCGCACCGTGGCGCAAATCCACGCGCTTCTGTATATCAGTCCCAATGCGCTGAATGCCGAACAGATCGCCGAAACGCTGTCCATTGCCCGGTCCAATGTGAGTTCCAGCCTGAAAGAGCTTCAGGGCTGGGGAGTGGTGCGCGTGGTTCCCCAATTGGCGGATCGACGGGATTATTTCGAGTCGATTCAGGATGTCTGGGAAATGTTCCGCACGGTGCTGGATGAACGCAAGAAACGTGAAATTGACCCGACCGTCGCGTTGTTGCGCGATTGCATGGCCGAACTGCAGCGCGGCAACTCTTCTGAGGGCGTTACCAGCGAGCGCATTGGCCGCATGCTGGAGTTTTTTGAAACCATGAGCACCTGGTATGAAAACATCCGGCGATTGCCCACCAAATCGGTCATTAAATTTGTGGGTCTTGGGGGCAAGCTGCGGCGGTGGGTTGGCGGGGCGGCATAAGCCTTTTTTTTTGAAACGTATTTCTGTGTTTACAGAATTTACAGATTTCTTAGGATACCGGATATGCATAGGATATTTTATGACGACCAGTGCGGACTGTGCAGCCGATGGGCCGCGGCAATAACGCCTGGGCTTTTCGTGCGGGGATTTACCGTCGCGGGCCGGGACAGCAAGGAATTTGCTCGCTCCACCAGCGGATGGACCATACCCAGTGAACCCCAAATTATTCTTTGCACCGAAACGGGGCGGCTGCTGATCGGCCTGGATGTATACCTGTTCATGGCCGACAGCTTTGGATGGCTTCGCCCCCTGGCGTGGCTGATGCGCAGAAAGCCGATCTATTCCATGGCCAATGCCGCGTATCACATACTGGCCGCAAATCGATATCGCATCAGCACGATCCTCGGGCTGGAAAAAGCGTGCGATCGGACGGCATCGCACAGGAAATAAATATCTGAATGCCTGAATAACAGGAGACAGTGCCATGACCGCAACCATTTACCATCCACACAAGGCTAAACCTGAAGCACAATACGACGGGCCTGATACGCAACTGCGTCCGGCTTTTCTGGCGGACTGGCTGAACATGTTGTTTATCCATTTTCGCGTGGCCCACCAGGCGCTGCGTCCGACGGTGCCGCTGGAATTGGACCTGTATGGCGGCTGCGCCTATGTGACACTGGCGGCGTTTACCCAAGCCCGTTTGCGTCCGGTATTCGGTGGCCGCCTTACTGAATTCTTCAGCGCTCCGCTGGCCCGCCACGGTTTCCTGAATGTGCGAACCTACGTCCGCTGCGGAAATGACCGGGGCATTTATTTCCTGAGGGAATGGATTCCCAACCGAATCGCGGTTCTGCTGGGGCCGATGCTTTATGGTTTACCCTATTGCTTCGGGGCACTGAATTATCGAACCCATGCCGCGCAGGGCGTGACTTCGCGACACATGCACACCCGGGCCGCACGGTGGGACTGCCGCGCCCGGTGGACACCCACAGACAGTTTCCGTACCAGTCGAACCGGGAGCGAAGAAGATTTTCTGATGGAACGTTACACCGCATTTACCTTGCACAAAGGGCGGCTGCGGCGATTTCGTATCACCCATGCACCTTGGTCGCTGGTGGCGGTTCAAGCCGATATGACATGTGAACACCTGCTGCCCGGTGTTTGTCTGCCCGCGCATTGCGCAGCCTATTATTCAACCGGAGTTCAGGACGTGCGGATCGGGCCTCCGGAAAACGTGCACAACTGAAATGACCCGGACAAAATCGTTGCATTCGGCGGCCAATGAAACAAAAGGCAAGCGGTCCGCAGTCGTCAAGAAAAGTCCGGATTATTAGTTGAATAGAATCTTCGCGCCGCGGATTATATTTTCTTGAAAAGCAACTTAAGAATTTTCTTTTCCAAGAGGGTATCGCGGCCGATCGTCATCCAGAATTGGCCGCCTGTATGCACGCCCGCATGACTGGCCTTAAGCGGCAAAATATTAGATCCAAATGCGGATGGCCCGACAAAGGCTACATTGCCGACATCCCCTTGCGGATTTTCCCGCCGCTGGACAAGAACCTCCACCGTAATATGGTAGCTTTCAGGCGTTTTTGCCTGCGTAATGACCAGACGAATGATTCGCCGATAGGTGTTCAACGTGCTTTCCATCAGCGACGAACCGTTGGTTGTGTCCGGTCGCCACCACTGCAAGACTTCCGGAGCCAGGCGCGGATCGGTGGAGATAATTCCCAGGCGGTGGTCCTGCCAGTTTATGTTGTAACCGAGATTGCGAATCAGGTGCACGCTTTGTCGCCAGATATGCTGATAACGGGCGATACGAACGGTTCGGGTGCTGCCATTGCGGAAATTGGCGAACCAGCGGGTGTCAGTGACTGATCGTGGCCCAATGTCTTGTGCTGTTTTCCGGGTCGTGCCAGCCGCAGCGGGGAGAGTCGAGGCACTAGCCGATGGCTGCTTTTCGCCGGCCAGGGAGCGATTGGGCATCGGCAAAGCCCAAGGTGGCCCGATAAGGGCGGGCTGAAGAGGCGTAATGCTGGTATGACACCCGGTTGAAACAAGCGTCAGAAAAAGTGTCGCAAGCAACGATACTGAACCGGTGATATTTTTGCCAAAACCATTCATGTGTGGCATTGTAACCTCACCCGACCGGTTTTCGCCACGTTAACAAAACCGCACTAAAATGTTGTGTTTTTGGCCCGATGGTTCTGGCTGCGGCGACGATGGAGTGGCGGTCAGCACCATATATAGAATAGCGATGCGCATTATATCGGGCTGGTGCCGCGCTGGTGTTAGCTGCGCTGCGGCGTCACGCGCGAATTGAAAGCCATTGCAATCTCATTTTTTTGTGGCAAGAACAGTGTGGCATTTCAGCCGCTGCGTTATCATCCACGCGACCATCATGCGGGGCCTGATAGCCGGCCGGAGCGCAACGGATTTGTGCGGCCATCCCCGCCTGCCTGCCCCGGGGTCCGTAGCTCCGGGTATTGATTGAACGACTGAATTGGGAGTTCGCAATTGCCCGACGTACCAGTTGAAGAACTATGCATCGCGTGTCAATCACCAATAATTGAAGCAGCTGGAGACTGGCATGGCCAGCCATTTTGCGACTCCTGCGTCGCGGTCCTTAAGAAACAGGAAGCCGTTGAAAAAGAACAGTCGCCAATTTGCACCCAGTGCGAGCAAACCATCAAGCCCCTGTCTTCGGTGCGCGTGAAAAATGGAACCATCCTCTGTTCCGAATGCATCGTGAACATGGACACGCCCACCGGCCAGCCGGATTCGCAGAATATTCGCCTGGCCGCCATCCAGCAAAATCTTTCCGCAATCCGCGCGGATACGCATCGCGTTGCCGCGATTCTAACCATTTGGTTCATTCTAATGACGATCATTGGAACGATTATAGTTGCAATTCTGCTTTACACGGCTATTTATGGCGCGTCTATTTGGTTAAAGATTGCAGTGTAGATATCCAGACTTGCAGGTCTGCGCCACACAAATCCGAGCAAATTGTTTCACAACACCTTAGACCAATAGCCGCCTGCAGATCATAGAATGACGCGAATCCTGACTGGCTGTGCCATTCCGGACCATGGCCAGGTTCCACGAAATTCAGACCGCAGCCTCAATGCCGTTTATTCGCCAGCAGGTTTGTTATTTCCACCTTCGGCATGCCGGCGCTGCCATGAATAACCACATCCCTCACCACGCGCTTCCTGTCGCAAATTATTTCATAGTCCTGCCAACGATTACCGACATTCACAAATGGAATCGCACCGAACAACAGTCGATTACCTGGTACCTTGTGAATAATGTGCGTCTGAAGCCAGGTTATATGCGGGCGGGTCATCATGGCCTGCCCGATCTGTTCAAAATTCTGCCACATGGGAACGCCGATCATGGCCAAACCGCGTGTGTGAAATTGGCTGTAAAAAGGCTGCATCGCAACAAGCTGGTTCAGGCAAAACCAGACCCACACAACCACCACCCTGGCCGCCCGCGGGTGGTGGCCGTCGCGCTTGCGCTGACCCTGTATTCAAGCCTTTTTCCAATTCAGGGCAATTGAAATAACGCCGCAGTCTTCTGGTTATTCCAGCCCCCCAAGGGCTGCCGGCAAATCCATTCGGTTTGCCGGTATCCGCGCGGCCAGAGCCCCCGTCAGATTGTCCGGATTGGCGGCCACCAACGGCTTTGCTGTAAAATGCACTGCCTGCGTTGCTTTATTAACCCGTTACCCGCTCAGCCCTGCAACAGATTATCACGTTGCGTCTTCTATTCACCAAAAGGCGGCAAACACGCGCATTTGGTCATCATCAGAACGCTGAAACAATTCTGACCAGGCGCAGATTGAGCCAAATATCCGAACGCGTCGAAATGCGTTCTGGACAATCCGCAGGATTGCCCATCCGGCGATCAATGATACAGGATCACCAGCGATACAGTCCCGGCCGCCACGCAATAGATGGCGAATGGAAGCAAACGCCGGGTCTCAAAATATTTCATCAGGAACCGCGTACTGACATACGCCGTAATACCGGCGGCAATGGCTGCGGGAATAGTCAGGTGCAGAATATCCCTTGCTTCGGGTTTGAACAGCGCCGGAAGTTTCAGCAATCCGGCAGCGGCAATAACCGGGGTGGCCAGCATAAAAGCAAAACGACAGGCTTCTTCATAGCTTAGGCCAGCCAGAATGCCGCCCACAATTGCCACGCCGGAACGGGAAATGCCTGGAAACAGCGCCAAGGTCTGACTTGCCCCCACCAGTGTGGCGGCCTTGAAGGAAAGCTCTTCGGCCTTTTTCTGCTGCGTTTCCCTGGCCTGACGTTCCGCCTTCCGCTTGAGAATATCGCCCGCCAGCATGACACCGCCATTTAAAATCAGAAACACGGCAACCAGCCAGAGGTAATGGGGGTTGTCAAAAAACAGCCGAAACTTTTTCTGAAACACCAGCCCCACCAGTCCTACCACAAGCGTGCCTGCAACCAGCAACCACGCGAATTTGCTGTCCTGGTCGTAAACAAACGTCATGCGTTTGGCACTGCCCAGATATGCCAGAATTACTTTTTTCCATTCCTTCCAGAAATAAAGCAGCAGAGCGGCGGCCGTCGCCAGATGCAGCGCCACCACAAACGAGAGGAAATTTTTATTCTGGGAATTAAAATGCCAGTGCAGCAATGCCTTGATCAGAATGATATGCCCCAGGGAACTGATCGGGAAGAGTTCGGAAAAACCCTGCAAAAGGCCCAGAAGGATGGCCTGAAGCAGCGTTAAATGCAAAGCCGGCTGGGGCAGAACCGCCAATGACAATACAGGCGGCGAAAAACTGGATAACATGCAAAATCTCCTTGTGCGGCATCGTCCGTCGGCGGCAGTCCCGCCCAACCATCCAACGGGCTTTCCGCAATGCGATGATTCATGGAAAACATCATGCACACATCGGAGAGTTTATCAAGTTTATAAGCCGGCGGCAGTCCCGCCCAACCGACGCGTCGGGATTATTCTGATTCCCTTTGCGGACTTTTTTGCAGTGCGGATTCAATGCGTGTATCGGGAATTAACCAGATAAGGGCGACCAGAACGTAAATCGCAATTGAAACCCAGGAACTGACAAACGCCAGGCCGATTGCCGCTACGTACGCCACCATGGAAAATTTGCCTTTACGATCACGTCCGATGGCACCGGCCAGCAGCGATTGGGTGCCTTGTGAGCGTATAATTGCCAGTTGCAGAATTGTGTAGGCTATCGCGGAAAGCATCATCACGACCCCATAGACCGCGGTTGGCAAAGTCGCAAAATTATTCTCCCCCATCCAGCCGGTGACAAACGGAATAAGTGAAAGCCAGAACAGCAGATGCAGATTGGCCCACATGATTGCCCCGCTTACTTCATGCACGGCATGAAAAAGGTGATGATGGTTGTTCCAATAAATGCCAACAAAGACGAAGCTAAGGGCATAATTAAACAAAACGGGTGCCACGGGTGCCAGAGCGGCGGCGTCGGTTCCGTGCGGAATGCGCAAATCCAAGACCATTATCGTAATGATGATGGCGATGACACCATCAGAGAACGCTTCCAGCCGATTCTTTTTCATAGCTCAAACCGGTTCCCGGCGTCGGCGGGACGGGCCGCCCCGAATGACGCATTTTTATTTTCCGCGGAGGCCGAACCGTCGGCCTTTTGGCGCTAGAGCCTACCGCAGCGCCGGCGAACGCTCAACTGGGCGGATATACTGGCAAAGCACTGGTTAGCGCGCATAATAGTCAACAGGCCGTGCAATACACCGTGCCAATAGGCAGGTGCAGCGGCCTGGAGAATAGTTCATGGCGACCCTGACTCAACAGACGCAATCTTCTGATACGCAGCCGGTGCCAGCAAGCTTAGCCATTGATGCTGTGGATGCGGATATCCGCACCGGAATTGATTTTGCCGCATCGTTGGCAGTAACCGGCATTTCGATCCGAGCGGACCACCCGATACTTTCGGGCCCGGACATGGGTCACACCGCGCGGCGGCATTTTCTGCATACGCTGAAATCAAGGCAATTGTCGTTGGACTGCCTGCGAACCGGCGCTGGAGCGGATGGTCTTTTTTCAGTTCAATCACTGGATCGGCTGGTACAGCGGGGCGAATCCGCCATTGCGCTGGCTCACGATTTTCGCTGTCGGCTGGTGAGCATTTACATCGGCGAGCCGCCGCCCCGGCCCGCTTCGCAAGCTGCCGACCCCTTAGCGGTGCCGGCCGAAGGCTGGCATCCGGATACCCTGCAAGCCCTGGCCGTGCTGACGGAACTGGCGGATCGCACAGGGACGATTCTGGCCCTGTGCGGCGGCAACCCCGCGGCCATTAACCGGCTGGTGGCGCACGCCAACACGCCCGGTGTGCGCGGCGGAATTGATTCGCTTCGGCTGATCGCTTCAGGCCACGACGTATCCCAGGCCGTTGGAGCCATTGCGGGCAAGATCGCTATCTGGGTCTGCTCGGATGCGCAGCGTATCGGTCGCACTGTCGCGGCCTGCCCGCTGGGTGAAGGACAAATGGAACCGGCGGCAGTTTTGCGGGCATTACACGATTCTGACTTCCAGGGACTTATTCTGCTGGACTCCCGGCTTACCAATCACCGCCGACAAACCGCCCAGCATGATGTCGACGTTCTGCGAAAATTACTGGCAGTTGGCCGGCAACCGGCCCAGCGCAAGCGGTGAAATGGATGGAAACACCTGTGCATATCCCGGATATTCCGTGGCGGATTCACCAATACGATACTGTGGATTCCACACAAAATTTAGCCCTGTGCGAAGCACGGGATATTGTGTCTGCAGGCCCCGACATACCAGCTTGCGGTCATTTTTCCGCGCATATCGCACATCGGCAAACGCATGGCCGCGGGCAGCACGCGCGGGCATGGGAAAGTCCGGAAGGCGGCCTGTATTTAAGCGCAGTAATAGCCGGCGCACCGGAAATGGAAACGCCTGCAACCCCCCTGCTTGCGGGCGTTGCGGTGATTCGCACGATACGGCGATTACCGGACGCCCGAGCGGCGCACGGCGATGTAACAATTCGCTGGCCGAACGACATTTTACTGGGCGGAAAAAAGCTGGCGGGGATATTAAGTGAAGGCATATCCGCGGGCGGGCGACAGGCGGTGGTTATCGGAATTGGTCTGAACTTAAATACGAAAACAGCGGATTTTCCATCGCAGATTGCCACTTTTGCCACCAGTCTTGCCGCCTGCACACGGCAAATATATGACACTGCTGAAGTGGCCCGGATATTGCTGGACCAAATTCAGACGATATGGCGGGACTTGGCCACCGAACCGCGGTCCGCGACAGTGGACAATGCCATTCAGCAGATATTGCGCGATGATTATTTGCGAGACCGTCTGGTAACATTATCCGCGGCTGGGCAAACCATAACCGGTCGCGGGGCCGGCCTTTCCGCCGCGGGCGCATTGCTGCTGCAAACTGCTGGCGGCCTGATACCGATACAGTCGGGCACTATCGTGGCCGTGGATGGCGAACCGGTGCGGGCGGCGCGGTAAATGACATGACAGCTTTATAAGGAGATTCATCATGCAGACCACCGTGAGTTATGCGGCCGCCGCACTGTTAATGGTTCTGCTGACAGGTCTGATCCCGGCGGAAGCACCGGCGGCGCCTCCCGCCTGGATACAGGTTTCCAAAGCGCCGGCACCGCTGTTTGACGATCCGGTCTGGCATGGGGCGGCGGACCCATTTGTGGTATGGATGCCAAACAAAGGGACAAATCACAAAGGGCAATGGTGGATGTATTACACACAGCGGCGGGCGGCCATGCGCCATCCGCCAGGCGTATTGTGGTGCCACGGCACGGCCATTGGAATTGCGACATCGCCGGACGGTATTCACTGGAAGTATCGGGGCATATGTCAGGGTCCGCATGGACTCGGCGATCCGATGAAAGCGCACGTGACGTGGTGGGCCCCCTGTTTTGCCTGGCAAAAGGGAGTACTGCAAATGTTTGTGGTGAAAGTGCACGGCATTTTTACCAGCTGGACGGGCCGTGCCACGATTGAACATTTTGCCAGCAAAAACGGCATCGACTGGAAATTTATTTCCACAGTGCCGCTGTCTTCGGCCCGTTGTATTGACCCCACATTGTGGAAAATTCATGGAAAATGGTACATGTGGTACAAGGACGAACATCATGGATCACACATCTGGATGGCGGAATCAGATCATCTGAATCACTGGCATGATGACCGGCAGGTTGTGGCGTGGCCCAGTCAGGAAGCGCCCTTTGTATGGCGATGGCATCATGCCTACTGGCTGATTACCGACGCGGGTCGTGGCCTGCGAGTTTACCGATCAAAATCCGGCACCGGACACTGGGTATACAACGCCACCGTGCTGGCTGGCGCCACCGGAAGGCGAACGCTGGATAACGCACCAGGACACCATCCGGCGGTCATCACGCAAAAGGGACAATGCGTGCTGTTTTATTTCACCCAATTCGGCCGCCGGTCTTATATCCAGATAGCGCATCTGGTGATAAATAAACAGGGTAAGGTTCGCTGTCTTCGCAATGAATATGCGCCGCGATAAATTTGACAATCCACAGCGCCGTTTCTACACTTTCTTCATGTGCGCTGCGCTTAAATACATTCTGATCACGGCATTGTGCCTGTCGTTTGGACTTGGGTTCAATCGCTGCCGCTGCCACGCTTCGGTCGCCCGTTCCAACCATGAAATAATCGCTGGCAATTCAACTGTCGGGTCAATCCCGGCATGGCGCAGCGGCGTTCCAGACTGTGATTGCCATCAACTGGTTGCGCGCACACTGTCCATCCGCAAAATTGAAATTGCCCCTCCGACCGCGCCGAGTCTTTTGACGTGGCTGACCCATGACCGCTTGAAAAACATTTCTGCCATTTCACAAGCGCGTGGGGCGACTCCCGCGCTTCCATTGACCGCTCGCCAGCGGCAATCGCTGTTGTCGCAGCACTGCGCACTGATTATCTGATACATTCGGGGCGCACACTTTGTTTTTTCCGCCGGTTCGCGCCGGCGACTGTAACGCATTTTTTTCCGCAGTTTTTCCGCGAGGCTGTATGCAATCACGGTATATTATTCCAGCACTTTTGTGCGCCGCATGTCTGCCGGTGACAGGCTGTAGTCAATCGGGAGGCGACAACCACTTAAGCAATACGGAAAGAGCGGCTTTGGCAGGTCCGGCTGATCCGCAGGCCACGCCCGGTCCGGCAATTCCGGCGACGGGTTTCCTGAATGTGGCACATCCCAATAAGCAAATTGCTGAGCCACCGGTGGCTATTTTACAAAAACCTCCGTCCGCGGCCGGCAAGACTTCTGGCGTACCGACAAAAGCCGGACAGCCCGGAAACATCACATCCACGCCCCAAATGAATATCGGTTCCATGCCGGGCATGAACATGAAGGGAGGCCCTCAGTGATAACACAATCCAATTCGTCATTTTTACTGACCACGATATGCAAAGCCGCCAGGCAATGGCCTCGCCGGCACGGGCGGCGCATCACGCAGGCAGCCATGGCTATCAGCGGGCTGCTGCTGGCGGGCTGCGCAACGGTGCCACCGCGACCGGGATTTCATTCACTGGCCAGCGCGATACGCCATCGCACGGGTCGGCAGGTTATCTGGAATGACAGTGCCCGGGCGGATAAGAAGATTCGTGCCGCGGTCACCGGGCTGTTGTCCCACAACCTCTCGGCGGGGGCGGCGGTGCAAATCGCCCTGCTCAACAGTCCGGCATTGCAGGCGGATTACCAGAAGCTGGGCGTTTCCGAAGCAAATCTGGTACAGGCAGGCCTGTTGAAAAATCCGGTGTTTTCTTTCGACCTTCGGTTTCCGGCGCGACCTTACCACGGGTGGGACGCAAGTGTAGACCAGACATTTCTTGACCTGCTGTTCCTAAGCGCGCGGAAGCGCATTGCCAAAGCGGCATTTGCCGCACAAAAAGCTGACGTGGCCGCGGATGTCATGCAACTGGCGGCCAAAGTAAAAGCCGCCTTTTATCAGGTACAGATGGACGAGCAACTGTGGCAATTGGATAAGCAGGTCAGGGCCGCTGCGCACGACAGCGCGATATTTGCCCGCCATCTGCGGGAGGCCGGGAATATTGCACAACTTCCCTACGACCAGAAGCTGGATGTATACCAGGAGGCCCGGCTCGCATACGCCAATGCCGGCGCCAGAATGCTGGAAGATCGCCAGACGCTAACGGCACTGATGGGCCTGTGGGGACCGCGGGACTCCTGGCGGATAAAGCCGCAACTGCCACCGGTGCCCATGGTTGATCCGAAGTTGGCCGGACTGGAATCATTGGCTATTCGGCAAAGTCTGGCGATTCGCGCAGCCCGTTTCCGACTGCTTGCGGCGGCGAGCACGCTGAAAATGGCGGGTGCCGCCGGCGTCATGTCTGGCGCAACAGTAGGCTTAAATTATGTGCGCGATCCCGATGTGGCAGGCACCCTAGGGCCGGCCATTTCCATTCCGCTGCCCATATTTAATCAGGGCCAGCCGGCCATTGCCCGCGCGCGGGCCAGATTTCTGGCTGATTGCAGAAAAATTGACGCAATAGCTGTCAACGTGCGGGCAACCGTGCGCCGCCGTTGGGTGAAATTGGTCGCGGCCCGTCATACCGCCATTTTTTTCCGCAATATTCTGGTGCCGCTGCGCCAGAGAATATTGCAAGAAACCCAACTGTCCTACAACGGCATGTACGCCGGGCCATATCCATTGCTGCTGGCCCGGCAAAATGAAATTCGGGCAGAGCACAAGGCCGTGCAGGCGGCCGGCCAGTATTGGATGGCCAGAGCAGCATTGGAAAGCGCCATTGGCGGGCGGCTTCCGGCAGCCGCGCAAATCCTTAAATTGCCCCAGACACACAAACCGATCGGAACCAAGACAACCAAATCTCGTGAATAAGGAAACCGTATATGCCACAAGATATGTCCCACACAACTTCCATACGTTCTGGATTATCCCGTCGCAATCTGCTGGCATCCGGAGTGGCGGCTGGTGCCGCCGCAGCCATGCTGGGTTCGGGCACCGGTGGCCAGACCGCTGGCGCGGCAGTTGAAGCGGCACACGCCGACTCGCCGGATCATTCCACCGGCCTGCCGGACACAGCAGATTTGCGTAAAGCTCTCTACGCCAGGCCTCTTGCGCCCGGCCTGCCGGGCCGGGATTATATACCAGTGGAATCCCCCAATTCCGGCACCATTCCATGGAAAATTGTAAATGGTGTGAAAGTGTTTCATCTGGTGGCCATGGAAGTGTGGAATGAATTCTGCCCCGGGCTTAAGGCTTTATGCTGGGGATACAATGGCATGATTCATCCGGTACTTGAAGCGGTGCAGGGTGAACGGGTGCGAATCTATGTCACCAATCGGCTTCCGGAGGCCACCACCACACACTGGCACGGCGTGTATGTGCCCTGCGGCATGGACGGCATGGCCGGGCTGACACAAAAGGCCATTCCGCCGGGTGAAACATATATGTATGAATTTAATCTGGTGGACCATGGCACCAAAATGTTTCATTCCCATTTTGATGAAATGACGCAGATCGGCCTGGGCATGACGGGGCTGTTTATTATTCATCCGCGCACGCCGGCCCCGGACCGTGCGGTAGACCGGGATTTCGCAATCATGCTTCATGAATGGCGGATTGACCCGGGCGCTTACCGGCCGAACCCGCTGGAAATGACGGATTTTAACGTATTTACCATGAACGCAAAATCCTTTCCGGCGACGCATCCGCTGGTGGTTCGCACTGGCCAGCGGGTACGCATCCGCCTGGGAAATCTTGGCCCCATGGATCATCACCCAATTCATCTTCATAACTATTCGTTTCAAATTGTGGCCAGTGATGGCGGCGAATATCCGCGCAGCGCCTGGCAGCCGGCCACCACCGTTCTGGTACCGGTAGGTACCACGCGAACGGTGGAATTTGTGGCCAGTAATCCGGGGGACTGGGCCATGCACTGCCACATGACACACCATGCCATGACGCAGATGGGCCATAACTTCCCCAACATGATTGGTGTAAAACCGGGAACCCTGGGCCATAAAATGCGAAAGCTTCTGCCCGATTACATGACCATGGGGCAGAATGGCATGGGCATGACCATGGGTATGCCCAGCATACCCAACAGCACGCCCATGCTGGGTGGAAAAGGCCCGCACGGCCTGATTGATATGGGCGGCATGTTCACGATTCTTAAAGTTCGGGATGGCATTACAACCTACAATGATCCCGGCTGGTATCAGAATCCACCCGGTGAACTGGCATTAAACGCCACCGCCGCCAACATGCAGCGCGACGGTATCAATCCCGGCCAGACGCCGGTTCCCATTCCCGGCCCGTCAAGCCCGGCCGCGAAACCGGAGTATTAAATGCATGGGATTTTTCTGCAACATTGTGGTGGTTTGTCGTAAGAACCCGTACTGGAGTCATGTCATGAAGCGCATTTCTCAACCCGCAATCTTATCCGCTGGCCTCGCCGCCCTGTTGTTCGCTGTCGGCATTCAATTCGCCGCGCCATCGCAGGTGCGGGGCGGCATGGGAAACATGCCCGGAATGGGCAACATGCCGGGCATGCATATGAAGGTCAAGCCGACCGAAGGACAGGTTTTGTTACCTTGGGCCAAGGTCGCTCCGCTGGTGAAGCATGACGATACCACCGGAACGGCGAATAAGTCCGCAAAATTGGTCACGTTCACGGGCCGGAAAATACACCTGGTTTTTGTGGCCGTGGAACCAGGCTTTCCGGATACCACGTATGAAGTCCACAAGCTGGTGGACCCAACGATAAGCGTGCCGGCAGGCTCGGTGATCCGACTTACTCTGGTGAATATGGACTACGGCCCGGGCATGATTCACGGAATCGCCATTGGTACAAAGGCCCCACCTTACGGCGGCGTCATGACGCTTCCGCTGCCCGGGCAACTGACCAGCATTCCGCTGATGATGCCGCGCACTGGAAGCAATATAAAACAATCCAGCTATTGGGTTTCCACCGTTACATTCACCTGCAAGAAGGCCGGCACGTATTATTACCTGTGTCAAATGCCCGCCCACGCCAAGGCCGGCATGTACGGCAAGTTTATTGTGCGCAAATAAGCGGCGTTGCCAATGAGCCATTTAACCATTCACTTCACCGGGCGGAACGATGTGGTGTCAGATCACTGTTGCGTGCTGGCAGGCAACAATGGATTGTAAATGTTTTGAATAGTTAATGTTAAATCATTACCGATCGTACCTGCGGCTCCTACGGGCGCGCCTGGGGTGTTGTCATTAAAATTCAGACTTTCCACGTGATCGTCCAGGAACACGACATTTCCATTCCCACTGTTCGCCGCAAATAGATTGTGGCGATAACGAAGCCCCGTGCCAAATACAAAATTGGGTCCCGCATCCACATTGGCCGTATCACCGCCTGAAAGGCCATTCGGCGGAACAAGATAGCTCTGATCATTAATATATGGTGACGCTGCTCCGGTCTGCTGCCAGTCAAACGTCATCCAGGATCCACCATCTCCGAAGGCCTGATTTGCATCTCCTACGCCTGCGGCTTCAGCCGGGTCAGCCACATCGGAATCGCGAAAAGTGGTATTTCCGCCTTTGTTGGCAACAAAATAATTTGGGTTGCACGCATAATTCATGCCCCAAGGATTCTGCATGGCCAATACGCGAGATGGACACCAGAAGAACGCGACATATTTTTGTTCCCAGTCCTTATTGGACCCCCTGTTGTTCCAGAAGATGTTCGGTTGAACATCAATATAATAACTGAAAAGCAGTGAATCATATTCATTCGGTCCGGGACCGTAGGTATCCATGCCAAAAGGCAGACTGCCGCTGTATGTGCTCACATACTCGGCATTGATCTGACCGATGGCACGAAGATTCGCGGAACATTGAATGCTATACGCCAATGCTTTGGCTCTGGCCAGCGCAGGTAAGAGGATGGCTATTAAAAGAGCAATGATGGAAATCACCACAAGAAGTTCCACCAGGGTAAAACCACGACCCTGAACACGCCGCGGGCCCAAGGCACGCATAGAAGGGGCAACGCCCCAAGTATTGCGCCAGGGTGTGCGCCATTCCGCAGATTTTAATTTCGTCGGCATGCAACTGCTCCTGTTTGGCCAGCCGAATTATCCCCTTTCATTCGGCTTTGACACTGAATCCGCCAGGGCGGCGCACCAGCGATACGTATCAGGCAGTCTCTATAACGAGATACCACCCGTCCTGTTTATCGGTCGGCCCAAAATCGGACGTGAATTTATCCGCCTGAGCCGGTCAACCGCTGGGCAAATCCAAGGAAGAAGCCGGATTTATCGGTCGTGGTATAAAATGGAACAATACTGAACGTTGGCAAGTTGCGGCATGGCGCATGACGCGCGGGACATTCGGCCCCAAGTCAATCTACTGTGGATGTGATGGAATCAGTTGAATCCACCAAGGCCCACAACGCTATTTAAAAAATTGCAAAAGGCGGCAGTGATATCGGACTGCGCTATGCCGGACCCTGTCCAGATGGTCCCGAAAGTCAGGGATGCCGTATCAATGCGGCCTGTCCGCCAGCAGTTTCTTTATGTCCTCCGCAGGCATACCGCCGCTGCCGTGGAAAACCACAAATCGTACGATGCCTCGCCTGTCGCAAATTATTTCATAGTCCTGCCAACGATTACCGACATTCACAAATGGAATCGCACCGAATAGCAGTCCGTCACCTGCGACCTTATGGATAATGCGCGTCTGAAGCCAGGTTATATGCGGATGGGTCATCATGGTCTGCCCGATCTGTTCAAAATTCTGCCACATTGGAATGCCGACCATGGACAATCCGCGGGCATGAAATTTATCGTAAAAAGGCTGCATCGCGACAAGCTGGTTCAGGCGAAACCAGACGCATACGACCAGCACTCTGCCGCGCCAGCGGGCGGTATTCAACCGGTCACCCGTCAACGATCGGGTTTGCAGATTCAAAGGCTTACCCACCATGGCCAGCAGCTTTTGCCGCGAGGCATTGTCTTGCGCCAGCATGCGGGCCGCGAGAGTTTTCGGCATCACATTCAAAAGCACGTGCCGCACAAATCGCCTTTCAGCCTGCGTGGGCAATCGCGGCGGGCTGTTGGTAATGGAAGAAAGAGTAGTGCTGATATCAACGCTTGTTGGATGTGCAAGGGCGAGCTTTTCAAATTCCCGCAAAATCGCGAAGACCTTCTTTTCATGATGCCAGGCCAGATACAATTGATAAATTAGAAGCACCACGCGCCCGTCCTGTGCTTTGGCAGGATTGGCCGATGCGGCATTTATGTTCAATATCGCCTTGGCCTTTGCATCACCAAGCACGCTCAATATCAGCAGGTCTTCCCGTAGAAGAACGTGTACAAACGGACGCTGTTGGGAAGAACTGATCTTAAGTAATTGAAGATTCAGTTTGTAAGCTCGCCAGGTCATGGGAATGACCTTGGCGGCCACCCGCCGCCTGGATGCCGCGGACAACAGCGCCCGCTGCCCCGGCCCCAAGCGCCGCTGCAATTCATAATCGATCATCATCTTTTCGTGCCAGATTTTCCACCACTCGGCCCGTCTGGCGGATATATTGGCCACAGTCTTTGCGGCTGGTATCACAGCGATTTTCTGGGGAACAGCCGCTCCGCCGCGCCGCGGACAACCGATTAAAAGAACCAAAACGACCGCAATGCCAATCCCGCTCCAGCGACCGGGCAGATGCCGCCCGGTTCGCCAGACCGCCAGCTTTTCATGTATATTTTCCATAAACAAAAGGTGTAACGCGCCCGTTATCAGGCGTCAACCGCATAATAAATTCACAAGATTCAAGGGTGCGCCGGTTTTGATCGGAAATGAAAAACATAGCGCACAAATTGATTAAATGGAAGGAATTCCGGCGGGCAAGCTTTCCCAAAAGCCGATTGCTTTGCCGCGACAATGACCGCGCCGACATTCCATACAACGCTCAGGGGGTCTTTGGCGAGTGGTCGGATAGCACCTGAAGGAAGCTGGCAATCCGCCCTATTTAACCGCATACACTTCAATGCCATTGACTTGGGCATTGTCGCGCTGCGATACAAACCGCAAATCAATCTGCCCCTGCGCATTGGCTCGCAGATGAAACCTGCGATTCACCGCCTTGAACCGTCCGCCGGCGGCGGCATAAATGTCAAAGTCATTTAAAATCGGGACGCCATTGGCGAATACCGCAAAAAGCCGCTTACGTGGTGCCCGCCAATAGCCTTCCGAAAAATTCAGTTCCAGAACATAATGGCCGTGCGGCTTTAAGTGGGGCAGTCTGTACGTAAAGCCACCGTACCGATTGGATTGATACACGCTTTGCGGAATGGCTGGCAGGCCATGCGCCAGCGCAATCGGATGGTTATCGGGCGCGTCGTGCGCCGATTTTGAGTGATAACGATCCGCTATAAATCCATCTCCCGCCGGGCCGCCGCAA
Organism: Phycisphaerales bacterium; assembly: GCA_027451365.1. GTDB lineage: Bacteria > Planctomycetota > Phycisphaerae > WQYP01 > WQYP01 > JAJYPG01. Next base: position 119,452 of record DAIDJN010000056.1, on the reverse strand, counting down.
TTAATAGCCAGAACCGGATGATCGGAAACCTGACCGCCCGCTGACGGAGTTCCCGCAACTGGATTGACGGCCGCGACTGCGGACCATGCGGACCGTGTCTTTCCTTCCACTGCGGCTATTCGATAGTAACACTTCTGATCTGCTGGCAGCGCCGAATCGGTATAACCGGCCGCCAATGCGGAAAGCTTCCGAGTATGAACACCCTCGCTAAAATCGCGCGATGTCGATCGCTGCAGAACAAAACCGCTTTCATCAAAGGCCGTATCCATCCACGACACATGAACGCCACCATTGCCAATCGCGCGTGCGTGAACAGCGGTGGGAACAGCAAGTTTCCACGCATAGGCCTTAATCCAGTCCACGAGCATGGTCTGCGGATAAATGGCATTTCCATTGGGAGCGCCGCCATACGCCCCGCCCTCGGCCACATTGAGAATAATATAAAATGGATGGTCAAACACCCAGCTATTCTTGTTCTGGTCCGCCGGGGTAAAAAGGGCATACACATGACCATCGCAAAGGAACTCAATTTCCAGCGGACTCCACTGAACGGCGAATGTATGGTAATGCTGCCAGAATTCCTTTCCCGCGGGCAGGGAATAAGGGCCGCCAGCACCTGTGCCCGGACCGTGTATGGTGCCGGTAACGGTGCCGGGCCGATTGCCGGCGCTTTCCATGGTGTCAATCTCGCCGCACTGGGGCCAGCCGACTTTTGGAAAATTCGTCCCCAGAAGCCAGAATGCCGGCCACGATCCTGAACCGGCACCATCAGGTCCGCCAGGAACCTTTATACGTGCCTCTATATATCCATATTTGACATGATACGCAGGATTGGCAAACGTGGTAATGCGCGCCGAAAGGAATGCGCCCGGCTTGCCGGGATAAGGCACCACGCGAATCGCCAGAGCCTTGCCGCTCTGGGCGTGCGAGTCAGCCACCACTCCCATGGTTTTAGCCGAGTCTATGTAATACGTGCCGCAATTGGGGTCCCAGCCCGTGTCATATTTCCATATCTTTTGCGATGGAAGAGAGCCAATCGGCCCAGTGAAATTCAATTTAAAAAGCAGTTTACCATGCGCGATGTGCGCCGCGGTGGAATTCCCCGCCGTCAGAATCAGCCCCAGGGCCATCGCCCCCGCCGACACCATCAGATTTCGCAGATATTGACGCATACGGACTCCTGTCGCTTCGGAAGGCTCTTTTTCCCGCGGCATCCTCTTAAACGGGAAGTTCACCCCGACGGCCTTTTCCGTGGGGAAATGATGCATACCATGCGCTGGAAATTCGCCGGTTATTTGTATTCAATATTGTCCAGATAAAACGTAAAGGGCTTGCCTGGGGCACCGGCTGAAAAGAAAAATCCGGTAACGATGCGGGTCAGATCTTTTCCCTTAAGCCGGATAGTGTATTTTTTCCATTTTGTTGTCAGGGTGATTTTTCTGGACCCCTTCGAAGAGTCGCTGTAGGTTTTCCCGGCACCGATAACACCAAAACCGAAAGTCACCTTCAGGCCCGCATGTTTGGCTTTTGCCCAGAAGGAAAGCGTTTTGGCACCGGTCAGGTCGAAGCCGCCCTGGGCATCGCCCCAGTTGTTGGCCGGATTTTGCCATACAATGCCGCCCCAGCCGGTGCCGGAGGCATATTTAATGCGGATACAGTTGGTTCCCTTGGGTGGGTTGGCGGTGGTGCAATGCCCCTTGTAATGAATGTTACCGGTATCGCCCATCCAGCCGCTGGGTATGTAGCCCGAATTCCCGTTGCCGTCGCTGTAAATCACCAGTGGCAATGCGGCTTTGGCAGCACCTGACGGCGTGGCATCGGCCGCGATGGCAACCCGATGGTTGCCCATCGCACAAACGATTGCCACCAGCAGAATCAGCAGCCAAAGACCGCCACAAATTTGATTGGAAATAGTTCTCAACATGATTGCGTCCTTATACAAGCCAGTTCACGATCCGGACATTCGACGTACCGATGCGGCATAATCCGCGGCCTTACTGATACTTGATATTCGAAAGATAAAAAGCAAATGGGGCACCATTGGCCCCACCGGTCCAGTAAAAGCCGGTGATGACGCGGGACAAGTTTTTACCTTTCAGATCAATAGTATACTTCTTCCAGTGCGTGCCAAGTGTGACTTTGCGGGACACATGGACGGTATCATGGTATGGCTGGTCAGAGCCGATTAATCCCACGCCGAATGTCACCGATTCACCGCCGACTTTCCCCCGCGCCCAGAAGCTTAGTGCTTTAGCCTTCTTCAAATTCAAGCCGCCATAGGTTTTACCCCAGTCGTTGGCGGGATCCTGCCAGGCGATGCCGCCCCAGCCGTTGGATTGTTTGAATGAAATCTTCACGCAGGATTTTCCCGAATGCGGATCTGTCGGGCAATTGCCGTCATATCCGATGGCGGAATAATCGCCCATCCAGCCGGCCGGGACGAAGGGTGAATTGGCCCCATTGCCCAACAGAACCAGGGGGATTTTCGCGACCGGAGAGCGCATGGGACGCTGTTTGGCGGTGTCCTGAAGGGGCAGGTTACCCACCGCTGCGCCATTGTGTGTGTTATATACATAACAAAACAATCGATAATAGCCCCCGTTTTGCGGCATCTTAACGGAGACATGATCCGCTCCGTTTTGCGCGATGGCTTTTTTATATGCCGTCGGCATGGCCCCCCCAAGGCCGCCGGCAATATTCAGATTGGAAATATCGCGTCGCAATATCCAATGATAACTTAGTGCGCCGCCTCCGGGCTGGACAGCCACCACGCGGGCGTGCAGCACACTGCCGGGTGCCAGTTTGTCGCCGCCATCCATTGTGATGGATTTTATGACCGGACACAGGTGGGCAGGCCAGTGGCCGGTCCAGAAATGCTGGAGGTAATCCACCCCGCCCAGCCGTCGGCCATCGGGCAGAATCAACCCGTACCAGGTGGGCGTTGCTTCCACCTTCCAGCCCCATGTAAATGCATAAGAACCTAAACACATCCCGTGGGTGTTCAGCACGCTGTGCTGATAGGTCGCCGCGTACGCAAGCGCTTTTTGCGAGCTGGTTTCCTCCACCGGCAGACCAATATTATCACGACCGATTTCCCACGTTCCCGGAGGTCCGAATTCGGTAATCAGATACGGCTTGACACCACCAGCCTTCAGATAGCGCTGGTAAAGCGAAGCCCCCCCGCCATAACTGTTAATTCCGATTATATCAATATCGGGGCAATATTTATTTATTTTCTGAACTTTGTGGCCGCCAATTTCCGCCACCACCGTCACTGTGGGATGGTTGGGATCCAGGCGATGACACATTTTGGCAATTTGTTCCACAGCCTTCCAAAGAATTTTATGGTCATAACCATTTTCCATTTCGTTGCCAATGCCCCAGGCCAGCACGGCGGGATCGTTGCGGTATTCCAGCACATATTTTTTGCATTGTTCATATTGCGCCCGCACTGCAACGGCATTGTGATAGTTAAAACCATCTCCCGGATGTCCCAGCCAGAAGCCGACCAGCATGGTCATGTGGAGTTTCGCGGCCGTATCAAGCTGGTTCTGAATGCCATCTGCACCCCAGGTGCGTCCGGAATTGCCACCAGCGGCGTGAAGTGCGGCCAAAGAAAAGCCGCCGCCGGCACCCTTCACAAAATAGGGCTTACCGCCGCGCAACAGTTCAAAGCCATTGCCCGATTTTACCAGTTGCACCTTGACCGGCGCCGCGGCAACCGGCGCCGCCAGCAGACCAGCCAGGAAGAGACCAGACACCGTCCGGAGGACACATTTCAGATTCAACATTAAAAACCTCAGAAAAATAGTTCCTGTCAATCACCGGCGAACACAGCCGGGCCAAAAGGGTACCTGTGCCACAATGAAAATCGGCTAGTTTGGAACAATGTTATAAACAAAAAGCCCTGTGGAATTCCCCGATGCCGCAATCGACTGCACGTGGCCATCAAAAAAGACCACATTGGCAAAACCATTGTTTACGCCGGTTGAAAAATGGCGGTATCGAAGGCCAGTGGAACCGATCGTGTTGCCGTTGAATGTATCGGTATTACCGGTTCCGTAATATCCCCCGATCGGGACATTGGTTGTGGGCGCATAAACTGCCGGATTGTTCCACACCGCCCAGTCAAACGTGTACCAGGCGCCGCCATCCGGAAACGCCTGATTGGCATCTCCGACCGCGATCACCTCGGATGGATCATTAACCAGTGGCAGAAGGCCGCGCGCCGGGCCAACCGTGCCGGGCACCGGGAACACCACCAGATTGGCCGCATAATTGAGTCCCCATGGATTTGTCATATTGACATTTCTTGATGGACACCAGAAGGCCTGTTCAAACTGCGATTCCAGCGTGGGCGACAAACTGTTGCGCGGCACCAGCGTCCCTTTGTTATACAAATAGGCGAAGACAGCGTCTTGCCAGCCCTGCGGACCAAAAAACGTTGACGGCAAATGTCCGGAAAAGGCATTGGCGTACTCCATCACGCCGACCTGTATCTGCCGCAGATTGGATTCACAGGCGATACTGTCCGCCGCCATGCGCGCCCGGCTAAGCGCCGGCAGCAGCAGCGAAATCAGGATCGCAATGATGGAAATCACCACAAGCAGTTCCACAAGAGTAAAGGCTTGCTTCCGCATGACAGACTCCTTGGGACGTTCCGCCCCGACCGCCTTTTATTTCCGATTCAGTCTGGTTTCCGCCACGGCGCACCGGCACCCTTACCTTGCGGAGCCGGTCTGCCGACGTTTCAGCAACAGCAGGCCCGTTGCCGCCAATGCGAACAATCCCAGCGAAGCCGGTTCGGGCGCTGCCGCGGGCGTAATGGTGATCAGCGCGCCGGAAAGATCGAATTCGCCAGCACCGCCAGCGGCATTGGTAAAAGTCAGATTGTAGCTTGTCGCGCCGGTATAAGTGCCTGCATCCGTGAAGCTGGTATCGGTCGCAATGGCCGTTGGCTGGGTGTTTCCGGATGCGGGCGAAATGGCCACCTGCGGTTCATTGCCCGTCTGAAAGCTTTCAATGAACTGCATATCCACCGTATCACCGGCGGAAAGGCCGGAAAGTGTGGCGGTTAAAGGGGTGCCCCCATTGCCAAAAAAGAAGGCGCGGTTCAACCAGGAAATATCAGTGGTTGGCGTACCGCCCGTTATGCCATTCTGAATGTTATAGTTGTTGCCAGTGATGGCAAAGGAAGCCGATCCGAGTGCATAGGTCGTGGTCGCCACGCCGTTGAATGGCGGCGGCGTAAACGGCGCCACCGTCACACCGGACGCCCAACCTGTGTAGGCCGTGTAATTGGTCGGTGCGAACTGCAGGCCGTAAGTCACCGGCGTGGCCGTCGCGGTCCCGGCCAGAGCGAAAATCGCCGCCAATCCGATCATCGGAACGGCTGCCACACGAATAGAAGCATGGAAATTCATATATATCTCCTGATTTACAATGATCCGCCGGAACAAATGGCGGATAAAGTGCGGCGAACACCGCCGCACCCGTTTTCAACAGGTTATCCCGGCTTCACCCATGGTGATTGGGAAAGCGCGGTAATGTGGGCGGGTACGCATCCATACTTCTCCCTCACCCGGGAAAGAGACGGCCGCTTACTGGCGCCGCTCGTTTCAGCAATTCGTTCAAAGTCTCATCCGCCGCCGGGCAATCAAGCCCAGGGCGATACATCCCAAGCCACCAAGCCCAAGCAGGCCCATGGAAGCGGGTTGCGGCACGGCGGAAATCGATCCGCTTGTAATGGTGATAAGGGCAGCAGAAACGTCACCCTCCCCGCCACCGGGGTTAAGCGACGATGTAATCGTATAGCTGTTGTTGCCTGTTAAGGAGCCTAAATCAACAAAAGCGCTTCCATGCGGGCTCGACGCGATGGATTTAGACAATGACCCGGAAGTGGAGCCGACTACCTTGACAGTTGGCGAAAAAGGCTGCAAGCTCTCAAGAAATTGAAAATCAATTGTGTCCCCGGCATTCAAGCCTGTAAAATCGGCAGCAAGTACTGAAGTACTGGACGTCATATAGTAAAATGACTGGTTCAATGCCGAACCGGTGCTGTAATTTTGGCCGCCCGTAAATTTAAGGGTAGCTGTTCCGAGTGTGAAGGTCACTCCGTTATCCGACGAATTGAACGTGGGCGGATTGTTGGCCTCCACGCCGGTTATGTTGGAACCGTAAGTTGACCAGCTTTCGAATGTTCCATCACCGCTGGGTGCGAACTGCAGGCCGTAAGTTATCGTGCCCGCCTTCGCCGCGCCCGCACCGGCACCGATCGCCAGCACTGCCGCGACAGCCAGCGACAAACCCAATCCTCCATGAATTGCCTGTTTTGCGTTATTTCCAAATTTCTCAGTCATCTGCATCTCCTTCGACGATAGACCAACCTATAGAATTGCCACGCACCCGACACAGGTACGTTGCACATATACGCTTATTTACAAAGACGATTTCCCCGGTGCAGCCGTAGAACCGTTTACTTCAAAATGGGTCGCCAAAGTGCGGCGAAACACGGTTTCGGTCGCCTGATCTCCGCTGACGCCCAGCAGTCGATTAATTAATTCAAAGGCTTCCTGCCCGACGGCGCGAGCATCCTGACAGACCGCGGTCAGTTTGGGATAGACCATATAACGCAGTTCACTGTCGTCAAATCCAACGATGGACAGATCGCGCGGAATTTCCCAGCCCATCTGGCGAGCCTCGGCCATTGCCCCCACCGCCACCAGCGGGTCGGCAATATATACAGCGGTGGGCCGTGGAACCATGCCGGCAATGCGGCGAATTAACTGGGCACCGCCCTCCAGGCTGGCCGGGGCGCGAATGATGAATTTATCCGGCATCGTGAGCTTATTCTGCTTCATGACATATTTCCATGCGTTCAGACGATCGGTGTGGTCGGAATCGTCTACCACGTGCAGGGAAATGGCGATACGCGTATGGCCAAGGTCCACCAGGTGGCTCATCGCTTCGCAACTGCCGGCATAAGAGTTGCTGTAAATGTAATTCACTTCCGGTTCGTCAAAATGATACCCCACCACCATTGCCGGAAAGCGCTCCGCGGCAATCTGCCGACAGATATCCATAGTGTCCGCCGTGGTACGCAAAACCGCTGCACGAATGCCCTTCCGAAGAAACATCTGGGTATAGTTTTCCCGGGGCAACATGGCGCGGCGGAGGTCAAGAACCATCAGGTCGAATCCGCACTGTTCCATGCGGTCGCTCATGCCTTGCATCAGGGCGGCGTCGAACGGGCTGCCGATGGAGGCAACACCAGTATACGCAAAAGCGATGTTCATAGTTTCGCGCCGACCGACCGTGGGCACATAGCGACTGCGATTCATGGCCACAATGACGCGTTGCCGCACATCTTCGGCCACCAACGGATGATTGTTCATGGCACGGGACACGGTGGCCGCGGAGACACCGAGCTGTTTGGCTATTTCACGAACAGAAGCCATGGGACTCCAAAAGTTACCGGTATTCCAGACATATCCGAACAGAAGAGCCGACCTGAAAAGACCGGCGAAGCGGATATTCAGGTATACGGTTCAGGCACCGCAGTAGCATGACAGAGCAAGTCTGCCGGGCCATGACACCAGATTCGCATACCTGAATAGCATCATACCGGAATAGCAAACTAAAAAAACATGCCAAGACAGTCTACCGGCATGGCACAAACCTCTTACAGTTCAGCACTACAACAAATAGTGCAACTGTTTCATTGGCGATTCTAATGCGCCAGACAAGCCTTGTCAAATTTATTTTTCAATTTTCCTTATTTCACAGATATAGGACCTGACACCGTCTGTGCACATCCGTCGCTGGCACCATTGCAAAGCGCTTTTGGCATTGTGGCCGCCAGCGCGATATAGTCTGCCGTTTGGCGCCGCCCCGCATTTTAGATGCAGCCGCGCGTACAATGGAAACAGGCCCTGAATTGGATAAAGGTTACACAATGGCTACAGGAACTCATGCGGATTTTGACCTTCTGGTAATTGGTGCGGGCCCCGGCGGCTATGTGGCCGCAATTCGGGCCGCACAGCTTGGGATGCGCGTCGCCTGCGTCGAAAAGGAACCGAAACTTGGTGGCACCTGCCTGCGGGTCGGCTGTATTCCCAGCAAAACGCTGCTGGAAGCAACCGAAAAATATTTTCTCGCCCGCGAACATTTCAGCCACCTCGGCATTCAGTGCGAAAAAGTGACCATGGACCTGCCCATTCTAATGGCCCGCAAGAATAAAGTGGTCGACACACTGGCCACAGGCATCAGCGGATTGTTCAAAAAAAACAAAATTACCCGCCTCACCGGCACGGCCAGCTTTACCAGCCCCACCGCCGTTAAAATTGCCTCTGCCGATGGCGAACAGACCATCACTGCGCGCCGCTTTCTAATTGCCACCGGCAGTGAACCAATCGAACTGCCCAACATACCCTTTAATGGCAAACGGGTGATCAGCTCCGACCAGGCTATTGCGCTCTCCGCCGTGCCCAGGAAACTGGTGGTGATCGGAGCCGGTGCGATCGGGCTGGAACTTTCCTCTGTCTGGCGGCGTCTGGGTGCGGATGTAACTGTGCTGGAAATTCATCACACCACCCTGCCCGGATCTGATGACGAAATGGGCCGCCTCATGGAACGGTCACTCAAGGCGCAGGGTATTGAGTTTATATTCGCCTCTGTTGCCAGCGGCGTAAAAGAGGAAAATGGCCAGATCACCATTTCTTACAAAGCCAAAGACGCCAAGCCCGACCAAGCCACCCAGACCCTTTCCGCGGACCTTGTACTGGTGGCGGTGGGTCGCCGGGCCTATACCGCCGGGCTGGACCTGGCCAAAGCGGGCATCGCCACCGACAACCGCGGGCGAATTACCGTCGGCAAACATTGGGAAACGTCGGTACCCCATATTTATGCCATCGGCGATGTCATTGTCGGCCCGATGCTGGCCCATAAGGCGGAAGACGAGGGTGTAGCCGCTGTGGAACGCATGAACGGCCTGGCGGGTCATGTGAATTATGACACCATTCCATTTGTGGTCTATACCGCGCCGGAACTGGCGTGGGTGGGCAAAACAGAAGAGGAACTCAAGGCGGCCAATATTGTGTACAAAACCGGAAAATTCAGGTTTTCCGCCAATTCCCGCGCCCTTTGCATGGATGAAACCCAGGGGCTGGTCAAAATTCTTGCCGACGCGCATACCGACATGGTGCTGGGCGTGCACATTCTTGGGGCGCAAGCCTCCAGTCTGGTTGCCGAAGCTGTCATGGCTATGGAACTTGGTGCCAGCAGCGAAGATATTGCCCGCACGTGCCATGCCCACCCGACACTGCCCGAAGCGATTCGCGAAGCCGCCCTGGCGGTGGATGGCCGCACGATTAATTCGTAGAAAGCCGCAAAGCCGCGGGCGGGCAGTGGTTCAATGCATTCGGCCACAGGTTTTGTCATGCTCCCGGAATGTTCCAGTTTGACAGACCACAGTCACAGGTCTATTGTTTAGTTCATCGGAATCAGCATCTGCCGGAAGTCACTTTTTGGGGGTTGGTATTTATGAATCTTATGAACAGCGCCATGGCTTTGGCAATGGCTTCATCACTGAAACAGTGGCAGATGCCGCTGGCCGCGGACAGTATCGGCAGCATCCTGCTGCTGGCGGTTCTGGCGGTTGTGGTGATCGTGTTTATTCTGATCTTCATTACCATCGCCAAGGTTTTCGGGTTGTGGATTCAAGCGCTATCCGCTGGAGCGGATATCAGCATTTTCACACTCATCGGCATGCGATTCCGTCCGGTGGATGCCGCTGTTATTGTCAAAGCCAAAATCACGCTCACGCAGGCCGGTATCAGCATTGAAACCAAGCAGCTTGAATCGCACTATATGTCCCAGGGCCGCGTGCCCAATGTGGTCCGGGCCATGATCGCCGCGCACCGCGCCGCCATCGATCTGCCTTGGGACCAGGCCGCCGCCATTGATCTGGCGGGACGCGACGTATTGGACGCGGTGCAAACCAGCGTCAACCCGCGCGTGATTGATGTTCCCAACGCCAACAGCGGTGCCCAGACCCATGATGGCGTAGCCAAAGATGGCATTCAATTGCGCGTTAAGGCGCGCGTCACAGTACGAACCAACATGCGCCAGCTTGTCAGCGGTGCCGGAGAGGAAACCATTGTCGCCCGTGTCGGTCAGGGCATAGTGGCGGCCATCGGCTCCGCCGAAACCTATAAACATGTGCTGGAGCGCCCGGACATGATCAGCCGCGCTGTGTTGGCCAACGGGCTGGACGCCGGCACGTCTTTTCAGATTCTTTCCATTGATATTGCAGATGTGGATGTCAGTGAAAATGTCGGCGCAAAACTTCAGATCGTGCAAGCCGAAGCCGCCAAACAGCTTGCCCAGGCCGAAGCGGAAAAGCGCCGCGCGCTGGCGGTTGCGCTGGATCAGGAGAACCGCGCACTGGCCCAGTTCAACCGTGCCAAACTAATTGAGGCCGAAGCGCAAATTCCCCTGGCGATGGCCGAGGCTTTTCGCAGCGGAAATCTCGGAATTATGGATTATTATAAAATGAAGAATATTCAGGCCGATACCCAAATGCGCGAATCGATCGGCGGCGGGACCGGCTCATCTGATAAGCCCGCCACTGAACCGCAATAATCATCGTTATGGAAGCCTGATCCACCGCCGTGGTGTTTGAATTGCCTGGATACATTAAGATGCCTGACTTGCCCAATGACCCCCGACTGCTTGCCCAGGAAATTCTGGCGGGCCGCGTTTCCATTCAGGACCTGGCGCGCGAGCAGGCGCGGCGCAGAGCCGCCCAGGCTAATTCTGCAAACGTTACCAATGCCGAAAAAACCGGCAACCCGCAACCCCGGCCGCCTGCGACCACGCGGCCGTCAACCGGACCATACCCCCCGCCCACGCGCAAGGCCACACCACCCAACCGCCCGGTGAATCTTAAACCCGTACCATCCTCCGCGCGTCCGACGGTGCCGGTTCGCAAACCCGCTGTGCCCGTTCGAGCCAACCCAACCCCCGCGAAGTCACCGCCTGCACGCACCGGAGCGCCGCCGCAGGGGGCACCGTCCGCGCCTGCGCAAAGTGTTCCGAAAAAAGCGCCGCAACCCGGCGTTGTGCGTTCCGCGAAAGATCGTGAGTTGCGCCAGGTTATCCGACGTGTACTGGCCAGCCCGCAAAATACCCGCACGGTCTATCTGATTTCTGAATTGCTTGCCCCGCCCATCGCGTTGCGACAGCCACCCTGGCCTGATTCACCACCCCGCGGGCCGCAGCGGTAAGAAATTAGTCCGCCAAACCCAACAAATATTCGATTCGTGCGTTATTATTTCCAGCAACGGAAGCCGTCTGTTCCAGCACATGCTGAAACCGACGGGGAATTGACCGACCGGGTTGTTCAGATTCACGCCGCCAGAGCGGCCGGAAAATTGCTTCAGAAGGCGAGGATTCATGCATCCACTGGCCAGCGTCAGCATGGATTTCCTGGGCAAGCATGGTTTTGCCTGGTGGGCGGTGGTAATGGGCGTGCTGGGGGCGGCTCTTCTGGTCTACAGCTTTCTGCAAATGCGCCCGGCTGCGGCAAACAGTCTGACCCCGACCGCGACGACACGTCCGAAAATGCCATGGATTCCACTGATCCTCGGAGGCGCCGCAATATTTTACGCCACGTGCGCCGGCTTAATTCCGCCCATGCGTAACCCGTGGCTGGCCATTGTTCTTACCAGCCTGCTGGCCGCCGGGGCCATTTGGCTATTTTATCAACGGGTCTACCAGTTTCTGGGCCGCGGACGAATGGTTTCCCTGTTTACGCTGCGGGTTGTGAGCATTGTATTTCTGGTGCTGCTGTTGTTTAAGCCGGTAATCGCCTGGGTCAACATTCCCCATCACGTCAGTACGCTTGGCATTGTTCTGGACGCGTCCGGATCCATGAGTGTCAGCGACCAGCCCAATGAACCGAGTCGGTATCTGCAAAGCGTGCTGGGGGCACAAATACTTGAACGCCAGTTGAAGCACCATTTCAAGCTGCTTTATTTCGCTTATGACGGCGTTCACAACGCTCCGCTGACCACAGCTGGTGCTTTGTCCGCCATTGCGCCTGACGGCAAAGAGACGGATCTGCCCACAGCCATCAAGCTGGCCTATAACGCGGGCTGCAAACAGATTGTGCTTTTCAGCGATGGCATTCAAAACGGCCCGACCAAAATTCGCAGCCTAGCGCAACTCGGCGTTCCGGTTTACACTGTGCGCGTCGGCAGCACTTCAACTTTGGCCAAAGCGGTTCCGGAAATTGAAATTGTGCGAATCAACGGGCCGCAGTCCGCACCCGTTGGCAGCGAAGTCACACTGACGGCGTTAATTCGATCCACCGCGCTTAACGACCGCACCGTGCGCGTCTCGCTTATGCACGGCAAAAAAGAACTCGCCTCGCACCGGCTGGTTCTGGAAAGCGGCCCGATTCCCCAGCAGGTCAAATTCAAATTCACGCCGAAAAAAGTGGGCCGAATGGTGCTGCTCGCCAGTATTCCCATCGACCCGCAGGAACGATCCACCGCGGGCAATAAACAGCAGTTCCCTATGCTTATCACCAATCCGCGAATATCCGTGCTGTATCTGGAAGGGCGCGTGCGGCCGGAAGTTGGCCCCCTGGAAACCACTCTGGCCATGGACCCAAATATCAGTCTGGTGAGTCTGATTGAAACGCGGCCCGGCTATTTTATGGTGCGTGGCGCACAAAACGGCGTTACCGCTATTCCAACCACGCTGGCACAATGGGAAAAATTCAAAGTGGTCATCCTCGGAGACGTCAAAAGCAATTTCCTCTCCCCGGTCCAGCAGGCCCAGTTGCGCCAGGCCATCAGCCATGGCATTGGGTTCATGATGATTGGTGGCCAGCAGAATTTTGCCGCCGGGTCCTGGGGCAATACCGATTTGGCGGCGGTATTTCCAGTATCGCTGGAACCGACAAGTCCCGCGCAATTGAACACGCCGTTTGTGCCGGAATTAACCGCATTTGGCCAGCAGAATCCAATTTTTCAAGGTATTGCCCAATGGTTTATTTCACCCGCTGGTCAGGCCGGTGCCGCGGAACTGCCAAATCTGGCTGGCTGCGTCGCCTTCGCGGGCCCCAAGCCCGGGGCCAGTGTATTGCTCGTAAATCCGCGGGCCAACGTTCATGGCAAGCCCGCGATTGTGCTGGCCACGGAACATTATGGCAAAGGCCGCACCGCCGCCTTTGCCGGCGACACCACATATCGCTGGAATCTGCTGCTGGGCACCATGGGGGCAAGATCCCCTTACCATCGATTCTGGGGACAGTTGGTCCGCTGGCTGGCTGGTGAAAGCAAGGTCAAAACCGCACACGGCCCATCCGTTACCGCCATGATCCGCCGTGAACGCTATGAAAACGGCCAGCCCGTGCGGCTGAAAATGGCGGTTACTGATATGCACGGGCAATCCACCGCCTACGCGCATGGTTTTGTCAGCGTCGCTTATCCGGACGGCAAAGTCCGCCGCCTGCGCATGCACGCGTCACATCGCGCACCAGGCAGTTACCAGCGCAACATCGTGCCTTCCCTGCCGGGCAAATACCATGCTGTTTTCACCGCGTTCAAGGGCGGAAAAAAACTCGGGGCCGACAGCAGCGATTTTTACGTCATCGCCCCCATTGGCGAAATGGACAAGCTGGCGGCTGAGCCACGCATTTTGCAGCAAATTGCTTCCGAGACCGGTGGGGCCTTCAGCGAACTTGGCGGCATCAGTTCTTTGGGACGGCGCATTCTGGCGGCCCAGCCAGCGAACAACCGCGTGGAGCGCAGCAGTTTTCCCCTGTACAACAACACGCTCTTTTTTCTGCTTTTTGTGGCTGGTATTACTATTGAATGGATACTTCGCCGCAAGTGGCAGTTGCAGTGATTGTGCAATGCGCCGCCACCACCCATGACTGTAAATCCGGTCTCTCAATGCAATGACAAATTCACCACCATCTGACCATCCGCCAGCGGCACCTGTCCGGCGGGACTCAGACTGTCAAATGAAGCGGCCATTACAAGCGAATAGGTCCCGCGGCCCCGGACCAGCAGAATCGGCTTGCCGGTAAACGCATCCAGCGGTAACTGCGGAAGATAATTCGGCACCAGGTCCCCAAGGCTTCGCGGATACGCCCCGTGATCCATCCGAAAGCGCCGCAATGCCAGCAGTGTGCGGGTAATGCGCCGCGCACTTTTTACCCGTGCCGAAAGGGCGATCAGCGAATTATAATTCTCACCCATCAGACTCAGATAAAGCCGCTGCCTGGACATTCTTGTGCCGCCCGGCGGTGTATTAAGTTGCAGCTCCACTATCGCCAGCTCTTTGCGCCGGGCACCGGCACCCTTGGCCTGAAACACCTTTGTAAACCGGTCATACCACCGGTTTATCCGCATCATGCGCACCGTATAGTTTGGCGGCAAAAGTGCGGAAACACGTATTGGAAAACCCGCCTGATGCACACCCACCGAACGTCCCCACCAGTCTTCCGCCTGCCATTGTACGTAGTCCAGTTCCGCCCAACGTGAAAAGTGATCCACATCCTTCGACAGTGGCCGCAAAGACGGCAACAATGCAATCGCCGTCGCATACGCGTCCGCCGTTGCCGCCGTTATCTGTTTGGACCGCAAAAATGTCCAGTCCGCCTGACTGGCGCGAAGATCCATGTTCCGCGCCACGATCGCCTGCGAAAGCAACGGCCCCTGTCCAATCAGGCCCGCCAGTCGATGCGCCGCCAGCAGGTCATGGGTGCATAAGGCATCATCACCGCCATGCAGCGCCAGCATACCCTGCTGAAGCAGCGCCTCCTGAATTTCATCCACTTTCGCCAGATATGGCATCGGGGCGTTGGGCAGCGCATACCAGCCCAGACTTCGCCGGGGAAGCGGAATAAAAAACCGGCTTTGCTCCGCCGCCAGACGCGCGAAATGCAGGGGAACCGCATTGGCCTTCAACCACGCGGCGGTTACCGGATGGTCGGCGGCGGAAAACGGATGCCTCCCCAGCGTCCCGCGCGGACGCGCAATTTTATCGCCGTGGACATCGCTCGGATGTGCCCAACTGTAACATTGTTTATATGTAACATAATAGTCACCCTTGGCCGGAAGCATTTTCATGCCGATGCGATTCATCGCATTAAGTCCGACAATTCCCTTGCCGACCGCGGCCGGCCCAAGCGCTCGAACAAGATCAACCGCGGCGTTGTTAGTCGGCGTCACGCCCAGCGCCGCGTGGCGATCAATAGCCTGGCGGTAATTCACTGTTCCGTTCGCAGACAGTGGTCCCATGATGCGCGTTGTGCCGGTTGAAACAGTTATCGTTCGCCGATGGCTGACCCAGACCAGATCCATGGCCGTCAAAATTGCGCTAAATGCGAACAACACAGCAATTAATTTTCGGAATGAGTGCTTTCGATTGAACATGTTCGGCGTTCCTGGCATATCGTAAACTCCTGGCACCGGATGCACGCGCGGCCTGTTGTTTGAATCGGCCCGAAGGGCGGGAATCTTGACCAAAAGCCGCGTGGGCCGCCATTTGGCGTCGCATAGGCCAAAAAAAAAGACCCGGAAAGCGACAGGCCTTCAGGGTCTTTTGAAACGTTTAATTTATCGGACGGCGAATCTGCCAGTCCACCGAAATTCAGCCGAATTTTATTTCGTGCTGTAGCTGGCACCGGTGTTTTCCTTCACCGCCGCCTGCGCTGCGGCAAGACGGGCAATCGGCACCCGATAGGGCGAGCAACTGACATAATTCAGCCCTACACGGTGGCAGAATTCCACCGATGATGGGTCGCCGCCATGTTCGCCGCAAATACCCACCTTCAAGTCCGGTCGGGCACCACGGCCTTTGGCCACGGCCATCTTAATCAATTCGCCCACGCCTTCCTGGTCAAGCGAATTGAACGGGTCTTTGGGCAGAATTTCCAGTTCCACGTAGCGCGGCACAAAAGAGGCCACATCGTCGCGCGAAAAACCAAATGTCAACTGGGTCAGATCGTTGGTGCCAAAGCTGAAGAATTCGGCCTCTTTGGCAATTTTTTCGGCGGTAATCGCGGCTCGCGGAATTTCGATCATGGTGCCGACTTTGTAATCCACCTTTCGGCCAGCCTTGGCGAAAACTTCCTTGGCCACGTCATGCACTTTGGGCAGAAGAAATTCCAGTTCCTTCACGGTGTTGACGATCGGAATCATGATTTCCGGCAGCACCTTCACGCCCTTGCCGGCAACTTCCACCGCCGCCTGGAAAATGGCCCGCACCTGCATTTCCTGAATTTCGGGGAAAACCACCGCGAGCCGACAGCCGCGGAATCCGAGCATCGGATTGGCTTCATGCAGTTCGGCCACGCGACGCTTCACTTTTTCCAACGGTATTTTCATCTGTCGGGCCATCTGACGCTGGTTCTTTTCCTCGTGGGGCAGGAACTCATGCAATGGAGGATCCAGCAGGCGAATGGTCACCGGCAGGCCATCCATCGCCTTGAAAATGCCGACAAAATCCTTCTTCTGATACGGTAAAAGTTTTTTGAGCGCCGCGCGGCGATCTTTTTCATTGTCAGCCAGAATCATTTCACGCACCGCGATAATCCGGTCTCCTTCAAAGAACATGTGTTCCGTCCGGCATAGACCGATTCCCTGGGCACCAAATTCGCGGGCGACACGGGCATCGTTGGGGGTATCGGCGTTGGTTCGTACCAGCAGTTTGCGGGTTGCATCCGCCCAGCCCATAAGCTTGGCAAAATCGCCCGATACCGCCGGTTTAACGGTGGGTACCGCACCCGCAAAAACCGCCCCGGTGCTGCCATCCAGCGAAAGTGTATCCTTTCGCGTAAATTTTCGTTTCTTGCCATCGGCGGAAATCACGGTGATCGTACCCGCTTTGGCATCTATATCCAGCGCCCCGCACCCGGCCACGCATGGCTTACCCATGCCCCGCGCCACCACAGCCGCGTGGCTGGTCATGCCGCCGGTGCTGGTCAGAATACCCACCGCAGTCTGCATGCCGCCAATGTCTTCCGGCGACGTTTCTTTGCGTACCAGAATAACTTTTTCCCCATTGGCATGGCGTGCTTCCGCCTCTTCAGCGGTAAACGCCAGTGTGCCCACAGCCGCACCCGGCGACGCCGGCAGTCCCTTGGCCACCTGATCGCGGAGGGCCTTGGGGTCCAGCGAAGGATGCAGAAGCTGGTCCAGACTGGCCGGATCCACCCGCAGAATGGCGGTATTCTGGTCAATCAGTTTTTCCTGCACCATTTCAACCGCACAACGCACCGCGGCCTGCGCGGTGCGTTTGCCGTTGCGCGTCTGAAGCATATAGAACGTGTTGTGTTCCACGGTGAATTCCATATCCTGGACGTCGCGGAAATGCTTTTCCAGGATGTCTTTCACACGCAGCAGTTCGGCGTATGCATCGGGCAGAAACTCACCCATTTTTACAATTTCCAGCGGCGTGCGAATACCCGCCACCACATCTTCTCCCTGGGCATTGACCAGGAATTCGCCATAGAAAACGTTTTCGCCGGTGGACGGGTCGCGGGTGAAACAGACGCCGGTGGCACAATCATCACCCATGTTGCCGAACACCATGGCCTGCACATTGACGGCGGTGCCGGCCAGGCCACTGATTTCGTTAATCTGGCGATATTTAATGGCACGCGGACTCATCCAGGACTGGAAAACCGCCTGTACAGACTTCAGAATCTGGTCGCGCGGATCAGACGGGAATTTTTCCTTGGTCTGCTTTTCATACACCTTCAGATAACGGGCGCATACTTCCTGCAGGCCCTCCACATCCAGATCGGTATCCAGCTTGACCTTGCGTTTGGCCTTAACCGCGGAAAGTTCATGTTCAAAATAATGGTGGTCAACACCCATCACGGTATCGCCAAACATGTTGATCAGGCGCCGCCACGCATCCCAAACAAATCGTGGATTACCACTTGATGCGGCCAGCGGGCCGACCATTTTTTCGGTCAGACCGATGTTCAGGACGGTGTCCATCATACCCGGCATGGATACCGCCGCGCCACTGCGGCAGGAAACCAGCAGCGGATTTTTCGCATCGCCCAGCTTTTTGCCTAAGGAGGATTCCAACAGGGCGATATTCGCGTCAATCTGGGCGGTCAGGCCTTCCGGAAATTTTTGTCCGGCCTTGTAATAGGCCGCACAACATTCGGTGGAAATCGTGAAGCCAGGCGGCACAGGCAGACCAATATTGGTCATTTCCGCCAGATTCGCGCCCTTGCCGCCAAGCAATACTTTGTCTTTGGCGGAGCCTTCAGCCTTGCCATTGCCAAAAAAGTAAACAAGTTTATCTGCCATGGTACGTTACCTCCGGGAAAATCCGCACGACATGTGGCGGGAAACAAAAGCCAGACCCGCGCCGCCAACCACAGCGCGGTCCGCGAATCAAAGACGGAAAGTATACGGGCGGTCTGAACAGAGTCAAACTCCGCCCGCGAAGCCTGGCCGCCCCAAGGCAGCCGGACTGTGAACTGAGCCGTGAAACAGAACCGTGAAATGGCTTGGCCCGTCAAATGCGGCTCACGTTTGCCGCAACGCACTGGCCCCGCAGACCATCTTAAAAATGCAAAAGATTCTTCACATTGTTCACACCTGGAACGCTGCCCGCCTCAAATTTGGCCGCCAGGGTCTGAATATCACCAAACGATTTAACCGAACCGTCATTCAGCCCGGATTCCACCTGTTTTAGAAACGTTGAAGCTTGGCCAAAACCGCCCGTCATCGCTGAAAGCTTGCTTGCCGCAGTTGCGGCGTCCGGGTAGTAGCTGCCCAGTGTTTTCTGCAAATCCACTTTCCAGGTACCCGCTTCCTGCGCAAAATAAACTTTTGCGAGATTTTTTCCCTGATTCAACACGGCTGTTTCTCCGCTAATAACCAGCGGGTTGGTTTTCAGAGAAGCCAGTGTGGGAAAAATACCGCCGCTGGGGGCAATTTTTTCAACCAGCGCGCCTAATCCAGAGGCCTGTGAACCAAGCTTTTGAGTCGCCAGTTGAACTACCTGCGCCTTGACGCTATCCAGTTTTGCCACCGCGGCCACCGCCTGAGCCTGGGCAGGCGAGGTTGTGACAAAAGCATTTTCAATTTGCGTCACATTGCCCGATTTTAACGCGCTGCCAAGATCGGCGACCACGGCTGCCGCGTCACTGCTTGGGGCCGTTCCAGGCATCGCTGGCATACTTGTGGTCGCTGCAGCGGCGGGCGCCGCGGTCGAACCAACGGTTTGTGGAGATGACGAACCCGAATTCGCTTTAGGCGATTTTGAACATGCCGCCAGCAAAATCAGGAGTGCCACGGCCCCAACGGTCGGAATAATGCGTGTTTTCATTCAATACTGTCCTTTAATCATATAAATAATGCCAGAGCAAAAGGCATTATAACAGAGGGGCATCATAGCAGAGGCGGCTTTATTTCACCAGATAAAGCCGCCAAAAAACGCTGCGCCCATCGCCAACGCAATACAGGACAGACCAGAAAAGACTCGCACAAAACCAATAGAGATTCAGGATAGCGTCAGTTGGGGCCTGGCGCGACCTATCGCGTATTGCTGACCATGAACCAAGCGCATCAAGAGTCCGCCTTTTCCGGTTTGAAACTGGCCGATGCGCGCCGTCGGCGTCCACCTTGACCCTTTCTACCGATACCTTATGATAGTTTCCGTAGAAATAATGAGTTTGTGGTTACATTTTTAGTTTGTTTTAAAGAAATATGATGGATCATTCACATTTGGGATTGCCTAAAGCCTTTGAAGTGCTCGGACTTGAACCAGCTATTTTGACGGCTCTGGCCGAAATTCACTTTGTTGAACCGTCCGAGATTCAGAGACTGGTCATCCCCCCCGCCCTGACAGGTGTGGACATTCTGGGCCAGGCGCGAACCGGAACCGGTAAGACCGCCGCCTTCGGACTGCCGATTCTTCAACTGATTAACCCTGATGAAAGCTTTCAGGCCATTATCGTCGTGCCTACCCGCGAACTCGCGGTGCAGGTTCATGCGGAAATGGTGCGCTTTGCCAAGCATAAAATGCTGCGCATCGCGGTGGTTTATGGCGGCACCAAAGTACCACACGATATTAAGGCAATGGAACGCCAGCCCCACGTCATTGTGGGTACCCCCGGCCGCATTATTGATCTTCAGGAGCGCGGCGTGCTTACGCTTAGCCGCATGAAATTTGTAGTCTGCGATGAAGTGGACCGCATGTTTGATATCGGCTTCCGTGATGATGTGCGAAAAATTCTGGCATCATGCACCGCGGAACATCAGACCATGTTTGTGTCCGCAACCATTAACGACGAGATTGAACGCCTGGTGGAACGCCACATGAAAAAAAATGTGGCCCGGATATTTACCGCCAAACCGGATGACAAACTTACCGCGCCAGATGCGCGGCAATTCGTGGTTGGTGTGCAGCCATGGGATAAACTGCGGGCACTCCGCGCCCTTATCGCGGATGAAAAGCCGAAGTTGGCCATCATTTTCTGCCGCACCAAGCGCAGCGTGGACAAAGTCGCCCACGCCCTGGAAGAACGCGGCATTAATGCGTCCCCCATTCATGGTGACCTTGTCCAGCAGAAGCGAGAACGGGTGATGCGCGGCTTCCGGACGGGAAAAATAAATGTTCTAGTCGCCACCGACCTCGCCAGCCGCGGTATTGACGTGCATGAAATTACCCATGTGATTAATTACGATGTACCCGATGACCCGGAGGCCTACGTGCACCGCGTGGGTCGAACGGCCCGTATGGGTGCCACCGGTCGGGCGTTTACCTTTGTGGCGCGCGACCAAGGACAACTGCAGACGGAAATCGAAAAACTCACCAATCATCTGATGGAAGAATACCGCATTCCCGGATTCACTCCCTCGCCCGAACCAGGTCGCGGACTCCATCGCGATGCGGCATCCGGTGCCGATGGCCAGCCCGCACAGAGCGCATACCCGGTTGCCGCGCCGCTTCCGCCGGTAAACGAATATTCGCCCACCGGCTTTTCAATTCCGGCCAATACGCAATCCACCCGACCTATTTCTGGAAAATTTCCCACCCGCCGGCGGCGGTAATTCCCGCCGCCGCAGTTCGCCAATAATCGGATGACCGGCTGTATCGGTTCAACACGCCTTTGGCACTTTGGCAAAACATGATGCAGCCCACATGCCGGGCGGCGCGCCGACGGCCATTAATAATGTGCGGACAGGCAGCCACAGCAGGCCAGTCCCGCACCGGTATTGGAAGAATTCACGGCTGCGGGTAAAGTAGTGGAACCAACGGTTCGGAGGTGTGGCAGAGCGGTTTAATGCGCCGGTCTTGAAAACCGGTGACGGGGAAACTCGTCCGGGGGTTCGAATCCCTCCGCCTCCGTTTGTTTTGCTCTGCGGCAGTTCCGATGGAATAGTCCATCGGATTGCCAACCCGGAGAAAATTGTGGGTGATCTGCCCTATAAAATCGCCACGCTGGTTTATATTTTTAATTCCCGCGGCCAATTGCTGCTTCTGCACAGAATTAAACCGCCCAATCAGCACCTTTACTCTCCGGTGGGTGGCAAGCTGGAACAAGCGGTTGGCGAGTCGCCGTATCAGTGTGCGGTGCGCGAGGTTTTAGAAGAAACCGGTGCAAGCCTGACCGTAGCAGACATTCGCTTATGCGGAATTGTATCGGAACGCTCGTATGAAGGCCGCGGGCATTGGCTGATGTTCTGCTTTGAATCCTTGAAAATCATTGAACTGCCGGAAACTGTAATTGCGGAAGGCCGATTGGAATGGGTGCTTCCGGATGCTGTGAATTCTAAAGCAATTCCAGATACCGATCGCCAAATAATATGGCCACTGGTACGGAAGCATTCTGTAAATCTTGGCGGCTTGGCGGAAGTATTCAGTGTGCACATTGACTGCCGGGATCCGGCTAAAATGGCCATCATGGTCGAGCACCCGCACGATTGAACACAGTTTGCAATCAAAAGAAACGGAAATATACAGTCCACAGAACAGTCTTTTAGTTTGGCCGCCAGTCAGCATCGGTCGAATTGGTGCCGGGAATGTTCCGGAGCGAAATTCCGCAACCGCCCTGATTGCTTCCGGGAATGATTGGGTTGCGCATAAGACATTTGCCTGTTTCGATGTGAATGAACGGAAACTTGATATTCAAGTGCGCGCTGATCGCCACACGCAGGCAGGCTCTCGGCCGAAGGGTGTGCCGGCGATTAAGCGCGGATAAGCAACTTGTAGACTGGCCATTGGCCGCTGGTTTTGGTACGATATGCCGCTGATTCGCCGGGCGTTTAGCTCAGTTGGTTAGAGCGTACGGATCACACCCGTAAGGTCGGGGGTTCGAGCCCCTCAACGCCCAGTAGGCATTCAATCGCAACAACGTGATTCAGGGCGATTTAATGCCTAAAGCCGGCCCGCAAAATGGGTTAAGGATAGAGGCCAGAAAATCGAAACGCATTTCAGCTAACAGGGTGACATTTCTACTTCTTGACAACACTGAGGCCTGATGATCTCATTGAAAATTGCCGCACAGAACGATCCTTCGTCGTTCCTTGGCAGTTGAAGCTGGTCACCGAGGTCTGAAGGCAACAGTTAAAGCCGGTAAAACGCCCACCGACCACCCGCAAGCCCAATTCCCGTCAAGTCCTTCTGCCTGCCTTGATATGGCTGACCTTATTACATCCACTTTCGCCCAACTGGCCGTGCCCGTGCTGGAGGCCGACAAGCGCTTCAGAAGAAAAACTTGCGGATTCCGGCCCCGGCGGGTTCACAACCGGAGCGTATGCGGCTAGACTACGCGGAACTTTGGTTGCCCCGGACTGATTGTCGCGTTTGGTTCGCGTCTGGCGTTCGGGCATGGCGCGGTAAATTCGGGTGACGCGGCCCGCAGTCTGCAGGAAATGTCATGGTACCAACTGACTTCAGGCTTTCCCTTCCCTCGGCATCGCCGCGGTACCTGACGGCCCTGAGCCTGGCGGCCGCGTTGCTGACCGCGGTGCCGGGTTATGCCGCCTCCACCGTGGCCCCTCCTCCGCCCGCCAATGCGCCGGCCCACGGAACCGTGCCAACCGCCAAACAACTATCACATAATGAACCCAACGGCCCGCTGGCCGGCGAACCGATTGCCCGGGTGGAACTGGTGGGCAATAATCCGGCGGACCGCACACTGATACTGAATCAGATACGTGTAATCCCCGGTGAAGATTATTCGCGCGCCCAGGTGGATGTGGATGTGCGATCCATTGCATCGCTGGGTAAATTTTCATCCGTCCGCGCTGATATCATTCCCACCGCCAATCACCAGGTTATTGTCCGGTATGTCGTGAAGGAACGTGGCACCATCACTAGCCTCGTCATCAAGGGAAACCGCCATGTGCGAGACCGCACCCTGCGCCGCCTTGTGCTGGCGCGCGTCGGCGGAGCGGAAGACCCTTTTATTTTCCGGACGGATATCAAGGCTATCCGGCGGCTCTACCACGACCGTGGCTTTCAGTTCTGCTCCGTTGTGCTGGATAAAAAACTGCTGGCATCCGGCACAGTGGAATACAACATTGTGGAAGGTCCGCGAACCTATATAAGCAACGTGACCTTCGTAGGAGACAACCTTTACCCGGAATGGTATCTGCATTTTAAGCTGGAAACCAAGTCCCGCTGGAAACTCTTCTGGCTTATCCCCATCCGCCAGGGCGTCCTGAGCCATTCAGACATTAATGCCGACCTGGGCGAATTGCGCCGCCTGTGGATCAAAAAAGGTTACCTGGACTGCCGCACGTCGTACATTCTTAAATACAAACCGGACTTTTCCCGTGTGATCGTGCAGTTCATCATCCATTCCGGTGTGCGATATCGCATTGGCGCGGTCGCGGTGAAGGGCAATCATGTATTCCCTTCCACTGTGCTGCTGCCGAAAATCAAGATTAAATCAGGAATGTACTATGATCAGTCACTGATTCAGGCCGGCCAGAAAATTCTGGCTGACGACTACGGCAAAGCCGGCTATGTGTACAGCAAGGTCACACCAACGTATGCCTTTTCCGCCAGACCGGGCGTTGTAAACCTGACGTTTAACGTCATGGAAGGAAAATCCTTCCGCGTCGGGCAGATCATCATCCGCGGCAATGCAGACGTGCAGGACCATGTGGCTCGCCGGGCGATTCGCCTGTATCCCGGCCATCTTTACGATACCGTGGCCGTGCGGCGCTCTGTCAAACATCTTCAGGACTTGGGCCTCTTTTCGCATGCGTCCATTACGCCGATCGGCCATAAGCCCGACAGCCGCGACGCGCTGGTGAATCTGGATCAGGGCCAGACCGGCCGCTTCCTGATCGGGGCCGGCGTTTCAACCGATGCCGGCCTGATCGGGCAGATCAGCCTTTCGCAACGCAATTTTGATATTGGCGCACCGCCGCATTCGCTGGGCGAATTCCTCCGCGGACAATCGTTCAAGGGCAACGGCCAGTATTTCCAGATTCTGCTGGAACCCGGTACCGTTTACCAGTTGTATAAAGTCACCTTCGCTGAACCATACCTGTGGGATTCGCCCTACAGCTTCCGCAACAGCGCATACTATTTTACCGAGGCCTACAACAGCTATAATTTGAATCGCCTCGGCGACCGCATCACCTTCGGCCGTCGGATTACGAATCACCTGTCGGTATCCTTGACGCTTCGCGGTGAAGAGGTCAACGTCAACAGTATTATTAATTACGGACCGACCGATGTGG
This sequence comes from Phycisphaerales bacterium, assembly GCA_027451365.1. GTDB lineage: Bacteria > Planctomycetota > Phycisphaerae > WQYP01 > WQYP01 > JAJYPG01. The sequence continues at coordinate 94,703 of DAIDJN010000056.1, read as the reverse complement.
CCGCGCCGGAAATTGTTGCCCAGCAGGGCACTCACCCGCTGACCAGTGTCACGCCGGGTATCGAATTTAATAATACGGACAGCGCCATTTTCCCATCCCATGGAATTGATGTCGGTGCGTCGTGGGAGCAATATGGTGCCCTGGGCGGGCAGTACGACTTTTCCAAAATCAACGCGTCGTTTACATATTACCGCACCATCTACCGCGATTTATTTAACCGCAAAACCATTTTCATGTTCCGCAGTCAACTGGGATTCATTCCACTCGGCAATTCGGTTTTCTTTGAACGCTTTTACGCCGGCGGTATTGGATCCCTTCGCGGTTTTACTTATGAAGGCGTAACCCCCCGCTCTGGCGTGCTGCTGGATGGTGTGGGCGGCAACTTTATGACCGTATCAACCGCCGAAATTAATACGCCCATTTACGAAAATATTCTGCGAGGCGTCGCCTTTATTGATGCTGGCGATGTCGAGCCGAATATGCACCTTGGAATTATACGCATTGACGCCGGCGTCGGTGTTCGCGTGATCATTCCATTCCTTGGCCGCCTGCCGCTGGGCATAGACCTTGCGTATCCGATACAGCGCGGCCACAATGACCATGTGGAATACATCAGCTTCGCCTTTGGGCTGCCGATGTAATCGCCCCGTAGAACTGGGCCGCGCGTGCGGCCGCTGACGGGGTGAAAACGGCGGGTAAAATCCGCCGCGAAACAAGTTATCCGGCTTCCGCGCTCGGTGGCGCGGCATAGACAGATTTTTGGAGTTACCCCATGAAATTCGTGACGATTGGTTCAAGAACAATCAATACCGGTTCGCTTCTGATGGCGGGCGTGGCCATGGTCCTTGGTGGCGCTTTAGCGGTTGGCGCTGGCGCGGCCCCACAGGGGTCTGGCCCGCAGATCGCCACCGTGGACCTGGCGCAAATTACCCAGCACTTGGACGAGGAAGTGGCGATTCACAGGAAATTCACCACGGAGCTTAAATCTCTGCAGGCCCAGATCAAAGCCAAACGCAAGGAACTCCGCTCCATTGAAGAACCGCTGAATCCGGATTCCACCATTTCTTTCAAAGTTGGGTCGGAAGAATACAATGCCCAGCGCAAGAAACTTCTGAAGGCTTCAGTCGCGCTTCAGGTTTTTCAGCAGTATCACCAACTTCGCCTTCGCGAACAGCAGCGCATGGATGGCGAAAAGACCTACCGCCAGATCAACAACGCCATCGCCGAATATGCCAACGCCCACCATATTTCGCTGGTACTGGCGGCCGATGCGCCGCATTACAATTTTGAAAAAGGTTCGCAGCTTATTGCTGAAGTCGCCACCAGGAAAGTGCTTTTTGCCGCTGGTTCGCTGGATATAACCAACAATATCGTTCGCCTGATGAACCGCGCATATCAGAAAAAGCATGGCCAGTGATCGACCGGCCCAAGCCGGCGGATGCACAATTCACAGGAGTCCCCGCATGAGGTTCAGCGCCCGCCAGGCGGCCGAATGGTGCGATGGCCGCCTGGAAACAGCCGATGCCGCCGATTACCAATTCGACGGTATGGACACTCTGGACCGGGCCGGACCAACCCAGCTTACTTTCATCGGTCATGCCGTCTATGCGCCGCGACTGGCCAAAAGTTCCGCCGGCGGCGCACTGTGCCGCGCCGGCCTGGAGGTTTCTCCTCGGCCCGACCAAGTGCTGATTCGTGTGGAAAATGCCGATCTGGCCGTCGCTAAAATTCTTGAAAAACTCGCTCCCCCGCCCCCATTTCCACCAGTGGGAATTCATCCTTCGGCCTGCGTGCATCCAACCGCGCGCATTGGCGGCGGCGTGTGCATCGGGCCAATGGTCGTGATTGATGCCGACGCCGAAATTGGCATTGGTTCGATTCTGATGGCGCAGTGTTATGTCGGGCCGGGCGTTAAAATTGGCGAAAATTGTGTCCTTTGGCCGCAAGTTGTGGTGCGCGATGGCAGTGAACTTGGCGACCGGGTGGTGCTTCACCCCGGCTGCGTGATTGGGGCGGATGGCTTCGGATACCGCTTCGACCAGGGGCGTCATATTAAAATCCCACAGATTGGCGGCGTACGCATCGGCCATGATTGCGAATTAGGCGCCAATACGACTGTGGACCGGGGCAAATTCTCCAATACGCTCATCGGCAACGGCTGCAAACTGGATAATCTGGTTCAGGTCGGCCATAATGTTGCGCTTGGAAACCACTGCGTGCTGGTGGCCCACGTGGCCGTCGGCGGGTCAGTGCAGGCCGGAGATTACCTGGTCGTTGGCGGCGGCGCGATGATTTCCGATCATCAGACCCTTGGGCAGGGTGTGCAGGTTGCGGGCCATGCCGCAGTGGTCAATGATCTGCCATCTGGTAGTCGAGTGGTCGGCAGCCCGGCACGGCCCGGCAAAGAATTTTTCAGCGAATTGCGAGCCACGCACCGGTTGCCCGCGATGCTCCAAACCGTGCGTCAACTGGAAGAACGGATAACCAAGCTTGAATCCAGCACAAAAAACGATCAGCCATGAGGCAACCATCGCCGGACGCGGGCTTTTTACCGGTGAATCATCCACAGTTACATTCAAACCCGCCCCCGCGGGACATGGCATTGTGTTTGTCCGCACCGACCTGGGGCGCCCCGTTCGCATTCCGGCGCTCGTTGAACATATCACAAAGCGATCCCGCCGCAGCACCCTGCGTCACGGCGCGGATTCCATTGAAACGATTGAACATTGTATGTCCGCCATTCATGGCCTGGGACTGGACAACCTGGAAATCAATATCGCCGGCGGTGAATTGCCTGGCGTGGATGGCTCGTGCCTGCCTTATGTGGAAACCCTGCAGGCCGCCGGCTTTACCGAGCAGGCAGCGGAGAAACAGTTTCTCCGTATAAGCGAACCCGTGGAAGTGTCGGACGCCGGGGCCACGCTGATCGCGTCTCCATCCGACACGGACGATTTTCAGATCATTTACGACCTGGACTACGGCCCGGGAACACCCGTGGGGCACCAGTTGTTTTCCTATACCCTTGGCCCGGATTTTGCGCAGCAAATTGCCCCGTGCCGAACCTTTGTGCTGAAGCAGGAAGCTGAAATGCTCCGGCAGCGCGGTCTGGGCCTGCACCTTCAACCGGGAGATGTGCTGGTTCTGGATCAGAGTGGCCCCCTGGGCACAACCTACCGGTTCCCCGATGAATGCGTGCGACACAAAATTCTGGACCTGATTGGCGATCTGTATCTGCTGGGTTGCACCGTTCGCGGAAAAATAATCGCTTACAAATCCGGTCATTCGCTCAATCATGCGCTGGTGCGCAAACTTGGTTCCATGCTTCTGGCCCAGCGGCGGCGCGTGCAAAGCATTGCCGAACCGGTCATGGACAGCCGCCAGATTTCCAAGGTGCTGCCCCATCGCTTTCCGATGCTGCTGGTGGACCGCGTGATAGAACTTGATGGCGACCGGCGCGCCGTGGGTATAAAAAATGTGACGATGAATGAACCATTTTTTCAGGGCCATTATCCTGGAATGCCGGTCATGCCCGGCGTGCTTATTGTCGAAGCGATGGCCCAGCTTTCCGGCCTGCTGATGTCGCGCAAACTGGAACATTCCGGCAAAACGCCGCTGTTGCTTTCCATGGATAAAGTGAAGTTGCGCCGCGCTGTAACTCCCGGTGATCAACTGATTCTGGAGGCGGAAAATATTCGCGTCAAAGCGCGAACCGGTCATGTCCGCTGCCGCGCCATGGTTGGCGATCAACTGGCCGCTGAAGCCATTATCAAGTTCATGCTGGTGGATGAACCCGCCTAGCGCCGCATCCATTTTGAGAAAGGTTTATGCCACAGATACATCCCATGGCACTCGTTGAAAAAGGCGCCGCGCTGGCCGCGGACGTGGTCGTGGGACCGTTTGCCTATATTGGGCCCAACGTCACCCTTGGCCCCGGCTGTCAGGTGCATCACCACGCGTCCATTGAAGGGCACACCACCGCCGGAGAAGGCAATGAATTTTTTCCCCATTCCAGCATCGGTTGCGTTTCCCAGGACCTTAAATACCGCGGCGGGAATTGCCGCGTCATGATCGGTGCCAACAACCGTTTCCGCGAAAACTGCACCGTCCACATCGGCACGGAAGATGGCGGCGGGGAAACCCGCATCGGCAATGACAATCTGCTGATGGTTGGCGCACATGTGGCCCATGACTGCCTGGTCGCCAATGGCTGCATTCTGGCCAACAATGTTCTGCTGGCCGGCCACGTTGTGCTGGAGGATGGCTGCGTTATTTCCGGCGGTGCGGCTCTGCACCATTTCGTTACCGTGGGACAATATTCCTTCATCGGCGGCATTTCCGCCGTGGTGCATGATGTGCCCCCCTTTATGATGGTCAACGGCCAGCCCGCAGAAGTTCGCGGATTTAACCGCGTCGGCATGCGCCGCAAGGGTTGCGGCGAAGACCAGGTGAACCGCCTTAAAACCGCGTGGCGTCTGCTTTATAAAGACGCCGCGCCGCTGGCCCAGCAGGCCCAGAAGCTGGTTCAGATGTATCCCGACGCCGAGGAAATTCATCTGCTGCTTCGCTTTATCCAGCGAACCGGCGAAGGTAAATTTGGACGCTACCGCGAGTCCCTCCGCGGTAAAATGGCCCCCGACGGAGAAGACTCGGGCAATGAGAATTAAAGCATCGCGAAATGGAATGTGGCAATGACCAGACTACCCGAAAAAGATGGCCTGATAACCGTTGCTCTGGCCGGTGCCGGCCGCATGGGACGCCACCATGCCCGCATTTATTCCGGCATGCCAGATGTGCGGCTGGTCGGCATTGTGGATCCGGATATCGCGCGGGCCAGACAACTGGCACTCGATTTTAATTGCTCCGCATTTTCCACCATCGCTGAACTGCTGGCCGGTCCGGTCGCACCGGTTGCCGTTACCATCGCCGCGCCCACCATCCACCACCGCGCGCTGGCCCAAAGCCTGCTGCCGCACGGTGTGAGCCTGCTTATTGAAAAGCCACTGGCACCCACCCTGGAAGATGCGCGAGCCATTGTAAATCTGGCGGCGGCACATGGCTGCGTGCTGCAGGTCGGCCATTCAGAACGCTTCAACCCGGTGGTTCAGGCGCTGAATGCCCATAAGCTTGCCCCGCAATTTGTGGAGGTCCATCGCATCAGTCCGATGACTTTCCGCAGCATTGATGTCGGCGTGGTGTTGGATTTGATGATTCACGATATTGATATTGTCCACCATTTTGTCCGCTCGCCCGTAAAATCGGTCGCGGCGGTCGGCGTCAATGTGATTGGTAAATTTGAGGATGTCGCCAACGCCCGCATCGTGTTCGCCAATGGCTGCGTTGCCAACCTGACGGCCTCACGTCTGGCCCTGAAAACTGAACGTAAAATGCGGCTGTTTTCACCCACCGCGTATGTGAGCGTGGATTACCACAAAAAGGCCGGCGTGATTATTCGCCGCACGGCCAATCAGGAACAGCTTGCCTTGGTGCAGCAGAAAGTGGCCGCCGGCGAAGTGGCCGAACTCACGGATTTGAATTACACCGAACTGGTGAATTACGAACAGTTGCAGGTACATGACAACGAACCGTTGAAGCTGGAAATCGAATCCTTCATTCACGCCGTGCGCACCGGAAGCCAGCCACCGGTCACCGGCGAAGATGGCTGCTTCGCCGTGGATGTGGCCACCCGCATCATGGAATCGATTGCCGAACATGGCTGGCAAACCACGTCAATTTAAGGAAGTCAGTCGCTTTCCGGGGTGTTGAAGGCAGACGCGAATTGCTCTTGAACGAGCAGCCATTACAATGCTCGCATGAAAAATCACACCTCGCCAGTGACGCTATGGGCCGCCTTGGCCGTACTCTGCCTGACTTCCGTGCCGCTTTTTGCCGACACTCCACCGCCGGTCGATCATGCGTTTGCGCCCGCACCGGCCGGCAAGCTGGTTTTGGAAGATTCACCGTGCCCGTTTTCCGATGATTTACTCCCGCGGCTTTCCGTGCCCGCGGGCAGCCCGACACCCGATCTGGATTCGCAGTTCGCACCGACGGATTCTGGCAACAATTTATTTCCATCCTTTTTCCATCCAATTTACGCCTCATGGTTCAAAAGCGCGCACGTGACGCCTTACGGGCTGGTCATTGCGGATAAGGGCATCACCATTGGTCAGACGCTGGCCGCCGATTTTGACCTGTATCGTGGCGGCAGCCGCGCGCCGATCAATCGCATTTACCTTGCCGCGGGATTAATCACCTATATCAACGGGCAGACTCAGCAGAAGCCATATATCGACGGCGTGAATGAACTTGAACCATTTGCCGGTGTGTATGTCCGGTTTCTGAATTGTCTGGTTGGCAATGTAAAATACAAGGAATTTTACAGCGTCTATAATAATTTCCAGACCATTGACCAGACGCAGATCGGCCTGGCGCTGGACGACAGCCGATGGCTTAAGCCCGTTTCGATTCATCCATTTATGGATATGCGATTTGCCCGACATGACGACTACCTGCTGCTGGGGCTTTCGCCCACAGCGCATTTAAAGCCGGCGGGGGTGGCCGTTACGCTGACGATGCCAACCTGGGTGACGGTTGGGCCGCCGGATTTCTGGGGCGGACTGAGCCATGCGGGTGTTTTCACCACGGGTCTGACGGCAACATTCCCGCTGACATTTATTCCGCGGAAATTCGGCGCGTGGCATTTTGACGCGGGCTTTCAGTATTACAGCCTGCTGGCTCATTCGCTGATTCGCACTTCGCAATTTATCGGCACCGGCGGCCATCGGAATATTGTGGTGGGTTTCACCGGCTTTGGGGTGCATTTTTAGGGATTCTTCACATACGCCCGTCCGGCACGGGCCGCGGTCACGGCGGCCTCTCTGTTTTTTCAGCATATAATGCCTCTGGAATACTTCTGAAAGGTGGCAAAATGCCGGAAAATAAAATAATTATTGCGGGTGGATCAGGTCTTATCGGTCGGAATCTGGCGCGGTATTACGCCGTCGATCGCGGGTGGAATGTCGTGGTACTGACCCGCTCGGCTATCGGCGATGGCACGGTACCGACCGGGTCGGGCAACATTCGTGACTTGCAATGGGATGCGGTCCGTGTGGGGCCATGGGCGGACGAGTTGGAAAATGCGGCGGTTGTGGTGAACCTGACCGGGAAAAGCATCAGTTGCCGTCACACGCCTGAAAATCGGCGGGCCATTCTTAAAAGTCGTGTGGATTCGGTAAACGCAATTACCGCCGCGATACAGCAATTGCGCGTGCCGCCGGCGTGCTATATTCAGGCCAGTGCAACCGGATTTTATGGGAATTCTGGCGATACCATTTGTACCGAACAATTCCCGGCGGGCACCGGTTTTCTGGCGGAAACCTGCACGGCATGGGAAGCGGCACTTCATTCTGCCGCAATTCCCGGCACACGACTGGCAATTTTGCGCATCGGCCTGGTACTGGCACCACAGGGCGGCATGCTGACACCGGTGGCGAAATTGACCCGCGCCGGCCTGGGCGGTGCGGTGGGCAGCGGCCGCCAATGGATGAGTTGGGTTCATCTGCGAGATATTGTGCGAATGGTGGAATGGCTTGCCGATCACGCCGATGCCACAAACACCTATAACGGAACCGCGCCAACGCCGGCAACCAATCGAGATTTCATGGCGGCACTGCGCAAGGTACTGCATCGCCCGTGGTCGCCGCCAGCGCCAGCTTTCGCCGTGCGAATCGGGTCGGCAATTATGGGCATAGATGGCGAACTTGCACTGACCGGCTGCCGGGCCGTTCCGCAGCGATTGCAGGAATCTGGCTTCAGGTTTGAATTTCCCGATCTATTGCCAGCCCTGGTTGACTGCTTGCAAAAATAAATAATTAAATATCGCCAAAAACAATATTTTGACGACTATTATTTTCGCTATAGTGTATATAGGGCTGTGATTGGTTTTGTTATTTCATTTTTATGCGATTATTTGAAATAACAAATGGCTGCCAAGGGTTTTATTTCAATAATTTGAAATAAGGATTTTGGATGACGAATGCCCAGCCCGATCATTCGCGAAGAGCCGGAGCATTTGTCCGACAGTTAAATGGCTATAGCGCCGTTATTCCGGCGGAACTCCCCCCATCACCGCCGATTGACCTTTAGGGTGATCTATCCCAATTGTTGTCCAAGGCGGACCAAGGGCTTGGCCGACTTGACGGCGTGGCCTCAATTCTGCCAAATCCGGATTTATTTTTGGCATCAAAAGACTCGACGGTCTTCCTCTGTCCGCACGACTGATCAAGGAAATTCATGAATCAGCGTGATGTGTTGCCGTCGCTTGTTCAAATTGGCCTGGCACATGGGCAGTTTGAAACCATTCATCCATTTTTGGACGGCAATGGGCGCGTGGGAAGGCTGATTATAACGCTTTTTCTATGTGAGCGAAAAATTCTCAAGCGGCCGCTTCTATATCTGTCCGTTTATCTCAAAAGGCACCGCACCGAATACTATGATCGGCTCATGGCCATACGGACTAACGGAGATTGGGAGGGCTGGCTGCGCTTTTTCCTGCGCGGGGTGGCCGAAGTAAGCGAATCGGCCGCCGCAACGGCAAAACAAATAGTCGACTTGCGCGAATCGACCCGCCAGCAGTTGGCAAATGCTTCGAATTCAAAGGCCGCGTATCGCGTACTCGACCTGATTTTTGAAAAGCCGATTATCAGTGTTGCAACGGTCCAAACGGGATTGAAATGCTCGTTTACCTCAGCGAATCAAATCATAAAATTGTTCGAATTATCGGGGTTGCTGATTGAATTTACGGGCCAGCGTCGGAATCGGTGCTATCGATTTGAACAATATCTGCGGCTCTTTACAATTGGTTCCGCGGATTAGCGGCGTTTCAAATAATTACAACTTAACCGGGCGCAATATGCTCTGACGTTTATCGAAAGTCGCCACGATTTGCGCAAACCCATCCAATTTTTTGATGGTTCTGCCGGAGCCGGCAATCCAGTACAATCCGCCGCATGAGCGACACCCATCCGCATGACCCGTCTTCATCAGAGACTGCCGATGCGCCGGCAAGCCGATACTCGGTGCGCTGGGGATTCATCTACGGCGGGATTCTTATTGGATTGATGCTGATCCAACTTCCGCGACTGGCGGATTGGGCGTTTTTCAGTTTTTATGATCCGGGCACCGCACTGAAGGGAGATGTACTGATTTCCGCCGGTCTGAAACCGGCCATAGATTTTGGTTATACCCATGGCCTGGCCACGCTGATATTTGCCCATATCGGCTTTGCCATTCTGGGCAGAAGCGCATGGGCTTTTCTGGCTATGACGGCCTTTCTGGAATTACTGATGGGAATGGCCATCGCCCGATTTGCGGCCGCCATGAAGCTGGAATCCTGGCCGCGGATTTTCCTGATTTGTGCGTTGCCGGTGGCGATAATGCCTTGCTATTTAACGCTTACCCATCCGCTGGAGGCGTTGCTGCTGCTGTGGGCGATTGGCGAACAGGCGGCCGGAAGGCGCCGACGGGCGCTGGCCATTTGCACAGCATGCCTGTTTGTAAAGCCGAGCATGGGGTATGTATATGGCCTGTTTCTAGTGATTTTTACCTTGTGGGATGTGCTGCGCAAACGGGGCGGCGTGGCGCTTTTATGGAAAGAAACCTGGCCAGCCATGGCGGTTGGCGTGGCCATGAGCATACTGACGGCCAGCGTTTTCGGAGTTCGGTCACTGGTGCTGACGATATTGCCGCTGACAGGCATGAAGACCTATCACGACACTCATTTTGGATTCCTGCTGGGCAGCGGCATTGATTTCTGGTCTCCATTCAGACATAGCGCGGCATATTACCTGATTACTCCGGCGGGCATCTGGCTGCTGTGTGCGGGATTCACCATACTGTTGACCCTGCGACTTTTGCCGCGGCTTCGCCGCGGCCTGGCGGATTGCCGCACTGAAACATGCATCAGCATGGGCCTGATGCTGCTGGCGTTCCTGTTGGGCTTTTATGGCTGGGTGAAAAGCTGGGAATATTATGCGTACCTGCCGACTCTTTTTTTGGCCGCGTGGCTGGCGACGGTCAAAATAAACCGACGCTGGCTGGTGGCATTGTGCGCGCTGGCGGTTTTAAGCCAAAGCACCCATGCAGTGCTTTCCGTCTGGAGTTGGACGGGCAAACGCCACAATCAGCAAACTGGCGGATTGTGGATTTTCCCCATTCAATATCAGGACTGGCAGGCGGTGCAAAAAGCGACACAAGGCAAAACGACGCTGGTGCTTTCCAATGGTTTTCTACTTTGGATGCCACACAACTGGCACATGCCGCAAAGCTGGTTTCCAGAGCCGGGCATTCCCACGCCACTAGAGATTGGCCGCATTGGCCATGAAATTCTTCTGGCTCGGCGTGTGGTAACCTGGAATGCCTATGGCAGTAAGAATGTATGGAACAATCCGGCACTGGCGCGGGAAAAAGCTGAATTCAAAAAAGTGTGGAAGGGCAATTATTTTACGGTTTGGGCGCGAAGGTAAATCCATAATCCCTCGCCAGCCTACATGCGCGGAAGATCAGATAATCTTGAAGCACTGCACGATGGGCGAACCGCTATCGGCCCGGAACTTTCCGCGAAACGGCGTGTCTGGAATCCACTATAATGGTCCCATCAGGCGGCTGCGGGATAAAGGCGCTCGCCAAACCGGGTGAGACCGATCGACGCGCGGCATTATCGTACCTGCCTGAACAGCCGGAGTTCCGGCGTCGGATAACCACATCCATTGCCAGCGCAGTCTGCTGGCACCAGTTTTTTAAGACGCTGATTCCGGCAACCACCGATCAGGGGAAATTCGGCGGAAATGGCTTATCGGAAAAGTCCGGTCAACCGAATACTGGAATAGGCGCATTGCGGAAACAACCACGGCAATGTCTCGGCAGACAGTCCGGTAAATCCGTACATGATGGCCTGGGAGACGAGGTTCGACTGCTCGGCCAAGAGATGCGGTATTTATTTTAAGGCCGCCAGAACAGGAGTCCTCACATGTTTCTACTTTCTGCATGCAAAAGGTTTCATATCCCGTGGCAGCATGAAAATTGCAAGGCCCGGGGCCGAAACGGCTTTAGTTTGAGCGAGGTGCTGGTGGTAATGGCCACGATGGTGATCCTGATGAGTCTGATAATCGGATCCTTGTCCCGCGCCCGGGAACTGTCGCGGATTGCGGACTGCCTGTCCAATTTGCATCAACTTGGTCTGGCGGCCAACGAGTACGCGGTGCGAAATCATGGAGCGATGCCATCCGATAGTTTCACCGTCAATGGCACATGGATTAACGAACTAAGGTCCTACTACAATAATGACCCCGAGACACTAATTTGTCCCGACGCGGCGACACCCTCCGGCGGGGTGGGCACAGCCACTCTGGCTTGGGGACCTATCAATATGTCTGGACCGCCCTATTCGCCCGGTTATCCGTGGCTGGCCAATGCGATGGCCAGTTATGGACTCAACAACAATGTCAGCGCAGCGTCCAATTGCGGTGCCTTGGCGGCAATGGGAACAGCGGCGATCGGAGGCACTGACAGCTTTACGGGGAATGTTATTTCGGCTAGCAACATCACAGGTATCGGAAGTTCAACGGTTCAGGGGAATGTTCTTGCAGGCGGAACCGTGACGACCGACGGGAACACCGGAATTACCGGAACCGTTTCCCAGAATGTCCAAGGATTAAGCCCGCCTGATGTGGCGACGATGTTTGCCCAGATTGAGGCAACGAGCCAACCCTGGCCTGCATCAAGTGGTAACCTCGATTTTTCAACCCATCCGGTGCAAATCATTAACGGAAATTTCTCGCCCAGTGGACAGATGACCGTTACCGGATCGGGCACCCTGCTGGTCACCGGCAATGTGGACGTGACCGGCCAATTTCCATCCATCCATGTAGGCGGAAGTGTCAACATGAATATTGTTTGCCTGGGCAGCGTACAATTCCACGGGCAAACCAGTATCAACGGATCTATCTATGCGGCCGGAAGTGTCAGCTTTAACGACGGTTATTATTTGCATGGAATGGTTGTGACCAATGGCACATTCACGGACCGAGGCAATGGAACCATCATTCAAGGACCAACGCCGTCTTTCGATCCGCGCGCCAATCAGGGAAAAATGCAGCCCGGCCAGCCGCTGTTTGCCGATGCGATCTGGGTAGACGCCACACCCCAATGGACCGATACCGTTCCACAAAATCTGAATCTGGGCAATTTCACACTTGCGAACACAGACGATATGGGAATATTCTGTGTGAACCGGCACTTGAATCAGGTCAATGTGGTGAATACCGACGGCTCGGCACACACAGTTCCGCTGGCGCAGCTTTGGCAGTTGAACTGGTCGGCCAACTTTATTCCCCAAACCGTCATTGTTCAACAATCGTGGTGATTGGCGACTGATAGACTCTAGAATCCAAGCGGAGCGGGGACTTACGCTGCTTGCGTTGGCTCCCCGCTTTTTGATTTATCATTTTTAATGCGATTCCAATTTGCGGTATTCCGTCAAGCCTGCGTTTAAGCATAACCTTTCACGTTCTCTGGCGGCGGCCGACGATTTGCGTCCCGGCCTGCTTTCTGCCCGTCAATGATGACTGAAAGGGGAAAAAGCGGCCCGGGATGCCGATGAGCGATGAGTTTCCCCATCGGGCGACGATCCGCGGATTTTTTATTTTCAGTTTACCGACGGAAACAGCCACATTTTTTTCGGGTTTCCCGTCTGCCAGTTGACGTTTTAGCGCATTCTTGCCACCATTCAATATGGACACAGAGCCCACGGATATGACCGTATGCGGGAATTGCGGGTAGAGGGCTGTGCGAAGCCCTTTCACAAGGAGCGATGCGATGACGATCAAATCGGCCAAAACCAAACCGGCGAAGGTTTCCCACCTGGTTCAACCGGCGAAAATGGGCCTGGAAGAATGGCAGATCGCCTTGCGCCGCCAATACGGGCAGGAACAGATTTTCGGGCTGCGGAATACAGGCAGTCAGAAAGTCTTTTCCGATTTTCAGGTGACGAATCCCACCACCAATGGAACCTATCGGGTAGCCATTCGCGGGGAACAACTCGGCGACAATTTCTGTTCATGCCCGGACTTCATCACCAACACGTTGGGCACCTGCAAGCACATTGAATTCACATTGCAGACTCTTCGGAAGCAGCCCGGCGGCGAAGCCGCACTTAAACGGGGCTTTGCGCGGCCTTACAGTTCTATATACCTTCGCTACGGCGCGCAACGTGAAGTGCGCTTTCGCGCCGGGACGGAATGTCCGGAAAAACTTCGGCAGGTCGCAGCCGATTATTTTGATGCCGCCGGTGCCATGCTGCCCGGGACCGCGGAAGATCTGGAAAAACTGCTTGCCGCCGCGGCCCAAGCGGAGCATGACCTGCGATGCTATCCGGACGCCATGGATTTCCTGGCGCAAAAGCGCGATGCGGCGTTGCGCGATCGTGTGCTTGGCAATCTGTATAAACAGGGAGCGGACAGCCCGGCTATGAACCAACTGCTGCGCGTGCCGCTGTATCCATATCAAAAGGAGGGTGCCCTGTTTGCAGCGCGGGCCGGCCGCTGTTTAATTGGCGATGAAATGGGACTGGGCAAAACCATTCAGGCCATTGCTGCGGCGGAAATGATGGCGCGGCATTTTGGCGTACGGCGCGTGCTGATTATTTGCCCGACCTCCTTAAAACACCAGTGGGCACGTGAAATCGAAAAATTCTGCCAGCGATCGGCCGGAGTTATCGGCGGCCTGCGAGCCCGTCGGGAAAAATGCTTTGAAACGGACACTTTTTACAAGATCACGAACTATGACACGATTCGTCGGGACGTGGACATTATTGAGCGATGGTCGCCGGACATGGTCATTCTGGATGAGGCACAACGGATTAAAAACTGGAACACCATTGCGGCCCGCTGTGTCAAGCGAATTCAATCGCCTTATGCCATTGTTCTGACCGGCACCCCGCTGGAAAACAGGCTCGAGGAACTTGTTTCAGTGGTGCAGTTTGTGGATCGGCATCGATTCGGTCCGACTTTTCAATTTCTGCGGAAGCATCAGCTCCACGACCCGGAAACCGGTCGGGTGATTGGCTATAAGGACCTTGACACGATTGGGCGCACGCTTGAGCCGATTCTTATTCGGCGCAAGAAAGCCGCCGTTCTCAAAGATCTACCAGAAAGGATTGATAAAACTTTTTTTGTGCCGATGACACCCCAACAGGCCAATCATCATGAGGAAAATCGGCAGACTGTGGCCCGCATAGTGCTGAAATGGCGGCAAACACGCTATATTTCGGAGGTCGACCGCCAGCGACTGCTGATCGCTCTGCAAAATATGCGTATGAGCTGCGACAGCACATATCTGCTGGACCATGAAAGTGACTTTGGATATAAGGCCGATGAGCTGACCACGCTGATAGATGAATTATTTGAACAACCGGACGAAAAAGTCGTTATCTTCAGTCAGTGGCTTCGAATGCACGAATTGCTTGTGCGGCGCATTAGGGACCGGGCATGGGACCATGTTCTTTTTCATGGTGGGGTGCCGGGAAACCAGCGCGGCGCTCTGGTGGACCGATTCCGTGAGGAGAAGAAATGTCGGGCCTTTCTGGCCACAGACGCTGGGGGCGTCGGATTAAATCTGCAGCATTCAGCCTCTGTGGTGGTGAATGTGGACCTGCCGTGGAACCCGGCGGTGCTTGAGCAGCGCATTGGCCGCGTGCATCGGCTTGGCCAGCGCAAGCCGGTGCAGGTGATCAATTTTGTGGCCAAGGACACGATTGAAGAAGGCATGCTTTCGTTGCTGAAATTCAAAAAATCGCTGTTTTCGGGAGCGCTGGACAACGGAGAATCCACCGTCATGCTCGGCGGATCGCGATTAAAGAAATTTATTGAAACCGTGGAACGGGCCACCAGCGCGATTCCGGACAGTCCGGCCGATAGTGCCGAAGCGCCCGCCGCCGCTGGCACGGACAGTGAAGATGCGCATCATTCACAGCCAGTGATTCCTGGCGGTGTGGCGGCTTCCGAAAGTGTCGACGGCACCGCCCCGTCGCAAATCATCTCCGGCGACACCTTCGCCGATTCCAAAGCCACAAATACCACCGGTGCCAATCCATGGGCCGGGTTGCTGCAGGTTGGATTGGGCCTGCTGGAACAAATAGCGGCACAAACGGGGCGGCCGCCGACGGAATCCGACCGACCGACTGCACAGAGAACCGGATCGATTGTGATACCGTCGCTGATTCACCGCGATGAACGCACGGGTGAACCCTACATGAAAATACCGGTGCCGAATCCAGAACTGCTGGAGCGGGCGCTTAAGGCGATCAGTTCGCTGCTGGAACGGTAGTTGTTGCCGGCAAATGCCAGGGTGGCGACGAATCGCTGTATTCCTATTAAGATACCCTTGCTTAACCGGAAGGTGCAGGTCATTGTTTTGCATTCAAGGCCGCCACGGCCAAGAGAGTTGCGCCCATGGGATGGAAACAAAAAATCGAGCGGTCGGTGAACCGATATGCGGTCAGGCATTTGACTCTTCTGCTGATTTGCGGACAGACCCTGATGTTTGTGCTGCACCTTTCGCGTCCACAAATCGTGGAGGGACTGTTTCTGATACCATCCCAGATTCTGGCCGGCCAATGGTGGCGATTAGTTACGTTTATGCTTCTTCCGCCGACGTTCAGTCCCATCTGGCTGTTTTTCGATCTCTATTTTTTCTATCTGCTGGGTTCAGCGCTGGAAAGACAGTGGGGAGACCTGCGGTATAATTTATTTCTTCTGATAGGGTACGTCGCCACGGTGGCAGCGGCCTTTATTGTGCCGTACAGCATCGCCACAAATATATTTCTCATGGCATCGGTATTTCTGGCATTTGCATGGCTATATCCGGAATTTCAAGTCTATCTGTTCATGGTTCTGCCCATTCGTGTGAAATATATCGCGTGGGTGATTTGGGCGTATTACTGCATGACCCTGATCACCGGAGATTGGATGATTCGGGCCATGATATTGGCCTCGATCCTTAATTTTCTGCTCTTTTTTTATCCGGAGATTATCCGGCATGTGCGCTATGGCCACAAAAGACTCGCGGCTAAAGCCGCGGCTCCGCTTCGAGACGGCGCATTCCATCGGTGCACGGTTTGCGGAATAACGGACCGCACAGACCCACACATGGATTTCCGCTATTGTCCGGACTGCACCGGTTCACTGGGCTATTGCAAAGAGCACATTCATCATCATGAACATCGCAGGATAGAGAAGACTAAAGAAGAGCAGTTTCTTGGATCCAAAAAATAGCCAACAGGTCCGGCGGATCGAATTGCCTCGCCGGCCCGGCCACCGCCCCCCGGCATGAGTAATAAGTATTACTTATATATGACATCGTAATTATATATTGGCAATATACTAGTTGGCGGCCTAGGATATGAACAATGGCGGGCAACCGGCCCAGGTTAACTTCCAGTTTCTTTTTCATAAGGAGTGCTGTATGTCAGAAAAATCGAACCAGATCGCAGGCGCGTCATCATTCACGGACGAAAATACCATTCCACGCCGCCAGATGCTCGCGTGGCTGGCCACCGGATCCGTCGCCGGAGCGGCGCTGCTTTCCGGGATCGGGCGGGCCAATGCACAAACGGCTGCCGCTGTTCCGGCGGGAAAAGATCTGGAACCTACGGGGGCGACAAAGCTCGCAGCCCTTACCGCTGCGCTGGCGGCAACCCGGCGTCACAGAAAGTTTAAAAAAGTGCCCATGATTCTTACCCACCCGGACCAATGGGACAGCGCGGCGCTGGACTTGCTGTTGCACTATCGCGGTAGTCCCAAACAGGTCTGGGACAATACAGACATCGGCAGCCCCTGGCTGAATCTGATGCGCAACTCTATCAATGCCCAGGTCTGGTCGTTCAGGAATGCGGACTTTATTGCGATTTCCGCCACCCATGGCACATGCCATCTGGCATTGTACGATGCGTATGTCTGGGAAAAATACAATTTACCCGCGGTGCTTGGCCACAAATTCAAACGCAACACGTTTCTGGACATACCGGCCAAAGTCAGGAACGCCAGTGCCGCGGATTACAACGACCCGCTGGGGCTGTTCTCTCCATCCGCCAATTGCCTGCCATTGCTGATGGATCGGGGCGCGGTATTTCTTGGTTGCCATAATGCGATCTGGGAATTTTCCGGCGGCTTACTGGCCAAAGGACATAACCCAGATCATTTAACCCATGAGGAACTGGCCGCAGATCTGACCAACCATCTGATACCAGGCGTGGTGCTGACGCCGGGCATTGTCGCGACGTTACCGTTGCTGACCATGGCTGGTTATTCGTATGCCAAATAAAAGGCGACCCTGCCGGCCTCCCGGTTAGCCAACGGGGTGCCCCGCTATAAAGGATAAACTATGACACTATCTACATTTAAAAGCCGGCTTTCAGCTATGAAAATTTCTGTACTGGCGGCGTTGCCGGCCACTGTGCTGGCCGGTGGCCTGCTGTTGGCTGCGCGACCGGCCACGGTGAGCTGGAATGGCGCGGTTGAACCGCCGCACTATAAGGAAGGCGTTTTTCCACCCTGGAGCGGCCAGGCCAACGATCCGGCCATCCATAAGGGACTTAAATTCACGGTACCTGAGGTGGATGATCTGCCGGATTTTCACGGGGATCCGTTTCATGCCCGTCTGGTTATTTTTGTGGGCGGGAATTATTACTTCGCGATGGCTCCTCTGGCTCAGGCATTTGAGAAACTTTATCCGCAGATCAGAGGAAAATTATTTTATGAAACGCTTCCTCCGGGCATTCTCATTGAACAAATGAAAGCCGGCGGCACAATTACTGTGGGCAACATGACATGGACCGTCAAGCCGGATGTGTACGCCGCAGGCAAATTAAAAGTGGCGGCTCTGGTTAAAAAGGGTGTGCTGACCGGCCCGGTGATCAGCTATGCGACGAACAATCTCACCATCATGGTTCCGCGGGGAAATCCCGGCCACATTCAAAACCTGCGAGATCTGGGGCGGCCGGGTGTGCGAGTGGTAATGCCCAATCCGGCGTGGGAAGGCGTGGCGCGACAGATTAAACTGTCACTGAAAAAAGCGGGAGGCGATGCTCTGGCGAAAATGGTTTATCAGACAAAAGTAGCCGATGGCCAGACCCTGTTAACCCACATTCACCACCGGCAAACTCCGCTTTTTCTGATGCAGGGCCTCGCGGTCGCCGGCATAACGTGGAAGTCGGAAGCAATTTTTCAGGAGCGGATCGGCCATCCCATTTCCAATATTTCCATTCCCGAAAAATACAACACGACCGCGATTTATGCGGGTGCCGTGGTAAAGGGCGCCGCACATGTCGCGGCGGCGCGGCAATGGCTGGCATTTCTTAAGTCACCCGCGGCTCTGGCTATTTTTGAAAAATACGGGTTTAAGCCGGTCAAATCCGGAAGACGGTCGCTGGGCGTTGCCGGCGTATCGGCCCAGGTTTCTTCAGCGACGGGTAGCGGCCCACCCCCAAGCGCCACATCCGCAGCCGGGCCGGGCGCTCCCTGGGGAGTATTAAAAAGCAACCACGGCTCTGTTATTTCATTCACGCCGCCGCCCAATGCGGAAATTCCCGCCAACGCCTACGGAAAAATGGCGCTGCTGGGAAAAAACATTTTCGATCACACACCGCAATATGCAAGCGGATATATTGGCGATGGATTAAGTTGCATCAACTGCCATCTGCAAAGTGGACGCATGGCTTATTCCGCGCCGCTATGGGCGGCATTTGCGGCATATCCGCGTTACCAAGCCAAGGCAAAACAGGTTGTCACACTGGAAAAACGCATCCAGGAATGTTTTATATACAGTGAGAACGGCAAAGCGCCACCGGCCAATGGCAAAACCATGACTGCGCTGATGACGTACGCATCTTGGCTGGCGCGCGGCGCGCCGACCGGGGCTAACCTGCCCGGTCGCGGGTACCGGCCTTTGGCCAAACCGGCATTCACACCCAGTGTGGTACGCGGCAAGCGGCTTTTCACAGTGGATTGCATGATGTGCCACGGCGATCATGGCCAGGGACTTTTAATCAATGGAAACTATCAATTCCCCCCGCTATGGGGGCCACATTCCTTTAACAGCGGTGCGGGAATGCACAAACTGAAACTGGCAGCGGAATTTATCCGGGCCAACATGCCGCTGGGCAAAGGTGGAACACTGACCGGTCAACAAGCCTGGGATTTAGCGGCGTTTGTCAATAGTCACAAACGACCGCCGAATCCGACGAAATAGAAAACCGCTATTTTTATTACGGTCACAAAAGGCATCGCGCGGCCATCGGAATTTGACGGCCGGAATGAATCCGGTGATTTTAAAAAAGTCCCTTATCAAAACGGCTCTGGAGTGCGTTGATCGCAGACCGCTGATCGGCGCTGATGTCTTGCCTTGGTGCCGCCAGAAAGCAGCCCAGGGCGTGGCGTTCAATGTTGTAGCGCATGAAACCTGGATATTCACGGGCGATACGCAGCCAAGCCTTTCCGAGTGCCATGAGCTGTCTGGCTTTGGTCGGATTGGCGGCATCGGCCGTGGCCACGCGCGCGACAAACCCGTTTTCAGATGCGGCCAGATGCGTCAGTCCATCGTTCCAATCCGCTTTAATAAAGCAGGTGTAGGCCCCGACCGCAAATTCCCGTCGGGCGGATTTACGCCCATCCTCCAGCGCCTTATGTGCGGCTTTATATTGACGGTAAAGCATTTGGGCTGGCCGCAGACCACTGGTAAACAGGATGGCCAGCCGACGCGCGGGCAGACTGTCGGTCCGACTTGCGGCGGTGCGGATCCGTCTGAACAATCTGCTAAGCTGACGCCGCGTAAGGCTGGAAAGCAATGAAGGCATAGCTTTGGGCAAAGTTTGTATGGCCGCCGCATATTGTTCGCCAGCGGCAAGCTTGATCAGAGCGGCCCCTTTCCGACCGCCCTTGGCCGAAAGTTTCCACCACGCGTTGGCGAGTTTCAGATGACCGGAAACGGAATGATCCTGGGCCATGGTGGCCATTTGATCGGGCTGGCTGATTTTGGCCGCGGTTAGATCAGCGGACGCGGCGGACCAGTCATGATGCACGGCGGCGGCAAAGGCGGCTGCTCCCAGATTGGCCCCCGCATCATCTGGGTTCGCCTTCAAATATGCGGCAACCGGTTTGTAAAATATCCATGCCTTAAGACCAAGTTCGCCGCGTTCCAATATGTGCTTCTGATTTCGACCAAGCTTAATCCAATTGTTTTGCCGGCGAAGTTTTATGCCTGCTTTTGCCAGAGCCAGGGTGCTGGCGAAATCATTTTTGGCCATCGCTCTGCTTTCCAGTTTTCGCAGAATGGCGAAGCTGCGGCGCGGATGGACCTGCGTAGGAGAATCGGCCAGCGCGGTAAATAATTCCGCGGCCAGTTGGTACGGATTGGCTTTGTACTCATTGAGTATCGCCTGGACTGCCGAAAGCCCCAGTCGCGGGTCACCGGCATTTCCGGCCAGTTTGACGGCCAAGTCCAATGCCGCATATTGCAATACGGGGCGTGTGGAATCGGTTGAAAATTTGTCCACCAGCGAAGTGGCGAATAATTCGGAATTATTCGGGGTCAACTTTTTGTATTTGGCATGAAATTTTGTGGTCAGAATTTGCGTCGCATCCTGCAGAGCGGCCGATGATGGCACGGGCTTGGTACCGGTTGCGGTCAGCGTGACATTAAACCCCTGGTTCGCCGTGGTTTTGGCCGCCAGAGGAAAATTCACCAGGCCGACACCCAGCAGCAATACTGCAAGAATGATTCCGCCCGATGGCAAGCTGCGCGGCTGCCAAAATTTCCGCCGTCGACAACTGTCAGACACATCGTTTCGGCTTCGGCCAGCGCGACGTTGCAGGTCTGAAATAAATACCCTGGTTGCTTCCGAAATGGCGACAGGCATGAGCTGAATTCCTTTCCGCAAAGAATCACACGGAATTGCTGCGGACGCACCGCCACCGTTTTATTGCAACCGCGGCCTTTCGCATGATGGCACCCGATATTCAGCGACACCGAAAATCTCTTTTTATGCGGTCAGAACAGCCGCGATATCCGCATTCAGCCCATCATTTTGGGCCGGCCAATGAAGTAATAGGCAAGGATGCCCACATACGGAAGCACCAGTATCACAACAATCCAGATTATCTTAGTGGAATTCGGCACTTCAGCTTTCACAATTTCCAGAATCATGACAATGCTGATAACCAGATACAACAGACCAAGTATCCACCACATGATTGGACTCCATCTGAAATGCGGACGTTTTAATGCAAAATCGACCGGCCGGCCTGAGTCCGCATATGGTGGCCGGGCGGACACTATAATACACAACACACAAGTCAAGTCTATGTTGTGTTGCAACTGGAAAAAAATGGTGGCTGGCCAGGTTTATCGACATCCGATGCGGTCATCATTCAAACCGGCGGCTACGGTTCTATTTTTGCGCGGACCGCCATCCTTTACAGGCGATTCAAGCTGCATCGACTGACTACTTCATGACCCATTTGTGGCTTAACAACATCGGTTTGGGTGTCATGTGAATAGCGTGGCCAGGTATCCAGTAATGCAGAACCAGCGTCTTGTGGAGCACAATATTTTTGCCGGTAATCGGATCCTTCTGGACCGCGGTTTCGCCGGAAAGTCCGCTGACGAATACCCTAAAACCACGGGCCATCGGCGGCAGGTTGGTGAAAACCGCCACGCTCTGCTTGGCGTTGTCCGCCCCCTGCAGCAGACGGCCGGCGATAAGCATGGGGTTTATAAGAAACGGACTGGCGGATACAGCCTTGATTTTCTTAAACAGATGCGGTGCCACAGCCGCCACCGGTGCGATGATTTTGCCGTTGTCGGCGATCAATTCCACTTGCGGATTGAAAAACAGGTCCTTATGAGTATTGTTGACCACGGTATAGGTCATAAACCAATATTTAATAACATGTTGCGCCGCACCGTTGCCGCGCACCACAATCAGGCGGTGAGGCGCCGAATGTTGAAAATCAATCTGCCAACTTCTGGCAACCAATGATGGCCGGGGAGCCAAATGATGGGCCAGCCCGGCTGGAACAGCCAGAAAAGCACCCGCTACCGATGCCAGCAGCATTGCGCTGCCAAAAAACGCGCCACGCAGGGTTTGTTTACGCATAATGATTCAAGCCTCCGCTGTTCAGGCCGCCGCAGCGAGCCACATCAGAACCGATGCGGGCGCACGTGGGCGGTATTCTAGCCGGACTATAAGCCGCAGGCCAGTGCGGCACCCTATTAAAGTAACTTGGACGGGCGGCCAGAGCAAGTCACACCGGCCAAAATGAAACTTCCCCTGCGGCCGGTTGCCAAGCGGCCGGTAATGCCGACAATACTAAGGCTGCCCAAAGCAGCCCGGGTGGCGGAACGGCAGACGCTCAGGATTTAAAATCCTGTGACCCGTTAGGGTCGTGCGGGTTCGATTCCCGCCCCGGGCATTAATAGGCCATTCTGCAGGCAAAGTCAGGGTGGCCGCGTCGCCATTCATTCATACCATATCCAGATATCGAATCGGTCGATGCACCGCCAGCAGATTGTGGCTGGCGGCCAGTTGGTAAAACCGCTCAATCCCTTCCCGGCTGGCGGGCTTGACCTGATAATCGAGATAATGCCGGTAATATCGATGCAGTAAATCGGGAGGCCAGCCCCGCGACTCGGCATAGCGGGCCACAAGCTCATCAGTCATGGCGGCACCGGCCAGACGGGCCGCAGCCAGCAGCCGGGCCAGCGCTGCGTCCGGTCGGCTTGTCGGCATCATCCACATGGCAAATACAAATGGAAGACCGGTGTTTCTTGTCCACTGGTCACCAAGGTCCAGTTGCCATGGGTAATGGCCGGGCGGCGGCGCGGCGTTGATGACTTTATCGCCTATCAGAAGGACGGATTCCATTGCATCCCACACCGGATCGCCCCGGGCCTCGGGCAGCGGCAGGATTTCAGGCGAAGACTGATAAAACTCACGCAGAATAACCTGCGCGAGAATAACGCTGGTATGGCTGTCCGTATCCGCAAAAAGGCGGGTGATTTCACCAGGCGGCACGCGCGAAAAAATCCGGACCGTCAGGGTATGGCCATGACAACCAATGCATCCGGCTGGCACCAGAAGCAGTTCCATCGGGCAGGTCTGGTAATCCACGATCGGCAACAGGGCGGTATCCACCGCGCCAGTCACAAGCAGGCCCGAAAGGGCTGAAGGGACGGCAAATTCCACATAAATGTCAGACCGTCCGACCAGCGGTTCAATCAATGGCTTCGAATTCAGGTAAGAGACGCAACCCACCCGGCGGCGAAGTGCTGAAACTGGCTGATCCGGCATAAGCGTCTCCGGTGAAATTGGAAATGTTACCCTATCGGGGCCGAAAATTCCAAGGCTTGGCTGAAAGTAGTTAGGTGCCTTACAATATAACCATGGCTGAACCGATTATATATTTACGGGAATCACCGCGCGATCAGACGGTCCGCCGGCTTCTGCCGGACTATCCGCGCGCCGACCTGCTGGAAGTTCAGCTTTACCTTCTTCTGCTGCGCATCGTGCATGAGCTGGTCGGACGGGTCGAGCGCCAGCTCGCCACGGGCCGTTTGTCCCGCGGGCGGCTGGCGGTGCTGATGATATTGCGAAGCCGTGCCGGTAATGGAATGAATGCCGCAGCGCTGGCGCATCAGTGCGGCGTGACCCGTGCGACCATGACCGGGCTGTTGCGCGGGCTTGACCGCAGTGGCCTGATTCACCGTGTCCCGCACAAATCGGATCGGCGGATGAGCCAGGCGCATATCAGCCCCAAGGGTCAGCAGAGGCTGTCCAAGGTTTTGCCAGGTTATTACGAACTTCTCTATTCCTTCACCCACCCGCTGGGCCGAAAACAACTGCAACTCCTGAACGCCAGCCTGATCCGGCTTTTGGAACACTTGACTCAAGAAAAGCTGACCAGCGGAACTGTCGCCCGCGGTGTGCGCAAAAAAAAGGCGGGTGCCAAACCGCTGGCCCGCCAAAACCGCAAAATGCCAACAGGCATCGGACTGAATAAGGAAAGAATCTTGTGAGTGCAATCGCGGGCAAGCAGGTTGGAATGCCGGGCGGTGTATGGGTGCCGCGGTCCAACAAATGGCTGATCGCCGTATCGGTGATGCTGGGAACCTTCATGGAGGTGATGGATACATCCATTGCCAACGTGGCGCTGCCGCACATAGCCGGTTCCATGTCCATTACCGCCCATCAGGCGACATGGGTGCTGACCAGTTATCTGATTTCCAATGCAATTGTGCTTACTGCCACGGGCTGGCTAAGCCGCCAGTTCGGCCGCAAACGGTTTCTGCTCTGGTGCATTGTGATATTTGTGGTCGCATCGCTGGCGTGCGGTCTGGCACCGAATATCGGAATGTTGATTATGGCGCTGGTGGTGCAGGGGATCGGGGGCGGAGCTCTGCAACCCAGCGCCCAGTCGATTCTTCTGGAAAGCTTTCCGGTTGAAAAACGGAGCGCCGCGATGTCGTTTTATACGTTCGGCGTGGTATTTGCGCCGGTCATCGGGCCGACTCTGGGCGGATGGATCACCGATTCATTCAGTTGGCGCTGGATTTTTTTCATCAATATCCCGATCGGCATTTTCGCATTTCTTATGATAGATGCGTTTGTGGAAGACCCTCCGTATATCCGCAACGCGGTCAAGACCAAAATTGATCTGGTCGGCTTCGGGCTGCTTTCCCTGTGGGTCGCGTGCCTGCAAGTGGTATTGGATAAAGGTCAGGACGCCGACTGGTTCAGTTCCCGGCTCATTTGCACCCTGACGGCTTTAGCCGTTCTGGGCTTTCTGGCATTTATTGCTTGGGAATTAACCGCCGCCGAACCGCTGGTGGATTTGCGAATTCTGACGGACCGGAATTTTGCCGCCGGTACCATGATAATGACGGTCGTGGCCATGGTGCTTTACAGCACCACGGCGTTATTGCCGCTTTTTTTGCAGACTTTAATGGGTTATCCGGCGCTGCAAAGCGGTCTGGCGGTAAGTCCGCGCGGCCTTGGGTCAATTGCGGGAATTTTGCTGGCAAGCCGACTGCTGGGAGTCATTGACGCACGTCTTTTCATGATTCTGGCGCTGGTGGCGCTGGGCTGGTCCAGCGCACTACTGGGCAACATCACGCTTCAGGTGGGAATGTTCACGGTAACATGGCCCATTATTATCAATGGGTTTGCCACCAGTCTGCTGTTTATTCCCCTGACCACCACCACCATGGGGACACTGCGCAATGAACAGATCGGCAACGGCAGCAGCATTTATAATCTGATGCGCAACATGGGCGGTGCCATTGGCATATCCATTACCACCACGATGCTTTCCCGCACCAGTCAGGCACGGCAGAATCTTCTGATTGCCCATGCCAATCCGGGAAACCCGCAATGGCGCGCGGTCGTGGCCCATTTTAACACCGCGCTGGCACACACCGGCCCGGCGTTGACCGTGCATGAACAGAGCCTCGCTCTGGCCTATCAGGCGGTGAAAAGGCAGGCGGGTGTCTGGGCGTATGTGGACGATTTCCGCATGCTGGCGGTATTTTGCGCCTGCTGCATACCGCTTATCTTTCTGCTTAACGCGCCACATCGCCATCGGCCGCGCGCCCGCTGATTGATTTCCGACTCGCGACAGGCTAGGCCGGTGTACCTGTAGACCGGCCGAATATTTTATCCGCCGATGCGGACATTATCGGTCTTATCCAGCCTGAAAAGGGATGTTTGGCCGATTCCGCGAGCCCAAGCCGGTGCGCGAGCAATCTGTGTTCATTCATATTCAAGCCAATCAATACATGTGCCGATAATCAGTTTGCTGCACCGATGGTGACCGGCTCCGTGCCGGGCGCGGGCATCATCCGGCGGGTTGAGATCAAGCGAGAAAACTGCGGCTACCGGGAGAAGCCCCAGGGAAGCCATATTTCTGGCGCGGATTTGTTCCGCGCCGGTCTGTTTTATTGGCCCGTTGCATAAAGGTGATCCCATGAAGGCAACCCGATCGGTGTGGACTTGTGACAACGGCTGGCAACATGGGTCCGGAGCTGTCGGAGATAAATCAGCGGCGGACCTTGTGCTGGTATTCGGTGCCACACAACATCTGTCCAACGCCGACAAGCTTGAGGACATACGGGCGTTGCATCCACATGCCTATATATGCGGATGTTCTACCGCGGGCGAAATTGCCGGAACCCATGTTCTGGATGACAGCGTCACGGCCACGGCCGTGGAATTCGAATCGTCCGTCATTCGTGCCGTGGATGGCACCATCACCAATCCGCTGAACAGTTTCCAGACCGGTCAGGAACTGGCCGATCGCCTTCCGAAGGAGGGGCTGGTTCATGCGTTTGTGCTGTCGGACGGGTTAAGTGTCAACGGTGCGCAGCTTGCCATGGGACTGAGCAGCGGGCTGCCGGCCAAAGTGGCGGTCACCGGAGGCCTTTCGGGAGATGGATCTCGGTTCGCGGAAACGTATGTATGCGCCGGGGGAACCAGCGGCCGCGGGCGTGTGGTTCTGCTGGGCTTTTACGGGCAAAATCTGCGGGTAGGCTATGGGTCGATGGGTGGATGGGATTCCTTCGGTCCGGAACGCCGGGTGACACGTTCGCGAGGCAACGTGCTTTATGAACTTGATGGCCACAGCGCACTGGGGCTCTATAAGGAATATCTAGGGCAACATGCGGCGCGCCTTCCTTCCAGCGGTCTGTTATTCCCGCTGACCGTGCGTCAGCCGCGTGGAGATGAAACGCTGGTACGCACCATTCTGGCGGTGGATGAAAAGGAACAGAGCATGACCTTCGCCGGCGACATTGCCGAGGGATCCATGGCCCGCCTGATGCGGGCGAATTTCGACCGGCTGGTGGACGGTGCGCATGGCGCGGCGGAGGCCAGCCAGCGGCGCATTGACGACGGAACGGCACAATTGGCCATTTTAATCAGTTGTGTTGGACGCAAACTGGTGCTTCAACAGCGCGTGGAAGAGGAAGTTGAAGCGGTGTGTGATGTGCTGGGTCCCGGCGCGGTCACGACCGGGTTTTATTCCTATGGAGAGATATCACCGGCCCATACCGACGCCCGATGTGCTCTGCACAATCAGACCATGACCATCACCACTTTTGGCGAGGTTTAACAT
This sequence comes from Phycisphaerales bacterium, assembly GCA_027451365.1. Classification (GTDB taxonomy): domain Bacteria; phylum Planctomycetota; class Phycisphaerae; order WQYP01; family WQYP01; genus JAJYPG01. Next base: position 67,488 of record DAIDJN010000056.1, on the reverse strand, counting down.
GCATCCCCTGCTTGTCCGGCAAATAAAAAAGTGCTTTGGCGGAATGGATCCGCCCACACCTGAATTCCAGCGATTCTGCAATATGGTCGACGGCGCGTATTCCCAGGCCGACACAGACCGTGAACTCATTGAACGATCGATGGAATTAAGCTCGCGCGAATTGCTGGCACGCAATGACGAACTGGCCCGCGCGGAACTGAAATATCGCGCAATCTTTGAAAATGTCACCGAAGGAATTTTTCAGGTGACCCTTTCCGGCGGTTATCTTTCCGTTAACCCGGCCATGGCCAGAATTCTGGGTTATCTGACACCTGGTGATCTTAAAGATGCCGTGGTGGATGTGGGGCGGCAGATTTATGTGGATCCCCGTCGCTATAAGGAAATTTTTGATGAAGTAGCCCGTCACGGTTCAGTCAATAACTGGGAATCCATGGTGCGCCGGCGAGATGGACAATTGATCTGGATCAGTGAAACGATTCATCAGGTGAAAGACCAGACGGGCGCCATCAGTTATCTGGAGGGCACGCTGCGGGATATTACCATTCGCAAAGCCGCCGAGGCCGAACGCGAGGCCCTTGCCTCCAAACTTGTGGGTATTTCACGCCAGGCTGGGATGGCGGAAATTGCCACAGGCGTGCTGCACAATGTGGGCAATGTACTTAACAGCATTAACGTGTCCGCATCCGTGGCGGCCGAAAGGCTTCGTTCCAGCCGGTTGTCCGGTCTGACCCGCGTAGCCGCCATGTTTCAGGAACACAAGCCGGATCTGGCCACCTTTCTGACCACCGACGAAAAAGGGCGGCAGCTTGGTGATTACCTGTGCAAACTGGCCGACCATTTATCCACCGAGCAGCGCGATATTCTGCATGAGATCAATTCCCTGGTCGGCAATATTGAACATGTCAAGCAGATTGTCAAAAGCCAGCAGAATTACGCCCGGTCGTCGGGTGTACAGGAGGCGGCAAGTCTTGCGGAAATTGTGGAGGATGCCATTCGTATTAATCTGGAATCCCTGGAACGCCATCGCGTAAAAATTGTAAAGGAAATCAGTGCGCTGCCGCCGCTGAAAATCGACAAGCATCAGGTTTTGCAGATTCTGGTGAATCTGATCAGCAACGCCAAACATGCGATGCGCTGCTGCGCGGGTGAACGGGTACTGACACTGCGGGCCGGTGCGCTGACCGCGGACCCGTCGCGGCTTATTTTTGAGGTCCGGGACACCGGCACGGGCATTGCCACAGAAAATTTAACGCGCATTTTTTCGCATGGTTTTACCACGCGAACGGACGGCCACGGCTTCGGCCTGCATACTTCCGCGCTGGCGGCAAAACAAATGGGTGGTTCACTGACCGCCCGGAGCGAAGGGCTGGGCATGGGTGCCATGTTTATTCTTGATATACCGCTTGCGGTGGCGGCACAGACGGACCAGACCTGGAGGGCCGCATGAACCAGCAGATGAATCAACGCATTCTGATCGTGGATGACAACCGCGCCATACACGATGATTTCCGGAAAATCCTGACTCCGCCTGAGAATCCGGATGGACTCGACGCGATGGAAAGCGCACTGTTTGGCGACGCCAAACCCAAGGCCGTCCGCGAAACCTACGACATGGATTCGGCTTTTCAGGGCCAGGAAGCGCTGGAAATGGTGGTGAAATCAATGCAGAACGGTCAGCGCTATGCCCTGGCGTTTGTGGATATGCGCATGCCACCGGGCTGGGACGGCCTGGAAACCATTGAGAAAATATGGCAGGTGGACAGCGAAATTCAGATGGTGATCTGCACCGCCTACAGTGATTATTCCTGGGAGGAAATAAACGCCCGCTTTGGATCGGCGGATCGGCTGCTGATTCTCAAAAAGCCTTATGACACGATTGAAGTCTGTCAGTTGGCTTCGGCTCTTTCCAAAAAATGGCACCTGGCGCGGCATGCCCATCTGAAACTCAATCAGTTAAAGGGTATGGTCGATGAACAGACTCAACAACTGGAAACGACCAACCAGAAACTGATGCAGGAGATTCAGCAGCATCGTGCGGCCGAGGACCGCTATCGCCTTGCGGAAACCGGTGCCAATGACGGCCTGTGGGATTGGGATCTGATCGCGGATCGCATTTATTATTCCACCCGGTGGAAAGCGATGCTCGGCTTTGCCGAGGCTGAAATAACGGATTCACCATCCGAATGGATTGGCCGGGTTCATCCGGACGACCGGGACGGGACGGAAAAACTCCGCTCCGATCACTTTTCCGGCACCTCGGACCAGTTTCGCGCCGAATGCCGGGTGCTGCATCGGGATGGACAATACCGGTGGATGCTGATTCGTGGTGTCGCCCAGCGCGACCAGGCCGGACGCGCCGTGCGCGCCGCAGGCTCGTTCACGGACATTACCGAACGCAAAATGGCTGAAGACCAGCTTCGCTTTGAAGCGATGCACGATGCCCTGACCGGACTGGCGAACCGGGTAAAGCTGTCGGACCGAATCGGTGATGCACTGTGCCGACTGAAGCGCGATCCGACGCAGCGCTTTGCCGTGATGTTTATGGACCTGGACCGGTTTAAAGTCATCAATGACAGCCTGGGGCATCTGGTAGGAGACAAATTCCTGGTGGAAATCGCGCGCCGTCTTTCCGGATTTGTCCGCAGCGGCGATACGCTGGCCCGTTCGTGCCGCGACGATGTGGCGCGCATCGGCGGCGATGAATTCGTGCTTCTGGTGCAGAACGTGCATCATGATTCCGATGTGCTGCATGTGGCGGATCGCCTTCACACCGCATTAAGTGAGCCATTCGTCATAGATGAACATGAAATCTGCACGGGGGTAAGCATCGGCATCGCGGTGGCCGAGGAAAGTTATGGCAGCGTCACGGAGATTCTGCGCGACGCGGACACGGCACTTTACCAGGCCAAAGGGGGCGGGCGAAACTGCACCCGCATTTTTGACCCCGACATGCACGACCGCGCCATGTTGCAATGGCGAACCGAAACGGAACTGCGCCAGGCGATTGAAAAGGACCAGCTTGTTCTGCATTACCAGCCTGTGATTGCCGCGGATGGATCGCTCGCCTGTATGGAAGCGCTGGTTCGCTGGCAGCATCCGACGCGCGGCCTTCTGGCACCGGACGCATTTATTCCGGCAGCGGAAGAATCTGATCTTATTGTCCGACTGGGCCGCTGGGTTCTGCGGCGGGCCTGCCACCAGTTGAAGGCTTGGGTGGAAGCGCATCGGCAGCATTCCGCCCTTCCGGTAAGCGTGAACATGGCCAGCAAACAGTTTGCACTGCCCACGTTTACCGAGGAAATAACCCGCATTCTTTCCGATGCGGAAATTCCGCCGCGGGCCTTGCGTCTGGAAATAACTGAAACTGTCGCCATGCGCGACGCTCACGCCACCATGCAGACACTTCTGCGGCTGAATTCAATGGGCGTGCTGATTGATGTAGATGATTTTGGAACCGGCTATTCATCGCTCAGCTACCTGCATCGGATGCCGGTGCATGCACTTAAAATTGACCGCAGTTTCGTGGGGTCCATGCACGACGATTCGGTCAGCAGATCCATTGTGCGGGCAATTACGGTTCTGGCGCATTCGCTGAATGTGGGCGTCATTGCCGAAGGTGTGGAAACGGCCGAATTGGCGCAACTTTGTCGTGAGATTGGCTGTGATTTTTACGAAGGATATTTTCTGGCCAAACCGATGGATGCGCAAGCCGCGGAGCGGTTTATTGCCACAACCAGGCCGTACCGGCCCGAATCCAATTTGCTGGGGATCGGAAGTCCCGCTTCGCAACCCAATGCGGCCTGAGCGCCAGCCGACGGATAGGTCTGGTTCGAACGCGACCTGTTATTGGGCCAGAAACGACTGAAAATTGCCCGCCAGCAATTTCTCCGCATCGCGCGCGATGTCGGCCGCGGTAATCGTGCGGCCGGTGCGCAAAATACGCTGATACATTTCCTCCAGAACAGTGGCGATGACCTGACGGCTGTGATCCCATTTATAGATCAACTGGTCCAGAATCCGCGCATCGGAATGCTGGGGAATGAAGGATGTGCCCAGCAGCTCAAACCGCATCCGTGTCATTTCCGTGATCAGGCTTGGGTTGTTCAGAAACCACCAGCAGCCAAACGGCATAAGATTGGAAAACTTGCGGGCTATGACGCAAAGCTCGTGCTGATTTTCCCGCGAAAGAAGGGTCACCAGGAACTTGTTGGCGGGAAAATCCCTGCATAGCCGGGCCACGCTTGGTATATCAGCCAGGCCACAGGTATCGCCGGCGTCGCGTAACGCCGGCTGGGTCCGCAGGTTGGAACCGATCATCATGGCAAATGGAATATTCCGCTGAGCACAGACGGGTAAAACAGCCTTTTCCAAAATAGACTGACCGGCCTGACCGACAGAGTCGGCCGGATTGGCGGGATAACGAAAATCCGGGGGCAGACTCAATGCCAGATAAATTGCCTGCTGAAGATCCAGCCAGTCGGAAAGGAATCGCTTGACCTCATCCACAGTCGCGGGCGTCGGTTCTGATTCCACGGCATAACCCCATTCGGCGAGTTTGGCGGCCGCCTGCGGAAAATTTCGCAGCAGAAGATCGATCCGTAACACGGCGCGAAATCGCGGATCGGCGGCAATTTTCGGATTCGCCAGCCAGCGGGAGCGTTCGTTGTCATCAAACACGGAATTGGTCATGGTGATACTAGAAACATTCGCCAGGGACATGACTTTGTCTATGTATTGACCCGGTTCCTGTGCGGCAAAAAACGCGCGGTAGTTGTCGAGCGTTTTTTCATTCGGGTCCAGTCCCAGCCGCGAAAGAGTCGTCAATACGCCGCGGCAGGCCTCACTGACCGGCGTATTTTCAACAAATAGGTGCTTCCATATGTAGTCTGCCTGTCGCGATTTTGGCCAGCGCCAGAATTGGTCATAAGGCAGCCTGGTTGCCGGCACAATGCGGTAAACTTCCGCCACCAGATAATGGTAGGTTACAAGTTCCTCAATGCCCCACAGCAGAAGGCCATCCGGATCTGTTTTCCCCGTTCGATTTGTCACCGGCGTGCCGAATGCGGGCGCATACAGATGGGTATGCATGTCCGTGGCGGGCTGCCGGGCGAGGGTCTGGTGAACCAAATCGTGTAATTCGGCCGGCTTAATCGGGGCACCCGAATCGATCCCTGCGGCATGCCTTGAAAAGATTGTGCTCATGAAATCTCCGACATGATCACGGCTGCCATTCAGCCATCAAGTGTTGCGCACCTGTGCGCTAAAAAGTTACTTCCATTCTAGATTATGATAGGCCAAATTACAACCAATTTTTGAGTAAATCGTGAATTTGTCGCGCGAATTGAGACGACGAAATCGGATTATAGGACTACCGTAAAATAGGCCGTTCGGAATCATTTATGCCTAATTTTTCGACGAAATCGATTGTTTTTCGAATACATCTAATAATTTGGCTTTAAAACATATCCAGTTTGGCAAATTTGGCACGAATAAACAATGTGCGCATAATCACAGCGCATGTTAATTGAATAATTCCAACAATATTTTTATTTTCGGCTTGACAATGTATTTTTTTTGTGTTAGAATTATTTCGTGACGCTGGTGCTTTTTCTGATCGACTTTATCAAAGGTCCGCCAGCTTCAGTTTTCCGGCTATCGGTATCCGGTCTGGTTGGTTTGAACATTGTTTGAACTTGCCAGTCATTCGGCCGAGGACGGCCGCAGACGTCTGTCATATTAAATTCTGGCGAACAAAAGTTCTGACCAGCACATTTGACGCGGGCATTTCTGCCGACGTCTTTTGAAAAGTACGGACGCACCCGCAGCCAGATAATCGCAGGCAATGGCGGGTTTGGCGAACTGAAATAATTGATTGTCCGAACCTTGCGCATCTATTGCGGCTGCCTGAGCTGATTTGGGTTCGGTTCATGAGACGGTGGTGAATTTTTCGGCCGGGACATGTGGTCCGCCGCCGGTGTTTTTATGGAGACAGTTATCATGGTCAACAGACACAAGCATTCCGGAACGGTTGGGCGCGGTTTTACACTAATTGAGCTTCTTGTGGTCATTTCCATCATCGCATTGCTGATCGCGATTCTGCTGCCGGCACTGGCGCAAGCCAAGGAAGACGCGAATCGGGCGGTCTGCTCTTCGAATGTGCGCAGTCTGGTTCAGTCCATGGTCATTTACGCGCAAAGCAATCATTCGATTTTTCCGACCACACCAGGAAATTCCGCCGGTACATTTTATAACGCTCCTACCGGAGTCGCCGGCGTGGGACTTACCACGCCCGGCAAAAGCGGGCTTTCCACAGTACAGGCGTATTACGCTTCCGCAGCGACGGCCAATCCTGTTGCCGATCCGCTGCAGTGCATGTGGATGCTGGTGCTGACCGGCGCGATGAGTCCCAAGAGTTTCATCTGTCCGTCAGATCCATTCGCAATCGGTCCATCGCTGGAATATGGCCTGACTTCAGGTAACGGCCTGCCGAATACGTATGTTTGCTTCAGTTTCATGTCCACCAGTCAGTCCGCGGTGGGTGGCAATGGCCAAGGAGAAAGCTATTCCATCGCCTATCCCTGGCAGGCAAATGGTGAACCGGGTGCGTGGTGGAGCAGCAAAGATGGTGCGGATGTTCCGTTGGTCAGTGATATTGCGCCGGTTCCGGAAGGTGGCAATGGCGCTGGCACATCCGCCCAAAGGATCACCAACGCCTTACCCGGCGGAAACACTTATGGACCCTATATTTATAATACACCCAATCATAATGGAGATGGACAGAATGTGGGCTTCGGCGATGGCCACGTCGCCTGGTCGGACAATCCTTATGTCGGCCAGAATTCCGACAATATTTTCTGCTACGACAGCACCGCGGCCATGGTCGGACAGAACGGTTTGAGTTTCCAGGCCACCGAATTAACGGGTTACGGCGGCAGTCATGCGGGCCCGGTCGTGGCGGGCGTTACGCCGAATATTCCCCCATACGACATCTGCATGGTACCGCGGCTGGAAATTTCAAAGCCTGGCGGTACGAAATGGTAATTCTTTGGCGCGGTGGACGCCCCGGTGTTCCGCACGTCGTCATTTGGTGTTTACCGCGAGGCCATCAAAACGGCAATGTCCCAATCGGCGTGCGGAACGCCGGAGGTTGTGGTGCGGGCGGCGAACGGATTCCGGAATCTGACGCCGCAACACCGACGGCGTTTGCAGGATGGCTTGGGAATGGTGGGGCAATCATCACGCAACTGATATTATGTTGATTCCGGTGACAGGAGTGTGCGAATGAAATGGCTGATTTCCCTGGGATTATTGTTGTCTGGTGGCGCAGCCTTTTCACCTGCCAGCCTGCCATCCCTGACCGCCGCGCCGCCGACGGTTCTTATCGTTGCTCCGCATGGCCAGAAGGGGCGGTTTACCACGGTTTCCGCTGCGATAGCTGCGATTCCAAAAAACAGCGATGCGCCGGTGACGATCATGATCCGACCGGGCATTTATCATGAACATCTGATAATTCCGCGGCACCTGCCGCCCATTACCCTGCTGGGAACAAACGCGCGTGATACGCTGCTGGTATATTCGCTTATTGCGCACGACAAAGGTCCAGATGGGAAGGAATTGGGCACCTTCCACACCGCAAGTGTGTGGGTGAGGGCCAACAATTTTTCTGCGGCGAATTTGACGTTCGCCAACGATGCCGGCCTTTCCGGCAATGGCTACAACGGTCAGGCACTGGCGATTCGCGTGGATGGCGATAAAGCTATTTTTTATCGGTGCCGCTTTCTGGGCTGGCAGGACACAATTCTACTCAACAAAAACCGCCAGTATTTTGACCGGTGTCACATTCTGGGCGCGGTGGATTTTATTTTTGGCAATGCGACGGCATTTTTTAATCATTGTCGAATCACGTCGCTGGGTTATGGCTGCATCACCGCGGCGCGCACACCGCAAAATGCGCCATTTGGTTTTGTTTTCTGGCACTGCGTGGTGCAGTCGCTTGCGGGCAAGGGCCATACCTGGCTGGGAAGGCCCTGGGGACCGTATGCCGCCGTCGCCTGGCTGCATTGCCGCATGCCAGCCGCAATCAACAAAACCCGCTGGCAACACTGGAACGACAAAAAAAATCCTGAAACCGCCCGTTTTATTGAATATGCCGATACCGGCAAAGGGATCGGGCCAATTCCAGGCTGGATAGGCCAATTAAAGCCGCAGGCCGCCCAAGGCTTTTCCGTGCGCCATGTGCTGGCCGGAAGCGATGGGTGGAATCCGCTTCCCGCGGAAAAATTGCTGGTGAACCAGACCACCACGAAGCTGCGCAAATGAAAAGAAACGCAGTCGGCAAATTCCGCCGATTGCCGGCGCAGACCATACGCAGATTTTACCGGCGCGTCCGCAGATTCGGGTTGCTTGAATTGGCTGGAGCGGTGAAATGCGGGTTATCCAGACTGTTATTCATGTTCCATTCTGCCGAAAGGAATTTCTGATGGAAGGCTATATGACCCGGATGCGGCTATCCGTTCTTCTGCTTGCCGGTCTTGCGTCTGTTCCAGCATTGGGGGCCGTTCCCAGCTGGGTTAAGCCGATGGAACAGTCCATCCATCGTATGGCGCGGCGGGACCTGCCGCGCATCAGCCACCGGGTGTTCAGCGTTACCAGCTTCGGCGCGCGTTCCGGCGGCCACACGCTTTGCACCCATGCCATTCAGACCACCATAAACGCCTGTGAAAAAGCCGGCGGTGGCGAAGTGCTGATTCCCGCCGGGCGTTACCTAAGCGGGCCAATTGTGCTGGCCAGTGCCATGAATCTGCATCTGGCCAGAGGTGCCATGCTGCTGATGACGACACATTTTCAGGATTATATGCCCCACCGGAAAATCCAAGGCCGTGCCCATCCAGGATACCAGGACTGCATTTCAGCATATCATTGCCACGATCTGGCAATTACCGGCCATGGCACCATTGACGGTCAGGGCCAGGCCTGGTGGCCGCTGTATCGCAAGCGGAAAGGCCATGAACATCCGCCCAGACTTCCACACCGGCCCATGCTGGTGCGCATCACCGATTGCACACGCCTTCTGGTAGCCGATGTGCACCTGGAGAATTCTCCCATGTTTCATCTGGTGCCGGGTGGATGCAATGATGTGGTCATACGGAACGTCATCATTACCGCCCCGCCCACCGCGGAAAATACCGATGCCCTGGATCCTTCCGGGCACAACTATTACATTACCGGTTGCACATTTGATGAAGGGGACGACTGCATCGCCATTAAGGCCGGTGCGCGGAACGGCACACCCGCTCATCCATCGTGTGAACATTTCCTGATCACACATTGCGTGTTCCGGCATGGCCATGGCATGTCGGTCGGCGGACAAACCAACGGATGCCTGCGGTATGTGGTGGTGCGGGACTGCACCTTTGACCATACCCACCGCGGCATTCGCCTGAAGGCCGGTCCGGGCTACGGCGGCCTGACGGAAGACCTGGTGTATGAGAATTTGAAAATGACTGATGTCCGGCTGCCATTTTTCATTAACAGCTTTTATCCCGCAAAGCCGAAGGTTCCTTCGCAGATTCCGGCGTTGCGGACCCGGCGGCATTTGCCTGTCTGGCAACATGTGTTGTTCCGCAATATAACCGCGGTAAAGGCGGTGCATGCGGGCAGAATTTCCGCCCTTGCCCGACTTCCCGCATCCGATATTGTATTCGATCATGTGCACATTAAAGCGGATCGCGGGTTTACCATTATCAACGCCCGCGCGGTGCGGTTTGTCCGGTCCACTATTTCCGCGGCGCGGGGTCCGGCGATAATGGCTTTCTCCGCGGGGATCCGCGGAATTAATCTTCACACCGGTCTGCCGACGCCCTGATTCCGCCAACGGACGCGGCACCACATTTCAGTTGAGCATATATCATGTTTATATGTATTATTATTCATTTTCTTGCGGCGGCCACTGCGACCGAAGCGCGGCGGCATTCCGGCGAGGGACGCCGGCGGCCTGACGGTTCTGACCACCGGCCCCAAAAAGCGGCTTTTCTGATGCCCGATATCCCGGGCAGGAGTTTGTAATGGTTGCCCATATCCACAATCGATTCGCTCGGGCCGCGGTCATGCTGAGCACCGCGGGTTTATTCTTTTGGATAGCGTGTACCGGAATCGCCCGGGCAGGCGCCGCAAACTGGATAACCGTTGCGAAAAATGGCTCCGGCCAGTTCCGGTCGGTGCAGCGCGCGGTGGATTCCATTAAACCCGGCACAAAAGTGCCGGTGATTGTTTTCATCAAGCCGGGCGTTTACACGCAGCGTGTGGTGGTGGGGCCGCATTTGCCACCGCTGACTTTTCTGGGGGAAGACGGGCAAACCCGCCATACGATCATCACGTTTTCATTGAATGCGAATGCGAAAGGCGCCAACGGCAAACCGATCGGCACGTTTGCCACACCCACAGTCTGGGTTCGCGCCAATCGCTTTTCGGCCGCCAACATCACCATGGTCAATTCCGCGGGAAATACCGGCCAGGCATTGGCGCTGCGTGTGGATGCCGACCGTTGCATATTTTTTCATTGCCGCTTCATCGGCTGGCAGGACACGGTCCTGGTGTCTAAAAACCGGCAATATTTTGAGAACTGCACCATTTCCGGCGCGACCGATTTTATCTTTGGCGCCGGGACGGATTACTTTAATCATTGCCTGATTCACTGCCTCGGCCATGGTTTTGTTACCGCGGCGCGCACACCGCGGGGCGCGACCGACGGATTTGTGTTTAACCATTGCAAACTTGATGCCCTGACCGGACCGGGCAGCGTGGTGCTGGGCCGACCATGGCGGCAATATGCCCATGTGGTGTTCATGCACACTTGGCTGCCCGCGGGCATTGCGCCATCGGCGTGGATCACCTGGCATCACAATCCGATGGATAAAAAGACCGTTCGCTACGCGCAATACGCCAACCGCGGACCCGGCTGGCACCCAAAACACATTGCGGCCTGGACGCGCATTCTGACTTCCGCGCAGGCAGCGCGTCTGACCCTGCGGCATGTTTTGGCGGGAAATGACGGGTGGAATCCGGAAAAGCGCGTCCAGAGGACATTGCTGCCGGAAATTCTGGCAGTCAGCGGTCCGCGAATTCCCGCCCAGGTATTTGCAATGGCGGACTATCATCTGAAGCCCGATTTAAGTCAGCCGCAAACCCGTCTTCTGCAGAATGTGCTGGATATCTGCCATCAGGCGGGCGGTGGCGAAGTGGTCATCGGTCCGGGAAATTATCTGACCGGTCCGCTGACGCTTTACAGTGATATCAATCTGCATCTGAAAAAGGGATGCAGGCTGCAGTTTGCCACAGACCCGGCCGATTATGCGAAAGGTCCGGGTTATGTCGAGCCCTGTCTAGAGGCAACGAATGCCCATGATATTGCAATTACGGGCCACGGCGTGCTGGATGGCCAGGGGCGGCCGTGGTGGCGGATTGCCTGGGCAGCCAAACGCCAACACTCTGCGCCCACACCGGTTCCCATGCGCCGCCCGCAACTGGTGGTGCTGCGCCATTGCCGCCGCGTGCTGGTTTCCAATGTAACGCTGGAAAATTCGCCCAGCTTTCATCTTTTCCCGCAGGAATGCCGGGATGTGGTCATTGCCGGCCTGACCATTCGGGCACCGCAGCATTCTCCGAACACAGACGGCATCGATCCTTCCGGCTGGAACTACCTGATCACCGGTTGTCGGTTTGATGAAGGAGACGATTGCATTGCCATTAAGGCCGCTGGCAAGTCGACATGGCAACGTCCATCGTGTGAAAATTTTCTGATCCGGAATTGTACTTTCGACCATGGACATGGCATGTCGGTGGGGTCTGTTACCTATGGCGGACTGCGGAATTTAACCGTCACGCATTGTCTGTTTGACCGTACCGACGCCGGCATCCGGCTGAAATCCAACCGGCTTCGTGGCGGCGTGGTGCGCGACCTGGTGTATTCGCATCTGAAGATGACGGATGTTAAAATGCCGATACAGATTGTCAGTTATTATTTGAAAGTTCCGAAAAATGCCCAGGATGACAAGGCATTACCGATCACCAGCCGCACGCCAGTATGGCGTAATATTGATATCGATAACGTTCGGGCGACCGGCAGCCGAATGGCGGGCGAAATTATTGGCGTGCCGGAAATGCCGATTCGCGGGGTGTATTTGAAGAACGTGTCGATTACGGCCCTTAGTGGCATGAAAATTGTCAACGCCCGCAACGTCGTGCTGTCGCACTGCACGTTGAAGATTGCCCACGGACCAGCGATGCGCGTGTATCATGCCCAGGTCACCAGATTGCTCAATCGCGCTGGTCCTTAATTAAATTCTCGATTGCGGCCGGGTGCCGCAAGCGCGTTTATGGCACCTTGTTTTTCCGACCATTGTCTGCGAATTGGGCCACATTGCATGGTCATTTTTTTTAGACAACCGATGAGAATCCATTGGCGGAAATCCGGAGCTTTCACACGCACCGAATTTGTTGCAGTCTTGATTCTCCTGTCTTTGGCCGCATTCCTCGTGATCGCTGCCATGTCCAGCGAGAGCTGCGGATGCATGCCCGGGAAAAAACAAAGCGACTGCTGTGCGCTGTCAATGTTCGCGGCATTATCCAGGCGATGGAAATTTACGCCCAAAGCAATCACGGACAATTTCCCGTGGTAAGGCCACTGGCAACAGGTATTTCTATAAATGGGGTGGATACAACGCGAAAATGGGATCATCAAACTGCGGAAGATGTTATCAAAGGCTATTACCGGGCTGGCGGCAAAGCGACCCAATGCGGCTCGGCTTTGGCGTGCATGTGGGCATTGGTGATGCAGGATTTGGCGGCACCGGGATTGTTTATCTGTCCCGGCGATCCAGTGGCCACAGAACGATCCAAAGAATATCAGAACGGGGATACATCTCCAGATGCGCTGCATTGCTTTGGTAATTTTGAATACGCCAGCCAACGAATGACATTACCATGACTCCCGTGCGTGATGTGGCCACGGGCCAGTGGTAAGGGGATCAGTCTCTGCAGCCGGTGTTGGCCGGTTTCTGCGCTCCGAATGGCGGCGGGCCGTTGCCGGTAACATGTCGCCGCCGGTGTAATGAAACAAAATTCTGAAAATCGTGAATGGTGAGTTTTATATACGACCGATTCTTCAGAACGACTTTTGCATTTGCGCCACGATAGCGCGTGCCAGTTTTTCCATAGCAGTCTGTTCGGCATCGGACAATTGTTGGCCGATCTGAGGAATGGTATTGGCCGAACGTGCGAACTTCTTTCTTTCGGATAGTATTTTACCGGTTCGCAGGTCTTTCCAGGTGAAGTCCACCACCACCGTGACCTGCGTTTCCTGGGGAAGATTGGTTTCAAAGCTGTTGGAAAGCAGTGTTTCCTGAACCTGCACGATGGTGCCGCGCAAGACGGAATCCGCATGTTTTAGCGATGCCAGTCGATAGGGTGTTCTGGATTCAATGTTTTTATCAATTGCTTCGGTCAGATGAAAACCCATCTGGTGGCGGAAGGTATCGTTTTTCCAGATCGGCACTGCAACCGTGTGAATTCCTGATGGATACAACGATTGACCGGTATAGCCGCAGCCCGTCAGCGCAAGCCCGGCCGACGCGATTGCAAATATGCCCAGTATCCGGCCGATGGCAGACCGGCGTCCGGTGAAAAGGGATAACCGTTCACGCGGCGGACGATACGCGCTGCCGCACCGGCTGGAACCATCCGGATATCGCTGTGGGGGCAATATCATGGGGCCGCCTCCTTGCCGAAACGTTTGATTAATTCCCGGCGGGCCTTGGTTGCCCAAACGGTATCCGGCCAGCCGGCAATAACCCGACGATAATAAAACTGTGCCGCCTTAGGGTGGCTGAATCGAATGTAAAACCGTGCAATCTGAAGTTCCTTCTTCCCTTCTATCTGATAAATTCGCGCCTCAATAGCCCTGGCCTGAATACGCAAAGCCTGCTGCGGGTATTCCTGCTGAAGATTTTCCAGTTCCGCCTGTGCATTGTGCAGCGGGGTCATATCAAATCGCACGCCACGAAAGGTGGCCAGAAGCGCCTCACACTGGCGGATGGTGGCCTTGACCACAAACTGGCTGTAGGGGTAGCGCCGCAGAAAGTCGCTGTAAGACTGAAACGACCGCTGAAAGCGGCCATTCTTGTAATAATAATCCGCAACGGTAATGCCGGAAAGTTCCGCCAAAGGTGAACCGCGCTGGCGGTCTTGAATGCGCCGCAGCAGCCGCAGCGCATCACCATCCACCGGCAGAATACGCATTCCCAGAAATCGCCGCTTGTAGCCGCTTAAAAAAGCCATGGCAATATTGTATTCCCGTTGCAGGCACGGACCATAAAGTGCACTGGATGGAAAGTTATCCAGAAGGTCTTCATACGGGAAAAGTGCGGCATATTTTTGCCCCATGGCGTTAAACGCGTCGCCACGCAGCAGCAGCACCTCCGGCACCAGCGGATTGGTTTTAAGTGCCTTGTTTTTCAACCAGGATTTGGCCTGATCCGTGACGCGGTTGTAGTGGCGGTTGTTGAAATTCTGAATCATGATTGCAACGCGGCCTTCGGGAGTATTGCGATTCGGGGGAACCAGCGGCACCCAGACCCCGTTTTTTAACAGCCAGCGCGCGGTGGGACGGGTGGGTGGTGTGGCAAAGCTGCGCGTGGCGGTCGCCAGAACCAGACCCACCATACACATCTGAAGATAAAACCAGGCCTTTTGCATGGCGGGAAGTATACGGGATGAATACCACGTCGGCCAACTGTTCACCGTTGCCCCAGTGGGCTTCGGGATTTATCAGGACGGTCCTGGCACGGGCATATCGCCCGATATTCCGGTCGCTCTCACGTTGGAACAGACTGCCCGCGGCGGGTATACTCACATGCCGCTACGCAAGGAGTTGAAATGACGCTGGCTGCGCCGATCCGGGCGAATCTGGCTGGAACCGGCCGCCCGAAAGATGCACACTTCCGAGTCTGCGGGCCATGGATGGCCAGATACCTGTACAGGACTTTCTGTGCCTGATACCGACGGATATGCGTTGCGGCTTTGACACGCTGGCCCAATGGGCACGCGAGTCTCTGGGGCAGGACCCGTTATCAGGGGACCTGTTTTTGTTCGCAGATCGTCACGGGGTTCGCCTCAAAATACTGTACTTTGGGTCGTGAGGGTCTGGCCATCTGGTACAAGCGGCTGGAGGAAGGCGCGTTACGGCTTCCCGCCCGGTGGAGAACCCCTCTTCGCCGCGTGTGAAGTTCAAGACCGGTGAACTCGCGATGCTGCTGGAAGACATTGATCTGCTAAGCCTTCGCCGGTCACGGCGGTCCAGCCACCGGTCCGGGTGCCGGTGCCGGTTCAGGCCCCGTGCGAGGGGAATACCAGGCGATCGAGGCATCAGAAAATCTTTTATAAATGATAAATTCATCTCACAATATAAGTTCATATATTCGGCTTTTCGGCAACTGTATTTCCCTTTATCAACGCTCCGCCGCCTGATAATCCGGCCCGGCTTCAAGACCTGTTGACGCGGCAGAAATAACGGCCTGTTTCTGGTGCACGCCTGTTATCCAAACTCGGAAAAAGCCGGGTAGACGGAGTGCATCATACGAACCCGATAGATGGGAAGTCGAACATCAGGGATAGCCCTGAACGGTTGTCACGCGAGTCTGTTTGTCTAAGCCAGGCGACGGAGCCAGTGATCAGGTTTTGGAAATTGCGCGGTCGCCGCATTCGCAAATGGTGGCAGTTATAAAAATAAACCACGGTTGGGGAAAATATTGACAAACTCCTGATTCCAATGTATGTTGGTTTTCATACAAACATATTCTGTGCGGTCTTATCGCCAGAATTGGCTTGTTTTTGCCGCGAATCATCCAAAATTCGCGAATTTGACGGTCGTATTGTGCCTGCTAACCGGTTCAATCGGTTGGTCTGGGTCAATTGATGGAGATAGACGATGGCGTCCACACCAAACCTTCACCCGCAAGATACGAATATTTTGACACAATCAAGGCCCGAAGGCCTGGTTGCCTTCGGCCAGAATCTTCGCCAATTTCGTCACGCGGTCGGTTGGACACTGGACCAATTGGCCGCGGCAACCGGTATCAGCAAGCCATATTTATCCAATATTGAAACCGGCCGCCTGAGTGGGCCACCCGCACCAGATAAACTTGCACTTCTGGAGAAGTCGCTGAACCTTCCGGCCGGATCGCTCAACGCCCAGGCGGATTGGCTTCGCACCCCGCAAACTGTGCGAAATCTGCTTTCCGCCCGGCCGCTGCCCGAAAGCCCCCGGTCCGCGATTCGTTCCCACGGCGAAAACGTACCGCGCCGCGCGGATGGCGCGGTAGACCTCGACCAGCTTCTTAGGGTTGCACGACCCGTCGGTCAATCATCGACTGACTCCGGTCCGGAATCTGGCACGCGATATTCAGCTGAAGCATCGGTCGTGCCGTTGATGCGCATTCCGCTGATCAACCGCGTAGCCGCCGGCAATGCGGCGGAATTTACCGACCTTGATTACCCCGTCGGCATCGCGGACAGTTACATCTCGGTGCCGGTACCCGCGGACACAATTGCGGAATCTGAAGCATCACCCGCAGCCGGCTCTCCGGATGCCGGCCTTTTCGCCCTGCGGATCGAAGGCGATTCCATGGAACCCCGCTACAAGCAGGGCGATATTGTGGTGTTTTCCTCCACGCAAACCCCGCAGGAAGGTGATGACTGCCTGGTACGACTGGATGATTCCGAAAACTTTTCCACCACATTCAAGCGCATTGAATTTGCCGCCGGGTCGGCCGAGGCACCCCCTGATGCGGATGCCACGTATCTTACGCTGGTACCGCTGAACCCGGTTTATCCTCGCCGTCCATTGCGTCATAGCCAGATCACCGGCCTGTATCCGGCGGTCTGGCGTATTACACCGGCCAACAGTCGGAATCTGATGCCGGACGGCACGGCGGATCAATCGTTACATATTCAATCCAATGCTGCGCAATCCGCATTGCCGCCGCGGGAAGACGCAGAAGTCTCTGTCCGCAAGCGGCGGCGCGGGCGCAAACCGGCCAGCGCAACACCCCCGCTGCCGACGCCCGCCGATGCGGCAATGCGACCGCCCATTGTGACCGACACAAAGGCGGAATGGACGTCCAATCGTTTTTCGCTGGAGAATGATTGATGGCGTTTCATTTGAATATGGCTACGGGCGGCACCATCGCGCAGCGTCACATTTTGCGTGTGCGCGGGGCGGCTGTGCCGGCAACGCCCGCAACAGGCGCCAGCCGCCTGAACCCGCGATAAAAGAAATAAGCCGCACGGGAATAAATCCGTGTCAGCTCTGCTTGCCACGTTTCTTTTTGCCGTACTTCTTTTTGACCGTTTTCTTTTTCATAATGTTTGTCCGTCTGTTTGGGTACCTGATTTCCGCCCGTCGAAAATCATCTCAATGACTTCTCCGCCCACACTATCCGCGGACAGGACCAGCGTCAAGATCATTTCGGAGATTGCATGATCGCAAAACCTTGCGGCCAGTGGCGGCAAGTCCCTATTCCGGACAGATGCGCAGGGCACCGGATGTCTGGCCCACCAGGAATTCGCAAATTACCGGATGCCGGTCGCCCGTTGCGTCCATTGCCTCATCGCGCGTTTCGTCCTGTATGGATACGCCAAAGGATTCAAGTTGAAAATAGCGGCCGGTGTCATCCAGAACTGCCAACGGCGCTTTTTCATCTTCCCCGTTGTACATCCGCACCGCCCATGGCCACACAGGCGTATGACGCGAAAAGCCAAGCTTTTCCAGGTCCTGCGGGTCAGGTGGCCGCGGGGCGGGCGTAGCCAGCAGCAGGCCGCCATCCGGCATTTTGCCAACATATTTACACGTATCAATGTCTATGAAAGACAGGGGCGTGGTCCGCGGCGGCTCCATCCGCCAGATATACCCGCGGATGGTCCATTGCTTCCCAAGTATTGGAACAGAATCCATATATCGGGCGGTCATGTGGATGGCTCCGGCTTTGCCGCATCTGTGCGGAATTTATTCTTCCCCGGCCACGAGGTCCGCATACGTCTCGCGCTGCCGGATAATGCGCCAGACTGCGCCATCCACCAGAACCTCCGCCGCCCGCGGACGGGCGTTGTACTGACTGCTCATGGCGAAGCCATACGCCCCGGCGGAAAAAACCGCCAGCAGATTCCCCCGCGTCACCCGCGGCAGATATCGGTCGCGGGCCAGGTAATCGCCGCTTTCACAAACCGGACCCACCACATCCACCTTGCGATCGTCAGCGGTGCGCATTGCGCTGGTGCGGCTGGCGGGAGCAAGCCCTGAACCGGGCGTGACCGGCCAGATAAAATGATAACTTTCGTACAGGGTGGGACGAATCAGGTCGTTCATGGCCGCGTCCACAATGACAAATGTTTTGTTTCCGCCGGTTTTGGTATAAACCACACGCGTGACCAGAATGCCCGCATTGCACGAAATAGACCGCCCCGGCTCAAGAATAATCTTAAGCTTGCGGCCCGCCAGCAGGGGAATGATCGCGGTGGCATAATCCGCGGCGCTGGGGGCTTCATCCCCTTCATAAAAAGCGGCGAATCCACCGCCGATATCCAATGTGTCAATCACCACGGCGCGAGCCGCAAGTTCGTCGATAAGGGCCAGGGCCTTCTTAATTGCGTCCACATACGGCTGGGTGGATTTTATGGGTGAGCCGATGTGCAGGTGAAGTGCGTTAAGTTTTGCGTGCGTGGCTTTGGCCGCAGTCAGATAAAATTCCATTGCCCGGTCGATATCCACACCGAATTTCGTTTCTTTTTTGCCGGTCAGAGTTTTGGTGTGGGTTCCGTGGCTGGTCACATCCGGATTCACCCGCAGCGCGCCCCGCGCGTGGCTCCCGGTCTGGCCGGCCAGCCGATCCAGATTCCAGAATTCCTCTTCGCTTTCAATATTAAACCAGCCGATGCCCGCCTGCAGCGCTTCGGTTATTTCCGCATCGGTTTTGCCTACCCCGGCGAAAACAATTTTATCCGGTGTCGCGCCGGCCTTTAACGCGCGAAACAGTTCTCCACCGGAAACCACGTCAAACCCGCTTCCCGCGCCGCGCAAGGTCCGCAATATGGCCAGATTCCCGCACGACTTGATCGAATAGCAGATCAGTGGGTTCAGCGGCGCAAACGCCCGGGCGATCCGCTGATAATGTGTCAGAAGCGTCGCCTGGCTGTAGATGTACACCGGACTGCCCACGGCGGAAACAATCTGTTCCACCGGAACATCCTCGCAATACAGTGCCCCGTTGCGATAGTTAAAATGATCCATGACGTCGCGGGTCTCCAGAACCGGGCGAGTCCGCCTTTGCCGCGTCATTCGCCGGAAAAGCGCTTAGCCGCCCGAATTTTTCCCGGCGGCGACCAGCCACGCCGATAGCGCGCCGAAACTTCAAGTATATCCCGCATTTACAAAATTTGCCCGCCGACTGGAGAGCCGCAAGACGGTCGGGCGGTATGCCCCAATTCCCAGCCGGAGCGTTTTTTCGCATTTTATTTCCCCCCGCGACGCAAACGGCGTAAAATACCGGTTGCTTCAACGCGTGCGTTATGCCGCCCGCGGGATGAAGCCTGATACCCATGCCGGAGCGACGCCATGCCTGTTATTCAATTTGCTTCCGCATCGGACGAGAGCCTTTCCAGCCGTCTGGTTCATGAAGCTGGCGATACCGTGCTGACCCGCCAGATGTTCGCCGCCTGGGGGCGCGAATCCTGGCGGCCGGCGGTCAACCTGTACGAAACGCGGCAGGCGTTTCTGATTTGCGTGGACTTGGCCGGTATTCACGAAAAGGATGTGGATGTGCGGCTGGAAAATGCCCGCATCGTCATTCGCGGCAAACGTGAATGCCCGATGCCCACCGGCGAAGAGCCCGCCATTGCGGTGCATCAGCTGGAAATTGATCATGGAGTGTTCAGTCGCGCCGTGGAACTGCCGGCCAACGTGGATGACCGGAGAATTTCCGCCATGTATGAGGCCGGTCTGCTTTGGATTACCCTGCCGAAACATCGCAAATAGCCTTCACCGCCGGCGGAGCCGGCGATGACCCGCTAAGCCAGACTGTTAAACGGAGTTACGGAAACGATACATGCCAGAAATAAAGAAACCCGCTGACAAATCACTTAAAGCTTCGAATGCCAAACCGGAGAAAACCGCCCCGGCAGCAGTTGGCGAGGCCCCTGTCGACCCGAAAGATCCAACCGCAACCGGGCGGTCGCGCACGACCGCATCGGTCACCGGACCGCTGGTGCACCAAATTCGCGTGCCGGATGTGCTGGCTATTCTGCCGGTGCGCGATGCCGTCGCATTTCCCGGTGCGGTTATTCCGCTTGCAATCGGACGCGACAAAAGCCGCCGCCTGCTGGACGATATTATGCCGGCGGATAAAATTGTCGGCGTCCTGACACAAATTCACGACGCGGACGAAAATCCTTCGCCATCCGATCTTCACCGCGTGGGCACGATGGCCATTGTGCTTAAAATGCTGCGCATGGGCGAGGGCCAGCAGAGCATTGTGGTGCATGGCCTGGTCCGGTTTAAGGTGATTGAATTCGTCACTGAAGAACCTTATCTGAAGGCGAAAATTGAATCGCTGGCGGAAATCACACCGCCGCCCAGCCCGGAATTCGATCTGCTGGTGCAGACGGTCCGTCAGGCCGCCAAACGCATGATCGAATTATCGCCGAACATTCCGGATGAAGCCGCCGGATTACTTAACGACATTGACTCACCCGGCACGCTGGCCGACTTTCTGGCTTCCAACCTTCAGGAATCCACGGCGGTAAAGCAGGCGATTCTTGAGGAACTGGATGTGGGCGTGCGGCTGAAACTGGTGCGCGAAAAGCTGGCCACGCGCATTGAAATTTTAGAACTGGAAGAAAATATCCAGACCCAGGTGCGGTCAAGCATTGATAAAAGCCAGCGGAATTATTTCCTTCAAGAACAGCTTAAAGCCATTCAAAAGGAACTTGGCCTGGACGAAGGGCAGACGCAGGAACTCACCGACCTTAAAGCTCGCCTGGAAAAAGCTTCTATTCCGCAGGGTGTAAAAAAAGAAACGGACCGTGAACTGGCGCGCCTTGCGGCCATTCCGCAGGCGTCGCCCGAATATGGCGTTATCCGGGGATTTCTGGAAACAGTGGCCGAATTGCCATGGAATACTTCCACCAGCGACGACCTGGACATCACCCGTGCCCGGCGCATTCTGGACCGCGACCACCACGATTTGCAGAAAATTAAAAAACGGATTCTCGAATTCCTTTCTGTGCGCAAATTGAATCCCGGCGGACGCGGTCCGATTCTCTGCTTCCTGGGGCCGCCGGGCGTGGGAAAGACCAGTTTGGGCAAGTCCATCGCGCAATCTCTGGGACGAAAATTTATCCGCATGAGCCTCGGCGGCGTCCGCGATGAAGCCGATATTCGCGGCCATCGCCGGACTTATGTAGGTGCCATGCCGGGCCGAATTATTCAGGACTTGCGAAAAGCGGGTTCCAACAACCCGGTCATGATGCTGGACGAAATAGATAAGCTCGGCGCGGATTTCCGCGGCGACCCCTCCTCGGCCCTGCTGGAAGTGCTGGACCCGGAACAAAACAACAGTTTTCAGGACCATTACCTGGGTGTTCCGTTTGATTTAAGCCGCATCATTTTCATCTGTACCGCCAATTACATGGAATCGGTGCCCCCCGCCCTGCGCGACCGCATGGAAATAATTGAAATTCCGGGTTACACCCGCCAGGATAAACTCCTGATTGCCAGAAAATATCTGCTGCCGCGGCAATTGGCTGAAAATGGCATCACGGGTAAAAATTGCGATCTTCCCACTTCCACAATCGGCGCGCTGATCGACCATTACACGCGCGAAGCGGGTGTTCGCGGACTGGAGCGCGCCATCGGATCCGTGGTGCGCGGAGTCGCGGCGCAAATTGTCAGTAAACTGCCTGCGGCCGCGCCTTCGCCGCCAAATAAAAAGGATACCGAAAACCCAGGCGGCCCGAACGGCAATGCGGCGTCCGCGGCGGGAACCGGGACCAGACCCTCCACCGCCGCCAGAACCCCGGTGGCAACGCCAGGCAATGGCGATGCAGAAATGCGCCGGGCACTGGCCCGCGTGCCGCGCGTGGTGGTGCGTCCGGAAAATCTGGCTGCCTATCTGGGACCTACTGCCTTTGAAAGCGAAGTGGCGCTGCGAACCGCCGTCCCCGGCGTGGCCACCGGTCTGGCCTACACGCCCGCTGGCGGCGATATTTTATTTGTGGAAGCCACACGGATGCCCGGAAAAGGCCGCCTGCGCCTGACCGGTCAGATCGGCGCGGTCATGCGGGAATCCGCGCAGACCGCTTTTTCACTGCTTAAAAACAATGCCGTTGGCCTGGGACTGGACCCGGCTTCATTTGCCACGCTGGATGTGCATGTGCACGTACCCGCCGGTGCGGTCCCTAAAGATGGCCCCTCCGCCGGCGTCGCCATGTATACCGCGCTGGCTTCACTTTTTCTTGATCGGCCCGTCCGGCCGGATGTCGCCATGACCGGCGAGATAACTCTTCGCGGACTGGTGCTGCCCATCGGCGGCGTAAAGGAAAAAGTGATCGCCGCCCAGCACGCCGGCATCAAAACGATTCTGCTTCCCAGGCGCAACGAAAAAAATCTGGATGATGTGAAAAACCACGTGGGCCAGAAGGTGCGTTTTGTTTTTGCCGATTCGGTGGATGACGTTCTTCAGTGCGCACTGGGGCCGGCCAAGGCCGTTTCGCCCGCGCCATTGACCGCCCCCACGCGCCGTCTTATTGCCGCAAAGGCGGCAAAATGAACGCAGGTCAATCGGCAACTGCTGTCCACCATGGCCTTTCGGTTTTAGATGCCGGGGTTATGGAATACCGTGCCGCTTGGGACTACCAGCTTGCCGTTCATGACGACGTGCTCGCCGGGCGCTATCCGGACGGTGCCCTGATCCTGCTGGAACATCCACCGGTTATCACCATTGGTCGCCATCCGGGTTCGGAGGCCCATTTACTGGCGGATGCCGCACAACTCGCGACCCGCGGGGTAGATGTGGTTGCAACCGATCGCGGCGGCGATATTACCTTCCATGGTCCGGGGCAGCTTGTCGCCTACCCGATTATTCCGCTGAATAAATATAACTTGCGTATTCATGACTATATTCGTCTACTTGAACGCGCCGTGATCCGCACCCTGGCGGGGCTTTCGATTTCCGCGCACTGCCAGCAGGGCGCCACCGGCGTTTGGGTTCACTCCCGTCGGCTTCCGGCCGGTCAAACGGCAAAAATCTGTGCCTTAGGCATCAAACTCCGCCGCTGGGTTTCCCTGCACGGCATCGCCCTGAATGTGACCACGGATCTGACGTTTTTTGATCTGATAAATCCGTGCGGTCTCGGCCGGCCGGTCACTTCGCTGGCCAGCGAAATTGATGCGCCGCCATCCATGACCGTCGTCAAGGCCGTACTGGCCGAACAGCTTGGCGGAGAACTTGAGGCGTACAGTCGCGGGAAAACTTTTCAGCAATCGATCCACCGCGAATTTTAATTGTCACGCCCGGGCGCGGGTTGCCTTGGGAACTGTTCGTGGCGCAGTTGAACCGGATCTAGCGCATGGCCGGATGCACTTTTTCTGAAAACAGAATGGCCATGATCAGCATTCCCATGGCACCGGCCGTCAGAATGGCAAACACCATGCCAATTCCAAAATGCCGCGCCACGACGCCAAGCGGAATCAGGCCCGCGGCCCCCAGCGCGTTGGAAAAGCCCAGAGCGATACCCGAGCCTAATCCACGGTTTTCCGGAAAAATATCCTGACCCACAAGCAGTGTGGATGCAAATGTGGAAAACATCGCAATGCCGGTAAGGGCGGCAATGGCCCACAAAAGAATTCCGTGCGTCAATACGATCAGCGGCACCAGAATAATCAGCAGAATGGAACTGCCCAGCACCACGTGCCGCCGGCCAAACCGGTCCGCCATGCTGCCGCCCCCGATTTGTCCAAGTACGCCAGTGATCAACAAGGTGCTGATGATCGACGCACCCGATACCAGCGCCCCGCCACGCAATTTCCACATGATTGGAATAAACACGATGGTGCCAAACACCACCAGTCCGCGAAACGCCGAAAAGCCCACCAGCACGGCAAATGGCTTGCGGTGCGCCCGCCACTGAATTCGCCCCGCAGCCGCGTGCCGCGGTGGAAGGCGCGGCGTAAGCCACAATATGAATGGCAGTGATGCCAGCGTCGGCAGCGCTATCACCCACAGATGCTGCAGGCTATATCGCACCACAATCAGGCTGGCTATCAGCGGCCACGCGCCCCGGCCCAGTTCGCCGCCTACCAGAAAGGTCGCCATGCCCATCGCCTGCCGCCGCTGCGTTACACTGCGTACCGCCGCCAGGGCCTGGGGATGAAACGTTGTGGATCCAAGTCCTGAAATAAGCAAAAGCCCGATCAGAACCCACACATTTGGGGCCAGCCCGACCAGTGCCCCGGCCAGTGAACAAGCCAGCAGACCACCTATGACAAACGCCCGTCCCCCCGCATGGTCCGCCAGAATTCCCGTCACCGGCTGCAGCGCCTGCCCGACATACATCGCCGCTGTTATCACCCCGACCATAGCCAGTGGCTGATGCAGCGCCACGAGCACCGCGGGCAGTATCCCCGGCAAATAAAAGGCCGCCCCGTCATTAAGAAAATGCGACCACGTTAAGACCGCCAGCTTGCGGCCCGACGAACTGTCAGTTGCAACACCAGCCGGCGGAGAAAGATTATCCATCAAACTGCTCATCCGGGAATTATAGTGAGCCAGGCGGGTTTCCGCCCCTGTCGCCGTCGCCAGCACCGTGGAAATTAACTTGCGCCTCGGATGCGTGACTCTTTACGCGGTGTGACTGCCGCGTTGACCCGATGCGCGATCCTGGGCCAGAGGCGACTTTTTTTCGCCTGTTCATAATAGTCGTCATGGAAGGCAAGCCCGCGAAATCAGTTCATGCCGGTTTTATCTGCCCGCCGCGTCGTGACGAGTGCCAATTGTAAACCACATGAATTTTGGCCTTTGCGTTACCCTGCGTCCTGGGCCGTGAAGTTTTACATAGCGCCGGGGTGCGTGACACGAAATGCCGGAAGTATTGGTAGAATATGAATTGTGGCGCCTGGATGGGCGACCTGCGGGCCGGCAGCCCGGGTATATTTGCCTTTCAGGAGTTAGCCACGGCAGGTTTTAGGGGAGAACAGCGGCTATTTTCAAAAGCACCGGGATCAAATGAATTATCCGCGTTACCGCGCCAAGGGATGGCCGATGGGATACAGTGTAATCTAATCGCGAGTTAAGTTGTGCAATAAAAAAGTAAAAAGTCACCGAGCAATTCTGGGGCCGAAGCGGTGGTGAGTCCATTATGGCTCTTCGCGCGCTGCGGCTAAGCCAAGATGGCCGCTGGGATAATTGCCCTATTCATCTGAAACTTAGACCTGCGGCATGCTTGAACGAACCGCTTCGCTTAAACGACCGGGGCCGCGGTGCTTCAATTTTTTTCTTCCGTATGGGCGGCGAGCAGGCGGTATCGGATGAATGGACGGCAAGGAACGTGCATTGGCTTGGTACGTTGCGGATGCCAGTGTATGATTCAAACTACCGAAGCAAGGTCGGCCTTTCTCGAGGCGGTTTTATGGTCGCGCTGGATAAGCAATTTTTTCACCACCGCGGCACCAAGCCGCGAAGTTGCGGCCGCTGGCGCGATGAGTCTTGGCAAGCTGGAAAATTTCCCGATCACCGGACCGCAGACATCTTGTTTGCCCGTCGTGACCGCGATAAATCCAGTTCCTCCAATACCTCCTGTGAGAATTTCAATCATCAAAAGGCCTCCTTCACTGGCGTTGTGCCTTCATGTGGTCGTGGCGAAAATCGGTTTTTCACTCCCGGTTCCCAGCTTCCAACTCCTGGCTTGCGAGCCGATTACCTGCAGGATGCGAATTGGGACACGACTGCGGTTGTTGGATTCAACAGCACCACCGGCACCTCGGGTGTTACGCAACGCTCTGTGTATTCGCCGTATGGCAGTATGATCGTGCTTAACAGCGACTTCAGCACGCCGCCCTCGGGCACGCAGCCAATAGTGAACAATCTGTATCAAGGCATGACGCTGGATGCGGTGACGGGATTGTATTATTCTCGCGACCGCGACTACAGCCCAACGCTTGGAGCTTGGGTTAGCCAGGATCCGTTTGGTTCAACGGGTGGCTTGAACCTTTACGGTTTTGCTTGGAATAATCCGGTTGGTTCGGTGGACCCGGCCGGCCTGATTCCGACTAACCAAGCCAGTACGGCCGCTGGGAATATTGCTACTCTGCAGGCCGAGATAAAATCCTGGCAGTCGAGTGGATTTGATTTCGCGGCCGCCCTTCTTCAAGCCTTTGTCACCAAGCGTTTTCCCGGTGGTAATGCTGGAATGGCCTTCGAGAGGTTCGCGCCTGAAATAAAAAAGGATCCGGAATACCGCAAGGATGCCAAGGCCTATTTTTCAGCGTTGGCCGCAAAAAAAGGTGTTGGAACCTGGCGCCTTCCCGCCCGAATCGCCGGGGCCCACGGTTACGCTTTCCGAGTAGAATTTTATTGGGATGGCTATTCTAACATGGCGCTTGCATTTGGTGGAGACAGTATTGGCTACAAATCGGCGACCTTGGTGGTTAAAAAGGCCTGTCGGAGTTTCCTTGACAAGGCTTTCCGAATTGAGCGATACACCTGGAGCGTCAAGGGCGCGTCAATGGATTCCTACGATCTTTATTCCTTTCCGGCTGGACGTCTCGATTACCGCCTGATATTCCCTGCGTATCGTGCGGCTTATATCCTTCAGCACACCTACGGTTATCCCGATTTTAGCCATCAGGAGACTTGGACGGATTCATTCTCGGGCACTGCACGGACGTGGGGTTACTACTATTTTGTTGTGATGTAAAGGACGCGTCGATGCAGTCCGCCGATTATTATACTCTTCTGCCGGGAACGCCCGGACGCCGCCGGGGGTTCGGCGCTATCGCGCGGTCTGGAGGTGCCAGACCAAGGGATCGTTCCCGGCGTATTCCCATCAGGGGACCGGAATCGATTCATTCTCGGACAACGCCTCAGCCTGCTGAATGTGCCTAATTTTACCATGGCCCGGAATATTTGTTGCCGATGCAAAAGAAGGTTGAGGTATGGAAAAAAAAGACGACACGATTCGGAAATCAAAAAAGAAGGGCTGTGGCGGGTGTCTGGCGGCCTCTTGTATTCTTCTGGCACCCCTTATCATATTTCTCATGATTGTCGTCGGGAGGTCGGAACTGCACGAACATTGGCGGTGGGAAATGTACCGGGGAGAATTGAAATCGCCGTTGGTTGCAATCGACTATGATGAGAGCATCAATAAAAGCCCACGGCGTCTGGAATGTACTAATCCGAAGATTCTCCAATTTATTTCAAGTGCATTAAACCATCTGAACGGTGACTGGCCGGATCATTCAATTTTCCGTTATGTAAACGTCGACGTTATACTTACTTTTAAAAATGGGGCAAGTTTTAGTGAGACTTTGGGTTTCAGAGAGGCTGCAGGTGCCTGGTATATGTCGCTTTCCAACCCGCAAACCATGCGGGCGGACGCGCGGCGTTTCTTTGGCAGATTGCGTGGAGATCCACCCCCGGGATTTATGCGAATGATGACTTTTCTTAGTAATTGGAAGTTACGAGGAAATTTAGACCTGAAATAGAACTGTTGTGGCTGCCCCGGCCCGGCAATTGTAGGACCGCAGATTTCTAAGATAAAGCACGTTCGGATGATCGGAAAGCGTCTTGACAAAATTGAAATATGGCAACAGGCGGAGCAAAATCGGAGCCTTATGCCGTGGCAGGAATTTACCGCGAATTTGAACAAGGGTATAATCCATCTCGAATTACGTAGAAGGGAACACACTTGGCTGCAACGGCTGAAATGCATTCGGAATGCTTGATTGCCAGCCAAAGCCCCCGGCGGCAGAATTGTGGTGCAGACATCTTGTCTGCCCGTCGTCCTCGCGATACATCCAGTTCCTCCAATACCTCCTGTGAGAATTTCAATCATCAAAAGGCCTCCTTCGCTGGCATTGTGTCTTTGTGTCGTCGTGGCGAAGACCAGTTTTACACTCCCGGCTCCCAGCTTCCATCTCCAGAATTGCCTGCCTATTATTTGCAGGATGCGAATTGGGATACCACGGCGGTTGTTGGATTCAACGCCACCGCCGGAACATGGGATGTCGTGCAACGCTACGTCTATTCGCCTTACGGTTCGATCACCGTCCTGACTGCCGACAGGAAAACGCCACCCGCCGGGACGCAGCCTGTGGTGAGTAATCTGTATCAAGGCATGACGCTTGATGCGGTGACGGGGCTGTATGACGAACGCTTCCGGAATTATTCGCCAAGTTTGGGGACGTGGATTTCGCAAGACCCACTTTCCTATATCAATGGGGCCAATACGTATCAGTTTGTTGGAAGCGGGCCGGTTGGGAGGTTTGACGGATTGGGGTTGGATACGGGATCGGGCAAGGGAGGCGTTTCGGGCCTGCAATTCATTAACGATCTTAATCTTTTAACAGCAACCTATTTCAGATGGTCTGCTGGTGGAAGGATATTTGCAGGAATGTTGCTGAAAGAATTTATCGACAATGGATTTCCAAAGGGACACGCGGGGGAGTTCTTTGAATTTGCTGCGAATGAGATTAAATCGGACCCCCTTTACAGAAGAGCGGCGAAGGCTTATTTCCAGTTATATGCCGAAATTGTGGGGCCGGGGACCCATAAACTTCAACGGCACTGGCCTCCTGCAACGGAAGCGTTTAGTGCGGAGTTCTATTACGAATGGGGCAGCGATCTGATGGACGCGCTCGGCGGTGCCCATTTTGGCTTCGCTGGCGGAAGCATTTCCGTCAAGCAAATATGTATCCCGTTGGGGCCGGCATATAGATGGAAGACCTCTGGGTTAGAGATGGTTCAGCGCGATTATTATTCTTTCGCACCGTTTGGCTTGGGGCGTCAGATATGGGCTCAATACGTTGCGGCCCACCAGCTGCAGGTCGCCGGCTGGGCCAGTCCTTTTTGGCATCACGAGACCTGGCGTGACGGGTTTTCCGGGTTGGTTTACCTCAATTACCCGTTACATGTTTCCTGATTAAGGGCTGTCCAATGTTCGGAATCAGCGGCAATACAAGGCGGTCGTTGTTTATCGCTTCCGGCTGTGTCGGATTCGCACTTTGCGCAGTGCTTTTCGAGCGGGTTGAGTTTAAGGTCGCGTTTCGAAATTCTTTTGTCTCCGGCGGACATGGGGGACGGCTTTGCGGCGTCGATTTTGTGACCCGAGGCAGGCGCGTTTCGCTGAGGGACCGGCCCACGCTCCGCGCGATAGCAGCGGCGTTTAAACGCTCCCATCCGGGTAGTGGCGGCGGACGATATGTTGAAGGTGTTTTCCATTTTCGGTCCGGCGCTGCGGTGGTGATGGGATTGAATATTCATTTTACCGACGGCGGCTGCAGTTTTATTTGTTGGACCACGACCCCTGTCTTCGGCGGGGCTCGGAACTGGTACCGCGTATTTATCCCCGGGCCTCTGCCCCAGAAATTGAGGGCGGGCGTCCGCGCGTTAATTGGTCGTTCGCGCCAAGAGTAGGTTGCGCAAGCGGTCGGGGTTCCTGAATGCCCGGATGTCTTAGCGTTATGGCAGATCGAGCGGTGTAAATCATGATGAAATCGCGTTTCGGATTAAGAATTTGGTTGGTCGCGGCTATTGGATTGTTGCTTCTTACATTCTGGTTGTTGCGATCCGCCTTAGCTATGGCCCCATCGATTGCTGGCCGAGATTTTTGTGACCTGCCGCTTACGACGGATTTGTTGCTTTTAGTTGCCACAGTGGCTCTCGCTGGGCGCGTGGCGTCAGGCCATTTTCGGTCGCCTCCCGTCGCTAAAGGCGACCGGTGGTATCGGATGGCGCAGGTATCCGGAACTTGCGCGGCGGCTGCTCGCTTTTCCCTGGCGGTATCGCAAGGTGGTGGAATTATCTGGTATCTGGTTTTCAGTAGCCAATGGGTGTTGCTTTTGGTGGGCGGGGTTGCGTTAGTCGTGGGGATAATCTGCGCGTTCCCACCGGTTAGTAGCCCAATTACGCACATTACAAAGCCGGCCGGCCAAATCGTTCCGCAAACGACAAAAAGTTGCTGGAAGCCGTTTAGTCGGGCCCTCCTGCTGGCCGTGTTTTTGTGGTGGGCGGTCTCATTTTGTGTCTGCGTTGTCGAGACATGGGTCTGGCTGAGCAATGATTCCCTGCTAATTGGTGCGATAAATTCCCTTTTTATCTCCGCCGGAATTTTGCTGGTGTTGGAGGGATTTCCGAGTATTTCGGTTACGGAATATCGCGTGGCATTCTGGCGAGCGCTGGCATTACTCGTGGGGACGGCGTGTACGATGGCCTATTGGGATTGGCGGTGGTCTTTCTCGCGGTATTTTCCTGGTGGATTGGCGTTGCCTGTGGTGGTGGAATATGTTCTGTTCGGAGTGGCAGCCTCTATCGGTGTCTGGATGACCGCAACGCGTTGGCTTTTGTGGCGTCTGTCCCGGCCCAGTGGATTGTGATTCGGCTGATATTCACGATAATGGAGACAACTGCAATCCCGGCGCGCCGGGACTGATCAATGACCAGAATGTAAGGAAGGTCGCATAAACAATGGTGGCGGCGGCTGAAAAAAGTGATTCAGAAGGCGGGAGGCAGAAGACACAAGCGAGAAGCGCTCGCGTAAATGGCCGAAGGTGTTTTTCCGGCATTAACAAGTCTCTGCGATCCTCCGTTTCCTCTGCGGTTCCAAATCATTGTGTGTTCATTTTTCATCGGTCCTTGCGCATTGAGCGAAGCGCCGGTCGCTTCGTCGGCAATCATCCAACGTATGCGACGGACCCGACGGTGTTGTTTGAAGGGGTAATGCTTCCGGCGCTTCAGGCATTCCGACGGTTACCACTTATGGCAGCGGGACGCTGGATGCGGTGACGGGGTTGCATTACGAGCATTTCCGCAATTATTCGCCAAGTTTGGGGACTTGGATATCGCAAGACCCATTGCAGTA
This sequence comes from Phycisphaerales bacterium, assembly GCA_027451365.1. Taxonomy (GTDB): domain Bacteria; phylum Planctomycetota; class Phycisphaerae; order WQYP01; family WQYP01; genus JAJYPG01. The sequence goes on along the minus strand of DAIDJN010000056.1, from coordinate 36,309 downwards.
CGTCAATGGAGCGGACACGTATCAGTTTGTGGGGAGTGATCCGGTGGGCGCGATCGATGCATGCGGGGCGAAGCAAGTTCATATCCCAGGTGTCTACTATTTTAAGGCCTATATGACCGCGAATCCGAATGGGCATTTTGTTCATGCGTTTATTGAGGTCGCAGGGCATGAGTACGGTTTTTTTCCGGCCGCCCAAGGTGAGGGCGACTGGACGTTGTTCAAGGAAGGGACCTGGTTTGTTCCGGGGGCTGTCCACGGTGGCGATGGCTATTCCAATCTACCCGTCGGTTTAGCCAATGCAAAGCGCAAGCATTCAGACGAATTCCTCCGCAAATATTCAATTTGGGTGGACAATTGTGCTGTCAACGCAGGTGCCGCGGCCAAGGACGTTGCAGCGCTGGCCGCTGCGGGAAAGGCAAATCCACCTCGTTATAATTATCTTCTTAATAATGGTTCGGAATGGGCGACATCGGCCATTAGTGGGGGCGTTTGGGAGGCCGTGTACCCGGGGCCGCACCCACACCGTTACATTCAATTTCGGCGGGCTGATCGATAATGCACTTCCGGGGGCGACGCGGTTTGCCGCAATTTCAGGGTGGCCAAGATGGATATGCAAACAACTGCGTTCGCGGTTCTGCTTCTCGGTCCCGCGGTTATAATCGTTCTGGCGTGGCGGTTCGCCAAGCGACGCCTTTTCGTTGTACTAGTCTCGTGGCTTATCTGGGTCGCCCGCTGTGTCTGGGTGATTGAGCGCATCATTGTTTCGGAATGGACGGCCTTTTTTCCGGATTTAAGGCCGTCAAACAAAAGTGCGTTTGTTTTAGAACCGCCGCCAGTCGCCCGGCCCTTAATTAAGTCGCGATAGCTGTCGATGGATGGACCGCGGCCTGCTGAGGCGATAAAAGATAATGAAGGACAATCGTGGAATCTGTCGTACAATATTTTCTGGCCGCTCCATTCTTCATTTTGCTTATTGCGTTTATAACGCCACGCAAACACCGGTGGTTTGTATATCTGTTCATATTTTTGACGGCATCCCTTTTTGCTCTTGTCACTTTCTGGGGTGTGCAGGAGATGGAGATATCCAACATATTTTCCCTTCAAACTCATTTCCGTTCCACTGGGGGGCGCGACTTTGCCCCTGCGACGCGAAGCGGGTCCGCAGAGAACGCGAAAAAGGTATCGCGGTCTATAGGAGTGAATTGATTTGTAGTGGTCATGGACAAAATTGCGGTTGATACAATGGACCGTCGCCTATTAAATCCGGGGTGCGCGCTGCGCGATAATCTTTCAGATCAGGTTGTTGTATCTATTTGTGGCCCGCAGAAAATGGTGCCGGCCCAGTGGGCAGATGTTTTCTGGTTCCTAAATCCAGGATTTTTATTTTTTCTGCATTGAGTCACCCCATTAAAAGTTGTGGTTCCCAAGTCCCTGTCGCGGTGGCTTTAGTGTTCGGTGCGAGGGCCATCCTGCCTGCTACATTTCGGGCGAGACGCCCGACCTCCAAAGTGATTTCCCAAGGTGTTTTGGCCTGCGGCATGGGTTTCACTGAATTTAGCTGTTGATTCCATTCCTTCTGACGGGGTATTGGTGGCGTATACTGGTGTGACAGTTTATCCGCGTCCGCTGTGGTCGTTTACAACAAACGACGATCAACGAACGGAAAAATAGAACTCCCGCCAATTTGCTCGCGGAAACAAATTCGGTGAAATCTGTGGATTAGTTTATTCCGGTGCGCCTTTGTTTCGTGATGATGATCATTGGCTTCCGGTTATGCGTTACCCGGCGTCCTGGGCGGTGAACGCGGCCCCCGGGCTGTTTCTTTTCGGGCGAGACGCCCGACCCCCATGGTGTTTTGGCGTGCGGCATGTGTTTCACTGAATTTAGCTGTTGATTCCGTGCCTTCTGACGGGTTATTGGTGGCGGCTACTGGTGTGGCAGTTTATCCGCGTCCGCTGTGGTCGTTTACAACTAACGACGATCTATGAACAGAAAAATAGAACTCCCGCCAATTTGCTCATGGAAACAAAATCTGTGTAATCTGTGAAATCTGTGGATAGGTTTATCCCGGTGCGCCTTTGTGTCGCGGTGATGATCATTGGCTTCCGGTTATGCGATACCCAGCATCCTGGGCGGTGAACGCGGCCCCTGGCTGTTTGTCCGACCCCCAAGGTATTTCTTGGATACACGGGAGAGCCGCCTATTAAATCCGGCGTGTGCGCTGCGCGATGTTCTTTCGGATCAGCATGTTGTATCTTTTTCGTACCTGCCGGGCGGCAGTGCCCGCAGGCGTCGCCCGATAAGTTTGAGGCAGGTACGGCGATCAACATCGACGCAAAAATCCGCTTGACGGCTATTTCCAAGCTGCGTCACGTGATGGGGTATTCCCGGGATGATAGTGCGAGACGCTCAAGGCATGAAGAACGGCAGACCTCCATTTGAGCCGGGTGTTAAAAAGCAGGTGACTGTCGCCGGACTTATCTTGATTGCCAAAGGGAAAACACGAAAAATTTGAACCAAAAAACAATCCTTCGCGATTTAGGAACCGCCTGCACCTTTGCGACTGGCGCGACTTGATGCAATCAAGGGCGCTTTTTTTCCGGAAAGAGAACAAATTTTTTAATGCTTAAGGCATATATAAATTTCGCCGAGTAGGCGTCACTCTTACCTTTATCAAAAATGAGCGTATTCTGGCCCTTGGCCAGATTGACCTGCACCGGTTTGGTCTTTTGCCACATACCAGCAGTCCACGGCACGATCAAGTTTGCTGCACGTTTACCATGATTCACAGAAACCACCATATTTTGCGGGGGCTTAACGGAATCAACTTCAGCGACAAGCGCGTACCTGCCGGCCCTCGGCGCGTTAATGATATATTCGATGGGCTGGTGTTTGTTCCCGCAAGGCTGGCCAACCTGATAATAAAGCTGCATTCCGCCGGAAAAGCTCTTGGAAGGGATTATCGCGCCAACTTTCTTGCGCCTTGGCCCCGGAACTTTTTTGAAGGCGACGGCCGGGATTGTGATGACGCCGAATTTATTGACCGAAATTTGCGTCGCCGAGGGGGCAATGCGAGCCTGTTGCAATTTTTGTGCCAGGGTCGGCCCGTAAAGTTCGGCAAGGCGCGAGTTGGTGGGAATGACGCGGGCCGCTTTGCCGGAGGCGATAATCGCCCGCTCCTGGCTGTTGGCCACGGCGAACCAGAATCCTCCCGTGCCCAACAGCCACAGATCAGGCTTCTGTTCACCCAGAACTGAACCTATCCACTGGGCTCGCAGCACCTTCATGAAATCCGCGGGATAACGCCGCGCTTGCGATTCAAGGTAAAAATTAATTCCGCTGGTTTTGTTCCACCAGATCCAATCCCACCCGGCGGAAAACCGTGTGACCCAGCCATTGCGCGTCCAGCGAGTCAATGCGGCATGTCCGCGCTGCTTTACACCCCACGCGGGGATGCCGAAGGCTCGCTCGGCCAGACGGCCATACCATGCGCGCGGACCGCATTCGCCTCCGCCTTCCACGATTTGCTCGGCCATGCTGCCGGGAAAAGTTCCCCACCTGGGCGAACGTATGTAACCCACATCTGTATGCACGATATCGATGTAATGCCCGCTTAAGACATAGGCGGGCGCATAATTCATCATCATGTTACGAAACCAGTTGGCCTCCCGGTTTGAGAACGGGTCATTCACGACGAAGCGGCAATCCCATGCCGTAAGAGTTGGAAACGCCGGATCCAGTTCCTTGGCCAGATAAGCGCTCTGAAAATTCATATAGCGCGCCACAGCGTCAAATGTATGATTATCCCATCGCGCCATCCTCGGCTGCTGCACGAGCGCGATGGCCAGCGCCAACCGCTTCAAAATGCCTTTGTGCGCCAGCGGGCTGGCAGACTGGATTGCTTCATATATTTGCATCGTCCGGCCATAGTTGCCATTCCGCGCGCCATCTGCGATTTGCATCTGCTTCATCAATGCGGGGTCAGCCAGCATTGAACGAATCAAATTTTCGCCAGCCTTCGACTTCTGGGCAAAGGCCGCCAAGCCGCGCGGCGTTGCGTCCGCGATAACCGACGCCTCAACCAATTGATTATCAAGACGACTGCTTGAAAGTACGGAGTCTACTATTGAAAGAACCGGAGCCGCGGCCGAACGGCAACGCGACACGGCCCGCGCGTAGGCATGCGATCGCAGGAACGGCGGCTTTACGAATTTCTTTTCAGCGCGGTAGGCTTGCATAAATGGATGTTTTAAGCCCGGATCAACCGACGGCAGCGCCCGCGCAATTTCACGTCGCAGCTTTTCGAGAGTTGCCGAGTACCGCACCAGAAGTTTTTTGCCGGTTGCATTAAGTGCGACTGGTGGCCGACCGCGCTTTTTCGGCCCCGCAAAACATGCGTTGGCACTCATCGCGGCCAGGAAAAGGCACAGAAACGATGTGAAAAAAAAACGATTCACAATAACATCCTATCATGACTGGCGGACCGTTTGCAGATTTACATCCGGGCAGTTCCGCACGCTTCTGCTTCGAAGAAAGTGTATATCTCCCCCCGACGAAAGTCCATCAGCGCCGCCTGCAGGCCGATCGCGCGTAGAATCCCGTCAAACAATCGCATGATACCTTTGGTCGCATTTTCTCGATTCTGATACCTGCGGAGCTTGCACGGGTGGCGTTCAATGGACCGCCATCCTGCATGAACAAACCAACGCCTAAGGCAAAGGTCATGAGTTGGAGGCGAATCGACAATTGCTTAACACCGATAATGTACATCACCTCGAAGAGATCGAAAGCCGCGGCACGATCATCCGCGGACGGGCACGATCTTTCGAACCAGTCGCAAAAATTCCGACGCCAGAAACGAATGTTGCCGATTCAGCGGCCAGACCACGGCTATCTCCCGCGTCAGCGCCGGCTCATCAATGGCAAGATAGCGGCAGGTGCGGTGGGTGTCCGCGCGTGCGGCCATAGCCGGCACCAGGGAAAAGCCCAGCCCGCCCGCGACCAGCCGTTGAAGTGTATCAATCTGGGCGGTGCCGCACACCACGCGCAGGCCCACCGCGCTGCGGGTGCAGAATTCCTGAATCTGCCGGCCCAGGCAATGCGCCTCGGTCACCATCACAATTGGCTGCTGTCGAAGCTGCGCAAGACTGAACGGCTTGCCACGCGGCCAGTGGAAATCGGGCGGGGCGGCCACCAGCAGCGGTTCGGTGCCGATCACTTCAACCGCCGCGCCTTTAAGCGAAACCGGCGTGCTGGTAACAGCAAAATCCAGTTGATGTTCGCTTATTCGCTGCAGCAGTCTTTCGGTAAGGTCCTCTTCCACGCTAAGTTCGCATTCGGGATATTGCTTCAGGAATCGCCGCATGACCGTCGGCAGCATAAATGGACCGATGGTGGGGATAACACCCACCCGCAACGGGCCGGTTCCATTGACCATATCCTGGGCCAGCCGGTCGTGGGCGTCCGTCACTTCGGCAATAATGCGGCGGGCCCGGGGCAGCAGGGCACGGCCGATTTCGGTAAGGGTTACCACCCGGTTGCGACGGTCGAACAACGGTGCGCCGACCTGCTGTTCAAGCTTTTTAATCTGCTGGCTCAGGCTCGGCTGTGCCACAGAACAGCGTGCCGCGGCGCGGGTAAAGCTGGCCGTATCGGCCACCGCCAGAAAATAACGCAGTTGGTGGAATTCCATAGACATTTCCTATTCATCGCATTGGTATTTTATATTTGACAACTATGGCTTTGTCCAATTACAACAGGTTGTGCACAATAGGTTGCTCGGCTGGTTTTAAGGTGAACCATTCAGCTGTACTGCGTTTCAAATAAGGAGCCACACCATGACCCAGAATCCAAATCTTACGTCGGCGGACGGCGCGCCGGTTCCCTGCCAGCATGCCCTTACCGCGGGACCGCGCGGACCGTTGCTTATGCAGGATGTTCAACTGCTTGAACAGATGCAGCATTTCAATCGCGAACGTGTCCCCGAACGCGTGGTGCATGCCAAAGGTTCGGGCGCTTATGGCACCTTTACCGTCACACATGATGTGACGCGCTTCACACGGGCGAAGTTTTTGAGCAAAATCGGCTTAAAAACCGAGACTTTTCTGCGGTTTTCCACCGTTGCGGGCGAACGCGGCGCGGCGGACGCCGAACGCGATGTCCGCGGTTTTGCCTTGAAATTCTTCACTCAAGAGGGCAATTGGGACATGGTGGGCAACAATACACCGGTCTTTTTTGTGCGCGATCCATACAAATTTCAGATGTTCATTCACACCCAGAAGCGCGACCCGAAAAGCAACCTGCGCAACATGGACATGCAGTGGGATTTCTGGTCCATGTGTCCCGAATCGCTGCATCAGGTGACCATTCTGTTTTCCGACCGCGGCCTGCCCGCAAGCTACCGCACCATGAACGGCTACGGCAGCCACACCTATTCACTGGTCAATGCGGCGGGTGAACGGGTGTGGTGCAAATTCCATTTCAAGTCCATGCAGGGCATTCACTGCCTGATGGACGACCAAGCCGCCCAAATGGTCGCCAACGACCGTGAAACACATCAGCGGGATTTGTTTGGATCCATTGAGCGCGGCGATTTTCCGCGCTGGCAGTTCAAGATTCAGGTCATGAGCCAGAAACAGGCGGATACATTCCGCTGGAATCCGTTTGATCTGACAAAAGTCTGGCCACACAAGGAATTTCCGTTAATAGATGTCGGGATTCTGGAACTGAATCGGAATCCGGAAAATTATTTTGCCGAAGTCGAACAGTCCGCCTTCAGTCCATCGGCGCTGGTGCCGGGCATTGGCCCATCGCCGGACAAAATGCTGCAGGCCCGGTTAATGTCTTATGCCGATGCCCATCGGTATCGCGTGGGTAATAATTACCAGCAGTTGCCGGTCAACAAGCCCCGCTGCCCGGTCATGAATTACCAGCGCGACGGCCAAATGGCGACAGCGGCCGATTACGGCGCAAAGCCGAATTACTGGCCAAACAGCGTGCAGGGCGCTCCGCAACCAAACCCGGCGTTTGCCGACCCGGCGTGGGCGCTGGGGCAGGTAATCGTAGATCGCTACGACTCCACCGTGGACCATGACGATTACACACAGGTGGGGAATCTGTACCGCCTGTTTGATGATGCCCACAAAACGCGGTTGGCCACACGCATTGGCGGGGTTTTAAGCCAGGCCCGCCAGGAAGTGCAGATGCGGGCACTTTGCCACTTTTTTCGCGCCGATGCCGACTATGGCCGCCGCGTAGCTTTGGCCCTGGGATTAACACCGGAAGCATTGGAGGCCATGAAACCGGCCGCCCACAACAACCAACCGCAGCCAGTCAGCTAAGACGATTGGGAGCGGCTGGAATCAAAATTGGGCGAAATTCAGCTCAGTTCCGGGTTGCCGTTTTGGTGTCACGGAATGGAACCCAACGGTAAGAGCCGCTTTGGAACGATTCAACCTGCGGGCTGTTTCAGTTCGCGGCGTCAGCACACGCAAAACAATTCGCCTATACGAATTTAGTCAGTGTGGGCCAAATGCCGCCTGAATGGCTGATTTGGAGCTGCGCCGCATTGGACTTCGCAAGCGCGAAACATTAGACTATACTTTAAAGTATGAAAGATTCATGGCTTAAGGTTAAGCCATGAGAACAATATATAACCACATGTGAGGGCATCTCATCAACAGCCACAATCAGGATTCACCGGCATCGGGTCGGGAATTCCCCGACGAACGCGTTTCGTCCATGCCAGCGGAAGCCACGACATTTTCTCAGGAACAGGCCGGGCCCAGCGCGGCTTCTGCGCCTGCTGACGGCCCAGCCAAAGCCACGGCAAAAAAGCCGGCGCGGCGCGTGCGCCATTCTGGCCGCGGCCGCGGCCGGGGGCAGCGCAAAATTATTCCGATTATCCCTGTTGCGGCCGGTGGCGAAGCCGCCCATGCGACGGATACCACAAAAGCCAACGCCGATCAGCCAACTGAACAGCAGCCCGATTCGCGGAATTCGGCGGCTGTCGCCGAACCTGCGGCAGCCGACACGCGCAGCGGCCGGTCGGGCAAAGCGGCTGTTAATGAAACTATATCGCAGCAGACAAATGAAGTTGAACCATCGGAGCCGGATTCCGGCCGTACCGACGCATCCGTCACGGACCCGTCGGCAGCCAGCCAGGCCGCAGCGGATAATCAGGTGAATATGCCTGCGATAATGAGCCGGCTGGCCTCCATGCGTCCGTCCACCGGCAGGCTGGTGGCGCGTGCTTCGCCCGGCGCGACCCGCCACCTGGGAAGGCAGACCTTTCGCGGCGGCGTTCCGATGCGACAAAAATTCCGCCCGACCGGCATTGCCCCGGTGGACGACACGGTCCAGGTGCCGCCCCAGACTGCTGGCAATGCCGCGCGGCCGGCACCCACGCAGAACAATCCGCGATCTCCGCAGCGCGGCGGTCGGCAAAGCCCGTCCGGTGGCCGCCAGGCGGATCAATCCCAGCGCGGCCCCCAGAACCGGGGGCCGGCCAGCGAAGCCTCTGAACACATGGCTACTCCCGCGCCAGCTCCAACGGCGGAAGATACGTCGCAGTCATTTGCCAATGCCGCGGATGATTCATCAGAAGACACGTCGCGGCCGGCGGCCCGGCAGAACACCTCCGCCGGTCTGGAACCGGCCAGTGGTGGATATGCCGAAGGTCAGCGCGGCACCACGGACGATTCCACCTTTAAGGACGACGCGCACGCCACAACTTTTGATGTTCCTGAAGGGGACCTTGAAAAACTCGCCGAAGTGGACGCCGAAGAGCCCGCGCCCGTCAAACGCACCGGCCCGCCAAGGGACATGCTGATTAACGCAACGGACAAGGATGAAGTCCGCATTGCCATTGTCAGCCAGGGCATGCTTGAAGAACTGTACATGGAGCGCACCAGCACTGAACTTCATGTCGGAAATATATACAAGGGTAGAGTCATGAATGTGGAACCGGCCATTCAGGCCGCATTCATTGACTTCGGCATAGGCAAAAACGGATTTCTGCACATCAGCGATCTGCATCCGCAATATTTTTCGGGCCAACCGAAGCGGTCGCTTGGTCCGCAGCGAAGAAACGGTGCCCGCGGGCAGGCGGACGCAGCCGTCGATACGGGAAATGACGCCCCCGAAGGCGTATATGGAGACATTGACTCCGCCGAATCTGATGCATTCCTTGAAAATGCGGACCTGCAGGTGGACAGCGACCACATGCTGCCGATGGAAAAGGTTGGCCGCAAAACACCACGCCGCAGCCGACCGCCCATTCAGCAATGCCTGCGGCGCGGCCAGGAAATTATTGTACAGGTCACCAAAGAGGGCATCGGCACAAAAGGACCCACGCTGACCAGCTATATCAGCGTGCCCGGCCGATACTTGGTCATGATGCCGGGCATGAGCCAGCTTGGCGTTTCCAGAAAAATTGAGGATGAGGAACAGCGACGTGAATTAAGAAAAATTCTGCTTGACCTTAATCCGCCGCGGAATCTTGGCTTTATCATTCGCACCGCAGGCGTCGGCCGCAGCCGCCGCGAATTGCAGCAGGACCTCCATTATCTGGTGAAAGTGTGGCGGCGGATTCATGAAAGGCTGGAGGCTTATCCGGCACCCGTGGAACTTTATCAGGAAAGTGACCTGGTCATTCGCACCATTCGCGATCTGGCCATTAATGATATTGACCGCATGGTGGTGGATGAACCGGTTGTGGCCGAGCGGGTACGCGATTTTCTTTCCATCGTTAATCCGCGGGCCGCGGATTTTGTGGAAGCATACACCGAGCCATTGCCCCTGTTCCAGCGTTATGGCGTGGAACGGGAAATTGAAAAGATCAATTCACGCCGCGTGGAAATGTCCAATGGCGGTTCCCTGGTTATTGATTCCACCGAGGCGCTGGTCGCCATAGATGTGAATTCCGGCCGCTACCGCGAACACCGCGATGCGGAACTGACCGCGTTTAACATCAACCGCGACGCGATAAAAGACATCTGCCGCCACCTGCGTTTGCGCGACCTTGGAGGCGTGATTGTCATAGACTTTATCGACATGCGGGAGGAACGGCACAAGCGCGAAATTGAACGTCTGCTGCGCGATCAACTGAAGGATGACCGCGCCCGCACCAAAGTGCTGCGCATGAGCCAGTTCTGCATGATTGAAATGACCCGGCAGCGTGTCAAGCCCAGCTTAAAACGAAGCATTTATCAGGACTGCCCGCATTGCCACGGATCCGGTCTTATTAAAACACCGGAAAGCGTTTCGCTTGATGTTCTGCGGCGGCTGGCCGCCGGCGGTCTGCAGCGCGACATCAGCCGCATTGAAGTGCGCGTTTATTCCACGGTGGCCACATTCCTGCTGAACCGCAAGCGGCTGGAACTGGTGGAACTGGAAAACAAATATGGCAAACGCATCAACGTGGTGGCCGACGGATCGCTCTCCGGCGATGCGGTCCTGATGGAAGCCATTGACACCCGCGGCAATCTTCTGAATATCAATCTGTAGACGAGTGGCACTGTTCTATCCCCTGGAAAGGCGGGAAAATGAGCACGTTTCTTAAAAGTCTTAAGCTAGAAGGACTGCTCTCTTTCAGCCCCGAAAGCTCGACGATTAATTTGGAAAAACTGAATGTGCTTATTGGTTCAAATGGCGCTGGAAAATCAAATTGCATTGAGGCTTTAGAGCTGTTGCATGCCACGCCCACGGATTTAAACGCCGCCATACGAATTGGGGGAACGCCGGGAGATTGGATTTGGCGGGGAAAACCGGAAGTAAAAAAAGCTCGCATTGAGGCGCAAATCAGCCCCTGGAAAGAGGGGCCTGATCTGCTCTATCGCCTGGAATTTGCCGAAAGTGGCGGTCGATTGGAAGTTACCGACGAAGCTCTGGAAGACTGGAAAAAAACTGATCCAAACGCCGAAGATGTTCGCTTTCATTACCGCTTCCAAGCGGGGCACCCGGTTATACGGGCTGCCCAAATGGTGGAAAATGAGGCTACGCATGCGAAATATATTCAGCGATTCTTAAAGCGGGAAAATATTGATCCGCAACAGTCGGTTCTTGCACAAATTAAGGACCCGGAAACATATCCGGAGATAACAACGACGGCCGCACGGTTTGCTGGCATACAGCTTTTTCGAGAGTGGGGGTTCGGACGATCCGCAACACTCAGGGCTCCGCAGCCGGCCAACCTGCCCACCGAGGCTTTGTTGCCACAACTGATGAATCTGGGGTTGGTATTAAACGATCTTGAACATCGCCCGCAATGGCATCGTTTCAATGAGCTGATGCCGAAGTTTTTGCCACGTTTCACCCGGATCAGCACAAAGGTGTCATCCGGATCTGTACAGATTTATCTGCATGAAGACGGTCTTTCCGCACCCATTCCAGCCACGCGCCTTTCCGACGGGACATTGCGATTCATCTGCCTGCTGGCCATTCTTCTGAATGCCGGAGCCTCATCATTGATCTGTATTGAAGAGCCCGAATTGGGTATGCACCCGGATGCAATGAGCATTCTGGCCGATCTGCTGGTTGAAGCGTCGGAGCAAACACAAATAATCGTCACGACCCATTCCGATGCCCTGGTTTCAGCCCTTACCGGGCACGCCAATGCCGTTCTGGTTTGCGATTACATTGCCAACGGTACGGTCATAAAACGGATCGAGGCCGATAAGCTGGCGCACTGGCTGAAAACTTACAGTCTTGGTGATATCTGGCGGGCCGGAAAAATAGGCGGGAATCTGTGGTAAGCAATATCGCAATTTATATCGAGGGTGGCGGAAACGCCAACGCGACCAAGTCCAGCTTGCGCGAGGGTTTTTCCGAGTTCCTCGCCAGTGCTCGCGAATTGGCGCGACAAAAGGGGATCGGATGGAAACTGGTTCTTTGCGGCGGCCGCCGCGAAGCCTACGACGATTTCGTGGATGCAGTGAAAAATGAGCCCGATATTTTCAATGTTCTGCTGATTGATTCTGAAGAACCCGTGGCATTCGCGACATCCCCGTGGTTTCATCTCAAGAATCGTAGGGGTGACCACTGGGATAGCCCTGGGGGTTTGAACGATGACCGGTGCCAAATGATGGTCGTATGCATGGAGGCGTGGTTTCTGGCGGATCCGAAAGGACTCAAGAGTTATTTTGGCAAAGGCTTTAATGCCGCAAATCTACCGGACCCCCAACAGGTAGAGATTCTGACCAAAGAGAAAATCAACGATGTACTGCAGCATGCCACCCGTGAAACCTCTGCCCGGAAATATGAGAAAATCCGCGATGGATCCCGGTTATTAAAAAAGGTGGATGCCAGGCAAGTGCGCACGAATTGCAAATGGTGCGACCGACTTTTTAAAACCATTGAATCGGCAATCCATCCAAGTCCCTAGTCATCGCGGTTTGGCCGACGGCGGTTCGCTCCGCGCTACTGGGCTTAATCCAGATACACGTTTGCGCCGGGTTGAATTGCCGGAATGATCGACTTTTTCGCCGCCACATCTTCCGGGTAAATCGCAAAAGATGCCGCGATTTCAATGGTGCAATCAGGCTGCCCGTCCGGCTTTTTTGGTACCGCAATTCCCGCCGCCGTCAGCCAGTTGGCGTTGCGCTGGGTCACAATCTGCCGGGCCGATTCCGGCGAATCCACACCGGAAGGCTGCTTGATAGGCGCGAATTCATCTATGCGATCGGTTTCATACACGATACTGTGGCTGGTCAGTGGAAGCGCATCAAATACAAAGGTCTCCATTTTCACCGCGTTGGGTTTTTCCGGCTTGACCGGCTGCCCGGTAATCAAGTCCACACAGGAAACCTTTTTTTCCGCGCGGTGATAAGGCAACGCAAAACCGGTCGCATTAAGCCGCTGCACAAAATCCACGCGAATCGCGTGCAGCGCAATGGACCCGGCCCGGAATTTAAGCGAGCCATCCGGCAAACGGGCCTGAGCAAGACTGTCCGGCAGGTCGGAATACTCGATAATCGTGTACTTGCCATCCACAATGCACAGATTGCCCAGTTTTTCCTTCGGCTCGGCCTTGGGCAGCATTTTGCTGGACATATCCGCCTTTTCCAGGTCGTGCAGACCGATGAACAACGGATCCACGCAGCGCACGATCGGATTGTCCACCTGAAAATAGCTGATCTGTTCTATTCCGCGTTCGGCCATGTTCGCCAGCGCGCCGCTTTTGTGCAGCGCCAGCATGGATCCGCCGTGGCCGTTGGGCGAAAGCGCCAGCGTGTGATCCGTTTCCAGCAGAACGCGGCCGTCAAATCCGACCGCTGGCAGCATATCCTGCGGGAAAAACATCACCTGGTCCGCCCCCATGCCGAAATAGCGGTGGGCTTTCCAGAACTCCACGGTGACGGCATGGTTGGCGGTGCTGGTCATGATATAAAACGGGATCGGCTTGCCCGCGCGGCGCCCCAATTCCAGCAGAAATTCGGCGAAACATTGAAACAGGGGTTTGCGCCTGATGGCGGTGGCGGGAAAGGTTCCCTTGGGGCCTTCCCAGCCCAGACGCGACCCCTGGCCACCGGCGACTACAAATGAGGCGATTTTTCCCTGCCGCAACAGTTCCTCGCCGCGCTGCCGTGCCAATCTGTATTTTTCCTTCAACGCCGGACTGTTGGGAACATTGGGAAAATAAGGCGCTGGTTCAATCTGTTCAGGAAGCGCAAAAGGCTGCGGGTTTTTGACCACCGTTTCCACAAGATGTTGCACCAGTTGCCAATCCACCGAGGCGACATTCCGGTCAAGTTCCAGCCTCTTTTCCGCTGAAAGTTTGTCATAGAAAGTATACACATGCCGCTGGCCACGGGCGGCCAGTAGCGCGGTGAGTTGGGCATGATCAATGGCTTCGGACATGGACAGGCTCCCTGGCATCGCATGGATAACTTCGCTGGCATCTTCCCAGACTCCGGACATCCGGCCGCCCGACGCCAACACGCTTATTTCAAGCCGATTTAACTCCCGCAATGCGGCATGTCAAGCGGCCGACCCACCGGTGTGTTGTGCCGATTCCGGCAAACCCGCCGGTTTGGCAGTGATGCGCGATTAAAGCGTCCTGTTGCGGATTTCCGCGGTCAGCTTCCCGATAAAATCGACCAGCGGAACTGCGCCAAGGTCCTGATCTTTTCTGGTGCGAACGGCCACTGAACGGGTTTCCTGTTCCTTGCCGCCCACCACCAGCAGATACGGAATTTTCTCTTCGCGTGCCCTGCGTATTTTGGCACCGACTTTTTCGTCACCCGCATCCAGTTCCACACGCACACCGGTGCCGGCAAGATCCGCCACCACCTGCCGGGCATAGTCCACAAATTTCTCGCTGATACTAAGCACCCGAACCTGCACCGGCGCAAGCCATGTCGGAAAGCTGCCGGCGAAATGTTCGATCAGAATTCCGGTGAAACGCTCCATTGAACCGAAGGGCGCCCGGTGAATCATGACCGGCCGGTGCGGATGGTTGTCCGCGCCGATATACTCAAGTTCAAAACGTTCCGGCAGGACATAATCCAACTGCACTGTGCCAAGCTGCCACTGCCGGCCGATCACATCTTTCACCAGAAAATCCAGTTTCGGGCCGTAGAATGCGGCCTCGCCAATCGCCTCCTGCGAGGCAATGCCCACATCCTTGACAATTTTCCGCAACGTATCTTCCGCACGGTCCCACAGTCGCGGGTCGCCGGCATATTTATCAGATTTCGGATCGCGCAGGCTTACGCGGCACTGGTAATCCGCAAAACCAAGCGTCTTGAACACCACCTGCACCATTTCCACTGTTGATCGCAATTCGGCCTCCACCTGTTCCGGAGTGCAGAACAGGTGGGCGTCATCCTGTGTAAAGCCGCGTACGCGCGTCATGCCGTTGAGTTCACCGGATTGCTCAAACCGGTATACCGTGCCGAATTCCGCCAGCCGGATGGGCAGGTCGCGATAGCTGCGCGGCTGGGCCGAATAAATCTGAATGTGATGCGGGCAATTCATCGGCTTCAGCAGGTATTCGCTCTCATCACCTGAATCGCGTTCCTTCATTTTTATTGTGGGGAACTGTGAGTCTTTATAATACGGATAATGGCCGCTGGTTTTATACAGGTTGATATTTCCAATATGCGGCGTGTAGACGGCGCTGTAACCACGCAGCGCCAGTTGCTCGCGCATGAAATCTTCAAGCTGCTGGCGCAGCACGCCGCCCTTGGGCATCCATAATATAAGGCCGCTGCCAACCAGCGGCGAGATGGTGAAAAGGCCCATCTGCTTGCCGATCAGACGATGATCGCGTTTTTTTGCTTCCTCTATCTGGACAAAATGGGCGTCCATCTGCGCTTTGCTGAAAAACGCCTTGCCGTACACGCGCTGCAACTGCTGCTGGCTGGCATCGCCATGCCAGTATGCGCCCGCCACGCTGGTTATTTTAAACGCGCCGATCCGCCCCGTGGACGGCAGATGCGGCCCGCGGCACAGATCTTCCCAGTTTTTGCCCGGTTCACCCGTGGCGTAAAAACTGATTGCCGCCTGCGGGTCCTGGGCCAGCGCGCGTTGCGCGTTATCCACCTTGTACGGATTGCCGGCCGCGCCCAGCTTTTCCAGCGCCGCGTCGCGCGGCAATTCATAACGGGTGAATGAACGGTTTTCTTCAACAATGCGGGTCATTTCCGCTTCAATTCGCGGAAAATCCTCTTCACGAATGGGCTCTGCAAGCTCAATATCATAATAAAAACCGTCATCCACCGGCGGGCCGTAGGCAAGTTTTGCCGCCGGATACAGACGCATAATCGCTTCGGCCATCACATGCGCGGTGGAATGCCGCAGCAGCCACGCCGCATTGGCTTCATCCGGCTTGGCCGTCACGATGGCCACGCCGCAATCCCGCACAATCGGTGCCGACAGGTCCGCGAGTTCTCCGTTCACCAGAGCGCCCACCGCATCCTTCGCCAACCGCGGGCCGATGGATTGGGCAACCTGAAGAGGCGTCACACTCGTGCCGGAAAACTGCTTTTGCGAGCCATCGGGCAGGGTAATGGTGATCATGAAGTCTCCGCCTTGCAACATTCCGCTTCGCGCGATCTATTGACTGATTATTCTCCGAGACCAGCCGAACAAAACAAGCCGTTCAACCGGGTACCAATCCGCTTTTTTACCATGAAACCGACGGAATGGATAGGGAATCATTCCACGGCGACCCGCCCCCGAGACCACCGGAAAAGCACTCCGCGAATACCGGAAAAGTTCCTCTCATATAAAACAGGACCGCCCGCTCCGATGTTGCGAAGCGATAGCAGGCCCGGCGACCATGCGGCAATAATTCCCGGCGCCCGCACCACTCTTTTTATCGCCATAGCCATGGTGGCCGCAGGGCGCTACAATATCGCTGATGGCAACACAACCCGCTTTAACTCTTTGCCGCGAACTGCGATTTTCGCTTTCCGGCGGCGAACTTTCCGCGATTGAATCGAATAATTTCGCCGGCAACCCGCCGATGCGCGGGTTGGTGCCCTTCTGCACACTTCAGGCTCGCATAACCGGCGCGGTGGATCCGGCCACCGGGATGTTGATGAATATCCGCGAATTGGACCGCATTTTGCGGCAAACCGCAGTGCCGGCGCTGGTTCGCTTTTATCTGGCCCACACGGGCGCGGCGGCCCATTCCGCGCCGGAAGATATGGCTCCGCTCGAGCCGTTGCTGGAAGCCGCGGCCGCCATAAAACCGCGCGTGGCGCCACGCACCCTAGCGGGCCTGAGCCTGGGCTTAAGCCCATTTCACGCACTGCATCTGGATTTCAAGGAGTCTGTCATGATCCGCATGTCCCAGCGGTTTGAATTTTCGGCCGCCCATCGTTTACACAGCGATCAGTTGTCCACGGCGGAAAACATTGCTCTTTTCGGCAAATGCAACAATGCCAACGGCCACGGACATAATTATGAGCTGGAGGTTACCATTGGCGGAAATTCTGATCCTGGCGCGTTGCACCTTATGCCTGTGCATGAATTTCAAAAGCTGGTCAATAGCCAGGTCATTCAGGTGTTTGACCATAAACACCTGAACCTGGACTGTCCGCAATTTGCCGCGCTCAACCCCACTGTGGAAAATATTGCCCGGATTATTTTTGATATACTCCGGTCGGCCCTCAATCCGCGAGCTAATTTGCTTGCGGTAAAAGTATGGGAAACACCCAAAACATGGTGCGAAGTAACCGCGTAAACGCCTCCGGCGCCGACGATTCAGTGCCGTTTGGCCAGATCCGCCAGATGATGCAATTCTATAAGTCCGGCGGCGGCGGCAATTTCCACTTTAGGGTCCGGGTCTTTGAATAATTTCTTCAGAACATGGGCATTGTACGCTACCGGAATGGAACCCAGGGCCAGCGCCGCCAGTACTCGCAATTGCGGGTTTTTATCCGCGGCACAAGTCAACGCGATTTTTTCCCCCAGCGTGCTGTTGCGCTGTCCTAAGCCGCGGGCGGCAATCAGTTGGGCCGCAATCAGCGGATCATGCAGTCCGTTAAGCAGCACATTCGCCGCCAGTGGATTCTGCAACGACCGGCAGGTACTCATCGCGGCTAAATGGAACTGAGCGTATTTGCTTAGACTCATGGCTATAAGACTGTTGATCGCACGCGGGTCGCCAAGGCGGGCAAGGGCGGACGTAATGGCCATGCGGACGGCGGAATTCGGATCGTTCACACCTGTTTTCAAAAGCATAATTGCCGAAGTATCGCCCAGACGTCCCAGCACAAATGCCGTGTTGGCCCGCACGGTGGGATTTTTGCTTTGCAGGGTTTGGGCCAACTCGCCCATATGGCTGGTATGGCCCAGACGGGCCAAAGCATAAATGGCCGCAACTCGCACACTCTGGTCCCGGTCGGTCAACAGATGGTCGAGTTCCTTCCGCACCGTTGCCAGGCGGCGTTTACCGGCGACAATCGCCGCCGAAAACCGAACCATGGAATCGGCATCCTTCAGGCCGCGGGCGATTATTTGATCAGCGGCTCGCGTTTTAAGCCCCTGGACGCTTTCAATCGCGGCGGCGCGCAGTGACGGATGCGGACTTTTGGCCATGCGGGCAAGCAGGTCTTCCACCGGGGCAAGATGAATATGGGGCGGCGCGGGATGATCCGCTGCGCTCGCCACGGGTGAATTCCACACCGTACCGCCAGTCAGCACCAGCATGCTTACGCCCAAGGCGCGCATTCTCCTGGCGTTCCAAATCCCGCACAACCAACCGACCGGAAAGCCAAAGAGTCTAAACCCATTCTTAAAATGAATCATGTTGTCACCTTTATTCCAATCCGTTACAGGATGTTACCGTCAAACACCTAAAAAAGCCTGCTTCTTACGGATATTCATAAGCCATCCGCCCAGGTCCCACGTCCATACGCCCCCCACCGCAAGCAGGTTCAAAAGTACCAGTGAACGGGCCAGCAGGTCGCCAGTCCGGCTGAACAGACTGATGCGCCGATCGATGGGCAGGCGGCCTACCGCGACCCCACCTACCAATTTCCCTTTTCCCGCCGGCGGTCCGGCAAGTTTCAGCACACGGCCGTCGGAATCCACCAGGCCTGAATCGCCGCCATTGACACTGCGCGCAATGGAGACCCTGTTTTCCACCGCCCGCACTTCGCTTAATTGCAGATGTTGCAACAGTTCGGCGTTGCTGCTGTACCAGCCGTCATTGCTTATGCTGACCAAAAACGCCGTACCCTTTTTTCCGCCGCGCGGCCGGGCCAGCATGCGACAGGGATGCGGCATGGCATCTTCATAACAGATCGGCGTGCCGAAATGCCACCGGTGCTTGCCCACGTGCAGCACAAAACGCCGCCATTTTGTGCCCGGGGTCAGGCTGTACACACCATTGGGACCGTAGGGCGTTAAATCCAGCAGCCATTTGTGAATCAGCGGGCCGGTTTGCTTAAATGGAATATATTCGCCGAACGGAACCAGATGATGTTTCGCATAAGGATGGCCGGTCAGGCCATGCTGGGGTGTGAAGAATACCGCGATATTCTGCAGTTTGTCCGGCCGACCGTTGGAACCAAAGTGAATGCCGCCCGAACCGACAAGAAAGGCCGCGCCAGTCTGACGGGAAAGTGCGATGAGCTTTTTTGCGTAGCCCTGATCGCGTTTCAATTCCCCACGGCCATGTCCGGGCAGAAAGTCTTCCGCCGACATATCCAGCCACGCCCGGTTTAAATCTCCGGGCACCATGGTTTCCGGCCAGACAATCAGATTCAAGTTCGGATGTGTCTTGGCCGCGGCAACGGATTGCGCACAAAATGCCCGGAACATGGCCTGTTCATCGGCGGCGGTTTGGGTGTCTTTCAGGGCTTGGGGAATGTGGCTTTCCACCACGGCCACCAGAGGCCCGGGGGAGATGACGCCTCGCTGTGTCAACCGATAACCCCCGTACGCGCAGCCGCCGGCCAGAATCAGCAGCGCCACGGCCCCATGAACGACTTTTTTTCTGTTGACACCAGACTGGTAAATTCCTCCGTCCGCGGCCACCCCATGTGGACCTTCGCCGCGTTGCAGAATTTCAACCAGGGCGCCTGCGGCGATACCGCACAAAAACGTCAATCCGGAAACTCCGGCAAGGTCCGCGCATTGCAGCAGTGGCTTGCAGGGTGCCAGAGCGGTGCCCACCATAAACCAGGAAAAGCCGGACATGAATGTGCTGCGGACATATTCCGCCGCCGTGAACGCCAGCGGCACCGCCAGCAGCACAGGAACGCGCAGGCGCACAACCCAGATCCGCAGAAGAACCCCGAAAATTGGAAAATATATACCCATGTATAAACTTAATCCGATATAGCCACCCACCGTAACCGGAATAAGCCAGAAGCTGGCCACCAGAAAATAAATGAATCCGCCCGTCCACAACAAAAGCAGCGGCCAGATGCCGCCGGGGCGGCCCAGAATCGCCAGGGTCAAGGGCGCCAGGGCAAAAAGCGCCAGCGGCCAAACCCCCGCGGGGGGAAATGCCAGCCATAACATCACGTTGGTCGTCAGAATAAGCAGCGCAAACACGGGGAAGCGCATCCGCCCCGCGGCTTGAGGTTTTCCGCCGGCAGAGGATGCTTCGCCTGAATTATTGAGAGTCGCCATGAATCGCACACACACCTTTTGTTATTGTAGAGAAAGCATTTGGTATCCGACCTGTTGCATATTTCCATCAACCGCGCGCCCGGACAGCCCCGGGCCGGTGCCGCACTATTGTGCCGCCTGCAACTGAAGTTGCGGAATTGTCTTTTCGAACATGGTTTTGCCCGCCGAATTGCGCAGTTCCAGCGTGACATGCCGCTGTCCCAACGGGCCGCCGATGCGAATCAGGCCGAAGTTATGCACCAGCACCGGCCCCCCGATCCGGTTGGAATTTACAAACGCGGCCGCCTGATCGTCGGTTATCGGCGCCGCCGCCAATGACGAGCTTGTCAGGTCGTACAATGGATATTGACCAAAAATGCCCTGGCCCGGCTGGCGCACGGTCAATTCGCCAAAGCGCCGGTGACCGGAAAGAAAGATAACACCGCTTACATCATGCGAAAATATCCAGGCCAGCAGGTGCCTCCGCTCGCGGGAAAAATTGCCCCAGCTTTCATGGCCAGGATAATCGGCCAGCATCTGGTCGCCATCCACAATGAATTTGAACGTCGCCTTGCTGCGAAACAATCGCTTTTTGAGCCAGTTGATCTGCGTTTGACCCAGCATGACGCCCGGCTTGCCTTTGCTGCCCGGAACACGGAACGTTCGGTCATCCAGCAGGAAAAATTCGGCGTCGCCCACGGTGAAGTGGCAGAATGTGGCCACCGTCGGACCAGTGCCGTAACCCGGATTCAGCCAATAGCGTTCAAAGGCTATCATCGATTCGCCGGAAAAAACAAATCTTGAATCGCTGTGCGGAATGCCGAAATCCCGGTCGTCCCACGTCGCATAAATCGGACAGGATCGCATCAGCGGCTGAATCCCGCTAAACCGCCGGGCCTGTTCATATTTTTCCAGAATGAAACGCAAGGCGTGAACATAGGTATAGGGAAAGCCCGCCAGTGTACGCGGCAAATAGACGGAATTGCCCGCAAATATAAACGCCCGCGGCTGAAGCTTCGCTATCGTGTGCCAAATTTTCACACCCGGATACCGGCTGGTATCCGCACACGAACCGAACGCAAACGTGTAATTCCCACCCGACCCGCGGACCGGATTCGTACGAATGATAAGCGGTGGCCCCGGCAGCAGTCGCCGCTGGCCGTTGATAAATAGCCGCAGGCTGTAATCCCGGTCCGGTTGCAGTCCGCCTATTGAGGCAGCCCCCACAAACGGCGGCGGCCCGTGCACCCCATCGCCCCACGCGGAAACTTCCCGCCCGGTGTTGACATCAAACGCCTGCACATGCACGCGGTCTGAAGTATTCAGTTCCATCCAGATTCGCGCGGAATTGGACGTGACCGCACCGATCGCAGGACCGGCGACAATATGGCCCGCCAGCGCAACACTGGCCATGGCCATCTGCAAAACCGCCGAAACCAAAAGGACCATTTTTAACAGCGAGTACCTCATGCGCAAAAGTTTAGCATAAAGCGTCCGCCGATTCAGCAGCGCTTTACCGCGATGGCACCACGTCCGTTATACTTTCGCCGCGACTGTTTGGAGATTGCGTTCATGAAAAGCATTGCAGCGGTAGATGTGCTGGTTTCAGGAGGCGGGATAATGGGCATGGCCGCCGCCTGGCGAATGGCCGACCGTGGTGCCCGGGTGCGGCTCCTGGAGCTTGGTCGGTGCGGACAGGGCGCCAGCCAGGCGGCGCTAGGCGCGTTATGGCCGCCTGCCATGGTGAATGCCGGTCATTTGCAGCAATTGCACCGTCAAAGCCTTTGGGATTACCCGCATTTTCTGCAGGCTTTGTATCGCGCAACCGGACGAAATGTTCCCTATTTAAGACAAGGTAAGTTGGAGCTTTTCTCCAGTGAAAAGGCTCTGGCGCAGGCACGCCAGCAGACGGCGGCGGCCTGTGAACAATGGCCCGCCTTAACTCCCGCACAGGCCGATCAGTCGCCACCGATTGACCCGGTGATGGAAATGCTTTCTCCCGCGGCAGCCCGGACACTCGAACCGATGGTCGAATGCGGCACGCTGGAAAGCCAGCTTTGCCGCTGGTCGGCACAGGTCAATGTCGAGGAATTGATTGCAGCCCTGCGCCAGGCGTGTATAAGTCGCGGCGTGATCATTGAGGAATATACGCCCGCGACCCGCCTGGACACGCTTGCTTCACGCGTCACCGGCATAATCGCCGACGGCCGGACATTTCAGGCGGAAAAGTATCTGATCTGCACCGGCGTCTGGACACATCTGCTCGGTCAGCCTGTCGCGCCCGCGGTCATTGATCCGGTAAAAGGACAAGCCATGCTGCTGCAAACCCAACGGCCTGTTTTGCAGCATATTGTCAAACGCGAAAACATTTTTCTGGTGCCATGGCCCGACGGGCGAATTCTGGTTGGTTCCACCACCGAACCGGAAGCGGGATATGATACGATCAACACGCCTGACGGAATAAATTTTCTGCGCAGCGGGGCCAATGGCGTTTGCCCCGCACTGGCCGAGGCCACCGTCGCTAAAATATGGGCCGGGCTGCGGCCGGCAGGCCCAAAACGCCGCCCCGTGATGGGAAAATTCGCCCAGTTCGACAATCTGTATATATGTGCGGGTCATTTCAAAATAGGCATCGGTTTTGCGCCGCTGGCTTCCCAGGCGATGGCGGACCTTATTCTTGATGGCCAATGCGCCTGGGACCTGACTCCGTTCGCGCCGGGCCGAATGGACAACTGAATCTCCCCGGTACATTTTCGCTGACCGTCCTCCGTGACAGGTTCTCGACAGTACGCGCACGAACAGGACCTTGTCGCGTCAGACTTGCGCCGCCGATTTGCCAGCCAGTTGTGTCGCGGTGCCCGTGGGGCTGAAGCGATATTGATATAGAGTTTTCTTTTCTCCGGTCCCGTCCGGTGCCGCAATTTCCGCCTGCGTTTTCAAAAGCGGGTAAAGACGCCGGGCGTAATCGGTATCTTCCCCGCAATTGACCGCCTTAAACCCGACCTGAATCGCAAGATCGCGCCGCACCGGGCACAAATGGTTCGGCGTGCGGAAATAGCGGTTCCCCACCTGATAATATCGCTGATGGGCAATCGAATAATCAAATGGACCGGCAAATCGACCATCCACTTCCAGACGTCCGCCGAACACCACGCAGTCCACGCCGGGCTGGCGATCAATGGCGAACAGAATATCGGCGACATATGTGGGCGCCACCAGATCGTCATCATCAATGAAGCAGACGAAATCACCGCCCGCCTCGCGCAACAGCCGCTGCCGCTTGATGCCCACCGGTAATTCGCCGCGGTCACGCGCGACACGAATTTCCACCTGCCACGGATTCGCCAAGGCAAAAATCTGCTGATGCAGGATATCCAGCAGTTCTCGCAGCGATTTTTCCCGCTTGTCCAAAGCGGCGATCAGAATGCTTAACCGGGGAGTCTGAATATCAAATCCGGCGGACTGCCGCAGTGCGAACATCAGCTCATCTTCCCGCCATCGCAGTTGGTTCCGCCGGTACAGGGCATCCGGATGCCTCCCGATATGTTCATGCTCAATCACCACGCGCGGGTCCCAGGCATATCTGCCTGTTTTTTTGACCACGGCGGTAAATTCATTGTCGCAGAAAAACGACTGATACGCCGGATGATAGACATACCCGAAACGGCGATACAGATTCCAACCCATTATCGAAAGAGTCATCAGTGATTGACCGCCGCGGTAACCATCGGAAAAGTGCAGCGCGCCATCCATCGCGGGAAACTGTTGCGCCATTGTTTTTGCGAAAATATCATCCCATTCCCGCATTCGCGGCTGCATGTCGTCGCTGGCCAGAACCAGCATATCGGGTGGCTCGCCGGCGAAGCTATAGTCGCCATCCACCGGAAGGTCCGCGTTGCAGGCGCTTACTTTGCTTCGTCGCGCCGCACCCGTTATTACGCGCACATCCTTCATATCCGCCAAAGCGCGGGTTACCCAGGGCGTGCACATGGTCGGATCATCGGCATCAATGCTGATCACGTACCGTATGCAATGTTGCCCCGATGCCATGGACCGCCATCTGGCCAAAGTCGCCAAAAACAGTTGTGGCCGGCTGCGCGTCGGCCATTTGATAAGAATATTCATCTGCATTCCTGTGATGTTCTGATCTGATCTGGAATTGCGGAGGCCCGGGCCGCCGGTTAATCCGGCGCGCCAACCTGCAGTTGCAATGTGGTGCCGGCAATAGATCCGGCCCATATCTGCAATTCGGCCACACCTTCCATATCCACCATCAGTTGAAAACTCGTCCCGGCGGGTACTGGAAATGTGTACGCCAGAGTTTCCGGCTGCTGACTGGTGGGCGTAAGAAAGTCCGTGCCGCTTTTCCACGGCACCGTCGTGCCACCCAGAATGCTGGCGCGGCTGATATAGAAGGTATCCAGCCGACCGGCGTTACCCACCGTCATCGTCAGCAGAAGTTTGCCACGCCGAGCCGGATATTGCAGGTCAAAACATTCCATCGGAGCATTGCCGGCGGGAACGGTTTGAACTGGGGTGGTAAAGGCAAGAAAATCGGCGGAGCCGTCGAAACTTATGATCGAAGCGGTCATGATTACCTCTTGGTCTATAAAGTCTGTAATTGAATCTGGAACGCAATCGCGTGATCACCCGGTCGTAAATGTGCCAGTGCTCAGGCTTGCCGTTCCGCTGCTGGAAAATACCCCCGACGGAGATGAAGTGGCCCCGCTGCCAAACGCCTCACTTATCAGCGTATCGACCGCTCTGAAGCCGATCCATTCATAGCCCTGGCGAATCAGATGCGCATCGCCCTGGTAGTCATAAAATCCCTTGGACTGCATATACATCGCAGACTGCCCGAATCCGCCCGGCAGCAATTGGCTGCCGTGCATGACCGTCACATTGCCAAACGCGTCAGCCACGCTGCCTGCGGCTAATTCATAGGCCACAAGCTGCTGATAACTTGTGCCCTGCCAGGTCAGCGTATTGGCCAGCCGTGAAATCGCCGGATGATACGGCCCGATCAGGAAAAACAGATTGGACAACGCATATCCCGCCGCGGTCCACGCGGCGCGAATCGCGGTGATAATCGCCGTCAGGTTGTCGGCAAAACCGCCCGGCGTGCTGGACACCTGCGGGTTTGGCCCGACCGAATTGTTGGAATCAATAAAATCGTTGCCACCGTGCATGATATGAAAACAGGCCATCGGCGCAGCCCCATTCTGCAACCGCGTCAATTGCCGCATATATTCCACCTTCGCGGTCATGCCCGTTCCCTGCCACGCCAGCGCCGCGTTACGGGCGTCCTGGCCGCCCTGGTAAAGGTTGGTGGTATACGCGATTCCCGTCAGCACGCCGGGTGCCTGCACCCGCTGATACGAAATCAGCACCGGCCCCTTGACGCCGTAAGCCAGCGTCGTGCCTCCGGCGAAATCGCATGGCGAAAGTGTGATGGTCCCGTATGTCCCGTTGGAATTTCGCGCCCCGGCGGGAATAATCAAATTCCCATCCTGCATGCCGTAAGATCCGCCACTGGAAGATACTTTTGCCGTCGCATAATTCGTATATTGAGCCGCCGTCTGATACGCGGTCGGATTCCAATAACCGCCAGTGGTAAACGTGCCCTGCGTCCATTCCCAGGAAAGCTCCTGCGTTAAGTCCATCGGGCTGGCGTAAATAATCTTGCCGTTGTTTGAAAGACTTGCCGGCAGCGGCAATTGCAATCCCTGCAGGCTCGCCAATTGAATCGTCGTCACCTGCTGACCGGTAATCGTCCCGCTGCTGGGCATATATTGCCAGGTCTGGCCCATGAAAGCCGCCTCGGAAACGCCGTCATTGGCAAGGTATGCGTCCAGCGCGGTAATTCCGGTTGCAGCACCAAAAGTAGATGGCGAAGGCCAATTGGCCGCGCTGGTATATCCACTGCCCTGGCCATCGTTGCCGCCGTTACCTATAGACAGCAGACCCGTGGCATACATGCCAAAGCGCGCG
The DNA here is from genome assembly GCA_027451365.1 of Phycisphaerales bacterium. Classification (GTDB taxonomy): domain Bacteria; phylum Planctomycetota; class Phycisphaerae; order WQYP01; family WQYP01; genus JAJYPG01. The sequence continues at coordinate 10,248 of DAIDJN010000056.1, read as the reverse complement.
GCAAAGGCATTTCGCATCCCGACATTATGCCCCTGTTCAGACCCTTTGACCGTGTTTGAATCACTCATGATCGCCAGGTCCACCCGACGCGAAAGCGCCGCCTGAAGAAACGGCAGCATCGCCTGCGGCTTGTAACACATCCCAAGACCGGTTGAAGACCCAAAAAGACTCATGACATCGTCCTTTCGCATAAGAAAACAAGGGTAATTGATGACACTACCGGACCATGCGCCCGCCAACCAGCGGCAAGGAGTGTCAGCTATGCGGACCGGCGCCGGTCAGCTTTTTCAGTTCTGCAAGCAGATTATCAATTCCAGTTCGCAAGTCGGATTTAAGCGAAGTGAAATCTTCCGCCGCTACCGAGTGATAGGATTTGTGTTCCGCCAGAGCCTGAACCGCAAGCACCGCCGCAACGCCGCCGCAAAATCCCAAGCCGATACCAAACATCAATGAAAGCATAAATCATTCTCCTGAAAAACAGAACTATTTTTTTCCAATGGGGTTCATCAACTTCGTGTGCCAGAAAGCAAGCCGCACTATGCATGAGTCGGGGCGTGGGCCGCCCGCGCCAAATTGAATATCCATTCCAGGGGATTAAACCCGACTCCAAAAATGGCTGAAATCAAAAAATCCCCCACCACCAGCAGCACGCCCAAACCGATGACCCATGCAATCAGCCGTTTGGTTCTTCCACCGATCCATGCCCGCTGATATTGCTGAATCGCCGCGTCCCTGCGGCGGTCCGCCGCCCGCTTGTCCACGAGTGCTTTGGCGGCCGCGGCCCGCGCGTTGCGTGTGGCCTTTTCCATTGCCGCAAGCGCGTGAGCATTTTCCGATGCCTGACGGGCTAGAACCGCGGCGTTTGCATCCGCCCGCACCAGCACAATTCCCTGCCGCCGCAGGGTGGCGTGCAGGGGCGCAACGGCCGTTGGCGACACCAGCGGCCCCAGCCCCACGACCAGACTTTGGGCCTGGGTGTTCAGACCGCGTGCGGCCTGAATATCCTTTCCCAGCGTAAGCACCTGCGGCATCATATCCGCCGTATGTACAACGGTCGGCGGGGCCGACCCGCACCCCAGGACGGCCGAGCAGGCGCCGGCAAGAATCCCGACCATAATCCCCCGCGCCGCGCGCCGGCGGGATGGCATCCTCATTTCCCCACCCGGCCGCTTTAACACCTGTGCCTGATTACATGAATTTTGCATGTCAATATCTCCATTTAAGTTGCGTCAATGGATATCCGCGGCCGATCGCGAAGGTCAGGGCACGCCGGCCGATACCGGTCCGCCGGCTGCGCGACGCGAAAGCCGGAGGTGGCCCGCCTTGCGCCCGGACCGTTGCAGCAGAACGGCCATTCCGCGCTCCAGTGTTTCCATGCGCGCCAGGAACTGCCGCAGCGCCGTTTCCAGACTTGAAAGCCGCCGGGCATGATCATGCTGCGTCACCTTGAGTGTGATGACAAAGCCAATCACCGTTACCACGCTGCCCGCGAGCGCCAGACAAAAGCCTCCGATAACAGCCCATTGTGTCAGTGCATCGGTCAGCACATCCACCGCGGTCGGACTGGTCAATGCGGAAAAAGAAACCATCGGGATGCTCCTGTGCGTTGCGTCTTAAACCACTGAAAACAGACGCCCCTCTCCGAACCGGCCGCGAATTCATCGCAGTATGAAAGTCGGGCCGGTCCGGATTCGGGTGTCAGAGAGATGTGCCTTAGCTTAACGTGCCGCCGCGGGCCGCCAGGGAAACAAATCCGCTGCGCAGATTTCCACTGTTGGGAACAGTCAGCGGGGCATTCCGCGCCACCTTGCCATCCACGCGGTAAATGATCCGGTATGCGGTTTCCGCACTGTCAAAATACAGGTGCATGGACATGGCGGTTTCAATCCCGCCACCCGCCTTCGTGGAAACAAAATATTGGTTCAGGTCCGCCAGAATGACATCACCTGGATTCCCCACCGGATAACAGTGGTAGCTGTACACCACGGGCAGACCGAATAGCCGTCCCTGTGGCGACTGCTGAATGGTGCCGGCGGCAAAATACAGATTCCGTCCCGCACCATCCTTCAACTGTTCAAACTGCGCTTCGGCATCCGGATGCGCGATCCACACCACGCCGGAAAGGTCACCGGGACGGGGGGTCCATAGATGGCTTTTCATATTCACCAGATTGCTGTAGCTGATGGTGAAGTTTGCCTGCCCCGCGTCCGCGGCCGCGGTTACCAGCGCCGGCGAATTCAATATCCCCTGAGGCTGCGCCGCGCCGGTGCCGGTAAGCATGGCCTGATTCAAATCCCAGGCCAGCGCGATGCCGCCTTCATCCAGAATGAAATTGGAAAGCGCCACATTGTTGTCGGCCAGCAACTCGTCGGTTACCGGCAGCAGGGCGCCCCAGCGGTTAAGCGTCATTTGCACGCGGTTGTAGACGGGCTTCTGGGCGCCAATGGAAACGCCATCCGCATTCAGCCACGCGCCCAGCGACCCGCCTGAAGCGGCGGTGATGCCAAGTTCCGTAATGCTGCGAACCGGAATATAAAGTGAATTGCCCATGCTGATCGGATATTTGCGGGCCTTGTCAAACAGCACCGACTCGGCCAGCACATCCCGGTACAACTGATTCGCATATTCGGTTGGCACCAGCGCTCCGCCATCCGCCTGCGTGGTTTCATCCATGCCATCGGCCTTGGTCATCATGCGTTTAATGCGTTCATCAGTGGATTTGTGCGTGAAATGGCGACGAACCGCCTGGGCGAATTCTCCAAGATTCCTAAAACCGCCCGTAGGGTCAAGATCCGCACGGTCCGGGCCGATCACCAGTGTCGGCCGAATCCCCTTTAAACCGCGGGAAACCTGCTCAATGACCTGCCCGGTGATGCGCTGCGCCGCAGTTTCCAACTGCTCGTTCATCGCCTTGTGCATCACGCCCAGAGCCTCTTCAAGGTCCGCCGGAACAGCGGCTATTGCCTCGGCGGTGCCGCTGCCAATCAGCGGTTTGGCCTGATCATCCGGAAGTTCAACCACTGCATCCTTTTTTTGGCCGAGATATTCGCGCGTAAATTTTATTTTCATTTGAAATCCTTTAACTGCTTATCCAATGACCTGTCGCAACCCGGCAGAATCATGCCGCACGCCGGGGTCCATCTTCGCCACCGGTCGAAAAGCATCTGATGCCTGTACATATTCATAGCGATCGGCCCCGGGCGATAACCGCCCGCGCAATAAAAATTTGAAATGAACGACACCCGCGCCCAGCGGCGCGCGCCGGCTTCATGTCGCGCCTGTGGCTCGAAAGCAGCTGCGCGCCAGCCGTGGAATTCACGGCAAAAGTGTTAAAAAATGCCCCAACCGCTGGAATCTCAACTCTCTTGATCCACTGGTCCCGCCGGGAAAAGTCAACCTCTTGCCCGTCGGTTAAATCATCGATTGACCGTCCGCCATCGCGTTCTGTTTCAGTCTTTGGCGGCGGGAGATAATTGCATCATGCGGTAGACCATGAATCCGCCCAGCCCCAGCATCGCCGCACTAACCGGCAGGCACAGCAGCATCACTTCCGCCAGCCATTGAATATTCCGCCAGTCGCGACCCGAATGGTGCCGCGGCACCAGCGGCACCGCCGCGCCAGCCAGCACCAGCAGTGACCATATTCCTATCAGCAAAAGCATTCCACCAATGCCGAGCATGATGGGTATGGCGAATTTGTACCAGTCCGGCGGGCCGGATTTTTTTCGGAATCCGGTCAGTTGAGGTGGCCGCGCGGCAACACGCGAATCGGTGGGGGCGGCCGAACCCATCGCCGCCATCGCCGCCAGGGATGAACCGGCATCTTCCTCTGGCGGAGGTTCATCCGTCACTTCAATCAGTTTGGCTTCCGGAAGTTCGGCGAACTCCGGGCGCTTGCGAACCGGTCGCACTTGCGCAGATTCAGTATTTCCGCCACCGACTGCCGAACCCGCGGCCGATCCACCCATCGTACTCGACGAAGGCAGAGGCGACGTCTCCTCCTGATTTCCCCTGGCCAGCATTGCCGCAAAGCCAGTGGCGCTGCCTGTTGAATTTTCACGCGATTCACTGTCTTTTTTTTCCGGCGGAACTCCCATGGAATGCAGCGCCGCCAAGGCATCGGTCGGCGGTTTGCCGTTGTTCTTGTTTTGAGAGATATCGTCCGGACCGGCCATAGCGGCTCCTGATAAATAACGGCGACAAAATCGGATACGCAAACAATGCCCGTCAGCGCTACCCTGTGCCCCTTTAGTTTAATCCGCAGGCTCCCCGGCGGCAAATTTTCGGCACGCCCAATCCCATTCATACGCCTCTGATCAATTTGGACAGCCTTCGTCGCCATTGGCGCTCTGTCGATATTTGCGGTGCGCACACAGGTTTCGCCTTCTCAGGCGGCGTTTTGGCGGCGGCAAGGGCATTTCCCAATGTCCGGTTAAATGCGATGCCAAAAAAAATTGGCCGACCTGGCATTGGGTCACCTGACGAACAGGCTACCGGTGAATTCACCCCATTTTTGTCGCGCTGCTGAAACAACACCTACATACGGAACGGTTTTCAGCATTCCGTTGCCGTTTAGCGGCGTATGCCCGCCGCGCGATGCGCCCGCGAAACCTGTTACTTCACGGATGACACAGTGCGGCTGTGTCGCAACCAATCCTGGCGCGAATATACTCGGTAACATCGCGGATGCAGGTATCTGTTGTCACGATCGCCAGTTGGTACATGACCTTTATCCGTTTAATCCCTGTCATTCATGGTTCGGTCGGTGATTGATAATCAAACCCCAAATGAGACTACACCGATTTGCCGCCGCAACAGATTCAGACTCTAAAGTACACACGACGAGCACGCGAAGCGGCCGGATTTTCATCAGGCCAGGCATCGGGTGGTCGATCAATTCCGCAAATCAGGTTTGACCGAGCGCCAGAAAGAATTCAGTTTTTCGCGGTCACGGCCCGCTGGCGGATATCGCCGCCAATATCGTCATGGATAAAAAACTGAAAATTAATTCATAAATGGTTTACGATTCGTCCGATAAAGCATATAACGTTAGTGTTTTCGTAATCGGGCTTCCGCCCGAAGAAAGATCGTGATGTAGCGATTTTTCAAATTATTCGAGTCCTCTTTCAAGGAGAAGTACCATGGCAAAAGGAAACAACGCACGCAAGAAGGAAGTCAAAAAGCCGAAAAAAGCCGCCGGCAAGAAAAAATAATTGACTCCATTCCGATACATTAACCGCCGGTGGCAGATGGAATTTTCCATCCTGTGCATTGAAAACAGCGTGGTTAAACTGGAATGACTCTCCTTTCAGGAGCCTGCCTCACAATATGTGCGGCAGGCTCTTTTTGCATTGCTCAACCTCCGCCGAATCCCAGGACGAAACATCCGCACTTCCAGTTGCGCATCGACCCGCGTGCGTTGCACATGGGCTTTTTTATCTTTGAATATGGATGATAATTCATCCGTTCATCGAATATGATTCGTTATGCATCGGCCACGGTTCATTGTTTTCAGTCTTCCGGTACGGCGGCCTTGTACTGACTGGCTATTTTTATCTGCAATGCGGGCGGAACCGCATCATAATGTGAAAATTCCATTACAAAACTTCCCTGTCCGCCCGTCGCACTCCGTAACTGACTGTCGTATTGCGTCAGCTCGGCCAGCGGCGCAGTGGCGCGAATGACCGCCAGCCCGCCGGGCAGTAAATCAGTGCCGTTAATCCGGCCACGCCGGCCGTTCAAATCACCGGTCGTCGAACCCAGATGCGATTCGGGCACGACCACTTCCAGTGAAACCAATGGCTCAAGCAGTACCGGCCTGGCCTTCAGCAATGCGTCATGAAACGCCATCTTGCCCGCTATCCGGAACGCAATGTCCTTGGAATCCACCGGATGGCTTTTGCCATCGTACACAATCACGCGCACATCCTGCACCGGATAACCGGCCAGCGGCCCGCGTTCAATTGCGTCGTGCACGCCTTTTTCCACAGACGCAATGTACTGCACCGGAATAGTGCCCCCGAATATATCATTCACAAATTCAAAACCATTGCCACGCTCCAGCGGTTCCACCCGCAGGTACACTTCGCCAAACTGCCCCGCGCCGCCCGACTGCTTCTTATGCCGGTAATGCCCTTCCGCTCGGGTCGCTATGCTTTCGCGATACGCGATCCGCGGCGGAGCCGCAGAAACATCCAGGTTAAAGCGATTTTTCATTTTTTCCAGCATCACCCGTAAATGCAGATCGCCCAGTCCATGAATCACCAGTTCGTGCGTCTGCGGATCGTGCGACGCCCGAAACGTCGGATCATCTTCCATTAATTTTGAAAGCGCCGCCGAAATTTTTACCTCATCGCCACGGGATTTCGGCGTTACCGCCACTGAAAACATCGGCGTTGGATATCGCGGCAGCACCGGCCGCAGGTTGTTCGCCGCGCCCGGCGCATGAACCACCGCGTCCACATGCAGGTCATCCAGCTTGGCCACCGCCACAATATCGCCGGCGTACGCCACCGATGCCTCCGGATGCTCTCTTCCCTCCACTTTCAGCACATGGCCCGCCTTGTGGGTGCGTTTTTCCGCCCCATACACAAACGCGGTGGAAGCCTCCAGTTTCCCCTGAATGATGCGCATCATGCATAGCTTTCCCACATACGGGTCGCTGGTCACTTTGAACACATGCGCCAGCAGCGGAGCGTCCGGGTCCGCCGGAAATTCCACCAGCCCCCCCGCTTCCGCCGTTGCTTTTCCTTCACCCATATGCAACCGCTTCGCCCGGCCACTGACCGGTGAAGGTAAATCTTCCACCACAATATGCAACAGGTCGTCGATGCCCGCGCCGGTTTTAGCGCTGGTAAATAAAATCGGTACCACATGACCGGTTGTCATCGCCTGAATAAAGCAGCGGCGCAGCTCCGGAAGGTCAATCGGTTCGCCCCCCAGATATTTTTCCATCTGGGCGTCATCCACCTCCACAACAGATTCCACCATTTCCCGGTGAATTTCCGCCACAGACCCGAAATCCGCATTGCCCGTCTGTTCTTCAAAACAGTCAATGACATCCGTTCCGTTGCCGCACGGCAGGTTAATGCAGTGAAGTTGCGAACCCAGACTGCTTTTTATCTGTTCCACCAGCGCCCCGGGATTCCGGACCTGGTCGATCCGGTTTACCACAATCATGCGGGCCAGCCCCATTTCACCCGCCGCACCAAACAGCCGCCGCGTGTTGAATTCCACGCCCTGCACCGCGTTGACCACAAGCACGGCCGTTTCCACCGCGGACATCGCCGCCAGCGCCTGGCCGACAAAATCGGGGTAGCCGGGAGTATCAATCAGATTAATTTCCCGGTTCTTGTAGTTGGCAAACATAAGGACCGAATTCGTGGAATGCTTATGCAGCCGCGCCTCGGGTTCAAAATCCGAAATGGTGTTCGACTCTTCCACCGAACCCATGCGCGTGGTAACCCCGCAGCGGTGGGCAATCGCCTCGGCAAGTGTGGTTTTGCCCGCGCCCGCGTGCCCCAGCAGAACAATGTTGCGAATTTGCTCCGGTCGGTAACTTGGCAAAGGATTCATGCAAGAACTCCTGTTTGGCCGCCCGTTAAACTTTTGTATGCGAATCCATTCTAGCAACATCGCGAATTTAGGAAATGGCGGCGCCAATTTCTCGAAATCCAATTAAAATTGGAAACATCCGGGGAAACCCGGCCTGCCTCGGTTGAAACCCGCGCAATACGTCGGTCTGCCCAAAATCGACCTTTTCCTTTTCCTTCCATATTAAACGCCTTTCTCCGGACAAATTGTGCTATAGTATGCGGTGAGGTTATTCCGATAACCTTTAAGGTAAGATTCGGGTCTGGTGGCATACAGGAGCTTGTTGGCATGTGCGGAATCGTGGCCTATGTTGGTAAAAAGCAGGTCAATTCACTTTTGCTTGAAGGGCTTAAGCGCCTGGAGTACCGCGGGTACGATTCCTCCGGCATCTGCATAGGCGGACCCAACGGGTTTTTCATTCGCAAGGCCGCCGGACGCATAAGCGTGCTGGAAGCCGCTCTGGATGAGGAAAAAAATGTCCCGCACGGGCACATCGGAATGGCCCACACCCGCTGGGCAACCCATGGCGCGCCAACCGAATGCAATGCCCACCCCCACACAGACGACCGCGGCACGATTGCCCTGGTCCACAACGGCATTATTGAAAATTATTCCGCCATTAAACAGTTCCTGCAGGAAAAAGGACACACCTTCAGCACACAGACAGATACCGAAGTCCTGGCCATGCTGATCGGACACTTTTACCAGGGAAACCTTATTAAGGCGGTGCAGGCCGCACTTCATGAAATTCGCGGCACCTACGGCATTGCCGTGATGGCCAAAGATGAACCTGACCATCTGGTGGTCGCCCGCCGCGGTTCGCCGCTGATTATCGGCGTCGGCAAGGATGAATACATCGTCGCTTCTGATGCGGCGGCCATTGTCGAACATACCACCCAGGTGGTTTATCTGAACGACAATGAAATGGCGCTCCTCACACCCAAGTCGTTCACCACCACTACCATTGACGATATTCCCGTCACCAAAAGTGTGAAGGAAGTCGAATTTTCACTTCAGCAGATTGAACTTGGCGGATTTACCCATTTCATGCTTAAGGAAATTTTTGAACAGCCCGAAGCCATCGCCAATTGCCTGCGCGGCCGGGTGGATAAAAACGAAGGACGCGTCGTGCTTGGCGGGATATCCCAGCTTAGCCGCGATATTGTGCGCGCCCGCCGCATTATTATCACCGGCTGCGGCACCGCATGGCACGCGGGTCTGGTGGGGGAATTTCTTTTTGAAGAGCTGGCCAAAATTCCCACAGAAGTTGAATACGCCAGCGAATTCCGTTACCGCAACCCGATTATTGAAGATGGCACCATTGTGCTGGCCATCAGCCAGTCCGGCGAAACTGCGGACACGCTGGCCGCCCTGCGCGAAGCCAAAGATCGCGGTGCCATGAGCCTGGGTATTGTGAATGTCGTCGGCAGCACCATTGCTCGGGAAACCGACGCCGGCATTTATCTGCACGTGGGGCCGGAAATTGGCGTCGCGAGCACCAAGGCATTCTGCGGACAGATTGTGGTTGAAATTCTACTGGCCCTGTCCATCGCCCGCCGAAAATATATGTCCCAGTCCGTACTTGATCAGTTTCTGGCCGCTCTTGAACGAATTCCCGAACAGATGCGCCACGTTCTGGAACAAAGCCAGCAGATTCGCGATGTGACCACCCAATACTGCCATCGGGAAAACTGGCTCTTTTTAGGCCGCGGGTTCAATTATCCCGTCGCTCTGGAAGGGGCTTTGAAGCTTAAGGAAATCAGCTATATTCATGCCGAAGGTCTGCCCGCCGCCGAAATGAAGCATGGTCCCATTGCGCTTATCAACCCCGGCATGCCTGCTGTGTTCATCGCCACACGTGGCACGCAATATGAAAAGCTTCTGGGCAATATTCAGGAAGTCAAAGCCCGCGGCGGCCGCATTATTGCCGTCGCCTCCGAAGGCGATGAACACATCCGCACCGTCGCCGACCATGTCTTCACCGTGCCGGATACCATTGAACCACTCCAGCCACTGCTTACTGTCATGCCATTGCAACTGCTGGCATATCACGCCGCAGTCGCCCGAGGCTGCAACGTGGACAAACCGCGCAATCTGGCCAAAAGCGTCACGGTGGAATAATTTCATCATTCCGCCACGCGTCAATCTGCGCGGCGGCGCAGGCCCATTGGAACGAAAGCAGACGGGACGTCTGCGCCACAAGCCGCCGCCCCGTGGTTGTAATCCGCTCCGTGGTCGGTGGCCACGGAGAACGCAGTCATTTTGCTTACACACTCGTAAAGCAATTGTTTCAATCCGCTCCGTGGCCGGTGGCCACGGAGAACTCACGCTGAAAATAAGGGTCACACGACCGGAATGGTTTCAATCCGCTCCGTGGCCGGTGGCCACGGAGAACAAGTACCATTGTCCAAAACTATCAAACCAGTTGGTTTCAATCCGCTCCGTGGCCGGTGGCCACGGAGAACGATTATTCATGCCCAATTTCGCAACGGTTCCAAAGTTTCAATCCGCTCCGTGGCCGGTGGCCACGGAGAACTTTGCGGTCGGATGTACTGGAATCGATCATTGAGTTTCAATCCGCTCCGTGGCCGGTGGCCACGGAGAACTACTGCCCAGAGGCCGCTGATCTGTTCTCTTTCTGTTTCAATCCGCTCC